>NZ_JABSOE010000073.1 GCF_013618865.1 Phocaeicola faecicola
AATCCTGTCGCTGCAAGCACTTGGCTATGACGGTGGCGAATCTTGTCATAATACATCAATTGAACTTTTTAGACCACAAAGATAAGTCAAAGAACGCTTTAATCAATTATTCGATATAAACTCTAATCTTAATAATGATTTTAACGCTTGACATTATTCAGAACGTAGTTATGGTACTTTGGACTTTTGGGTGTCGGAAACTTGTGCACAGTATCCTTTATAAAGTCCTGTGAATGATGAAAATATACAATACAAAAAGAACTTCAAAAGGTATTGGAAAAGACATGATGCAGTTTATACCATTGGTGAGGAGAAGAAACGGGAGGAGAGGAGAAGGTGAGGGGATCAGGAGAGGGACATAAAAAAAGAACTCATGAAAATGAAACCTCCGTTCATTTTTCATGAGTTCTTATGAATAGAAAAAAGTCATCCGGTGAATCGGTCGGCGGAAGGCCGTTGCCTGTCACCGCCTGTGCGGTGAAACCGGAATCCCGGAATGTGCAAATTTTATTCAGCAGCAGAGAGGAAGCCGATTTCTTCCATAGCTACCTTGGCTGGCTGGTTGTCGGGAGACGTTGCATCAAGTCTGACAAAACGTGCCTGGCAGCCTGCGGGCAAAGCAACGGTCTGTGGCAGCGGATTGTGCATGATGTTGCTGAACTCGCCGTGGGTCGGCACCTCTTTCCAGCTTTTACCGTCCAGACTGACACTGAACTTGTATTTATAAGCCATATCGGGTTTCGCCTGGGCGTGCAGCGGAGCATAAGTAAAGGACTTCAGGACAGTCTTCTTGCCCAGGTCGATGACCAGCGGCTGTTCGCTCACCCGTTTCCAGGTTTCTCTCGGAAGGTTGTTCCAGGCTACCTGTACATCCGCGTCGGTTACCGGAGCCGCATAGTAGGCAGCCACCTGAGTAATCTGTGCCTCCAGACGTGATTCGTTCAAGGTAATACGTACCGAATCGGCCTCTGTTTCCGGGAAACGCACCATGCGCTTGTAGCCCACCGTCGTACCTTCACCGGTCTTCTCCCAGTTGCCGTCTTTCCATACTTCCACTTCAAATTTCTCTACCCGCTGTCCGTTGGAGATGTTCTCCTGCAGCATGACTACGTTGATTTTTGAGTCCGTTTTGAGGGCATAGCTCCGGGAATCTCCGGGCTGTGCTTTCCACAACTCTGTTCCATTGGTTACCCGGTTGTCCTTGAAGGTCGCTTCCCGGTAAGCCGCAAATTCTTTCAGTCGTGCCACATCGGCTTCGTGGATGAGGCCTCGGGTATCAGGAGGAATATTCAGCAATAATACTGAATTGTAGCCTACCGACTGGAAGTAAATATCTGAAAGGTGTTTGAGACTCTTTACCCGGTCGTTTTCTTCTTCGTGCCAGAACCATCCCGGACGAATGGAAACATCCACTTCCGAAGGATACCAGAACAGTTCCTTGGCATTGGCCAGCATTTCCCGGCTGCCCAGGTCTTTTGCGGTAGGACCGATGTTCAGTGCGGCATTGTTTTCTTCCGACCGTGCGTAAACGCCCGGAGTCAGTACGGTTGCACTCCATTCCGTCTCGCGTCCCAGTCCTTTCTCGTTGCCTACCCAGCGTACGTCATCGCCCATGATGGCCATCACTGCCTTAGGCTGCAGGCGCTGGATGGTCTTGTAGAAGGCATCCCAGTCGTACTCCTGTTTCTTGCCGTTAGGGCCTTCGCCGTTGGCGCCGTCAAACCATACTTCGTGGATTTCTCCGTAGTTGGTCAGCAGTTCGGTGAGCTGTTCGATGAAGAATTGGTTATATCGTGGAGAGTCGCCGTAGCATTCGGCATTTCTGTCCCAGGGAGAGAGATAGACTCCGAACTTCATTCCGTATTTGGTGCAGGCATCTCTCAGTTCTTTCACTACGTCTCCTTTTCCGTCTTTCCAGGGAGAGGAAGCTACGGAGTGTTTCGTGGTGCGGGTGGGCCACAGACAGAATCCGTCGTGGTGCTTGGCGGTGAGGAGTACCATTTTGAATCCGGATTCCTTCAGTACGCGTACCCACTGTTCGGCATCCAGTTCGGTCGGGTTAAAGAGTTGGGGATCTTCCGTACCGTCTCCCCATTCACGTCCGGTGAATGTGTTGATTCCGAAATGCAGGAAAGCGGTCAGTTCCATCTGTTGCCATTCCAGCTGTTGTGGGGAAGGTACCAGACGGGCGGCCATCTCTACTTTTTCCTCCAGGGTGGCCTGTTCGGGGAAGACCACGTGTTTGACATACGTGCTTTCAGGCTGGCTGCCACATGACACGGTAGTGAGTAATGCCAGGGAGGCAGTGAAGTTAAACAGTCTTTTTTTCATGTTTTCTACGGTTTTTTATTAATCATAAAGCACCCAATCGTTAGATTAAGGTATAATAAGGGGTTGCTAAGATAAGCATTAGTCGGGGGATAGACGGACTTCCGGCGAATTTATTAGTGATTTTTATTTAAAATTTGTGCCTGTCGGGGAAACTTATGCTGTTTTTTTGCATCCTGCATCGTTGTCTTTCGGGAATCCGATCGTGAAAGGTGGAGGAAAAGATGGCGAGGTTTTTGGGAAAAGCCCGCCATCTTTTGAGAAAAGGCCGCGGCCTTTGGCGAACTCCTTCTTGATGTGTGGAGAAACGCATAATGAAGGTGTGGATGTTTGCTGCCGGGCTGCTGCCGGAATAAGTGGCCGGGGCGGGAGACCTGAAAAAGAGGTTATCCGTGGCTTGAACGAATCGTTTTAGTTATATTAACTATAAAAATTAGTTTATCAACTAAAAAATTTAGTTATTTGCAGTAACCAATTGAATATGATATGAAATCACTGACAGCTAAAGAGGAAGAAATCATGCGCTTCTTTTGGGAAAAGGGGCCGATGTTTGTAAAACAGCTCGTGGAACTTTATGAAGAACCCCGTCCGCATTTCAATACCCTGTCTACCATTGTGCGGGGACTGGAGGAGAAAGGTTATCTTTCGCATACTGCCTATGGCAATTCTTATCAGTATTATGCCGTAGTGTCCGAGAAGGATTTCGGACGGAAGAACCTGAAAAGCATCATCAGCAAGTATTTCAACAATTCTTTTCTGGGAGCGGTGTCTTCCCTGGTCAAGGAGGAAGATATTTCCGTAGAGGAACTGAAAGAGCTTGTCCGGATGGTGGAGCAGGGAAAAGAGGACGAGAAAAAATAAGGAAGACGGTTTCCGCATTCCGTTTTGAATAACCTTAAATGATAATGATATGGGAATCTTTCTGGTCTATATCGTGAAGTCGTCGCTTTGTCTGGCACTGTTTTATCTCTTTTACCGTCTGTTGCTCAGCCGGGAGACCTTCCATCGTTTTAACCGCATTGCCTTACTGGGGATTACGCTGTTCTCGGCCCTGCTTCCTTTGATAAGGATTACGGTAGAGCAGCCGATGGCGGTGGCTGCCTCGGTCATGTCGGCCGAGGACCTCTGGCTGATGCAGCAATGGAATGTGCAGGCGGTTGTCTCCGAGGAGAGCAGGGTACCGTTTTCGGTAAGCATCGCGTCGGCCATGGTTTATTTGTGCGGCATCGCCTTTCTGCTGTTGCGCAACCTCTGGTCGTTGTCGCGCTTGCTTTTTCTGATCCGTCACAGCCGGAAAGTGCGGTTGGAAAGTGGGGCGTGGCTGGTGATACACCGGCAGCAACTGGCTCCTTTCAGCTGGATGAAGTTTGTGGTAGTCTCACAGAAAGACCTCGACGAGGGCGGACGTGATATCCTGATACACGAGCAGGCACATATTGCCAAAGGGCACTCATGGGACCTGCTGTGGATGGAAATATGCGTGTGGCTGCAATGGTTCAATCCGGCTGCCTGGCTGCTGAAACAGGAAATACAGAATATTCATGAATATGAGGCTGACGAGGAGGTGCTCCGCAGCGGAGTGGACGCCCGGCAGTATCAGATGTTATTAATAAAAAAAGCCGTTGGCGCAAGGCTCTACTCTATTGCCAACAGCTTGAATCACAGTTCACTTAAAAAACGTATCACTATGATGGTTCGAAAAAAATCCAATCCGTGGGCGCGGGCCAAGTACCTGTATGTACTTCCGCTGGCGGCTGTAGCAGTAGCCGCTTTTGCCCGTCCGGAAATCTCCGTACCTCTTGAAGAGATTTCCAGTGTCAAAGTTAATGATTTATCGGCAATTGTGGAACAGCCGGATGTGAAAAAATCGGTTCCGGCAGCCGCAATCCGGCAGGAGGCATCCTCCGGAAAGGCCCGCCTGAACATGAGGGTGGTGGATGAGGCCGGAAAGCCGCTTTCCGGAGCGACGGTAGTCATTGTCAATACCAATGTAGGTGCCGTGACCGGCAAGGACGGCAGTTTCCAGCTTGATGCAGGGACAGACCAGCGCATCTGTGTGTCTTATGTCGGAAAAGAAACACTTGTCTTGCCTGTGGAAGACTGTCTGAAGAACAAGGACGGTCGTGTCTGCCTGAAAGAAGAAACGGCTCGGATATCGTCTGAATTGGTTGTGACGGATGTTCCACAGAAGGTAACGGAATCTGGAGAAACGTTTACCGTGGTGGAACAGATGCCTGCGTATCCGGGCGGCATGGGAGAATGCCTGAAGTTTCTGGCTACCCAGATCAAATACCCGGAAGAGGCAGTGAAGGCCGGTGTGCAGGGTAGGGTTATTGCGCAGTTCACGGTCAGAAAAGACGGCACGCTCTCCGACCTGAAGATCTTGCGCTCCATACATCCCGCTCTGGATGCCGAAGCGCTTCGGGTAATTGCATTGATGCCGAAATGGCAGCCCGGCATGCAGCGCGGTGAGGCGGTCGATGTCCGTTATACGATTCCGGTATCTTTCTCACTGGACAAGCAGCACAAGGCTCAGCCTGTGGGAACGCAGGGGGCTGCTCCGGCAGGGGAAGTTCCTGCCCGGAAGTCCGGACCGGTACAATCGGTATCGGGCCAGATATATTCAGTAGTAGATCAGATGCCTGAATATCCTGGGGGTATGAAGGAATGTATGAAGTTCATGGCAGAACAGATCAAATATCCGGCCGAAGCGGTACAGAAGAAGGTGCAGGGCCGTGTCATCGTTCAGTTTGTGGTAAGGAAAGACGGTACGCTGGGTAATATTACGGTGCTCCGTTCTGTCGACCCGCTGCTGGATGCCGAGGCCATCCGGGTCATCGGGCAGATGCCTAAGTGGAAACCGGGCATGGCAGGCGGAGAAGCCGTGAACGTGAAATTTACGCTCCCGGTATCCTTCCGGTTGAATAAGGAAAAGGCAGCTTCGGCGGCTGCCCCCGGAACAGCCGGATGAAGTTTCGGAAGCCGAATTCCGGATTCTCCCGGTATTTTACCTTTATTCCGTCAATCTGGCTTTACGCAGCAGATTCTCTTGCGTATTACATGGTCATCCGGGATACCTTATCATATAAATGAGGTATATAAATAAAAAAAAGCTCTGAACACTGTTCAGAGCTTTTTCTGTAGCCCGTGGGGGAATCGAACCCCCCTTTCAAGAATGAAAATCTTGCGTCCTAACCGATAGACGAACGGGCCATCCTTTTCCGGTGTATCGGTCTTGCCGATTACAACCTTTTTGGTAGCCCGTGGGGGAATCGAACCCCCCTTTCAAGAATGAAAATCTTGCGTCCTAACCGATAGACGAACGGGCCATCCTTTTCCGGTGCATCAGTCTGGCTGATTGCAACCTTTTTGGTAGCCCGTGGGGGAATCGAACCCCCCTTTCAAGAATGAAAATCTTGCGTCCTAACCGATAGACGAACGGGCCATCCTGGCTTTGTGATGAGCGATTTCTCAATCACGGGTGCAAAGGTACGGATTATTTTTGAATCTGCAAGCTTTTTGAGAGATTTTTTTCAAGAAAACCGTAAAAATGCGTATTTATCCCTCCTTAATGGGGTAGCGGAGGGATAAATATGAGGTTTATATACACCTGTTTAAGGCTGTTCTACTTCTTTGAGGCTTTTTTCAATCTCCTCGTTCGACAGGCTGTAATTGATCAGATTGCCCGACAGGTACTGGTCGTATGCAGCCATGTCAATCAGTCCGTGTCCGGAAAGATTGAAGAGGATGACCTTTTCTTCTCCTGTTTCCTTGCAGGCCTTCGCCTCGCGGATAGCTGCGGCAATGGCATGACACGATTCGGGAGCAGGGATGATGCCTTCGGCTCGGGCAAACAGACAGCCCGATTCGAAACTTTCCAGCTGCTGGATGTCTACGGCTTCCATCAGTCCGTCTTTCAGCAACTGGGACACGATGACTCCGGCACCGTGGTAACGGAGACCTCCGGCATGGATATTGGCCGGAGTGAAATTGTGACCAAGGGTATACATCGGGAGCAGCGGAGTATATCCCGCCTCGTCGCCGAAGTCGTATTCAAATTTTCCGCGTGTCAGTTTCGGACACGAAGCCGGTTCGGCAGCAATGTAACGGGTCTGCTTTCCTTCAAGAATGGTGTGCCGCATGAACGGGAAGCAGATACCGCCGAAGTTGGATCCTCCTCCGAAGCAGCCGATGATCATGTCGGGATATTCGCCCGCAAGTTCCATCTGCTTCTCGGCTTCCAGTCCGATGACGGTCTGGTGCAGGGTCACATGACTCATTACCGAGCCCAGCGTATATTTACAGTTGGGAGTGGTGCGTGCCAGTTCGATGGCCTCGGAGATGGCCGTACCCAAAGAACCCTGATGATTGGGATACTTGGTCAGAATGTCTTTTCCGGCACGGGTAGACATGGAAGGAGAAGGGGTTACCTGTGCTCCGAAGGTCTGCATGATGCTGCGGCGGTAGGGCTTCTGTTCGTAGCTGATCTTTACCTGATACACCGCGGCTTCGAGGCCGAATACCCGGGCGGCATACGAGAGTGCGGCTCCCCACTGTCCGGCTCCGGTTTCGGTGGTCACGTTGCTGACTCCTTCCTTTTTACAATAATATGCCTGTGCCAGTGCCGAGTTCAGCTTGTGTGAGCCGATGGGACTGACACTTTCGTTCTTGAAATAAATATGTGCCGGTGTACCCAGAGCCTTTTCCAGTCCATAGGCCCGCACTAGTGGGGTACAGCGGTAGTTCTTGTACATTTCGCGCACCTCTTCCGGTATCTCTATCCAGGCATCGCTCTGGTTCAGTTCCTGATGGCAGAGTTCCTTGGCGAAGACAGGATACAGGTCCTCCGGTTTCAGCGGTTCACGGGTTTTCGGGTTAAGGGGAGGCAGCGGCTTGTTCTTCATGTCTGCCTGAATGTTGTACCAGTATCTGGGTATCTCACTCTCCGGTAAGATAAATTTTTTCTGTCTATTTTCCATAATTACTTACAATTTTCTGTGAATTTTCAAATATAGGTAAAAGAAAGATTACTTCAAAGGTGAATTATGATTTATTTGCTATTTCATGGAAATATATAACAATTTCGCCCCGAAAAGCAAGTCGGGCTTTTCGGGGCGATGTAATCGGAAAATATACAGGTGGTTAGTGGACGTTTCTCCGGTTGAGCGCCTTCTGGTAGCGCTGTGCGTTGCGCGAATGTTCGGCAAGCGTACTGGCAAAATTGTGGGTTCCGGAAAAATCTTCCTTGGCACACATATACAGGTAATCGTGACGGGCGTAATTCAATACGCTTTCCATTCCCTGTATGGAGGCAATCCGGATCGGTCCGGGAGGAAGTCCGGCATATTTATAGGTATTATACGGACTTTCCACCTCGAGGTGCTTGTAGAGGATACGGCGCAGTCCGAAATCCTGCAGACTGAACTTGATGGTAGGATCTGCCTGCAGGGGCATTCCCACTTTCAGCCGGTTCAGGTAGAGTCCTGCCACTACCGGCTTTTCCTTTGTGTTGGCAGTTTCCTCGTCCACAATGGAAGCCAGGGTAGCCACTTCGGCCGGTGTCAGTCCGATACTGTCGGCCAGTGCCTTGCGCTGGGGAGTCCAGAAGCGGTCGTGTTCTTTCTGCATCCGGGCAATGAATTCTTCGGCAGTCATGTCCCAGTATACCTCATAAGTATTGGGGATGAACAGTGCCGGCAACGTACATGTGTTGTAGCCCAGTCGGCTCACATAGGCGGTATCGGCCAGCAGGCGGGCGATGCTGCTGCTGTCGGCCATGATCTGGCGGGATACATTGTGTGCCAGCCGGTCGAGGGTCCGCACACTGCCGATGGTCAGCCGTACGGGAGTCTGGTGTCCTCCTCTCAGGCGGTTGAATATCTGCCAGGCTCTTTCGTCGGGCGTAAACCGGTAGGCACCGGTGTGTATCTGCTGTCCGTAGTCTTTGCAGGAAGCCAGCAGGCGGATTCCCGTCAGGTGTCTGGCGTGCAACTGCGTTTCCAGTTTGAAGAAAACCGAATCGGCCGTATCGTCCGTGTCGACGTAGAGGGTTCCGGCTTTTTCGCCGGCCAGCGGACGGCACATCAAAAAGAAAGCGGCCGATCCCAGGATACCGGCAGCCAGCAGCTGTCCGGCAATCAGGGTAAAGCCTGTTTTTTTGTTTATCTTCATAAATTCAACGGTTTTTGAAATCGAAGTTGCAAAGATACGCTATTTCCCGGATAAATAAAAAAATCCGGCGATACCCTTTGGCAGGGTACCGTCGGACTTTTCAGATGGATTTTTATATTCAGACATTTCAGTTGCGGAAAACCAGTCCGTCGCCATTGCTGTCCACAATGATCGGCCGGTTGCGGTCGACTTCCTGTGCAAGCAATTTCTTCGACAGGTCGTTCAGCAGGTAACGCTGGATGGCACGTTTTACCGGACGGGCACCGAACTCCGGATCGTAGCCGGCAGTCGCAATGAAGTCGACAGCCTGGTCGGTCATCTGTAAGGTGACTCCGTTTCCGTCCAACATACGGCGGATGCCTTCGATCTGCAGACGGACAATCTGTTCAATCTGTTCGCGGTTCAGCGGCAGGAACATGATGGTCTCGTCGATACGGTTCAGGAACTCCGGACGGATGGTCTTCTTCAGCATGCTCATCACCTCATTCTTGGTCTCTTCCACCAACTGTTCGCGGTTACTGTCGGTCATCTTCTCAAACTGACTCTGGATGTAAGCGCTTCCCAGGTTGGAAGTCATGATGATGATGGTATTCTTGAAGTTGACCGTACGACCCTTGTTGTCGGTCAGACGTCCGTCGTCCAATACCTGCAACAGGATATTGAATACATCCGGATGTGCCTTCTCGATTTCATCGAACAGTACCACAGAGTACGGTTTGCGTCGTACAGCTTCGGTCAGCTGTCCGCCTTCATCGTATCCTACGTATCCCGGAGGCGCACCGATGAGTCGTGACACGGTATGCTTCTCCTGATACTCACTCATATCGATACGGGTCATCATCGTATCGTCGTCGAACAGGTATTCGGCCAGTGCCTTTGCCAGTTCGGTCTTACCTACACCGGTAGTACCGAGGAAGATGAAGGAACCGATCGGACGGCGCGGGTCCTGCAGACCGGCACGGCTGCGTCGTACGGCATCGGCTACGGCCTGTATGGCTTCGTCCTGTCCGATGACACGCTTGTGCAACTCGTCTTCCAGGTGGAGCAGTTTCTCACGCTCGCTCTGCAACATCTTGCTGACCGGTATGCCTGTCCACCGTGATACCACGTCGGCGATGTCTTCGGCGGTCACTTCTTCCTTGATCAGTGCGCTGTCGCCCTGCTTGTGCTTCAGGTCTTCCTGGATGGCCTTGATTTCGTTTTCCAGTGCCTGGAGCTTGCCGTAACGTATTTCGGCTACCTTTCCGTAGTCGCCTTCACGCTCGGCCTTGTCGGCTTCGAACTTCAGCTGTTCAATTTCCTGCTTGTTGTGCTGGATCTTGTTGACCAGTTCTTTCTCGCTCTGCCATTTGGCCTTGTAGGAGGTTTCCTGCTCTTTCAACTCTGCAATTTCCTTGTTGAGCTGACTCAGCTTGGCTTCGTCCTTCTCGCGCTTGATGGCTTCGCGTTCGATTTCCAGCTGTTTCAGACGACGTTCGATTTCATCCAGTTCCTCCGGAAGAGAATCACGTTCCATACGCAACTTGGCAGCTGCCTCGTCCATCAGGTCGATGGCCTTATCCGGCAGGAACCGTTCGGTAATGTAACGGTTACTCAGTTCTACCGCAGCGATGATGGCTTCGTCCTTGATACGCACCTGATGGTGGTTCTCGTAACGTTCCTTCAGACCACGGAGAATGGAAATGGAACTCAGGGTGTCCGGCTCGTTGACCATGACGGTCTGGAAACGACGCTCCAGCGCTTTATCCTTTTCGAAGTATTTCTGGTACTCGTCGAGGGTAGTGGCACCGATGCTTCTCAGTTCTCCACGGGCCAGTGCAGGTTTCAGGATGTTGGCGGCATCCATGGCACCTTCTCCTTTTCCGGCACCTACCAGGGTATGGATTTCATCGATGAACAGGATGATGTTTCCATCCGACTTGGTGACTTCGTTGATGACGGATTTCAGTCGCTCTTCGAATTCACCTTTGTATTTGGCACCGGCTACCAGCGCACCCATGTCGAGTGAGTACAACTGTTTGTTCTTCAGGTTCTCCGGTACATCTCCCCGCAGAATACGCTGTGCAAGTCCTTCTACGATGGCGGTCTTACCGGTACCCGGTTCACCGATCAGGATCGGGTTGTTCTTCGTACGGCGGCTCAGAATCTGCAGTACCCTACGGATTTCCTCGTCACGGCCGATTACCGGGTCGAGCTTACCGCTTCGTGCAGCTTCTATCAGGTTGATGGCGTACTTGCTCAGTGACTGATAGGTATCTTCACCCGAGGGAGAAGTGACCTTCTGTCCCTGTCTCAGTTCTTCGATGGCAGCTTTCAGCTCCTTCTCGTTCATACCGGCATCTTTCAAGATGGTGGATGCGGTACTCTTTACCTGAAGCAAAGCCAGCAGCAGGGCTTCCAGTGAAACGTATTCATCGTTCAGTGACTTGGAAACTTCCACGGCTTTCTGCAATACTTCGTTGGCATCGCGGCTCAGGTAGGGTTCACCTCCCGAGACTTTAGGCAGAGAAGCAATTTGCTTTTCTACTACAGTGGCGATCTGGCGTCCGTTCATTCCCAGTTTCTGGAAGATGAAGTTGGTGACATTCTCGCCCACTTTAAGCAGCCCTGCCAGCAAATGTTCCGGCTCGATGGCTTGCTGACCCTGACTTTGTACCAGGTTGACAGCTTGCTGAACGGCCTCTTGAGATTTGATAGTAAAGTTGTTGAAGTTCATATATTGTTTCTCCTTTCTTTGTTTCTGATTTAAAACTTTCAGCATCTGTATATCAAATCTCTTGCCAGAAACAAAATGAAGGTGATTTATGACTAAATGTCATATTATCAATGTTTTACGACTGAAATTTTGTCTGATTCCGACACAAAATGGCAGTCGGGGGTTGACGTAATGTCGGGGATGGCCCCGAAAAGAGGAGGGAGGGGAAGGAAAACAGTGGGGAAGATGTGGATTTTTTGTGATTTTCACGTTTCATTTCCTCAGAATTGTGGCATATTTCCTCAACCGGAATGTGAATGGCACGGATAGTGATTTTTATAAATGCTTGATTTACAGTGTATTTTGTGAATGAGGGGATTTTTGGCACCGGGATTGTCTGTAATTAGGCAAGACAGGCAGGGTAATTGATTCCTCGCTATAAGTTTAACTCTTTAAAATTTGTGATTATGAAGAAATTATTTATTGCAACAGTGATGGTATTGGGAATGAACGTGGTAAGTTTTGCACACCAGGCACCGATGTTGTCGGAAGCTGTGCAGATGGCTGCAGTGGGTGATTTCACTCCGGTTGATTTAAAGGAGGTTCCACAGGTAGTGTTGGATGCTGTGGCAAAAGCTTATCCGGGTGCTGCAATCAAATCGGCAGCTGTAGAAACTGAAGAAGATGGAATGGTAGTTTACCAGTTCACTCTTGCCGGAGAAGATGAAGTGGAATTCGGTGCATTTTTTACCGATAAAGGTGAAGAACTGAAATAAACTGAATCGATTTACAGAGTATGATAGCTTGCAAGGAGCGTGGTCAGGAGAGGGTCTTCGGAACCTCTCCTGATTTTTTTTGCAACTCTTTGTAAAGTCGCCGGAGCGATGGCGCTTTGTGAAAAAATGAAGGGAATTGCAGGGCTTATGGGGCGTAATTCGGAAGAAAAGCGTATCTTTAAACCCCGAAAATAAAATGTATATGGAAAATATAAAGATACCTTTTTCTCCGGTCGTGATGCTGATTGATGCATCTTATCTGAATAAAGTGGGACAGGATATAAGTAATCATTTTGCTCCTGTAGTCAACCGTGACCTGCCGAAGGCCGATTTGGCTGTGCTGTTGGAATGCATGGCGCTGGATGCGGGACTGAGTGAGGGAAAGCACGAGATACAGGTCATATTCGTGTACGACTCGAGAGAGAGCCGTATGCCTTTCTGTACTCCTTCCGACCTGGAAAAAGAAATGCACGGAGTGGCTTTCCAGAGTCAGTTGGGAGAGTTCTCGCTGTATGCCTTCCAGACTTCCGACATGGCTAGCCGGGAGGAACTTTTCCGTGAATCGCTGATGCTGGCCGGCGTGTCCAAGGACGTAAAGCGCCTGATTGCCGTTCCCGATGAGGTGGAATACGGGAATGCACTGGCCGAGGCAGTAGCCGAGGTTTCCGGAAAGGAAGATTTTGCAATCTTCGGAATGAATCCTCCGGCATACGAAGGCAAGTTTCATTTTGAGATGCTGGGATTTCCCTTGTTGCAGTCGCTGGGAATCCGCGCCGAAGAATTGTAGGACTTAAATTCCGGGGTGTATGTCTGATTTCCGTCTGAAGGTATTTTACAGTGTGGCGAAGAACCTGAGTTTTACGAAGGCTTCGCAGGAACTGTTCGTGAGCCAGCCTGCCATCACCAAGCACATCCGCGAACTGGAGGGGATGTACCAGACCCGGCTTTTCAACCGTCTGGGAAACCGGATTTCGCTGACGGAGGCCGGACAGGTCATGCTGGAGCACTGCGAGCGGATTTTGTCGGAATACCGGAGGCTGGAATACGACATGCATCTGCTGCACAATGAATATACCGGTCTGCTGAGGCTGGGAGCCAGTACTACCATTGCACAGTATATCTTGCCGGCTGTGCTGGCAAAGTTTACGGAGAAGTTTCCTAAAATCCAGATTTCACTGATTGATACCAATTCACGGAATATCGAACAGGCTCTTCAGGAGCATGTCATCGACCTGGGGATGGTGGAGGGAGTTTTCCGTTCTCCGGTACTGAAATATGAGCCTTTTCTGTGTGACGAACTGGTGACGGTGGTTTCGGCAAAGGTGGGAGAGAAGGTGCCCGAGGAGCTTTCGGTGGAGGAGTTCACGCAACTGCCTCTGGTATTGCGCGAGCGCGGTTCGGGAACATTGGATACGATTGAGATGGCTCTGGCGGAACGGGGACTTAAACTTTCTTCTTTGAAGGTAAAGATGAACCTGGGCAGCACGGAAAGCATCAAGTCTTTTCTGAGGTACAGTCACTGTGCGGGAATCGTATCGGTCTTTTCGGTTTATGACGAACTGGAAAGTGGGGCTTTCCGCATTGTGGAAGTTCCGGAAATGAAGTTCAAGCGGCATTTCTGCTTTGTTTCTGCCTTGGGACAGGAGGAATCGGGGGCATTGAATTTTATCCGCTTCATGCACCATTACCTGGAGGAGAATAAAATCCCCGGACGGGTATGTCCCAAACCTGGGTATTGATGAAAGCAATCATTCTTTTTTATCTGTAGGACAATATATAGGTGTATTAGATGTAATCAGGTGAATCTGAGGTTTGTAAAAAATGAAAATAAACGGTAATATTATAAAAACTATTTTGTAATAATTACAATATTGTTTAGTTTTGCAGTAGAAAAACCGATTTATTAACTTAGAAACCTGAAAATTATGAAAACTAAACTACTCTTATTTTTATCATTTATTTTATTTGCATCTCAGTGGTCTTTTGCACAGAACCGTTCTTATCAGTTGTCCAGCCACATTCTTGACATCAACTCCGGCTCTCCTGCCCCTGGAGTCAAGATAAGTCTCTATAAGTTGGATACGACAGACAATACCTGGACACAGGTGGACGAGAAGGTTACCGATGAAAACGGCCGGATCAAGGATTTCCTTCCCGACAATGCCGATAACAAGGGGGTATACAAACTGACTTATCATGTAGGCCCTTATTTTGAGGCGAAAGGTCAGGACAGTTTTTATCCTTTCATCGATGTAGTCTTCCAGATTAAGGACGACAACCATTATCATGTGCCCATTACGTTGTCGCCGTACGGGTATTCTACTTACAGAGGAAACTGATGGACAACGGTTAAAAGAGACTGCGTATGAAACTGAAAGTTTTGCTGATTGTATGTCTGAGCTGTCTGGGAATCAGTCTGCCGGCTCAGTATTATGCGACTTCTTCCAGTCTGAATATGGATGGAGCCTTGAAACTGGCACAAGAAGCGGTTTCGGAGGCCAGGAAGATGGATAAGAATGTCTCAGTGGCCGTACTTGATGCCACCGGTACCACTTTGTTGCTCCTGAAGGGAGACGGGGTGGGACCTCATAATACGGAGGCTTCCAGAAGGAAAGCCTATACCGCCGTTTCTACCAAGAACGCTACCTGGGAACTGATGCAGAAGGCGGCAGCCGATCCGACCTCAACCAACCTGACAACCCTGCCGGAATTGTTGCTGCTGGGAGGAGGGGTTCCGGTCTGGGCAGAAGGCAAGCTGATTGGAAGCATCGGAGTTTCCGGAGGTGGAGGAGGATGGAACGATCATGAGATTGCCTCCCGGGCCATCGTTAATCTGGGCTTTAAAGTAGGGTTATAATAAATAGTTGTCTGTATGAGATTATTATTTGCATTACTGATTGTTATAGGATCATCCATGAATGTATTTTCACAACATGCCGGCGTTCCCAAGGAACCGGTGCTGACCGGAGAGATGGCCATGAAAATGGCACAGGCCGTTTTTCTTCAGGCCGAAAAGGAAAAATTGGCGGTGACCGTCACCGTAGTCGACCGTTCGGGCCAGACACTGGCCGTACTCAGGCATCATCGTGCCGGAGTGCATACAATCAAGGCCAGTTACAAGAAAGCCTATACAGCCTGTTCCCAGAAGCGGGAAACCGGAGAGATTATGAAAGGAATAAAGGAAGGAACGATTCCGGAAGACATCAAGTTCCTGGATGAGAACTTTTCCGTCATGGAGGGAGGAGTTCCCGTATTCATCGAAGGATGTGTGGTAGGAGGAATCGGAGTGGGAGGCGCTCATGGTGCTGAAGACGTCAGGCTGGCAAAGTATGGTCTGGAACAGTGCCTGTAAAAAATGTCTGTAAACAAGTATCGGTTCTTGAAAGTGTAACAATCACTTTTCAAGAACCGATACTTGTTTATATGCCGGCGATAGCCGGATGGGGTAAGGTCTTACATCAATACGGGTACCAGGTATTTGGTAAGCAGGTATCCGCCGCCAACCAGCCAGATGTACAGCAGTCCGGCCAGTACGAACGGTTTGGCTCCTGCCTGTTTGAATTTATCGAGACTGGTATCCGTACCCAGAGCCGTCATGGCCATGGTCAGCATAAAGGTATCGAGGTATTCGATGGCTCCGTTCAGTGGAATTTCCTTTACGCTTTCTACTCCCAGTGCAGTCTGCAGCAGTGTATTCAGGCAGATGATACCGATGAATCCGAAGGCAAACCAAGGAATGGTAATCTTCCGTTTTTCCTGTTTTCCTCCCTGTGTCTTACCGCTTTTCTTCGACAAGACAAGTCCCATCACTACCAGTACCGGGGCAAGCATCATCACACGGATCATTTTGGTGATGGTGGCAGTTCCTGCAATACCCAGTGTGTCGGTCGGGTCCATGGCATTTCCGGCACCGGCTACGTGAGCCACTTCATGCAGGGTACTTCCGGTATAGATGGCTACTCCGGTATCTCCCAGTGCGTCCAGCATTCCGGCGCGGTACAGAATCGGATAGAGGAACATGGAGATGGTTCCGAAAATTACGACAGTGGAAACGGCAATGGCGGTTTTATGTCCTTCGCATTTCACTACCGGTTCGGCACCGAGGACGGCCGCCGCTCCACAGATGGCACTACCCGTGGCAGTCATCAGTGAGGTCTCCTTGTCCATATTCAGGACGCGTCCCAGCCAGATGCCCAGGAAAATGGTACCTACTACGATGATGGTATCTATGATGACAGCCGGTAAGCCTACCGCTGCAACCTGGGTCAGGGTCAGTCGGAATCCGTAGAGTACGATACCGGCACGAAGAATCTGCTTGGTACAGAACTTGATTCCCGGTACCCAGGTTTCCGGAAGATGATTGCGCAGGCTGTTGGCGTAAAGCATACCCAAAATGATACCGACAATCAGCGGACTGAATGAAAGACTTTTTACAAAGGGGATTTCAGCAATGTAGAATGCTGCAAATGAGAATAATGTAATGAGCAGAATTCCGTGGAGGGTGTTTCCTCTGTTTTCTTTGTTGAACATAATATAATGCAATTAGTTGATTTAATATCTATCTGTTTTTTCTTTTCGGGGGCAAAGGTAGTGGATTTTTGCAAGTGAACCTATTCAAAAAGGGTTATACCTTATAACCTTAAGTTATGGGGTGAGAGAAAAAAGAAAGTCCTTGTTTCCTGTCAGAGAAGAAGAAACAAGGACTTTTATCCTGCTTTGCAACGCTTAGAGGTGGCAGAAGAAGGATACGAAAAACGGGACACTCATATCAATCAGTATTCCGTGAAAAATAGCCACCGGAATCATTTCTTTACCGGAATATCGTGTGATGAGGGGAAGCACCACATCCATCGAATTGACTCCTGCGGCTGAAATAGGGGCCAGTTTCCCGAAATATTTGTGCAATAGGGGAGTTCCCAGCAATGCCATCATCTCGCGGAAAATGTTGGAAAGCAAGGCAATGGTACCCAGTTCCGTAGCCAGCTGGATGCCGAGGGAAGCCTCCTTGAACTGGGTGATGAGAATGGAAGAGAGCGAATAATAGGCGAATCCGCTTCCTACCGCCATGCAGTCGAATATGCTCCATTGGGTAAGAAACAGGCTGGCCGCTGCTGAAAACAGCAGGGTACCGCTGATGGTTGCCAGCGGAATCAGCAGGTGTTTGGGACGCAGGCTTTGGAGAATGCCTGTGAGGTTCTTGCTGGAACCGATGCTGATACCGACCTGTAGCATCAGGGCATAAAGAATATACAGGGTAAGATTACCCTGCTGCAGGTTGAATGGAAGAACACCTGTGATTCCCAGCAGGCATCCGCCAATGAAAAACAGTAAGACAATCAGACTTCCTTTCATTTGTTACCTCCTTCCTGTTTGAAAAAATATTTTAATACCAACCAGGAAACCAGAATGCTTCCGCAGGTAGCCGACAAGGCAATGATGGCTGCCTGCCATCCGAACTTACCCAGGTTGTTGATGATGGTGGGATTCGATCCTACGGAGATACCCAGCACGAACAGCAGCAGGATGATCGTGAGGGATATGGTTTTTTCTGTTTTCTGGAAAATAGTCAGGTTTCTGAACAGATATCCCAAAGTGATACCTGTAAGCATAAATCCGATAACGTTGAACATATGATTTCTGTTTGTAGGTTAAATTTGACATAAGTATTGCCTGGGGATACAGCATGCTGCTCCCTTACGGTAAATAAATAAGTGATAAAGACCGGTGGAGAATACTTATAGGAAACCGCTGAACCAGTGAACGTGCGCACCACAGTGGGCATACATCCGGGAGATGCATGCATCGTTGCATAGGCTGATATGTGGTAGTCTCTGGTTCATCATTGTCTGTTTGTTTTGAATTTGATGCTGCAAAGGTATGGGGATTTTGCATATTTTCCAAATATTTATTTAATAATTTGTGGGCAAGGTTTTCAGAAAAGCGTATCAGAACCTGAAAATCATCCCGTTTACAGACAGGAAGTAGTAACGTATGTTTGGTTGAATTGGGTGAAAACCTTACCTTTGTAAAGTGGATAAGAGAGAATGAAATTATTATGATAAAAAAGATAATATTGTGGAGCTGGATGCTGGCAACCGGAAGTGTGGCAATTGCCCAGCAAAAGTCCAGAGAGGCCTGGGTTTCTCCTTTTGATTTTCCTTTGCTGCTGAGTGCCAATTTCGGTGAACTGCGTCCGAATCATTTTCATAACGGAATCGATATCAAGACACAGGGAGTGACGGGAAAGCCGGTACACTGTGTGGCCGAAGGGTATATTTCGAGGGTGGCCGTACAGCATGGAGGATACGGACAGGTAGTATATGTGGCTCACCCCGACGGACATACATCGGTATACGGACACGTGGAACGGTTCTCGGACGGCGTGCAGAAGCGGGTAAGGGAATATCAGTATGCCAATGAGACGTTTGTGTGCAGTCTGACGTTTACACCCGATGAATTTCCTGTCAGACAGGGAGAGATTATCGCCTGGAGCGGAAATGAAGGGGCATCGGCCGGTCCGCATCTTCACCTCGAAATGAGGGATACGGAGACAGGAACCTACATTGACCCGATGCCGTTTTATCGCCGTATGCTGAAAGACCATAAGGCCCCGGTGGCTTCCCTGGTAGGCATTTATCCGCTGGAGAATGAAGGAGTGGTAGAAGGAAGCAGCCGCAGGAAACTGGTGGCGGTATCCGGATTGAAGCAGCCGGTCACTGCCTGGGGAAAGATTTATACGGGTATCAGTGCGAAAGATTATATGGACGGGACTTCCAATTTCTACGGAGTCCATTCGGTGAAGCTGTTTGTAGACGACCGGGAGGTGTTTCACAGTCTTACGGACAGTGTGCGTGCGGACGAAAACCGGATGATCAATGCTTTTACGGATTACGATGAACTGATGCGCAGCCGGCGCCTGATCATGCGCTCGTACCGGGCTCCGGGAAACCGTCTGCAGTTGCTTCAGACCGACAGTTGCCGGGGAGTGGTGACGATTGATGAAGAGCGCGACTATCGTTTCCGCTATGAGCTGGAGGATAATTTCGGCAACCGTTCTTCCTATCGGTTTACGGTAAGGGGAAAGCGGCAGGAGATTCCGCAGCAGGAACACCCGGGAAAGACCCTGCTGAGATGGGACCGTACGAATGTGATACAGCAGCCGGGAATGCAGCTGGTCATTCCTCAGGGAATGTTGTATGAGAATGCCTGGCTGGACAAAAAGGTGTCAGGCGACAGTGCCCGTACTTCCTTCGACTATGTGCTGGATACCGGTCATACGCCGCTGCACGGATTTTGTGAACTGAGCATCGGTGTGCGCCATCGCACGGTAGCCGACAGTACCAAATATTATATCCTTCAGAGGTGGGGTAAGGGACATACTCCGATAGGAGGAAAGATGGAGAACGGTTGGGTAAAGGCACGCGTACGCACCTTCGGTACTTTTGCGGTAGGGGTTGATACGGTACCTCCCCGCATTACCCCGTTGAACAAAGGCAACTGGAGAGGCAATTTCAGTCGGATACGGTTGAAAATCAGTGATGCTGAATCCGGAATCGCCAGCTATAAAGTCCATATTGACGGAAAGTTTGTGCTGTTTGGACTGAAGAAAGGAGCCTTGGTCATACAGGATCCCCGCCGGATATCCCGTTCGGGAGTACACCGGATGGAAGTCTGGGTGACCGACTGCTGTGGAAATGAACAATATGAAAAATTTCAATTTTAATTCATAAACCAAAAAGAGTATGATGAAAAAACTAATGACAGTTGCCTTGCTGCTGACAGCTTTTGTGATGCAAGGATGGGCATGTACCAACCTGATTGTGGGTAAAAATGCCTCTGCCGACGGTTCGGTTATCGTTTCTTATTCTGCCGATTCGTACGGAATGTTCGGTTTTTTGTGCCATTATCCGGCTGCAACCTATCCGGCAGGAGCCATGCGGGATATCTATGAATGGGATACCGGCAAGTTCCTGGGACAGATTAAGGAAGCCAAGCAGACTTATAATGTGGTAGGTAACATCAATGAATTTCAGGTGACGATTGCGGAGACTACTTTCGGAGGTCGTCCGGAACTGGTGGATACTACTGCTATCATGGACTACGGAAGTTTGATTTATGTAGCGCTCCAGCGTTCGCGTACCGCTAAGGAAGCTATCAAGATCATGACCAGCCTGGTGAAGGAATATGGATATTACAGCAGTGGTGAGTCGTTTACGATTGCCGACCCGAATGAAGCCTGGATCATGGAAATGATCGGTAAGGGTCCTGGAGTGAAGGGAGCCGTGTGGGTGGCTGTCCGTATTCCGGACGATTGCATCGCGGCACATGCCAACCAGAGCCGTATCCATAAATTCGATATGAGCGACAAGGACAACTGTCTGTATTCTCCGGATGTGATTTCGTTTGCCCGTGAAAAGGGATATTTCAGTGGAGCCAACAAGGACTTCAGTTTTGCAGATGCTTACTGCCCGCTTGATTTCAGCGGCCTGCGTGCCTGCGAAGCCCGTGTATGGAGCTATTATAATATGTTCAGCAAGGCTACCGGACAGGCTTACCTGCCTTATGTTCAGGGAGAGAGCAAGGAACCGATGCCGCTGTACGTGAAACCCGACCGGAAGTTGTCGGTACGTGATATCCAGCAGGCAATGCGCGACCATTACGAGGGTACTCCGCTGGACATTACCCAGGATCTGGGAGCCGGTCCTTTCCAGATGCCTTACCGTCTGTCACCGCTTACCTTCAAGGTAGACGGACAGGAGTATTTCAACGAACGCCCGATTTCTACCCAGCAGAGTGCTTTCTCATTTGTGTCACAAATGCGTGCCAACCTGCCTGATGCCATTGGAGGAGTACTCTGGTTTGGTCTGGATGATGCCAATATGACGGTCTTCACTCCGGTGTACTGCAATACCGACCGTATCCCTGCTTCGTATGCAGAGGGAGAAGGTGACTGTGTGACTTTCTCATGGAATTCGGCTTTCTGGATTTACAACTGGGTAGCCGACATGATCCGTCCCCGTTACAGCCAGATGGTAGATGATATGCGTACGGTGCAGAACGAACTTGAAAATACGTATGCTTATGCACAGGAGGGAGTCGAATCGGCTGCGATGAAGTTGTATAACGAGAATCCGGAAAAGGCCAAGGAATTCCTGACTGATTATACGAACATGTGTGCCCAGACTGCTGTTGACCGCTGGAAACAGTTGGGTGAATTCCTGATTGTACGCTACAACGACGGTGTACGCAAACTGGTGAAAAACGGTAAGCTGGTGCGTCCGACAACCGGCAACGTGGCTCCGCTGGAGCGCCCGGGATATCCAGAACAGTTCCTGAAAGACGTGGTAAAGGCTACCGGCGACCGCTATAAAGTGAAGACATTGCAATAACGGTACTGCGGGGCATACCCGTAATAAAAGACATTCCCATAAATAGTATTTTCGTTTGTACTATTTATGGGAGGGACACTCAGTAAATAGTATAAAATTAGCCAACTAATTCATACACAATGTATTGCGAATTAGTTGGCTTTTTTGTATCTTTAGATATTCCCCCGAAAATAAGGTTTGGCAGCCAAAACGGGGGAA
>NZ_JABSOE010000074.1 GCF_013618865.1 Phocaeicola faecicola
GATGATTATGAGCCGATTTAATTTTATGAGAATTAAATTTAGAATTATCGGAGCTGTATGCGGTGAAAGTCGCACGTACAGTTCTTAATGGGGAAAGCGGCAGCAATGCCGCCGACCTACATAACAAAAATTAAAGAAATGTCACATTTAGCTCCTCTTATCAGTGATTTGGCGTTGATTTTGATGTGTGCCGGTATCATGACACTTATCTTTAAGAAATTAAAGCAGCCTTTAGTCCTGGGATATATCGTGGCCGGTTTCATGGCCAGTCCTCATTTTGAATTTACTCCTTCGGTAACGGATTCGGCCAATATCCAGACCTGGTCGGAAATCGGTGTAATCTTCCTTCTGTTTGCCTTGGGACTTGAATTCAGTTTCAAGAAACTGATGAGGGTAGGAGGTTCAGCCGTAATCTCTGCCTGCACCATTATTCTGTGCATGATCTGCATCGGAGTCTCGGTAGGATGGATGTTCGGATGGAAACAGATGGACTGTATTTACCTTGGAGGAATGCTGGCCATGTCTTCTACCACCATTATTTACAAGGCTTTTGATGATATGGGGTTGCGGCAGCAGCGTTTTGCCGGTCTGGTGCTGAGTATCCTGATCCTGGAAGATATCCTGGCCATCGTATTGATGGTAATGCTTTCTACAATGGCTGTGAGCCAGAATTTCGAGGGAGGAGAGATGATATACAGCTTGAGCAAGCTCGTCTTTTTCCTAGTGCTCTGGTTTGTGGTAGGTATTTACCTGATTCCGCTTTTCCTGAAGCGCATGCGCAAGCTGATGAACAACGAGACCCTGCTCATCATGTCTCTGGGTCTTTGTTTCGGTATGGTGGTACTGGCCGCCAAGGTCGGTTTCTCACCGGCATTTGGAGCCTTTATCATGGGGTCCATATTGGCCGAGACGGTAGAGTCGGAACACATCGACAAACTCGTTGCTCCGGTCAAGGACCTGTTCGGGGCCATCTTCTTCGTATCAGTGGGAATGATGGTCGACCCCGCCATGATTGTGGAATATAAGTTCCCTATTTTGGCCATTGTACTTGCCGTGCTGCTGGGACAGACCATTTTCGGTACGGCCGGTGTCCTGCTTTCCGGACAACCGCTGAAGACCGCCATGCAGTGCGGATTCAGTCTGACGCAGATCGGTGAATTTGCCTTCATCATCGCTTCGCTCGGAGTCAGCCTGAATGTCACCAGTTCCTTCCTTTATCCGATTGTGGTGGCGGTATCCGTGATTACAACCTTTCTGACTCCTTATATGATCCGTCTGTCGCAACCTGCCTATCAGTTTGTGAACAGACACGTGCCCGAACGCTGGATGCGCTTGCTCGACCGTTATTCATCGGGAACGCAGGGCATGGACCATTCGAGCAACTGGAAAAAACTGTTGTCTGCCATTGTGCGGATTACGCTGGTATATACGGTGCTGTCCATCGCCATGACCCTGTTCTGTCTGCATGTGGTCGTGCCTTTGCTGACGGACCTGTTGGGAGACCTTCCGGGAAGAATTGCAGGGGCCGTTGTTACGGTGGGAGCCGTATCTCCTTTCTTGCGTGCACTGATCATGAAGAAGAACCGCTCGCGGGAGTTCAAGGCCCTGTGGTCTGACAACCGCTTTAACCACGCTCCGCTGATCTCACTGATCTTGCTGCGTATCGTGATAGCCATCAGTTTCCTGGTCTTCATCATCGAGGAACTGTTTCAGGCTTCGGCTGCGCTGGTTACGGGAATCGCCATTGTGGTGGTGGCACTGATCATCTTTTCCCGCTTCCTGAAAAAACAGTCTATTGTGCTCGAAAGAACCTTCGTACAGAACCTCCGTTCCAAGGAGATGCACCAGGTCTTCTTGGGAGAAAAGCGGCCGGAATATGCAGGAATACTCCTCGACCGCGACCTGCACCTGAGTGATTATGTCATTTCTGCAGATTCTTCCTGGGCAGGGAAGACGCTGAGGGAACTGAACCTGGGAAACAAGTTTGGCGTGCACGTGGCTTCCATCATCCGCGGTACCCACCGGGTGAATATTCCCGATGGAAATTCGTGCATCTTCCCGAACGATACGATTCAGGTAATCGGAACCGACGAGCAGCTCTCTCATTTTGCGGCGGCTGCAGAAAAGGTGGCAGATGCGTGCCGTGACGACGATTTCGAAAAATACGAGATGCAGCTTAAACAGTTTGTTATCGGCCGTCATTCTGACCTGGCCGGAAAGACCATCGGAAACAGCGGCATCCGTGCCCATTTCCATTGCCTGATAGTCGGAGTTGAATTCTCCGGTGATAACCTGTTGCGTACTCCGGAGGTGAATATGGTATTGGGAGCCGGAGACATTGTGTGGGTAGTAGGAGAGGAGAGAAACCTGAACAAGCTGTTTCTGGCCGAGGTAGAGGCGGAAAAGAACCGGGTAGCGGAGGAAAAATAAACCGGACGTGCCTTCCGGTACCGGCAGCCGGTCTTGTGCCGCGTGAGGTAAATGCCTGTGGAGTAAATATCTTATAAAGATTTTATTATATCGGTGCATCCGGACAGAATCAGTGATGACATATCCTTATATTTCACCTTACTGATGAAAAAATCGGGTATGAAACCAATGAGTTTCATACCCGATTTTTTATGCGTTCAGAGGCCCGATGTCCTTCCATCATTTATCTTCTTCTTCCTCGTCTTCCTCATCCAGGTCAAAATCAAATTCCAGGTCGTCCAGATACTCCGGAGTAAAAAAGTCGTCCAGGTCGCGCCGGTCCTTCTTTGTCGGTCGTCCGGTACCCTTGGCCCTTCCCACAAATCCGCTGATTTTACTCATTTCGAGCAATTCATACTGATCGGGAGTCGTGACATTTTCCATAAACTCGGAAACGATTTTGGCTCCGACTCTTTTTTCGATGGCCTGAAGAACCTTGAAGGAATAAGTGATAGGAGATTTTTTGACTTGTATCACATCGCCGGGCTTTACCATTCTTGCCGGTTTCACCTGACTGCCGTTGATGGATACCCTTCCTTTTTTGCATGCTTCAGCCGCGATGGTACGCGTCTTGAAAACCCGTACGGCCCACAGCCACTTGTCAATTCTTGCTTCGGCCATATAAAGAATACATTTATTTGTTATTGTACTGGTTCATGGTGATGTTAAGTCCAGCCAGACAGAAACTCTTGATGATTTCGGCTGCCGTGTCCAGGCGTTCCGGCATCAGTTCCATATCTTCCTTGCCGAAATGACCTAATACATAGTCAATCTGTCCTCCCTTGGGAAAATCATTGCCGATACCGAAGCGCAGGCGTGCATAATTCTGCGTACCCAGTGTGGCGGCAATATGCTTCAGTCCGTTGTGTCCGGCATCGCTGCCCTTTCCCTTGAGTCTCAGACTGCCGAACGGAAGTGCCAGGTCATCGACGATGATCAGGACATTTTCCAAAGGCACATTCTCCTGCTGCATCCAGTAGCGCACCGCATTTCCACTCAGGTTCATGTAAGTGGAAGGCTTCAGCAGGATCAGCTGGCGTCCCTTGAGCGAAAGCGTAGCCGTATCTCCGTATCTGCCGTTTCTGAAAATAACATTGGACGCCTTTGCAAAGGCGTCCAATACCATAAATCCTATATTGTGTCGGGTGTTCCGGTACTCTTCACCGATATTACCCAACCCTACAATCAAGTATTTCATTGAAAGGGATTTTCTTACTGTTTAAAATGATTACTTGTTAGCTGCTGCCTGAGCACCACGAGCTGCACGAGTCAATTTAACAGCACATACTACAGCTTCTTTTGCGTTCAGCAACTGCAAGCCTTCGTATTTCAATTCACCAACTTTGATAGTCTTACCCAGTCCCAGGCTAGTAACGTCAACTACCAGACGTTCAGGAATCAAGTTGTACAAAGCTTTCACTTTCAGTTTGCGGGTCTGAAGAGCCAATTTACCACCGGCCTTAACACCTTCAGCCAGACCTTCCAACTGTACAGGAACTTCCATTACGATCGGATTTTCTTCGTTAATCTGCAGGAAGTCAACGTGCAGGATAGCGTCAGTTACAGGGTGGAACTGGATGTCCTTCATGATTGCGTTTACGATTTTGCCATCAATGTTCAAGTCTACCACATAGATATGCGGAGTGTATACCAATTTACGCAGACCGTCAACAGTTACAGTGAAGTGAGTTGCAACCTGGTTGCCGTTTTCGTCTTTCTGCATTCCGTACAATACGCAAGGAACACCGTTGTTTTTACGCAAGCTGTGAGTAGCTTTCTTTCCAGTTTCAGTTCTCAAAGAACCTTTGATTTCGATTGATTTCATTTTTCTTAAATTTTTTGTGTTACTCTAAATTAAGTATTGCTTAATTCGCCATCACACGATGTGGTATATCACACGATGAACTTGAAAAAGCGGGGCAAAGGTAGTGCTTTTTTTTGAAAGTTCAAAGAAAATCCCCTTTGCTTTATCTCTTAAATCTTAAAAATCAATGTCTATTTTGAATTTATCGGGATGCAGAGAGGCGTCACTGCCTTCTTCCTGTGCATCTTCATTTTCGTTTTTGCCTTCTTCCTTTGCCGGCATGTGCTGGTTTTCCTCAATGAACTGTATAGCCTGAGTCAGACCGTTGATAAATTTGTGGAAGTCTTCTTTATATAAAAATATTTTGTGCTTTTCGAAATTGATTTGTGGATCTTCCCCTTCCCCGTTGATGATTTTCTTGCTTTCTGTAATGGCCAGAAACATTTCATCCTTTCTGTTTTTCTTTACATCTAAATAATAGATTCGTTTACCTGCTTTAATTGCCTTGGAAAAAACGATTTCCTTGTCCTTCTCATTCTTTGTATTTTTCACCTTTAAATCTTCCATAATGCAAATATTAAGAATCCTGTGTTTTGATTTACTGCCCAAAATTGCTTATTTTTTTGAAATGTACAAAGTTCCCAGGTCAAAAAATATTGATAAGCTCATTTTTTAGACAAAAAAAACGGAAATGGCTTGTATTGTATGTGGAAAAATATCTATTTTTGCAAAAAATTATATTGACTTATAAAATAGTTATGATTAACAGAGTTCTTATTCGTCTTAAGATAGTTCAGATAATCTATGCCTATTATCAGAACGGTGGTAAAAATTTGGATACTGCAGAAAAGGAGTTGTTCTTCAGCTTATCTAAAGCATACGATTTGTATAACTATCTGTTGCTCCTCATGGTAGAAGTTACCCGTTATGCTGGTAAACGTCTGGATGCCGCAAAGCACAAACTGGCTCCGACGCCGGAAGATCTGAACCCCAATACCAAATTCGTAGACAACCGTTTTATCGCTCAGCTGGAAATCAATCAGCAGCTTAATCAGTTTGCCTCTTCTCAGAAGAAAACCTGGGAAAACGAAGGAGATTTCATCAAGAGACTTTGGGAACAGATTGCTGATAGCGATATCTATAAGGAATACATGGCAAGCGAAGAGGCTTCTTATGAAGAAGACCGTGAGTTCTGGAGAAAGATTTATAAGAAAATCATTTTCAATAACGAGGCACTGGATGCCGTACTGGAAGACCAGAGTCTGTACTGGAACGACGATAAGGAAATCGTGGATACCTTTGTGCTGAAGACCATCAAGCGTTTCGATCCGAAGAATGCCGAAAAGCAGCCGCTGTTGCCGGAATTCAAGGACGAGGAAGATCAGGACTTTGCACGCCGCCTGTTCCGTCGTACCATCTTGAATGCCGATTATTACCGTCACCTCATCAGTGAGAATTCCAAGAACTGGGATCTGAACCGTGTGGCTGTGATGGATGTGATCATCATGCAGATTGCACTGGCCGAAATCCTGAGTTTCCCGAACATTCCTGTCAGCGTCTCATTGAATGAATACGTGGAAATTGCCAAGTTGTACAGCACTCCGAAGAGCGGAGCCTTCATCAACGGTACATTGGATGGAATTGTTAATCAATTGAAAAAGGAAAGCAAATTGACGAAAAATTGATATATTTGTTTCGTCTAACAATAATAATGAATTAAGGATATGAATTTACTAACTGTATTTTTGCAGGCACAGGGAGGAGGAGATTTCTCTTTTCTTATTATGATGCTGGTTATTTTTGCGATCATGTATTTCTTTATGATACGTCCGCAGAATAAAAAGCAGAAGGAAATCGCAAATTTCCGTAAAAATCTTGAAGTGGGTCAGTCGGTTATAACTGCAGGCGGTATTTATGGAAAGATCAAAGAACTGGAAGACAATGCCGTTATCGTAGAGATTGCATCTGGAGTTAAAATCAAGGTTGACCGTAATTCGATTTATGCTGACGCACAAGCTCAGGCAAACAAATAAAAAATAATAATACTATGTTCGATTTTAAGAACATTAAGCCTTATGCGAGGCTAGTGTTGTTGAAAATCAGATATTTTATGCTGAGTCAGAGATGCAGAGAATATCTGATTTTTTTATTTTTTACCCTGGTCTCTTTCGGCTTTTGGGCCTTGCAGACCTTGGATGAGGTTTTTCAGACTGATTTTCGTATTCCCATTCGATTGAAGAACGTTCCGAAGGACATCGTGCTTACGGCCGAGTTTCCGGAAGATATACAGGTACAGGTAGAGGACCGGGGAACTGTATTGCTGAACTATATGTTGGGAAGAACATTTTTTCCTGTGACTTTTGACTTTCAGGATTATCAGGAGAAAGGCCCCCGGGTGATTATCCCTACCAATGAACTTCAGAAAAGAATTTCCAGTCAGTTGAATGTTTCCACCCGCCTCCTGTCCATCCGTCCGGATACCCTGGAATTCATCTATACCCGTGCCAAGGGAAAGAAAATTCCGGTCCGTATGAATGGAAAGATACAGCCGGGCCGTCAGTATTATATCTCTCATTTCCGGTTTTCTCCGGATTCGGTGATGGTATACGCCCCCGAAGAGGTGTTGAAGACATTGGATCATGCCTATATTGCCGAACTTGATCTGGATGACGTGACGGATACCCTTTCCCAGAAAGTCAGTTTTGTGCCGGTCAAGGGAGCGAAATTCGTTCCTCCGGTAGTCGACCTGTCCATCTTCGTAGACATGTATTCGGAAAAGACGGTAGAGGTACCTGTGACCGGAACCGATTTCCCTGCCGGAAAGGTACTGCGTACCTTCCCTTCAAAGGTGCAGGTGTCGTTTCAGGTGGGTCTGAAGCGCTTCAAGGATGTTTCTGCCCGCGATTTCCAGATCAGTGTGTCCTACCATGACATTATGCACAACAAGGGCGATAAGCTTCCTCTGAAGCTGACAAGGATGCCCGGATTCGTGGATCACGTAAGGATAGCTCCTTCGGAAGTGGATTATTTGATAGAACAGCAGAGTGAAAATGATTAAACTGGGAATTACCGGAGGAATAGGCAGCGGAAAGTCTTTCGTGTCCCGCTGCCTGAAAGAGGGCTTTTCGGTGCAGGTCTATGACACCGACAGGGAAGCCAAGCGGCTGATGCTGGAGCATGAAGGCATCCGTGCCGACCTGATTGCGTTGCTGGGAGAGGAGGTCTATACGGCTGCAGGCCTGAACAAGCCCTTGCTGGCCGCTTATATATTCTCGAGTCCGGAAAATGCGCAAAAGGTCAACGCGATTGTACATCCCCGGGTAAAGGAAGATTTCCGGAACTGGGCTTTCCGTCAGGAACAGGCAGGATGTCAGCTGGTAGGAGTGGAGTCGGCCATTCTTTTCGAATCGGGGTTCGACCGGGAGGTAGATAAGACCCTGACCGTATCGGCTCCTCTCGAATTGAGAATCACTCGTGTCATGGAGCGTGACAGGGTCGGCCGGGAGCAGGTGCTGGAAAGAATTACGGCTCAGATTTCCGATGAAGAGCGTAATCGGCTGTCTGATTTCTCGGTGGAGAATGCGGAAACCTCAGACATACATGCTCAACTGGTGCGGATATTGTCTGTATTGAACGTGAGAAATGAAGACTAATGTTTGTGTATGTCAGGGAGGAGTTGTATTTTTGTTTATTATATCATTAATATAAATAATAGAATATGTTGAAGACTATTTTGGCAATTTCAGGAAAGCCGGGATTATATAGATTGATTTCTCAGGCTAAAAATATGTTGATCGTTGAATCGGTATCGCCTGACAAGAAGCGCATGCCTATCTATGCCAGCGATAAAGTGATTTCACTGGGTGACATTGCAATGTACACAGACGACGATGAGGTACCTTTGGCTAATGTATTAGAGGCCGTAAAACAGAAAGAAAATGGGGCAGTGGCTGCATTGGATTACAAGAAGGCATCGGCTGAGGAACTGCATGCTTTCATGGCAGAAGTGCTTCCTGAGTACGACCGTGACCGTGTACACACCAGTGATATCAAGAAATTGATTCAGTGGTATAACCTGCTGATTGCAAACGGTGAAACTGAATTTGTGGAACCTGCTGCTGAAGAATCTGCAGAATAATTTTTCGGAACAGCATCGGTTTTTAGAATAGAAATAGATTGGGAGTCCGCTTCAGTGCCTGACCTTACGGGTGGTGCTGGAGCGGATTTTTTTTTTGTGTATATGGCACCGGTGCTTGTGGGTTTTATTCCTGATGGGCCTTGAGTGGGGCTTTCATTGGTCTTACTGGGGCAGGAATCAGCTTGTGGGGGAGGAGCTGGCAATAAAAGGGAATACCTGTATAGGTGACACATTTTATCTGCAGCGGCGTTCGATAACCGGACGGATACAGAAGCAAACAAGTAGGCAAGCTGAAAGGTATAATAATCGCCTGTGCGGATTGATTGCTTTTCGTCGCTGATTGATTAATCAGCGGCGTGGATGAATAAAACCACGCTGGCAAGACTGTTTGGAAAAAGGATGTTTGCACGATAAGACAAGGACGCGGTGTATTATATACGGTTTATTCACGGAAAAAGAAACGTAGCAGGGAAGGGGAGATTGCTGATTGGTCTGTAGGGAGCGAATGTCTTTCAGTCAGTGCGTACCGTGAGAAAAAGCGGTGGAAGATACGATTGGGGGAGGATAACCGGTCTCATTGACAGTTCCCGGATAAGTTTTATTCAGGCGGTCTCTCAAGGCGTCAGTATCTTCCTGTACGGGAGAAACGGGCAATAAAAAAAGGAAGTTCTCCGATTGGAGGACTTCCTTTTGTATTTCTTTTTAGATAGATTATGCTTCAGCAGGAATTACAGATACGAAGCTCTTGTCTTCGCGACCTTTCTTGAAACATACAGTACCATCTACCAAAGCGTAAAGAGTATGATCGCTACCCATACCTACGTTTTCACCTGGGTTATGAACTGTTCCTCTCTGACGAACAATTATGTTACCAGCTTTACAAGCTGTACCACCGAAGATCTTTACGCCTAATCTCTTGCTAGCTGACTCACGGCCGTTCTTAGAACTACCTACACCTTTCTTATGTGCCATTTTCTTTCTACGTTTTTAATGATTAAGCAATAACTTGTTTGATAGTCAATTCAGTAAACTGCTGACGGTGACCGTTCAGTTTTCTGTAACCTTTTCTTCTCTTCTTGTGGAATACCAGAACTTTGTCTCCTTTAACCATAGAAGAAGCTACTTCGCATACTACTTTTGCGCCTTCTACAACTGGAGCACCTACAGTAACAGTACCATTGTTGTCTACCAACAAAACTTTGTCAAATTCAACAGTTGCACCGTTTTCGGCATTCTGAATGTGGTGAACAAACAGTTTCTTGCCTTCTTCAGCCTTGAACTGCTGACCGTTAATTTCTACAATTACGTACATTTTAAATATATATTAAACGGGTTTCCTCCGCAAGGTGAACTGTTCCCATCCAGTTACTTTTCTACCTTCACGGACTAAAATCGGCTGCAAATTTACGGGTTTTTATTTATATAACCAATATTTTACACCCGAAAATGTTTAAAAACTTATAAATCTTGCTGACTTTCTGTTTCCGGCTGATTTTTTTATAAATCAGAGCAATACCGTCAGGTCTTTCCCGATGACTACGTGCGGATAGGCAGCGAGTTCTTCCCGGGTGGTCATCCCGTGAAGGATGCCTGCGAAATCTACTCCTGCGGCCTGGGCAGTCTGTGCATCGACAGTGCTGTCGCCGATGTATATCACTTCCTGCTTGTCTTGCTTCAGCCGGTCAATGGCAAAAAGCAGACCTTCGGGGGAGGGCTTGTGCTGCTTGACATCCTCTCCTCCTACCACGATATCCAGAAATCCCTCCGGCAGTTTCCGGTCGAGCAGTTCCAGTATCCGGTAGCGGTACTTGGTGGAAATGATTCCGATGCGGCTTCCCTCTTCTTTCAGCCGCATCAGTACCTCCAGGGTCTCCGGAAAGAGATGTGTGTTGACGGTCATGTGCGTATCCGCTTCCTTTACATATTCTTTCCGGTAAGCCTCCAGTACCTCGGGCGAAGTGATTCCTGTCAGAATGGAGAAGGATTCCTCCAGCGTTTTTCCGATGGTTCTTTTGATGGAGTTGTCGTCAATGCCTGAGTGGTTATGCCGTTCCAGCACGTGCCGGAAACAGGTGACGATTCCTTTCGAAGAATCGGCAAGGGTATAGTCGAAATCAAAAAGGTAGGTCGAATATCTTTTCATGAATGTATCTGTACTTAATATGTGTGATGTAACGGCACCGTTTCAATGCCTTAATCCATTTGCTGGTAATTTTTTGCCAGTCCCCCTTCGCTGGTTTCCTTGTAGAGCGAAGGCAGGTCGTGTCCGGTCTGCTTCATGACTTCCACCACCTTGTCGAAAGACACCCGGTGATGTCCGTCGGTAAAGGCAGAATAGATATTCGCATCCAGTGCACGGGCGGCCGCATAGGCATTACGCTCGATGCACGGAATCTGTACCAGTCCGCAAACCGGGTCGCACGTCATTCCCAAGTGGTGTTCCAGTCCCATTTCCGCTGCATATTCAATCTGCGCCGGACTTCCCCCGAACAGCTGACTGGCTGCCGCAGAGGCCATGGAGCAGGCTACACCTACTTCTGCCTGGCATCCGGCTTCCGCTCCGGAGATGGAAGCATTGTGCTTTACGATGTTTCCCACCAGTCCGGCTGTAGCCAGTGCCCGCAGGATACGGGCGTCACTGAAATCACGGCTCTGCTGCAGGTGATACAACACCGCAGGTACTACCCCACAGGCACCACAGGTCGGTGCGGTGACGATTTTTCCTCCTGCCGCATTTTCCTCACTTACCGCAAGCGCATAGGCGAAAACCAGTCCCCGCGAGCGGAGTGAATCCTTATACCCTTTCGAGCGGATGTAATACGTCGAGGCCTTGCGTCTCAGGTTCAACGGTCCCGGAAGCACTCCTTCCGCATCCAGTCCCCGGTGAATGGCAGCTTTCATGGTTTCCCATACCTCTGCCAGGAAGTCCCAGATTTCCTTTCCTTCGCATTGCTCCACATATTCCCAGTAACTGCGTCCGGTATGTTCACACCAGTAAAGAATCTGGCTCATCGTGTTCATCGAGTAGACTTCTTCAGAGGCCTTCCGGTCATGACCTTCTTCGGCCAGGGCACCTCCTCCGACACTGAATACCGTCCATTCGTCCGTCTGCTGCTTGTTGGCATCAAACGACTTGAAGGTCATTCCGTTCGGGTGGAAAGGATAGAAGATATGCGGCTTCCACAAAATCTCCACTGGGGCATGGGGCTGTATGGTGTCAAGAATGGCCACATCGGTCATATGCCCCTTTCCGGTAGCCGCCAGACTTCCGTATAAGGTCACCTGGAAGGACGCAGCCTCCGGGTGGCGGGCCAGAAACTGCTCTGCCGCTTTTCTGGGGCCCATGGTGTGACTGCTCGACGGACCGGTTCCGATTCGATATAGTTCTTTGAGGGATTTCATATGCTTAATGCTTAAAAATATTTCGTTTGTTCTTTCGTTAAAAATCAGATGAAGATAAGGATAATGTTTTATTCCGCCAAGGATTGCCGGGGATTTTACTTGTCTCCTTTTTATCCTTGAGTGCTCTATATCCGCTGGAAGCATCTTCCTGTCTCCGGATGCCTCCTTTCCTCGTTTATCTTCTGCTGCCAGCCGCTTATTTCAGGTCGACCACCGTGATTCCGGCCCCACCGAACTGTACATGTTCGTCCTTGAAGTATGCCACTCCCGGTACCGTACCCAGGTATTGACGGATAAGTGTTCTCAAGACTCCGGTACCCGTACCGTGCAGGATGCGTACCCGGTTCATTCCCACCAGGATGGCATCGTCGATGAAGTAAGTCACCGCCTGGATGGCTTCATCTCCTCTCATGCCTCTCACATCCAGGTCCTGCTTGAAGTTGAGTTTCTTTTCATACATATGATCCATTGTATCCGAACTGATGAAGGTCGTCTTGTTCAGGGTATTGTTGGGCTTCGGTGCCTCCGAGCGCTCCAGCCGGTCCGTCTTGACGTTGGTTTTCATCAGACCGAACATCACCACGGCCGTCTTGTTGGTGATTTCCATTACCTGGCCGACGCTGCTCTGTCCTTTTATCCGTACGTAGTCTCCTTTCTGAATCGGTACCACTTTCGGAGCCGGGGCCACGGCAGCCGGTTCATTCTTCTGTTTCTCCTTCTTCTCCTTCTTGCGTTCCTGCTTTTCCCGGAGTTTTTCCATCTTGCGGGCTATCTTCTCCTCCAGTGAAGCCTTGTTCATCTCTTCTACCTGCTGGCGGAAATCGGTCAGTTCCTGTCTTGCCATTCGGGTACGTTCCTTTTCGGCCTGTGCCTCCTTAATGGTACGGATGGTATTCTCGATTTTGGCATTCGACTCCTGCAGCAGGTGTTCCGCATCTTCTTTGGCCTTCCGTAAAATCTCCTTCCGGCTACGGTCGAGCTCCTCCAGTTCCTTTTCGTAGCGTGCAATGGTATCTTCCATCTGCTTTTCCCGTTTCCGGATGTTCTGACGCTTGGTCTCCCAGTAACGCTTGTCACGGACAATATCCTGCAGGTACTTGTCGCTCTGGATGTATTCGCTGCCTACGATTTCGGAAGCATCGGCAATCACCTCTTCGGGCAATCCGATTTTCCGGGCAATCTCTACGGCAAAGGAGCTTCCCGGGTTTCCGATCTGAAGCTGGAACAGCGCCTTCATCTCGTGTCTGTCGTAGAGCATGGCACCGTTGATTACTCCTTCGTGGTCTTCGGCAAAGTGCTTCAGGTTCTGATAGTGGGTGGTGATGACACCGAAGGTCTTTCCCTGGTTGAAACGTTTGAGCACCGCTTCGGCTATCGCTCCGCCAATCTGAGGTTCGGTACCTCCTCCGAATTCATCGATGAGGATGAGGCTCTGTCCGTTGCATCCTTTCATCATGTTCTTCATGTTGGTGAGGTGCGATGAGTAGGTACTTAAATCGTCTTCGATGCTCTGCTCGTCGCCGATGTCGATGAACAGGCGGCTGAAGATACCGGCGTGGCTCCGTTCGTTCATCGGAACCGGCATGCCGCACTGCAACATATATTGCAGCAGTCCCACTGTCTTCAGACATACGGACTTTCCTCCCGCGTTCGGACCCGAAATCAGCAGGATGCGGTCTTTGGGAGTCAGTTCAATGTCGAGCGGAACAACCTTCTTTCCGTGTTTCGACAACGACATCTGCAACAGTGGATGTACGGCCTCCGTCCAGTCGACAATCTGGCGGTTCTCAAACGAAGGCTTGCCGGCCCGGATATCGATGCTGAACAATGCCTTCGACCGGATGAAGTCTATCTTTGCCAGGAATTCGTAGGACTGGAGAATGGCAGGTACCTGCGGGCGTATCTGACCCGAAAATTCGGTCAGGATACGGATAATCTCTCTCCGTTCTTCCCCTTCGAGCTCACGGATGCGGTTGTTGGCTTCCACCACTTCTGCCGGCTCGATGAAGACGGTTTTACCGGTCGCCGACTCGTCGTGTACGATTCCCCGGATCTTGCGCTTCATGCCGGGGGCTACAGGAATGACCAGACGCCCGTCGCGCATGGTGGGGGTCACATCCTTGTCGACATAACCTTCCGACTGTGCCGTGCGGAGTATGCTGTTCAGGCAACGTGAAATGCTTCCTGTCGTACTGGCCAGTTCCCTGCGGATGCGCAGCAGTTCGGCAGAGGCGTTGTCTTTAATCTTTCCGAATTTATCCAGAATATTATTGATCTGGGAAATGAGCAAGGGAAAAGTCAAAATGTCCTTGGTCAGCTCATAAAGTGCCGGGTAAGGAGAGGAGAACGCTTCGTCCTCGCTGTCTTCGGCATCCGACTGCTGCAGGTAACGGATGATATCCCGGATGGTTTCCAGTGAACGCCGCAGGTCGAATAGTTCAGACTCATCCATATAGAGACCTTCCACCCGGATTCTTTTCAGGGAGGGGCGTACATCGAAAAAATACTGACTGGGGAAATCGTCGTTTTCCTGTATGATTCGCATGAATTCAGTCACCTGTTCCAATGCCAGATTGATTGAATCGAAGTCGTCGGAGAACGACATGCAGTCTACCTGTTCTTGTCCTAAAGGGCTCAGGCATTTGTTTTTTAGCAGATTTCTTATTTGATCAAATCCTATTTTCTGTTCGAAATTTTGCGGATATATCATTGTTTATCTTCTGTTTATTTAATGATTTTATCGGGATACAAAGGTACGACAATGAAAAAAAATATCAAAAAAAGCGGCGAATAATTTGCATATTCAAAAATAATGCGTACCTTTGCATCGCTTTTGAGAAACAAAGCAACTCTAAAAGGAGTTTTGGAGAGGTGGCAGAGTGGTCGATTGCGGCGGTCTTGAAAACCGTTGTACTGCGAGGTACCGGGGGTTCGAATCCCTCTCTCTCCGCTGAACGTGCTGGACAGAAATGGTCAGCAAACGGACAAAAAGCTACAAATCAATGATTTGTGGCTTTTTTTATTGCCCGAAAGTCCTGCTTCCAAGACTTCAAAAGTACGGTAAAAGACAAAGTTTCGTTACTAAATCGTTACCTATTCCCTGCCGGACAAAAACGGTAACGATTTGTCCATAAATGACCTGATAATGACTATATTAGTCCATAGTCTGCATAACTCGAAAACAAGAGGTAAAAACTAATTTTGCAACTAAAAATTTTGAGTTATGAAATCGACATTCAAGGTTCTTTTTTATTTGAAGAAAGGTTCTGAAAAGAAAAACGGCGAGGTTATGATTATGGCACGCATCACCATAGACGGCAAACTTAGCCAGTTCAGTACGAAACAGAGCATCCAGCCCGACAACTGGAGCATTGCTGCGGGCAAAGCCAAAGGCAGGGATGCCGGGAGGATAAACGCCCTTTTGGACGACATACGTTCTTCCCTGAATACCATTTACCACGAAATGCAGCGGCGTGACAACTACGTGACCGCCGAGAAAGTGAAAAACGAGTTTTTAGGTCATAGCGAGAGCCACGAAACAATCCTTTCATTGTTCCAAAAGCACAATGACGATGTGAAGCAGCTTGTGGGCATATCCAAGACGATAGCGACCTACCGCAAGTATGAAGTGACCCGCCGCCACCTCGCTGAATTTATCCAAAGCAAGTACAACGTATCGGACATATCCATAAAGGAGATAAGCCCGATGTTCATTACCGATTTTGAGTTGTATTTGCGTACCGCCTGCAAGTGCGGCTACAACACCACCGCCAAGTTCATGCAGTTCTTCAAGCGTATCATCATCATTGCCCGCAACAACGGCATACTGGTGGGCGACCCGTTCGCCAGCTATAAAATCCGGCTGGAAAAAGTGGACAGGGGTTATCTGACAGAGGACGAGATAAAAATCATCCTTAAAAAGAAAATGGTTTCCGAACGGCTGGAACACGTCAGGGACTTGTTCGTCTTTTCCTGTTTCTGCGGTTTGGCATACAGCGATGTCGCCAACTTGCGGCAGGAGAATATCCAAAAGTCCTTTGACGGCAACCTTTGGATAATCACCAAGCGGCAAAAGACGAATACGGACGTGAATGTTCCCCTGCTGGATATTCCCAAGATGATTTTGAAGAAGTACAAGGGCAAGTTGCCGGACGGGAAGATACTTCCCGTAATCAGCAATCAGAAGCTAAACGCCTACTTGAAAGAGATTGCCGATATATGCGGTATCAAAAAGAACCTGACATTCCACCTTGCCCGGCACACGTTCGCCACGACCACCACGCTGTCAAAGGGCGTACCCATTGAAACGGTGTCCAAGATGCTGGGACACACAAACATAGAAACGACACAAATCTACGCCCGCATCACCAACAGCAAGATAGGCAGCGATATGCAGGGGCTTGACAAGAAGTTTGTCGGCATCGAGAAGATTTACAAGGATGTCGCCATGTAATCTTGATTATTGGGAACTGGTCACAATTTGTGACCAGTCCTTACTATTATTCCAACATTGCTAAATCTCCTAAAATATACGATTATGGATTTGCAGATTATCCAAAACAAGATTTTTGAGGTCAGAGGTTGCCGGGTGATGCTCGATTATCATTTGGCAGAACTCTACCAAGTGGAAACACGAGCCTTGAAGCAGGCGGTCAAGCGCAATATCGAGCGTTTTCCGGGTGATTTTATGTTTGTTCTCACCCAAGAGGAAGCTAACTTGCTGTTATCCATAGGGGTGTCACAAAATGTGATACCCCCTGCTTACAACTTCGGCGTTGCTATGCCTATGGCTTTCACCGAGCAGGGCGTAGCCATGCTTTCTTCGGTTCTCCGCTCCAAAGTAGCCATAGAAGTAAACATTTCAATCATGCGGGCTTTCGTCCTCATGCGCCAAATGGCAATCGGTTACGAGGAACTGTCAAGGCGCATCGAGGAACTGGAGGTAAGCACCGATGCGCAGTTCAACGAACTGTATCAAGCCCTTACCCAGCTTTTGAGCCAGTCGAAACAACAGAAAGAACGCCGTCCGGTAGGTTTCGTTACCTATAACCGTGACAAAAACGAATAGGTAACGATTTCGGTAACGAAATTCCGCCTAACAAACTATATCCCAATGAAGTACATTCTTCCACCTTGCGGGCAGTCCACCGACTACCCGCATTTTTTATATCCTTTTCCAGCTGGCACATTCCCCGAAACGCCAGCCGTGCGTGGCATGGCTGACTGTATTCCGTGAAAAGAGCCGTTGGAAACCCGCACAAGCGTATTGCAAGCAAGCTCACAACACCCTTGCCTTTCCCGCCCGCATGGAGTGTTCCCTAAAAGATGAAAGAGAACAGGCACTTTTTCCCGGTTTCCCTATCTGTAAATCTTCCTCTTACGCAGTCCCCCAGCCGGGACAGTCGTTTTAATCATTTCAATAGGCAAAGGTAGTTACGTGTTCTTCACGATTTTGCAAGGTCGAGCCGTTCCGGTTTGGCGAAAAAATCTTCCCTGCCTTGCGAGGTATTTTTTGCCCAAAACCTTGCAAACTCTAAACACTACCCTTTTACGCCTATGTGAAACGAAAACGACCGACCCGACCGGAAGACGCATAAAAAAAAAGTCGGATTTACGGGAAACAGGAAAAAAGTTCAGTGAAACTTCAACTCCCTCACCTCTCAAATCCGCATAAAATTAAAAACTTAAAAATTACAGCAATATGGAAGCAAAGGTATTATCGGAAGCAAAAGTTTATGTAGGCACTTATGCCAAGTACAACAACGGTTCATTGTCCGGCGCATGGCTCGACCTTTCGGACTATTCGGACAAGGAAGAATTTTATGAAGCCTGCCGGGAACTTCACAAGGACGAGGAAGATGCGGAATACATGTTTCAGGACTGGGAGAACGTGCCGGAGGGCTTAATCGACGAAAGCTGGATTTCTGAAAACTTCTTCGCCCTGCGTGATGCGGTGGAGGATTTGAGCGACACCGAGCAGGAAGCCTTTTTCGTGTGGTGCAACTATAAAAGCCATGATTTGGGCGAGGAAGATGCGGACGACCTTGTACGGGATTTCCGGGATGAATATCAAGGGGAATATGACGATGAAGAAGATTTCGCCTATGAAATTGTAGAGGAATGTTACGACCTGCCGGAGTTCGCAAAGACCTATTTCGATTACAAACAGTTTGCCCGTGACCTGTTCATGTGCGATTACTGGTTTGATGACGGCTTTGTGTTCCGGGCGGCATAACAACCAATCCGGGCGGGGTGTCAAAGCCCTGCCCGCTTAAAACAACCAAGTTTATAACCATAAAAAAATAAGACATCATGCAGTCACTTAACAAAAACGGGGTAAGCATCACCCAAACACCGGGAGAAGAAAAGTTCGTGAAATGCCGTTTAGGGGCTTTCAGGGTACAGATTTATTATCAATATGACTACCGCCACACGGACGGCGAACTTTTCAGCACGGTAGCCAAAACGCTGGACGAGTGCCGCCGCAGGCGTGACGAATGGGTAGCGAAGAAGAACGGAGTAATAAACAAGTAAATTTCAGGGACATGAAAACGACAGAAGTAAACAAGGAGCTTATCGGCAGGCGTTGCGAGTGCATTTTTACGGGCTTAATGGTAACGGGCGTTATCGAGGATATAGAAAACAGCGAACATTCGGCGGCAGTCAAAGTTCGTTTCGACCACCCGCACCAGTGGGGCGATGATTTGTATAATGATGTGTGGGCGTGGGGGCGCAAAATAGACGAGTTCGGCACGCTGCACCATTTGCAACTGTTGGAGGACAAACCGGACTTTCAGATAATGACGGTAGTTTTCGGCGAGCCAATCAGCCGGATAGACCGCAGTGTTTTTGAAGATGTGGACACGTGGGGCGTCTGTTCCCTGCAAGGCTGGGTAAACAGCTATGAAAGTGTCCGGTTTGTAGCCATAGACGACCATACGGCAATCATCACGGGCGAATATAACATGGAGCAGGTAAAGGTGTGGTTAGAGAAATACACGTCCATAAAGAGCCTTAAAACCAGTTGATAGAGGACGGCGGCTGCTTGCCGCCGTTACTTTCTTCCGTGAGCCTGCCAGCGGGTGAAGAAAGTAACAAAGAAGCCTTTCGTTTTCCCTATCATGGAAACAGCCCGCCGATGCTTCCCGGCGGGCTGTCTGCCCGATATTTACGCTTTGCGTATCATTCCATACCCGGTTTCCCAAGAGGATGATAAAAACGGATGTCGCAACTATAAATCCTCATAGTGAATAAATTTTACACCAAGTATGCACACGGTTTCTTCTTCCTCGATGTCATATTTCCATGTCCGCTTAGTGACAAGCATTTCCGTTTCGCAATCGAACCATACCATTACGGGCGCATCATCTTCTTCGTCCGCCCATTTGAAAACCTGATTGGACGGCGTTTTCCATAATTCAGCACTGTCACGTTCGGAAATACAGTCCTTGTCCACAATGATGATGTCACCTACTGCCGGAACTGTATCTGTTTCCAACGTGGTTTCTATGTACCACGAGATGCCTTCTATATCCAATTCTATTTTTACCATGTCGTTTTGTTATTAGGGGGTTATTGTTTCCGTTCCTTCTTCGCTGTTGTCATTATTGAATGATAGTGTAAGTTGCTGCATCTGCCCGAAGCTGTCGATGATATAAATGTCAATCGTCTGCTGGTCGGTCGATGCCGAGGTGTAGTAGAGCCTGAACGTTTCTTTCTCCAGCGGGTAAAGGTCGTTGGGCAGGAACACCGTGCCGTTATCCATTTCCAGCTTTCCTTTGCCGTCCGGCTGGAAATACCGTATCTGATAGGTAGTCGGCTGGTAATAGCCGCCACGCACCAGTCGGCAGCGTATTTCGGCGGTTTCCCCGACTTTCAGCCTTTTGGGTACTGGCAGTGTTTCGATGCTGAACGGGTACGCCTGCTGAATATCCAAGTTGTCATTACAGGCGGTGACAAGCACGAGGGCGGCCACGATGTAGCAGCCCATGATGATTTTATACATTACATTCTTCATATACATTATTATATAGCGGTCAGTTGATAATGAATTTCAGTCCCAAAGATACCTGCGTGTGAAACTTGCCTATGTCCGAGCCGAACAACGCCCGTTCCCTTGCGTTCAGCAGCAGAGCCACCCGGTCGGTCAGGTAGGTTTCCAGTTCCAGCGTCAGCGCACCGCCGTAAATGAAGCAGTCCTTATCCAGCAAGGTAGAGCCGTCCGGCAGCAGCTTTTCGCTTCGGTTGCTTGTTTCGTACCCGGCGAGAGCCGACAAGCCCAATAAAAGGAAAAAGGTCTTTCGTCTGTCCGATAGGAATTTCAGGTAATAGCCGCCCTCTGCGGTGAACTGTTCTACGGGTATCTGCATATCCTTGTAGTCATACTTCTTGTGCAGGTATTCGCCGCCAATCACCCAGCGGTTGGCGTTCTTGGTGTAAACGCTGTACGCCGCCCCGATGTGGTAGGCGAAATCACTGCCAGCGTTCCAATGCACCCCGTCCGTCATGCCCGCCGTGACCTGCAAGCCTTTCATGCCCGGCAGGTATCTTTGTGCGTGTGCCTGAAACGAGGTCAGGCACAGCGCAAAGAGCATCATTATAAAGATGTGTCTTTTCATTCCCTATTTGATTTTTAGTTCGTCAATCACTTCTGCGTTCACGATGTCGGCGTTTTCCACCCGTATGGTCTGATGCCGCCCGCCGTTCTTCTCGTAGAGTTCCACGACCAGCAGCTTGTCGTCAGGAATGGTAAACTTCGGCAGGGCGTACACCGTGCGCACGGTCGATTTTCCGGCAATCTCTATCACCTCGTTGTAGCTGCGTACCGCATCCAGTACCGTTTCCTGAATAGCCGTGCGTTTGGGCACTTTTTTATCGGTTATCTTAAACCTGATGAAGTCCGTGTCGAAAGGCACGTTGGAACTGTTCTTTGTCTGCGTGTGCACGTAGAGCATCCCGTTATATGTGTAAATCCCCTTGATTAAGAACTGTATGCCGAAACGCTTGCTACCCAAGTGGCGCACTTTCCGGTCATTGTTCTTGTAGATGCTCTGCATTATCAGCTTCACTAATAGCGGGCTTTCACCCGCCAGTTCCCGGAAATGGATGTTCATCCGGGTATGCGAGAAGTCGGACGTATCTTCATTCTCCAAGAAGTCCTTCATTTCGATGTTGAGCATTTCCGGTTCACGGGCGTACTTGGCGTGTAGGCTCGGTAATGGACGCCTTGCCACCTTTCGGTGGTAGGTTTCCCATAACCTGCCCCCGAACCGTACGTGCAGGTCTCCCTGCATACGGCTCTCCACTGGTAATATCAGTTTATTTGTCAT
>NZ_JABSOE010000075.1 GCF_013618865.1 Phocaeicola faecicola
CTATCGCAATTTGGCCCAGCCCCTAAGGTAACTGATTCAAATATGCGACAAGCATTTTTTGAAAACAAATATTGTAAATCAAATAATTAACGAGTCTTTTTACAATTATTAAGAGACACTAGTGAAAGAAAATAATATTTTTGCATCTATTGATGTAAATTACTTCATCCGCTCATTTGCCATCAACCTATATGCAAGAACAACCGAACAGATACTGGACGGGACGACTTTTTCCTTCATAAAGAATCCGGCATCCTACGGACTGTCTGTTCGTTATAGTGGAAAGAACTGGATGGCAGAGGCTGGAACGGAGAATCCGTTTACCAGGCATGCGCACTACAGGGAGTCGGCCGACTATGGGGTATATAGATACAATCAGGTAAGAACCAGCCGTATCTATCAGCAGACTGGCTATGTGAAACTGGCTTATACCTTCGACTTCGGTAAGAAAACTTCCCGAGAAGCCAACAATGTGGACAGAAGTATCAACAGTGCAATTTTAAAGGCAAGATAATATGAACATCTATAAGCATATCATCATCCACCAAAAATTATCTACTTCAACTCAAGAACAGCGCATGCTGATTTCATATGATGGACAATATTACGAAGTAAGTCAAGGTATAATAGAGCTAGTAGAAGTATTGCAACAACACGAAACTGAGTCAGAAGCTATTACCTTTTACTGTGAAAAAAAGAAAGGTAAATATACTCCAGAACAAGTAAAAGGGATTATTGATAAATTTGTAACCCCTCTGTTTACACCGAAAATATCTAAACGTTCTTTCCTCTATGAAAAAGAACTATTCAGTGCACAAGCGATTGATAAATTCTCATATGCATTCCGCTTTTTATTCTACCATTGGTATATGTTGGCAGTCCTAATAATAGCACTTATTCTTGATATATGTTTTTTTGTTCATACTCCTGACCTATTACTGTTCAACAACAAAGTAAATATCTATATGATAATAGGGCTATTTGCTTTTATACTAGGTTCATCATTCTTTCACGAACTGGGGCACGCTTCCGCCTGCAAATACTTTGGAATACAGCATGGCGGAATCGGTTTCGGGCTGTACCTCAACTTCCCGGTCCTCTATACAGATGTAACAGAAGTGTGGAAATTGAAACGAGGACAACGATGTGTAGTAAACCTTGCAGGGGTTTACTTCCAGTCATACTGGCTGATACTTCTGTTGGTTGCTTTTTTCGTAACAGGTAACGACATGTTGCGTTACCTGATACTCATTATGAACTTGGGTTTTGCAATGACACTAAACCCTTTCTTCAAGTTCGATGGATACTGGATAGCTTCCGATCTGTTAGGTGTGCCGAATCTGCGGCAACGTTCGTTAGAGCTATTCAGTTACATGTGGAATAGGCTGAAGAAACGCCCTATAAAGCAACTCCCCTACCTGCTGCAAATCCGTCGACTAGAACGATACGGACTGCTTGTGTATTCAGTGGTAGTCAATCTCTTTATGGGCTACTATTTTTTATACATCATCCCAACTTTTCTATACCGGTTCGTGCAAACCTTTCCTGATGCAGTGAATGAACTCATTCTCTATCTGTCAAATCAAATGATACCCCCATTTGCTCTATTACGCAACATCGGTATGCAGTTGATTTTCCTCGGACTAATTGTTTACTTAATATACAAATCTATTATACCTCTGCTGAAACGACATGGAAGAAAATAAACAAATAAAGGTCAGAGAAATAGGGATTACAATCTTTCTTACCGGACTTATACTCCTATTCTTATTCCAAATAGAAGACCCATATCGGGTTGGCTTGCTTTTAGCAGCAGGCACATTATTTCTTTTGCGCCCGCTTCCTTTCCCAAAATGGAGCTTACTGGATAAATGTCTTATAGCCATTAGCTTATTTGATATTTTATCTTGTTGTTATGCAGCCTGCCCTATCCCAGCCCTAAACACCGCCTTTATTTCAGTCTATATGCTGACTGTTTATTTTATCTGCCGCCGTTTCTTCATCTCGGAACAAATCTTCCCCCTTTTCCGCCTGAGCAGCCTTATCCCAATCGGTATTGCTCTTATACTAGCCGTTTGTTCATTTTTCGTATTCCGTAATTCCGTATTAAATGCCGGATTTGAAGGTACTTATCATTTCCGTTTCTTGTTCCGGCCACTGGGATATATTACAAATATATGGGCAGAAGTACTACTGATGTTATCCGGATGGATTTGTCTCATGCGGCGCTGGTCCATACTACTCCAATTCCTATGCATAACAGCCATTCTGTTCTCATTCTCAAGAGGGGCTTATCTCGCTCTTAGTGTCTATCTGCTTTTTGCCTTGTTGTTTTTTCCTAAAGCAGAGAAGAGGCGCCTGCTACTCCCAGCCGGCATTGCTATTCTCTTGACGGTCATCCTCTTACCAAAAGAATTTCATACTACTCTGAAAATTAACCAAACAGTTTCACAGCAGAGAAGTACCAAGAGCCGAATTAATAGTTCTGAAGCAGCCTGGTCTACATTTCAAAAACATCCTTTATTGGGGTATGGGAATAATAATTATACATATGCAGTCGATCCACTTATCGGACAAGACAGTACCAAGCCATTTACCTCAATAGCCCCTAGCTTGCCTGTACAACTCTTGGTCGAAAAAGGAATTGCCGGAATGTTACTCTACTTGCTTATGGGAGTAATCATAGTCAGAATATTGTGGCAACACCGAAAAGACCCGGACTGCCGTATTATTGCTGCTACTCTAACAGCTGTTTTTTTTAAAGACTTGACACAGGCCACATGGCTTAATACCCCTTTCCTGTTATTGACATTTTATATCTTATTAGCTTATCTACAAAGGAAAGATATAAAGATATGCAAAATAAACAAAATGGCAAATCTTATTCCAGCAATGGGACTCATCGCGTTTATCGGATGGAATATTCCTCAATTGACAGGATTTATAGACTCTACTGAAAATGACTTGCGGCAGGGAAACTATCTGAAGGCCTATAACCGACATCCAGAAGATGTACAATTACGTTATCTATATGCCGAATCCATCCGAACAGAACATCCTGCCGAAGCGGACTCTCTCCTCCAGAATCTTACTGCATGCTATCCCAAAAACAGTCTGTATCTTTCAGCATATGCCTGGGAATTATATCAGCAGAACGATACAGCCAATGCTGTCCGCATGATGTCCGAAGCCATTCGTTATACCCCACGCCTGGTGGAAGGGGAAACAATGCAATTATGGAAAAAGCAGGACTCCTCGTTTTATAAACAGGTGCTGAAAACTATTGCCTCCTTTCAGCCAACTCAGGATGCTACACCAGCAGACTATGCCCGATATGGATATTTAGCACATACACTAGGAAATATGGAACAAAGTGCTGAATATCTGCAACAGGCTATTCATACATTGCCTAATCTTGCAACTCCATGGCTTTTATTACAAGATACAACCAAATACCGTTTGCTACTTTATGGTGCTTTCCAGCAAAACCCTTCTAATAATAAGTTACCAAAGAAACCTATTATTACCCCTATCCAACTCCTTGAGATGAGTTATGGTCATAAAGTACAAAGTTGGTATGGAAAATCGCCAGCAGACAAAGATTCGATTTTTCATTATTCAAATTGTAGTTTTTTATTCCACCCCAATTATTAATATTTTATGAATCAATCAACAACGTAATATAAGAAAGCTACTTACATAAGGATTTCAAAAATGAAATTGGACAATCAAGGTTATGACTAATAAAATATATATTCTCTCATACAAAACATTTTTTTGCTTATTCTATGGTATGTCCAAGATTTTTATGATACCTTTCCAGCGTGTTTCTTCCCTGTCTGCCCAATACCTTATTTATTTTGAATCTAACAGGTAGAAATAATTACTACTTCGGAAAGAGAAAGACCTCTATTTCGGAAAGAAGAGAAAGATACAGCGCCAGCGCACGAACAATCAGGATACAGGGTCTGGTATCCTACAATCCGGAAAAGTCAGCATGTAAAAGATTTCTTATGAAATCACTGACCAGTTCACATTCCTCTTTCTCATCTCCTTGAGTTGCTGCCACACAACGGCATACTCCGGCTTTATGCCCTGGGGGTCCTCTTCCAGCATACGTTCGGCTATCTCGCGCACATACTGGAGGAGCTGGCCGTCTTTGGCTATGTCAGCTATCTTCAGGTCGAAAGCAACCCCACTCTGCTGGGTACCTTCCAGATCACCGGGACCGCGCAACTTCAAGTCGGCTTCTGCTATTTCGAAACCGTCATTGGTATCCACCATTATCTGGATGCGCTTACGGGTATCCTCGCTCAACTTGTATCCTGTCACCAGAATACAATACGACTGGTCGGCACCACGACCTACGCGCCCACGCAACTGATGCAACTGAGACAGGCCGAAACGCTCGGCATTCTCTATCACCATCACGGATGCATTCGGCACGTTCACTCCCACCTCTATCACGGTAGTGGCTACCATGATCTGAGTCTCGTTGGCCAGGAAACGCTGCATCTCCACATCTTTCTCTGCCGGCTTCATCTTGCCGTGTACCTTACTCACTTTATATTCCGGAAACTCCTCACAGATATGCAGATAACCTTCTTCCAGGTTCTTGATGTCCATCTTCTCGCTTTCCTGAATCAGCGGATACACAATATAGGCCTGCCGGCCTTCCTGTATCTGCTTACGGATAAATGCATACATGGAAGCCCTGCGGTTATCGAACTGATGGACGGTCTGGATAGGCTTTCGTCCGGGAGGAAGTTCATCGATGACCGATACATCCAAATCGCCATACAGCGTCATGGCCAGTGTCCGGGGGATAGGAGTGGCTGTCATGACCAGTACATGCGGCGGACAGGTATTCTTTCCCCACAGTTTGGCGCGCTGTGCTACCCCAAAGCGATGCTGTTCATCTACCACCACCAGGCCCAGAGAAGAGAAGTTTACCGTATCCTCTATCACAGCGTGCGTACCTATCAGGATATGGATATCGCCGGTAAGCAAGTCTTTCAATATGGTTTCGCGTTTCTTGCCCTTCACCGTACCAGTCAACAGTTCGGCACGCACGTTCATGCCTTGCAGAAAACGGCAGATAGTCTCATGATGCTGGGTGGCCAGAATCTCGGTAGGAGCCATCATACAGGCCTGATAACCATTATCCAGCGCAATCAGCATGGTCATGAGGGCCACGAGGGTCTTCCCGCTGCCTACATCGCCCTGAAGCAAACGGTTCATCTGCCGCCCGCTGCCCATATCGCGGCGCATCTCCTTGATAACACGCTTCTGTGCTCTGGTAAGCGGAAAAGGCAGGTGATGAGAATAAAAGGTATTGAAAATATCTCCCACCTTGCCGAATACCAATCCGCGGAATTTACACCGCCGCTCTTGCGTATAGCGTAAAATATTCAATTGGATGTAAAAAAGTTCCTCAAACTTCAAACGGTACTGTGCCCGGCGAAGCAGATCGGGATTCTGGGGAAAATGAATGTGATACAATGCCTCTGTAAGCGGCATCAGATGATGTTCGGCAAGCAGGTTCGGACTCAGTGTTTCGGCAATCTCTTCCTGCTGGAGAGCTGTAAAAAGATTTTTCATCAGCTTTTCCATTGCATGGGAGTTGAGATTGCTCCGCTTCATGCGTTCCGTTGTATTATAATAAGGCTGCAGTCCCATCGAAGAGAGCGTAAGTTCTTCGGCAGGGTCCACATCCGGATGGGCAATGTTGATGCGGCCGTTAAACACCGTCGGCTTGCCAAAGACAATATATTCTTCGTTCGCCTTATACTTGCCCATAATGAATTTCAATCCCTGGAACCAGACCAAATCGACCACCCCTGTTCCGTCAGAAAAATGTCCGACCAGACGCCTCTGCCTGCCCTCTCCTATTGTTTCAAAACTCAGGACCTTGCCACGCAACTGGATATAGGGCATATTGCCGTCTATTTCATGAATGTAATATAAACGGCTGCGGTCGACGTATTTATAGGGAAAATAATAAAGCAAATCCTTGAAGGAGCAGATATTCAGTTCCTTATTCAGCACGGAGGCACGTTGCGGCCCTACTCCCTGCAAATATTTTATGTCACGGGTACTCAGGTCAAACATAGTCTGTCAGTTATAAAAAGAAAGCCTTGCCGCTATTCTTCTGCAGTCAAGGCTTCCGCTATCTTCAGGTCGAAAGGAGTGGTCAGTTTGATATTCTCCCGGTTTCCGGGAACCAGACACACTTCCATTCCCAAGGCTTCTACTACCGAGGCATCGTCTGTAAAACACGGAGCATAGGGTTGCTGGTAGGCCTCCTTCAACAAGGAAACGTCGAATACCTGGGGCGTCTGTACCAGCCGGTATTCACTCCTTGCCACAGTGTCACTGCCCTTGTCTTCCCGCAGGTGACGGAGGGTTTCCACCACGTCCGTTACAGGAACTACCGCCCGGTGGCGGCACACCTCGCTGAAACAGCGGGCAATCACATCCTGCGATACGAAGGGACGGACCCCATCGTGTACGGCTACCCATCCCTTTTCTCCGTCTATCAGTTCCAAACCGTTGCGGACAGAGTGAAAACGGGTTTCTCCTCCATCGGCAATGCGGTGCGGAAGCGCAAAACGGTACGCCTCACAGAGGTGCTTCCAGTATTCCTGCTGGTCGGCCGGAAGCACCAGTATCAGTGTCATCTCACTGTCGTAACGGCGGAAAGCCTCCAGTGTACGCATCAGCACCGGCTTTCCATGTACCGGAATGAACTGCTTGGGTACCTCGCCTCCCATCCGCAGCCCCTTTCCGCCAGCTACTACAATCGCATATTTTCTCATCCGATAAACAGCATTCCTTTCTTTACTTCCTGTACCTTTTCTGCACCGGCAAAATGTTCCAGAATAGCAAAGCCGAATTCAGGAGCGGCAGCCGGGCCTTTGCCCAGGATGAAATTATCTGTCTTTTCCACCATGTTACCCGTGTACACAGCTCCTTCCAGATACTTGTCGAAGCCCGGATAACAAGTTGCCTTCTTGCCTTTCAGCAATCCGCGTTTGCCGTAAACCATCGGAGCCACACAGATGGCAGCCAGCGGTTTGCCTGCTGCAGCAAATTCCATGACCAGTTTGTCGAGTCCGGCATGGGCATCCAGATTGGTTGCTCCGGGAAGTCCGCCCGGGAGTACAATCATTTCCACCTCGTCCTTCTGCAAGTCCTCAAACAGTACATCGGCCACTACAGGTACCTGATGTGAGCTCACCACAGTCCGGTTGCCCGTTACAGACACTGTTTTTACACTCAGTCCACCCCGACGCATGATGTCGAGCGGAAACATGGCTTCCATTTCTTCAAATCCTTCAGCCAAAAAGATGCAAACTGATTTCATATTTATTTCAATTTAAAGTAATAAGTAATCGTTCCACTTTGATTATCCACTCCGTCTACCGCATTGAAGCGTGCCTTGCGGGCAGCTTCTTCTGCCGCACGCCGCAATACAGGATTTACGGTATTGGTACGCCGGTTGATGCTTGTACTGATGACCTGTCCGGCAGGGTTTACAGTAATAGTGACCACTACCCGGCCTTCTTCCTGCACAGTATATACCGGAAGCGGCAATCCTCCCGGTCCCAAAGAACGTCCGTTCAAGTCAAACGTACCGTATCCGCCAGCTCCACTGGCCGCTCCGGAAGAAGCATTTCCCTGCGGACTGCCCTGTACGCCCTGTCCGGAAGAAGCATTTCCCTTGCTTCCCATCTGCGCTCCCTTCCCGAACGCACTGGCAATCTTTCCGGCTGCAACCTGTGCCGCCCGTTTTTCCGCTTCGGCCCGTTTCTCAGCCTCTGTCTTTTCCTTCGGCTGTTCGGCTGCCGGCTTCTTCTGAGGCTCAGGCTTCTTTACCTCCTTCTTCGGAGTTTCCACTTTCTTCTTCGGCAGTTCTTTCTTTTCTTCCTTCTTTACCTGAATGGAAGGCTCCTCCGTCTGCGTAATCATCGGTTCTTCCGGTTGCGGCTCTACCGGGTCGGGGACTTCTGCCTCGGGCTGCGGAACCACGTCCACCTCCGTCAGTTCAAAATCGTCACCGTTGCCCTGGGCCATTTCGGTTTCACCAAGCATAACCGGCACTCCTCCTTCTTCTTGTACTTCAGGTCGGTCCAACGTATAGAATAAAAGCAGCAACAGCAGCAGCACATGCAGCACCACCGTTCCTACCCATCCGGTTATTTTACTTTGTTTCACGCGTATTCCCTGTTTAAATTAATACAATCCGGTCTGTACCCCCGTTACTGTCGGTCGGGACGACGGGTAGCCAGTACCATTTTAAAATGATTTTCATTCGCGATATTCAGTACCCGAACAATTTCCCGGTAAGGTATGGACTCATCGGCATACAGGGCCACATACATTTCCGGTTCCTTCTGTGCGCATTCCTGCAGGAAAGATGCCACTTCATCCATGCCCAGCGGCATTTCATCCTCATTGCCGAACGCCCCGTAATAATTCAGGTCGCGGTCGATAATGATCCGTGCCATCGGTTTGGCCGAGGTCTGCTCACTGCCCTGCGGCAACAGGACCTTGATGGCATTCGGAGATACCATCGTCGAAGTAATCATAAAAAATATCAGCAACAGAAAGATGAGGTCCGTCATGGACGACATACTGAAACTGGGCGATATTTTCTGTCTTCTTTTCAGTGCCATAAATTATTCCTTTTCGTTCGATTCGTTCAGTAAATCCATAAACGCCATGGTGCGTGCCTCCATCTGGCTCACCACCTTGTCTACCCGATACACCAGATGGTTATAGGCAAACATGGCAGCAATACCTACTACCAGTCCTCCTACCGTGGTGATCATGGCCTCATAGATACCACTCGAAAGCAGGGTGATGTCAATGTTGTTGCCCGCATTAGCCATGTTCCAGAACGCACGGACCATACCGGTCACCGTACCCAGGAAGCCCAGCATCGGCGCTCCGCTGGAGATGGTAGCCATAATGGAAAGTCCGTTTTCCAGTTTGGCCACTTCCATGTTTCCGGTGCTTTCTATGGCAGCCTGTACATCGGCCACCGGACGTCCCATACGGGTAATACCCTTTTCAATCATGCGTGCCGACGGCGTATTGGCCATCCGGCAGTAGTTAATGGCCGACTTGATTTCGCCCGTCTTGATATAATCGCGTATGCGTTCCATAAACAGCGGATCTTCCTTGCCCGCATTACGGATAGCCACCGCCCGTTCAAAGAAAATATAAAATGCAATCACCGACATCAGTGCCAGTACCAGCATAATCCATCCTCCCTTACAGGCCATACTCCACAAGTTCATCTCTGGTTCTCCCGAAGCAACCGGGGTCAATACCGGATTTGCACCGGTCATCGTATCGGCAACCGTCTGTGCGGCTGCCAGCAATGTCAAAATCATCATAATCAGCGAAGGCAGTTTTTATATTCTTCAATTGTTTTACTCAGTCCCATATAAAGTGCGTCACAAATCAGCGCATGTCCTATCGACACTTCGTCCAGCCAGGGAATGTTTTCGTGGAAATACTTCAGGTTCTCCAGGCTCAGGTCGTGACCGGCATTCAGTCCCATACCCAGCTTACGTGTCAGACGGGCCGCTTCGATAAAGGGAGCAATAGCCTCTTCACGGTTGCGCGCATACCGGCTGGCATATGGCTCCGTATAAAGTTCCACACGGTCGGCACCGGCTTTCGCCGCATATTCCACCGCCTCGAGGTTCGCATCCACAAAAATAGAGGTACGGATACCTGCCCCTCCGAATGTATCCATCAGTTCGGTAAGGAAAGGCAGATGAGTCTTGGTGTCCCATCCTGCGTTCGACGTAATCTGGTCGGGCGCATCGGGAACCAATGTTACCTGATGGGGCTTCACTTTCAGCACCAGGTCAATGAACTCTTTTGAGGGATATCCTTCAATATTGAATTCCGTGCGCAGAATAGGGCGCAGAGCCAGTACATCGGCATATCGGATATGCCGCTCATCCGGACGGGGATGTACGGTAATTCCCTCTGCTCCAAATGATTCACAATCCAAAGCTACTTTTTCTACATCCGGATTGTTGCCACCGCGCGCATTGCGCAAAGTGGCCACTTTATTTATATTCACACTTAATTTAGTCATATTGCATTATTTTTAGTATCTTTGTGCCTACAGCATGCAAAGTTAGCAGGTTTTGCGAGAAACTTGTCAACTTTTGCAAACAAAAGATTGATAAAAACTACAAGGTATGCAACAAACACTCCGGTTTGCTCTTTTCGGGAACACTTATCAGGAACATAAGTCGGCACACGTCACCCACCTGCTGGAAATACTGCGTCGGAAAAATGCGCAGATCTGTATCAGCAACGAATTCTACGATTTTCTGCGACTGCACACTTCTGCCGACCTGACCGGACTGGAGATTTTCCAAGGATATGATTTTGAAGCCGATATGGCCATCAGCATCGGCGGAGACGGTACCTTTCTGAAAGCGGCAAGCCGGGTAGGAAAAAAAGAAATTCCCATACTGGGCATCAATACTGGCCGCCTGGGGTTCCTGGCCGATGTGCTTCCTTCGCAGATGGAAGAAGCTTTTGAGGAGATTTATGCCGGCAATTACCTGGCAGAAGCCCGGAGGGTGCTGCATCTGGCATGCGACTCCGGACACGTACTGAAAGGATATCCATACGGTCTGAATGAAATCGCTGTCCTCAAGCGCGACACTTCTTCCATGATTACCATTCATACCTATATCAACGGCGAACTGCTCTGCTCGTACCGGGCCGACGGACTGATTATTGCCACTCCTACCGGCTCTACCGGATACTCACTGAGCGTGGGCGGACCGATACTGGTTCCGCAGAGCGGTACCTTCTGTCTCACCCCCGTTGCACCGCACAGCCTGAATGTCCGTCCCATCGTAGTACGCGACGACTGGGAAATCACCCTCGATGTGGAAAGCCGCAGTCACAACTTCCTGGCGGCCGTAGACGGCAGAAGCGAGACCTGCCGCGAAGGCACCCGGCTCACCATACGGAAAGCCGATTATTCCGTCCGCATCGTCAAGCGGTGTCATCATTCCTTTTTCAATACCTTGAGGGAGAAAATGATGTGGGGAGCCGATGCACGCATCTGATTCAGATGCAGCAGACGGCAATCAATAGCAGACCTCTTTCCCGAATTCTTTCCAGTGTTCGAAGCCCTTGTCGAGGTTGACTACCTTGAAGCCTTTCTTTGTCAGAATACGGGCAGCCTCACGACTTCTCTTTCCGCTCCGGCAATAGACGGCCACCGGGCGTTCCTTGTCGAGCAGTTCATCTGCTTCGGCAGCAAACAAATCGTCCATCACATTGATGTTCAAGCTGTTCGGAATGTGCCCCTTGCTGTATTCCGCCACCGTACGCACATCTACCCGCTGCACCTCCTCGTTTTGGATATAGCGGTCGAACTCGTCGACGGTGAGGTTCTTGAAAGGATCCTTTGCCTTTGACGTACACCCCATCAGTCCCAACAGGCAGGCAAAGACAAAAAACATAAAGTAAAGACTCTTGATCATATTTTTCTATACGCTTCAATATACAAATTCCACAAACTCTTCTTTCAATACGCAAACTCACGGACAGTTTCTCCTTCGCCGTAAGTCTGCAAGGTAAAGCGGATGCAGTCGCCTGCAGTCAGCTGTTCCCGGTAACCCGACAAGGGCACCGACAGATATACCCGCTGCTCAAATGCCTCATAATCTCCTCGGCGGTCGTGATACAGACGCAGGTTCAGTACCCGTTTCTCTCCGTCACGGGAAATGCCCTCATCCACAAAATGATAAGAATGAGCCCGGTCTTTCACCTTCGCCTTCAGAATCATATTCAGGTAGTTTCCCGAACGCCACATGCTCTGTATGTCTACCGGGTCGGTCTTTATGCCATTCTTAAACGCCTTGGGAGGAAGAGGATTCCAGGAGATTACCACCTGACACGAGTAAATGCTCGCTTCGGGAGTCCCCTCCGCAGTCTCCCCGGATACCTGATACACTGCCACTGCCCGATAGAGCGAGTCGGGAGTCAGTCCGCCCAGTCCGTCACGGTACTTCACCGCAAACCGTGTTCCGTCATCGGAACGCAGTTCGGTCAGGACACCCTCCGGACCGGTGACAGCCTCCACAAACTCGGTGAGCACGCTCGGATATACATACTCATCCTCCTTGCAGGAAACCATCAGGGCCAGACAGCACACACACCACAGTTGAATCAGGCGTCTCATCCGGCAACGGCTTTCAGGTGGTTCACTACCGGATTGGCATACATCGTCAGTATGCACTTGCGCAGGAACGCCTCATCCTTATCCGGAAGGTCAATCAGGTCGAGTTTCTTCTGTACATACGCCTCAAACTTCGCCTTTTCCTCCGGCGTATACCTGTCTGCCATACGGCTTTCGCCGTTCAGCCAGTCGTATGCCACGTAATTACCCGGATACAGACGGTAAGATGCATGAATATGCCGGTCAATCAGTTCGGATACCCGTGTAAAGACCTCTGTCTTCGGCAGTCCCCGCAGCGCTTCCAGTTCGTCATTGATACAGGCAGCCGTCTGGAAATGTACCCTTCCCTTATAGCCGAAAATACCGGTCTGCATATTTACGAGGTCGTCCTGCTGGCTCTTCTTGAAGTCTTCCACATCCCGTTTCAGCTGCATCTCCTTCGCTTTCAGGAAATCACAGGGGTCGTATTCATACGATAAGGCCGTCGGTACGATATTCAGTTCCTTCAGACGGTCGACCACATCGCCGCTTCCTCCCATGGCCAGCATCTTCAGTACACTGTCCTGGGTACGGTCGTTCGAGTCCTTCGCCCGTCCTTCCCGCTGTGCAATCCAGATATTCTCTTTTTTCTCTGTCACGGCAAAATGAATGTAGCGCGACATGCGTGCCGACGATTCCAGCATCTGACGCATGGACAAGGCACGCTGTACGATAAACGACTTGTTTACCCGCACCAGTTTCTTGATCCAGGGATAAATCAGCAGGTTGTCTCCAATCGCGATTTCCACAGTGGTAGGAAACTGGTTATCAATCAGTCCGACAGAAAGGAATCCCGGATCGAGCACGATGTCCCGGTGATTGGAAATGAACGTATAGTTCCGGGTCTTGTCGGGCAGTGATGCCGTGTCCATATCGAACCCGTCACTGTACTTGTCCATAATACCGTGGAGCAGTTTGTGGAAAAACGTTTTCTGCACATCCAGGTTCGTCTTGCACTGGCGCAACTGTGCGCCCAATACTTCGAGCGGAATGCCCGGCATAATTTCAGCGACTACCGACTGAAACGAAGGGTCAGCCAACAGCTCATTGAATACTTCCGGCAATTCCTCGGGGGTATAAGGACGGATTTCGTCAAATTCGGCTGGTATAATCATAATCTTTATGTTACGTAGTATGTATATTCAACAACAAGAACTTTCGGGATACCAAGTTAGCCATTTTCTTTTACACAAGCAACTTAATACACCGAAAGTTCTCTACTTCTGCAAACTCTTAAAACTGGTCTTCGATGATGTCTGTCATCACATCCTTGATGTCGATGCCTGCGGCACGCACCTGCTGCGGGATGAAGCTGGTAGCCGTCATGCCCGGCGTGGTATTGATTTCCAGCATATTGATTTTCTCTCCCTCGGTAATGATGTAGTCTACACGCACGATTCCCTTGCAGCCCAGAATGTCATAGATGGCTGAAGTGAGCTGCTGCACGCGCTGTGTCAGTTCGGGGCTCAGACGGGCCGGAGTGATTTCGGTCACCTCGCCGTTGTACTTGGCATTGTAGTCGAAAAACTCGTTCTGGCTCACCACCTCGGTAATCGGGAATACCACCGAACGGTTCCGGGTCTTGTAGCAGCCGTTGGCCAGTTCGATACCGTCCATGAAGGCTTCTACCATCACGTCGTCCGATTCGGCAAAGGCGGCCTGCAGGGCAGGCTGGATTTCTTCCTTGGTCTTTACCTTCGTAACCCCGAAGCTGGAGCCGCTGGCATTGGGTTTGATGAAGCAGGGAAGTCCGATTTTTTCAATCACCTCTTCGTCGGGGATACCGAAGCGCTTGTTTACCAGCATTGATTCGGCCACCCGCACTCCAAATCCCTTCAGGTACTGGTTGAGGGTAAACTTACTGAATGTCAGTGCCGAAACCAGCACGTCACAGGTTGAATAAGGAATACCCATCAGTTCAAAATACCCCTGAAGGATACCGTTCTCTCCCGGAGTACCGTGAATGGTGATGTAGGCAAAGTCCGGCTTTACCTTCTGTCCGCCGTCTACAAAACTGAAATCGTTCTTGTCTACCTGCGCACGGCTGCCGTCGGGCAGGATGGCTTCCCACTTCTCCCGTGTCAGCTCTACGATATATAAGGTATACTTTTCCTGATCGATGAATGAGTAGATGCCTTCTGCACTACGCATCGAAACATCGTGTTCCGAAGAGTCTCCTCCGGCCACGATTGCAATCACACGTTTCATAATTCTTCTCTATTACTAATATAAGTTCTCCATTTATCCAACAAAGCAGTCATATCGGCCGGAAGTTCGGAGGTAAAGAACATCTCCTCTCCGGTGCGCGGATGCACGAAGCCCAATGTCCGGGCATGCAGGGCCTGGCGCGGACAGATTTCAAAGCAGTTGTTGACAAACTGCTTGTACTTGCTGAAATGTGTTCCCTTCAGGATTTCATGTCCGCCGTAGCGCTCGTCGTTGAACAGCACATGGCCGATGTGTTTCATGTGTACCCTGATCTGGTGCGTACGCCCCGTTTCGAGGACACACTTCACCAGTGTGACATATCCCAGCCGTTCGAGCACCTGATAGTGGGTCACGGCATGCTTTCCCTGTTCCGGATCGGAAAGGACAGCCATCTGCATCCGGTCTTTCGGGTTACGGCCGATGTTGCCCACAATCGTACCTTCGTCTTTCTCGACGATTCCCCATACCAGTGCATTATACTCGCGCTTGGTGGTCTTGTGATAGAACTGCAGTCCCAGGCTGGTCTTCGCATCGGGCGTCTTGGCCACTACCAGCAGTCCCGACGTATCTTTGTCGATACGGTGCACCAGTCCCACCTGCGGGTCGTTCGGGTCGTAGGTAGGCACATTGCGCAAATGCCAGGCGATGGCATTTACCAGCGTACCGTGGTAATTTCCGCATCCGGGATGCACCACCAGTCCTGCCGGCTTGTTGATAACCATCAGGTCATCGTCCTCGTATACCACATCCAGCGGAATATCCTCCGGAATGATATCATTCTCATACCGCGGACGGTCCATCATCACCGTCAGTACATCCTGCGGCTTCACCTTGTAACTGCTTTTCACCGGCTTTCCGTTTGCCATGACAAAGCCCGCGTCGGCTGCCGCCTGGATACGGTTGCGCGAAGCATTCACAATGCGCTCAAACAGATACTTGTCGATGCGCACCGGAGTCTGCCCCTTGTCGACCACCACCCGGAAATGTTCATACAGTTCCGTTCCTTGATTCACCGGCTCGATGTCGTCCAGTGAATCCTCCAATTCAATATAGTCTTCTGCCATTCTTCTTTTACTTCCTGCTTTCTACATTCGTCAGAACCACGAATCATCTACCTGCGGAGCCTCTTCCGGAGCGTCGTTCAGCTGCATCTGCAGCGAGTCGGTCCGCAAGGAGTCGCGCAGATGGGTATCTCCCACACACAAGGTCAGCACGGCCTCGTGAGGCACCTTGTCGTTCGATTTCAGGCTTCTGCCCTTATACTTGATGCCGTAAATCCAGTCCTGCTCTCCGGCCACCAGTTCCGGTTCCGTCAGCCGGAAGCCCATAGCCTTGAGCTTGGCCGCAGCCTGGCGCAGCGAACTGTTGTCGATGACATCCGGAATCTTCACCAGCGGCACCTTGTTCGTGTTGATGGTCAGGTAAACGGTACGTCCCTGCTTTACCCGCATTCCGCCCAGCGGAGCCTGGTCGAGCACGATGCCTGCCGGAAGGCCTTTCACATAATTGGAATCTACAATCTCCACTTCCAGGTGCTGTCCGTTCAGCAGCGTCTTTGCCTGCTCGAACGACTTGTTCTTTACATCCGGCACCACATACGACTCCCCGTGATGGGTATATTGGTCAAGCCAGGCCAGTGTGCCCCATGCCGCAGCAATCACCACTACCACCATGGCTATCAGGTTGATCCAGAAAAACCGGTTTTGCTTAAACGAAAAAAATTCTTTCAGTGTTACCATATCTCAATATTAGCTACATATTTGCGGCAAAGATACAAAATTTCCGCAGTCTTGCTATACAGAACCCGCAGTTATGCAGGCAAACCCTCTTATTTCTTGACTTCCAGGGCCTCACCCCCGCTGCCGGTCTTTCCTGTCGCGACTACCGGCGGCCTGTCCGGAAAAAGAAAGCCGCAGAACACATCTCATGTTCTGCGGCTCTCTTTTTTCTTACAATCCAACGCCTGGTTATGCTTTAACGCCGTTGTACTCGTCAGATACTGTCAGTTTTTTACGACCTTTTGCACGGCGGGCAGCCAATACGCGGCGACCATTTGCAGTAGCCATTCTCTCACGGAAACCGTGTTTGTTTCTTCTCTTTCTGTTAGAAGGTTGGTAAGTTCTTTTCATTTTCGTATATACTATTTATGTTATTATTCCAAAGTTCGGGTTGCAAAATTAGTGACTTTTTTTAAATAAACCAAGAGCTAAGTCATTTTTAGACAAATCTTTTGTGTTTTTTCATGATTTAGATTATTTTTGCAGACAAATTAGAAGGTAAACAAATCAACAATTACATAATAAATAAAGAATATAGTTATGATTAATGCTCAAGACATTAAGATCGGTACAGCTATCCGCATGGACGGTAAATTGTATTTCTGTATCGACTTCCTGCATGTAAAGCCGGGTAAAGGTAACACTTTCATGCGTACAAAACTGAAAGATGTAGTAGACGGATACGTATTGGAACGCCGTTTCAACATCGGTGAAAAGCTGGAAGATGTACGTGTGGAACGTCGTCCTTACCAGTATCTGTATAAAGAAGGAGATGATTATATCTTCATGAACCAGGAAACTTACGAACAGGTGCCTATCGCTCACGACCTGATCGAAGGTGTAGACTTCCTGAAAGAAGAAATGGTAATCGAAGTAGTATCTGACGCTTCTACTGAAACAATCCTGTTCGCAGAATTGCCGGTAAAAGTTCAGCTGAAGGTTACTTACACTGAACCGGGTCTGAAAGGTGATACTGCTACCAACGCTACTAAACCGGCTACTGTAGAAACAGGTGCTACAGTACGTGTTCCTTTGTTCATCAACCAGGATGAAATCATCGAAGTGGACACTCGCGACGGTTCTTACGTAGGTCGTGTAAAAGCATAATCGGGACGGATGAGGGCTGCCGGATGAACGCCATGGCGGAAAACGGCAACAGAGAACCTTCCTGTTTTCAGACAGAGGCTGTATCGTCAAGGTACGATACGGCCTCTGTTTTTTTATTCCTGCATGCGCGGAGGTGCAAACAGCCGATGAAGAAGGAAATAATCACCGTACATTTATAAGGATACCATAAACGGCAACATTGTTTATTGAAACAGCGGCACAGTCTGAATAAACCACGGCGCTGATTATTCAACCGGCGGTACTGATGATGAAAAACAAAACAGCAAAGCCGACTTTCCAAGGTTAAGAAAAAGAAAATCAGAAAAGAAAAATCTATCTTTGCAATATCAACCGCAAAATGAACCCTATGAAATTTTCATTGATTATTCCCGTATACAACCGTCCGGACGAAGTGGATGAACTGCTGGAGAGCCTGACGCACCAAGAAAACAAAGACTTTGAGGTCGTAGTAGTAGAAGATGGCTCTGCCGTGCCTTGCCGTTCCGTAGTGGAGAAATACCAGGGCCGGCTGGAGGTGCATTATTTCAGCAAACCGAACTCGGGCCCCGGACAGACCCGCAACTACGGTGCCGAACGGAGCCGCGGGGAATACCTGATTGTACTGGACTCCGACTGTGTGCTGCCTCCGGGGTATCTGAATGCCATCGAAGCGGAACTGCAGCGTGAGCCTGCCGACGCATTCGGAGGCCCTGACCGGACACATCCGTCTTTTACCGACGTACAGAAGGCCATCAACTATGCCATGACTTCTTTCCTCACCACGGGAGGCATACGCGGCGGGAAAAAGAAGATGGACAAGTTCTACCCCAGAAGTTTCAACATGGGAATACGGGCGGAAGTCTACCGCGCTTTGGGAGGCTTCTCCAAGATGCGGTTCGGAGAAGACATCGACTTCAGTATCCGGATTTTCAAGGGAGGATACCGCTGCCGCCTCTTCCCCGAGGCATGGGTATGGCACAAGCGCCGCACCGACCTGAAGAAGTTTTTCAGACAGGTGTACAACTTCGGAATCGCCCGTATCAACCTCTACAAGAAATATCCGGAATCGCTCAAGCTGGTGCACCTGCTTCCGGCGATTTTCACACTGGGAGTGGCCGTACTGCTGCTCTGTGCCTTCATCTGCCCGTGGAGCCTGACACTGCTGGCTGCTTTCGCACTGATTATCTTCACCGATTCTTCCCTGAAAAATAAAAGTCTGAAAATCGGTATTATTTCCGTTGCCGCTGCGTTTATACAATTGACAGGATACGGGAGCGGATTTCTGACGGCGTGGTGGAAACGCTGCATCCGGAAAAAGGACGAGTTCTCCGCTTTCGAGAAGAACTTTTATAAATGAACGGAAAACTGAACATCAACCAATGGGCGGAGGAAGACCGCCCGCGTGAGAAAATGATGCTCCATGGAGCCGGAGCACTCAGCAACGCGGAGTTGCTGGCTATTCTGATAGGCTCCGGAAGTACGGATGAATCGGCGGTGGAGCTGATGAGGAAGGTGCTTGCCGATTACCGGAACAGCCTCAGCGAACTGGGAAAGTCGGGAGTGGAGGAACTGTGCCGCTACAAGGGCATCGGACCGGCAAAGGCCATCACCTTGCTGGCTGCCTCGGAACTGGGACGGAGAAGGAAGGAGGAAGGAACGCTGGAGCGGCTGCAGATACGCAGTTCGGAGGATATCTACCGCTTGTTTTATCCGCTGATGTGCGACCTGCCGGTAGAGGAGTGCTGGGTACTGCTGCTCAATCAGGCAGGAAAGGTCATCGACCGGATACGGATCAGTCAGGGAGGACTGGCATCTACGGCAGTGGACATCCGGTGTGTCTTGCGGGAGGCTCTGATCCGGAGGGCGGTCTCGATGGTACTCTGCCACAACCATCCTTCGGGCAACCTGCGGCCGAGCCGGGAGGACGACCGGCTGACGGAATCGCTCCGGCAGGCGGCGGTGACGGTCAACCTGCGGCTGCTGGACCATGTCATCGTAACCGACGGGAAATATTACAGTTATGCCGATGAGGGGAGAATCTGACCGGACTTTCTATTCTGCTATTTTTTTACTACATTTGCAAGGACAACTAAAAGCAATCGACATTTATGGATAACGAAACAAAGTTGAAAATAGAAGAACGCATTGTGGAAATGCTGAAAACCGTATATGACCCGGAAATACCTGTCAACGTGTATGATCTGGGACTGATTTATAAAATCGACCTGCAGGACGACGGAGAGGCTGTCATCGACATGACACTGACGGCTCCCAACTGCCCGGCTGCCGACTTCATCATGGAGGATATCCGCCAGAAGATTGAATCGGTGGAGGGAGTGACGGCAGCACAGGTGAACCTGGTGTTTGAGCCGGAATGGGACAAGGACATGATGACGGAAGAAGCCAAACTGGAACTGGGATTTCTGTAACAGACAAAATATTGGGAAGGATGAAAAACGTGTATTTTCTTTCAGACGCACACCTGGGGTCAAGGGCCATCGCGCACGGACGTACCCAGGAACGCCGGCTGGTGAACTTTCTGGACAGCATCAAGCATCAGGCGGCAGCCGTATACCTGCTGGGCGACATGTTCGACTTCTGGTATGAGTTCAAACTGGTGGTTCCCAAGGGGTATACCCGCTTCCTGGGAAAGTTGTCGGAACTGACGGATCTGGGAGTGGAGGTACATTTCTTCATCGGCAACCACGATATCTGGTGCGGGGATTACCTGGAAAAGGAATGTGGAGTCATCATTCACCGGGAACCGCTGACTTGTGAGATTTACGGAAAGGAGTTTTTCCTGGCTCACGGAGACGGACTGGGTGACCGCGACCGGAAATTCAAGATACTGAGGACGCTGTTTCACAGTCATACCCTGCAACGGCTTTTCTCCTGCCTGCATCCGCGCTGGAGCATTGATTTCGGAATGGAATGGGCCAAGCACAGCCGCCTGAAACGGGAGGGCGGAAAGGAACCGGAGTACATGGGCGAGGACAAGGAGCCGCTGGTGCTTTTCTCGAAGGATTACCTGAAGACGCATCCGGAAATCAATTTCTTCCTTTTCGGACACCGTCACATCATGCTCGACCTGATGTTGAACCGGAATACACGGATGATGATTCTGGGCGACTGGATTTCGGAGTTTTCGTATGCGGTATTCGACGGAGAGAATATGTTCCTGGAGCAGTTTATCGAAGGAGAGACGCAGGTGTAACGAACCGACGGACATTCTTATCAACAAGCATGGGCAGAACAAACAGATAGAAAAGGGACCGTAAACCGGAAACCGTCCGGTGGAGGTTCTTTTACGAAGCGTCCCCCGCCACATAACCGTGACGGGGGACGTTTGGTATCCGGAGATCGGGCAAGTGCCTTCTCCTTATTATAGGGATATTCAGTAAATGTCCCTAAAAAGTAAGGTGGCATATAAAGTCGATAGAGTATAATCACTTTATATGCCATTGCTATTGCCCTTTTTCTGTGTTTTTTCATATAATCCTATCAGTTGGAC
>NZ_JABSOE010000076.1 GCF_013618865.1 Phocaeicola faecicola
CAGTTTGAAAGGATAAAATCTTCAAAACTAAGCTTATAAACTTCTCTCTTTAGAAAAATTCGAATGAATCCAATCTGAGATGAAACAAAAGAGGCCATCTCAACTCTATTTTGAGACAGCCTCTTTTGTTGTTTCTTCCTGTAATTCTGCGAAAGGTACTTACATACCCTTGTATGTTTTCCTTCAGCTCCGGTATATTATCCCTGTCTTACATCATTTGCAGTAAGGAATTTTTAATCGTTTTCTGATTTACCGTATCTGTCGTGGAAAGGCGGAGCAGGTGAAGTCCCAGCTTTGAAAAGATTTGATTTTTCAACGCATCACGCGACTGTTGTACATCACTTTCTTTATGAAAATGCCATCCATCTACTTCTATGGCACAGAGCGGTTGTTTAGTCAGAAAGTTATAAAGAAGGAAATCCACATGTGAAAGCGGACTTTCTGCAAATACTTTTTCTTTGTCATCCAGTACTTCCCAATCAGCAATGAGTCTGAATAACGGATAATGACAAAGCACCTTTGTGTTGGCCAGCCTTAATTCCGCAATCGCACCTGACAACACATCGTATACCAGATTCTCGGATAAATGTGCCGACACAGCCGGATGAGCAGCTTGGTAAGCCAGTCGTTCTGCCGTATATTGCTGATAGAGTAAATCAAAGACAGAATGCAGTTTACTGGCCTTCACCTCAAAGTTGTTGTAGCGAATGTAGCTGATCAGCTGGCCCAGATTCGAGTCCTGGGGAATCTCGTTTCCGGTCGTTACCAGGCACAACCGGGTCTTGGCACGTGAAATGGCGACATTGAGCAGGTTCGCATCATCGGAAAATTCGGTAGGAGCGTTGTCTACCGTACTCATAATAATGGTATCACATTCCCGTCCCTGATACTTATGTACCGTACTGGCAATGTCTTTTCCCACCGCCTGATTGATAGCTACTGCCTGTGCACGATAAGGAGTAATGATACCTATGCTTTCCGAGTCGCTACATGCCGGCAGCACCTCTTGCGCAATGACATCTATTTCCCGTTGGTTGAAATGTCCTCTGGCATGATTTCCAGGTACAGTTTGAACCACTTGCAATACATCCTTCTCCTCTTTGTCAGCAGTCATGGTAATCAGCTCCCCATTGTAGAAGCGCTGATTGCAGAATTCGATGATTTTGGGATGGCAGCGGTAATGTTCCCGAAGCAGGGTCACCGGAGCATTTTTGAAAACTTCTGTACACGATTGCAAAAAACTGTGTGTCACAGCATTGTACCGTTCATCCACCTGATAAGTCGTTTGAATGGCATTCAGAGCCAGTGCCTCTTCCCGGCTTACCACATTGGGCAATTGTTTGTCGTCCCCTACAATTACGGCATTTACCGCACACGACAAGGCCAGCGCCCCCGTCTTGATATCCACTTGAGAAGCTTCGTCCATAATCACATAGTCAAACACCATCTCTTTGCTGATGCAGCTTTTGGCAGAATAAGTAGTGCTGAGTACAACCGGATATTCTTTCAGAAACTCCTCTGTTCTGGGCTTGATATCCTTGACGGTAAACCTTGTCCTGTTGCTGGTATGATATCGTCTGGCTATCTTGTCTTTCAAGAGCTGGAGAGAAGAAGACCGAAGCCTTTTCACGTTTTCCTGAATATCTATGCGCTGAAGTTCAGCAGTAACCAATTCCAGTTCCTGTTCAATCTCTGCCTTCCGGGAAACGTAGTAAGCCGATTCAAGACCGGCTATGACAGATGACGTTTTCCCGCGAAGTTGTGTCCACATTTTGAATCCGAATGAAAAAGCGCATTTCAGTCTGAACCAGAAGCCCAGTTTACGGCCGTTCTCTATCGTCATCTGGTAATGGTTAAGCAATTTCATGAGTTTTGCAGATGACATTCCGTTCAATTCTTTGCTTCCTGCCGGGTGGTTTGCCTGCATTTCGTTGTATTTAGCTTCTTTTGATAAAGCATCGCATTCGGCCTTTAGTCTTGCCTGCCGGAGTTGTCCGTCAAATCCTTGCGAAACCACCTGGAATGATTCTTCTGCTACATCCTTTATCTCGGTTCGTGCCTCGATTTTCCAGTCAGTCATATCCGGATAATCAGCCTGATTGGCTACGAACGCTTCTTTATTTTGCACGCTGCCCAATTGAGCCACAATGAATCCAAGCCCTTCGCCCTCCAGCTTTTCTGCCACATTTTCTACGGCCGAGTTATTGTTTGATACCACCAATACCGTTTTGCCTTTCATGAGCAGGTTGGCAATAATGTTCAGTATGGTCTGTGTTTTTCCAGTTCCCGGAGGTCCCTGAATAATACTTACCTGATGAGTCAAAGCCGCTTCAATGGCCGTTTTTTGACTGGCATTGCATCCAAATGGATAAAACACTTGTTTTGGCATACGGTAAGTTGCCAGTCGTGTCTTGTCACCCAGGTATTGAGCCAGGGGAACATTGTCGCGCTTCACATCGACCAGCTCATATTGTTTGGATAGAATACTTTCATCCGTTTCAGTCACCAGTCCGGTTTCTGCAGCCAGTTTACAAAGATAATCCCAGGTAGAGCCGGTATTTCTGTCAATGGGGGTACGGGTGACATATACCTCGTTCCCTTCCATGTTTTCATAGCAACCGTTGTCGTAGGTCACTCGATAAAAGGTATATCGTCCGTCAGTGAAGCGGAGCAGTTCTGTCACGTTTGTGATATGTCTGTTCCGGATATACAGCCCCTTTTCTCCCAGATCAATACGCTCCGGCTGGGTGAGATAAAGCAGCCGGGAGGGGTTGTAGTTGAATATGCTTGGAGACGCCAGGAACCGTACGGCCCAGAGTCCCTTCTTGTTTTTATAAATGGAAGAAACCCGTTCGGTGACAAACATTTGCCTGTCGCCACGTTTTTCTAAATCGATGATCATGCATAGCCTTGCATCCATATATTTAATTGCTCTTCTTTGTCGTTCTGCAAAGATAAAGAAGCGGTTTCCTTTTTCATCGTTTTTATGAAAGTATTTGTCCGGATGTATGATATATGTGAGTAATGTCATGCAGATATCCGGGAATAAGGCTCACATGCGAATTGTCCGATTTTATTTTTTGCTCATGCAGGAAGGAACTGTCCAATCGATCACTTCTCACTCAGGAAAGCCGCAATATCCTCTGCCTCCGGCATCTGAAGCGTCTGGCGAATGGTACTCTTTCGCTGATAAACCGTGCGAACAGACTGTTGCGTGACTACACTGATCTCCTTGGTGGTGAAATTCGCTTTTAGCAGACAGCATAATTGAATCTCCTTCTCATTCAGTACCGCACCGAACCTTCTGACCAGGGACGTATAGAAACCTTCAAACACATAGTCGATGGTCTGATAAAGATCATTCCAATTCAACAGCGAGTCGACATTTACCTCTTGACTGGTAATTTCCTTCATCTTTTTGAGCAGCTCAAGATGGGCAGAAGTGGGATAGGAGGTCGCTATTCGGATGATTCCCAACTGCTGCAGCAATATCTTCTTGAAGAAACGGTCGTCTTTATGACTGTCATCCGCAGTGGATGATTCAGACAGAAGTTTGCGTAGCGCATCAATCTCCTCTTCCTTCTCTGCGAGCTTGTTTTTCCTGTTCCGCAGCCATAGCAGCAAGTCCACAATGGCAAGGAGCATGACGGCCGACAGCACCAGGAACAGCATCTGCTCCTTTTGCCTTTGAATCGTCATCTGCATATTCTGCTCCGTAAGCCTCCAGTTAGCCTCTCGTCCGGCTTCGGTTATATCCCGGTTCTTGGAGGCATTTCCTTGCAGTACATTGCCAAAATGCGCCCACTCCATGACATTGATTCGTTTGTACCTGGCATACTCAAGGATACTCTTCAACTGCTCCTTATAAGTCGAAACGGCCAGGTTGCGGTTAAAATATTCATCGGCATACTTGTCCGTCAGCAGCAAATGCTGCTCCGCTTTGTTCAGACTGTCTGCCAGGATATAATACCGGGCCAGTGACAGATGTGCCTTGGCCACATACCAATTATCTTTTCCGATGAAATGAGTTAGCACCTGAGTCTGCAGTTCGATGGCTCTTTGTTGATTGCCATAGTGACTGACGACATCTGCATGGTTGGGAAGGACTTTTTCAAAATACAGGACAGAGTCCGCAGCAGTCTTTATGTATTGAGGGAGACTGTCGAACATACGGACACATTCGTCCGGGCGGTTCAGAAAAAACTTCAGAGTGGCCATTGCCTGCCGGTTCTGGAAGTTTTGTGCCGATTTATCCTCCATTATCTGAGACAGATAGCTATAGGCAGCCTCGTAATCATTATCTTTATAAGCCAGGTCGAACAACGCATATAAAGCCTCTTTATTCTTCTTCGCCATTGGCTTCAACAGGCCATATGCCTTTTCCGACTCATTGCGCCACCAGTAGTGATACGCCGTCAGGACGGTGGCCTGCACTAATCTTGCCGAATCTTTCGGCGCTGATGTCTGGTAATGCTTCAAAGCCTCACAGAGCAAGCTGTCTTCACTCAAGGATTCCGCTTGCTCATGGCGGATGGCTGCCGCATCCAGTATCTGTGCATACCGGGTGTCGTTTTGACGATTCATGCAACTTGTCAGAAGGATGATAAGTAAGGTAAGTAAGGATAGATATGCTCGCATGGTACCTGATTTTTTGTAAATGTACGAGTTTTTCCTGTAAATCACTCCTCTTGCATCCCTGATATAAGGCACTTCAAGCTGAAATATAACATTTTTATTTATGGGTATTTGATTATTAGATGGTTACAAGGATGATTGCACTACGGATTCTTTCAGATATAAACAAATGATAACGTCCTCATGCATTAATTTTGGATGAAAAGCAGCTGCAGATGCAGTGCTCGTATTAAACCCTAAAATGATGTTCAATGAAGAATCAGGTATTGTTTTTTATGCTTTGCGTGGGCTTTGGGGAACAGTTGGATGCACAACATGTCTCCGGAAGGGTAGTTGATCATGAGAACCGTCCTCTTGCCGGAGTGCATTGCGTGCTGATGGACCCCTCGGACACGACCCGCATAGCGGGTACCACCACCCGTCCGGACGGATATTTTGAATTGAAAGCAAATGAAATAAATGCAGTAAATAATGTAAAAGGAAATGAAGATACCACATACCTGCTTCAATTATCGTGCATCGGATTTGAAAAGGTTTTCAGGGCATGCAAGCCCGGTAATTTAGGGAATATTCTCCTTCGGGGGAATGCGGAATCATTGGCTGAGATTGTTGTCAAAGGAGATTCCCGACACAAAGATGCCATGACGGAAACCTTCTTTCTGACCGATTCACTGAGAAACAGTTCAAGAAATTCCCTCCAATTACTCGACCAGTTGCCGGGAATCAGTGTGGACTGGGCATCGGATGCCATAAAGATCGGTGAGTATCGGGATGTACCGCTCATGCTGAATGGCAGAGAAGCGGGAAAGAATCTGATACAAAACCTGAATCCTCAACGCATCAGGAAAATCGAATAGCTCCGTTACCCAAAGGGCAAATACGGTGAGGTTCCCATAGTGCTGAACTGCATTACCTACGACGACTATTCAGGCTATGAATGGAGCGTTCAGTCCAAAGGGCTGGTATCCTTCCGTACCCCTCATTCCCATAGCGAACATGCAGGAGCCGATTTCGTCTGTACGTCAGACAGAGGAAATGTATATGGTGAGCTGGCGGTCAACGGTAAGAAAATGTACCGTGCCGCCTCTTATAGCTATCTGTACAGAAATGAAGTAGCCGAAGCCACCGAAAGGGAGGACCATCGCCACCCAAACAGCCACAAGGCAAATGGAGATTTTAGTGTAAGTCTTGGTACGGACTACAAGATTGCGGCCGGACATACCGTCTCACTGCAGTCATGGCTGGAAGGTGGCAGACACGATGAACATGAAGGCTACCGGTTGCTGGAGGATGCCCAGTTTTCTGAAAATCAAACCGATTACCGTTATCTCAATACAACAAGTGGCCTGTATTACCGTGGGAATATCACCGACCGGCTTGTCATCACAAGCGATCTTACCTACAACTATTATCGTGTTCATGAACGCCGGCTGTATCACAATCCGGTCCGGGATACCCAATTATCGTATACCGGAAGAAAGGATTTCTGGAGATACAATGCAGACGTGAATCCTATCTGGAACAATGCGTTGCGCAGTAACCTGGGGTATACATATACTGCCAAGTCCTACCTTAATAACGACAGACTTACCGGAGAAGCATTGTTCCGTACCCAGGAAAAACGTCACGATATTTATGCCTCGCTGATGATACGTCCCCACCGGAAGGTCAGTCTGGTAATGGGCAGCAATGTGCTTGTGGTGCATAGAGACAACGGTCTTGATTCCGATGACCGCTGTTCGTGGATGCCTTCTGCCAAACTGCACTGGCAGGCATCCGGGAAACTGTCTCTCACAGGCAATTATTTCTGTGACATCGAATACCCTAATCTGGACCAGTTGTCAACGGTCACGTATAACCGGAACCGGATACTGATGTACCGGGGCAATCCGGACCTGCAGGAACGGGTCATGCACTACATGGAATGGCGGATCAGTGTCCCCAAAGTGATGGAAGTTACCTACATGCTGAAACATTCGGCCAATGAGATGACTCCATGGTTTTATACGGAGAATGACTACGTAGTAGAAACGCTGACAGGGTGCCGGTACAGGCATCAGTACATCGGATTGAGCGGAGACTATCGTATCGGGCAGAAGTTTTCAATGAATTTTACAGCCAATTACCAGTGGTATGGAAGGAAAGGAACCGAAAGCATCTGGCGCCGGGGCCATACCAGCTACCTTGATGTAGCAGCCACCTGCCGGATGAATTCTCACGTATCTCTCAGGGCTGCCTACTTCCTGCGGGATGACCACATCCCTCTGTTGCAAGGAGAGAAGTATGACCAGGAGGAAATCCTGCAACTTGGTTTGCTGGGGCATCTTTGTCAAGGCAGATGGTCATTGTCTGTCAATTTTACCGTGCCCACCAGCCTTCTGCCGAAGCGGACCTGTCAGGACATCACCCTTCCCGGTTTCAGGTTCACTTCTTGGGAAGACGAGCGGGTCAATCATGCATTGATGCAAGTCGGTCTCCGGTACAACTTTGGTAAAGGCAGTGTCTCTAAATCAAAGAACCCGAATCGGAGTGAAACTGAAAAATAATCCGGATTGTTAAAGTAAAATACCAACCGGATGAGGCTCCATGAATTACACAAGCAGATAAACACCTGAATGAAGATTCCCGGAAGCCATCATCCGTTCATGCAGTCAGGAATTGACCACCAGCATGATACCTATTCCCCTTTTCGTGACAATCTCTATCTGCGGGTCATCGGCAAACAGTTTCCTCAATTTCGTGATGAAGACATCCAGGCTCCGGGAAGCAAAATAGTCATCCTCCTTCTCCCAGAAGCGGCTCAGGATAATATCCCGCTTTACCACCTCACCCTTATGCTGGGCAAGCAGTTGCAGAATCTGACTTTCCCTGACGGTGAGATTCGTGCTGTTGCCGGATTCGTTGTTGTAAAGCGTAGCCTGGTCTGCATCAAGAGTATATTTCCCGAATTCACATACACTTGTCTCTTGATGAGCCTTGGCCCCTTCCTTCATCTTCAGAATGGCATGAAGGTGAGCATCCAGTTCGTCCGGGATAAATGGTTTTTTGACATAATTATTTACCCCAATGTCATAGCCCTTTCTGACATCCTTGGGCGAGGTGAGTGCCGAGGCAAACAAGATAGGCGTATCATTATCCGTTGCCCTTATGTGGCGCACCATTTCAAAGCCGTCCATGACAGGCATGTCGATATCCGAGATGATAATGTCCGGATGATGTGCTCTCCAGGCCTGTAAGCCCTCCTTACCGTTGAATGCCGTAATCACTTCATAACCGCCGATGATATCTTCCAGTCCGCTCTGGATGATATAAGCCAGGTTCTTGTCGTCTTCTACCAATAACAGTTTTATCATGATATGAATAATTTATATTGTCAGGTTATTTTTAAGCGTTATCTTTAAGTACAGGGTGGGGCAGGTAAATGGAAAATTCCGTGAACTCACCTTCAATGCTTGTGACAAAAATCTTCCCCTGATGCGCCTTTACCACCTGGTCCACAAAGTTCAGTCCAAGACCAAAACCGGAGATACCGTTCTTCCGGTTCCGTTTTACCGCCGAAGTGCGTTCGAACTTCAGAAAGATCAGGTGGATGTCCTTCTCCGATATACCCAGTCCGTTGTCGTGTATTTTGAGAATGGTATATCTGTCATCCCGTGCTGCGGAGATACCGATTCTTACCTTCTCTCTGGAGTATTTGATGGAATTGTCAATCAGGTTGCTGAGCGCTTCTTCCAGGTATTCGGCATCGGCATAGACCGTATCCGTCTGCAGGTCGACAGTAAACTCCACAGGCTTCTGAGACTTCAACTTGAATTTTCCCGTAAGCTTTTCAATCATCGGGTCAAGCAGAAGCTCCGTCCTGTTCATCTCCAGTTTATGATTCTCCAGTTTGGAGATTGTCAAGACCTTGTTGGTCAGCGTGAGCAGATGGTCGGCCTCATTCTCCGCAATGTCAAAATAATTCTTCTTGATATCCGGTTTGCTGTCAAGCTTTCCGCTCCGCAGAAACTTCAATGCCATGATAATGGAAGTAAGCGGAGTCTTCATGTCGTGGATCAGGGCATATGAGAAGTCCTCACGGATCTGGAAAATCTTCTCGAACCGGGAGATAAACCTCACCTGATAGCCTATACAGATGATTACCAGCAGCATGATGATGAACGTGCCGGCAAGCAGCAGCCCCATACGCTTGAAGACATACGTGTAAGGATTCTGCAGTGTCAGTTGGATACCTTGTGACAGGTCGGCCCTTACCGGAATCACCCTGGATTTCAGTTTGCTGTTCGTATCCGTCGCCTCCATTGCGGTACTTTGTAGAATAGAATCCTTCCTGATGTCAATAAGATTTACATAATGACGGTTGTGTATGTCTTTGTCTTTCAGCAAGAGACTGACCAGAGAGTCGATTCTGTAGATAGACAATTCTATCCCCAACTCCCTTATGCCTTCACAGAGATAAGTAATCTGGGGAACCGAGTCGCTCTCCAGATCGGCCAAAATTTCAGTATCGGCCGGAATCTGATTGCAGACAATATTGATTTCCTCGTTCAGCGCTTTCCTGAACGCTTCATAACTCTCTCTGAGCAATTCATTCCTGATCAGCTTGTACGAACTGGATATCCATATCACCTGCAGAGCCATTGCCCCGACCAGTCCGATAACCGACAGAGCAGTGATGAATATTATATTTTTCTTACGTTGCGACGTCTCCATAAACGATAATTGTATGATTGCCCGAATCTTTTCTCCGCAAATATAATATTTGGATGGTTAATACCACCCACAAATGAAAGTATTAACCTAAAGATAACATAAGGATGGCGGGTGATTTGATTGTATCGGATTATATTTGCAGTGTGGTAAAAACAAGACCGCCAATCAAGGTATAAAGCATAACATATAAAGTATAAAGCATAAAGATATGAAGATATTCGAGAAACTGTTTGCAGGAAAATCATCCCGGAACCGTGCGCTGATTTCATACGGACGGGGCCCCGAAGGGGAAGAGGTGATGATAGACATTACCGAGTCGAGGCGGATAAATGTGACGGTCATCGTAGCCTTTCTGATTATCTTGCCTCTGGTCATGCTGCTCTTTTCCGCCATTTACGGCGCCGAAAGTCTGAAAGTCACTTCTGCCAATTATTTTCCCAAGGGCTGGTGCATCATCCTTGTCGGCTTGCTGTGGGGAGTACTGATGAACTGGTTTTTGCAGGCGGTAGTCTATCTCATCATCCATCCCCGGTCGTATCGGAAATTTGCAGTGAGATTCAACCGCCACAATCACACGGTCCGTTTTTTCTACGAAGGAGATCTGAAGGTCATCCATTTCCGGGTGGCAAATATTCTGGCACATTGTGTCTGCGGATACATTCCTTTACTTGCCGGTTTCATTATCGGAGATGTGTCCGTCTGTTACCTGGGCGTCTTGTCGATCATGTATTTCCTGGACGAGACCAGTCTGGTATGGAGGCTGCGTCACTACAGTGGGCAGGCCATGTGCAGGTATAAGGTAGATAAGAAATAGGAACAGAAATGTGACAGCCGAATGGTTTTTCTCGGTATTGCTAAATAAACTGATTGTTATGGGAAAAGAAAAAAATAAAAAGACAAGCTACACATTTTGCTTGATATCAGGAATGCTTTGTGGCATAATTTTTGGAGCAGCGACCGGTAAATTAGCAGTGGGCATTGCACTGGGATTTATGTTTGCTACCATGTATTATTTGTTTTTTACGGACTCGGGTAACAAGATGAAGAGTGATGAATAAGAAACTTGTTGTTTCAGAAATGCGGGCAGTCTTGTATCGGATTGAACTGTCGTACACATACCGTCTGATGTTTAATTTGGTTACAAAATGTTTTATTAAGTGATTTTTCTTAGTATCGGGTGAATCACCTTTCCTTTTGAAAAAGTTTTATTATAAATTGCAGTCAGGTTAAATTTTTCCCTATATTTGCTTAAACTATTATGAATAAACGATGGATATCATGAAAAAACTACTGATTTTATTTTTAGCATGTCTCCCTCTGATGGGAACGGCAAAGGAGAAAAACGACAATTCCGACCCGAAATACCTGGCGGGAGCCATTACGATGAATGACGGTAAAATAGAATTTACGAAAGAGGTTTCAACGAAAGGCCTTACCCGTACCGAGGTTTACCAGGCATTGCTGAACTGGGCGAAAGGACGGTTTGTCTCAAACGGCAAACTGCACAGTCAGGTGGCTTATGCCGATGAAGAACGCGGAGAGATTGCCGCCGTAGCCGAAGAGTATATGGTGTTCTCTTCTTCTGCCTTGTCGCTCGACCGTACCCGTATTTATTATCAGTTCCTGATTCATGTGGGAGAGGAAACCTGTCAGATGACCATGACCCGCATCCGTTACTGGTATGAAGAAAACCGTGACGGTGGCGAAAGATATACAGCCGAAGAGTGGATTACGGACGATATGGCGTTGAACAAGAAAGGTACGAAACTGGCTCCGATTTGCGGAAAGTTCCGTCGGGAAACCATCGACCTGAAAGATGCGCTCTTCGAATCGGCTACTGCAGCCTTGGGACAGAAACTGCTGAACGAGCCTGCACAGGTGCCTATGGTAGCATTGCAGCCGGCTACTCCTGTTCAGACACAACCGTCTGCATCGGGTGAACTGAAGGCTGTGGGTGTAGCTGCCTTGCCGGCTGACCTGGCTTCAATGGCTAAACAGGGACGCATTACGCTGACTGCCCTGAACGGTGAGGAGACTGAACTGAAAGCAGAAAACTGGGGTGGCTTCGGCAAACTGTTCGGTAAAGACGTGGCTTATCTGTTGATTGACAAGAGCCGTATCGCTGCCAGTGCACTGATGGAACAAAGTGAAACGTATGAGGTTTCCTTCTATCTGGCTGGAAGCAACGAACCTTCGGTAGTGGTAAACTGCAAGAAGTCTATGTCGCAGAAGATGACAGCCGATGAGCTGAAATCATTGAACCAGAATATCGATACGTCAAAAGAATACGTGATGTATATCGGTGAGGTAACCGGCGCTCAGATGAGATAATTCCGGAAGCCTTGTGGCAGATAAAAAGACATCCGGCAGGTGATTTTCACACAATCATCTGCCGGATGTCTTTTTTGTTTCCTGCCGTTTTTCTCCAGCTCTTACGTTCTTACTTTTTTCTTTTTTCTTCTGTTCTTATGTCTGACTATTTACCTAGGCTATCTTTTCCTCGATGCAAGAAATACGCCGCCCAGTACAAGAATCACTCCACAGAGTGCATACAGGGTGATTTGCTCGTGGAGAAACAGCGAGGCGGCAATCATGGTAAACAGCGGATTCAGATACAGGTAATTGGATGCCTGTATGGTACCGAGCTGCTTGAGGATGATGTTCCATACCACAAAACAGATCAGAGAGGCAAGTACGCTGAGGAAAGCCAGGTTCATCCATACGGCTGGTCGGGTAAATGTTTCCAGCGAAAAGCTGAAGGGGTGCACCAGAAAGGCAGGAAGAACCGTGAGGATCCCGTAAAAGAAGACCTTCCGGGTGATGAACGTGGCACTGTAGCGGCCGGAGAGTTTCCGGATGAACAGACTGTAGAAGGCCCATGAAAGAGCTGCACTGAGAGTCAGTAAATCCCCTGCGGGGGAGAGCTTCAGTACAAAACTTCCGTTGAAGATAAGCAGTCCTACCCCCACCAGTGCAATCAGCGAGCCGATGACCAGCGAGGAACCGACCTTCTCCCTCTGACTGCTCATCTGAGCCAGCAGGGTAGTGAGCAGAGGGGTTGCACAGATGATGAAAGATACGTTCGTGGTCTGTGTGAGTCCGAGTGCCGTATTTTCCGTCAGGAAATACAAGGTCCCTCCCGTCAGTCCCGATAAAAGCAGCAGCACTTCGTCACGCAGGCTCTTGGCAAAGATTCTCTTGGGAGAGATGAGCCAGATGCCGAGGTAAGCGATGAGAAAACGGAGAAAGAAGATATCTTGAGGATGCATTCCGTTCTCGATGAGTACTTTGGTAGAAATAAAGGTGGTACCCCAGACACCGACAGTGAGAACGGCCAGCACATGATACAGTCCGGGTGAGCTTTTTACTTGAATGATTGGTTTCATGATGTTGTTGCTAAAAAACGGGGCAAAATTACTGCAATTATTCTTTCATACTGTGGTTTCATTTCATAAATTTTCTTTAGAAAGGTCGTGTCTGAGGCACTTGTGAGGAGATTATGACAGATGGGCAACCGGATGGTTTCTGATAGGAAAGCAGCGGAAGTGTACTGAAGGCTTGGAAAGGTAAATGTGCCGGGCAGAGGGTGGTCAACACAATTATAAAGATTTACTCACGTATAATTGTGTTTGGTTGGAAAGCTGGCGGCCTTTTGGAAAAACCTCGCCAGCTTTTGGAAAAAGACCGCCAGCTTTTCATACATGCATAAAGGTCTTTTTACAAATGCATAAAGGAAGAGGGACTAAATAAGTTGACACAAATTATTTAGTAACGTGCGTGAATATAAAAAGTATTTAAAAGAAGAATGTTTATCTTATTTGGAGGAATATTTGTACTCTTCATTCATCCAAAGGCAATTTGAACGAGAAAAAGGTCTTAAACGCACAACAATGCTGCGTTGGCTTCGTATCTTTGGACTTGAAGATAAACCAAGTCCCGATATGAGTAAGAAATTAAGTTAGACAGAACAGGAACTTCATGACCAGATATATGAACTGGAAAAGAAGATAAAGTCCCTGGAAGCAGAACTGAAACGTTCAAACATGGCACGTAATGCATACGACTGTATGATAGATTTTGCAGAGAAGACGTATAACATCCCTGTAAGAAAAAACTCAGGTGCCAAGTAATCAGAAGGTTATCGCAGGGTGGGCATTGTTATCCCGTACACTCACTCTGTCGGTTGCTTGGTATATCTGCACAGTTATATTATAAACATAACTATAGTTCTGATGTGGTTGACATACTTTCTGGCAGTATAGTACTTTATTGTATGTATATCCGTAGTGATGACAGGCTTCCCAGAGCCGGCTGCCGTGAACTCTATGAACTATGTCGGCAATACTTCAAGGACAAGTTTACAATAGGGAGGGACAGGTTCTATAATATACTTCGATCCAATGGCTTGATGCTCAGAAAGAAAAGATATCGACCGCATAGGACTCAGGACACGGTTCCCGTATCTATAATAATCTGTTGAATTACTTCCTTAAAATCAACAGTATCTTTGTATGAGCAACTTGCGTAAACGTGTTGCAAATACAGTGCAAATCCGAAAATAAGCGTCCATAAGCAACCACAGCTCTTTACTGCAAAAGTGCAGATTTATTTGATAAATATCGTGATATAAACACATAATAATCAAATCAATGGAGCAATTTTAACAAAATATCCGGTTTTATCCTTACCTTTGTATATAGAACTTGGGCTTTATCCCCAAACAACAAAAAGAAAACGATGCAAATTCATAACAATACATTGATAGCGGAATGCTCGTCTTACGATTTCAAGGAAATGCTGGAGCGTAAGAAAGTAAAGTCATGGCTTAAATCCGTGTCGGCTTTTGCCAATACGGACGGTGGCAGCCTATTCTATGGAGTAAACGATGACGGAGTTTTTGTAGGTTTGGAGAATCCACAAGCAGATGCCGACTTTATCAGTGAAATGATAAAGGCAAGACTTGACCCGGTACCTGACGTACAACTTATCCCGATCGAACACGAAGGACGTGCCTTGCTTGAAGTAAGAGTAAAGGCAGGAACGCTGACACCATATTATTATTATCAAGACGGAACACGTACAGCTTATACACGAGTCGGTAATGAAAGTGTGGAATGCAATTCGCAACAACTTCTTTCATTAGTATTAAAGGGTACGCACATGACCTGGGATTCGCTGCCTACACAAGTGGATGCAAATAAACATTCTTTCGTTATCCTTGCCAACACTTTCCGCGAACAAACCCATCAGGAATGGAACGATAAGTATTTGGAGTCATTCGGACTTGTCACATCTGACGGTAAACTGACCAATGCCGGATTGCTGTTTGTGGATAATTGCACTGTATTCCAATCACGTATTTTCTGCACACGTTGGACAGGACTTTATAAAGACGATGCTATCAGTTCCGTAGAACATCGGGCAAATCTCGTATTGCTTTTGAAATATGGTATGGACTTCATCAAGAACTATACCATGAGTGGATGGGTGAAGATGCCGAACTATCGCCTGAATCTCCCCGACTATTCCGACCGTGCTATCTTTGAAGGGTTGGTAAACCATCTTATCCATAGAGATTACACAGTTATGGGTGGTGAAGTACATATTGACATCTATGATGACCGAGTAGAATTGGTATCACCAGGAGCAATGCTTGATGGCACACAAATTCAAGACCGAGACATATACAAAGTGCCGTCCATGCGCCGTAATCCAGTTATTGCGGATATGTTTACTCAATTGGACTATATGGAGAAACGTGGTTCGGGTTTAAGAAAAATGAGGGAACTTACGGAGAAACTGCCTAATTTCCTGCCGGGCAAAGAACCACAATATCAAACGGAAGCAATTTCTTTCTATACCACATTCTATAATTTGAATTGGGGAGAGAACGGAAGGATACCTATAGAGGAAGTTGCCAACAGGGTAAATAGTAGCCTCGAAAAGTACTCTATCGATGAAGAATCTTCGGTGAAAACTTTCGGTGATTTACAGAAATCTTCGGTGAAAACCTTCGGTGATTTGCAAAATTCTTCGGTGAAACAAAAACGATTGGGACGGACTGCACAAAGCATTCTTGACCTTGTAATATCAGATGGCTCTATATCTCAAGATAAGATGGCGGAAAAAATAGGAGTCAGTAAACGAGCCATTGAAATGCAGATTGCAAATCTAAAAGCCAAAGGATTGCTTGTCAGAGAGGGAGCAGATCATGGTGGCTATTGGCGTATTGTAATTAATCCTAAAGCAGAAGAATAGACCTATGGGAATATATCTTATACCACTCTGTGTTATAGTTGCCATTTTGGTAATCGCTTTTTTGTTTGCTTCTTTACAGCAAGTAAAACATAAAACTCGATATATAGTGCTTTATGTAATAGCCATAATCATGCTATTTGCTGTTATTCCTATCAATGAATATTTGACTAAGTTTACGCAAATTTCAAGTGAAGAATACCTGCTTATTTTAATATTCGATATTGCGGTGGGATATTTTTGTATGTACATTGCCGGTTTGCTGAAATTCAATCTTCTTAAACAAAAAAATCAAGCATTAGAAAATGCCTTGACAGAAAAGCAACAAAAAAATGTAAATGCTCTATTAAAGCATCAAAATGAAAAGCAAAAAACACTTCTCAAAGGAGAACTTGAATGGTTAACAGAAAAAATCAAAGTATTTACTGAGGAAGAGCAGAAAGCTGTTCTTGCTTGTGCCTGCGCATTTGCAGAACATGACTTGATAATTGCTCCATCAATATCTATTCAGCAAAAAGATACGTGTAGTCAGCAAGACCTTATGTATTTTGTTTGTTCTGCTTTTTTCAATATGGGAAAGAAGCGTAATGATATTGTAAGTTTCTTATATAAAGTTTTTCCTATCTATTTTCCTGCTGGAGAAAGTGTATTGGCTAAAAAAATGCCGGGACAGGAAAGGGTAAAAGAGAGAAGAGATAAAGAAAAACAATCCACATGAACCACAAGTATCATTGAAGTATATTCCAATATAAAGTCGTTTTTCGACATATATTTGTCAGATAATCATTATAGTCAGAATAGATTTTCGATTATAATGATTATCTTTGTTTTTGAAAACATATTATGTATTATGTAATGTATGAACAAAGATATTAATCGCTTGAAGGTGGTTCTAGTAGAAAAGAAACGTACTAATAAATGGTTAGCGGAACAATTAGGAAAAGATCCGGGAACTGTTTCGAAATGGTGTACCAACACTATGCAACCTAACCTAGAGACATTAGTCAAGATTGCTGAATGTTTAGACGTAGATGTGAAAGATTTACTTTGGTCAATAAAAGAATAAAATAACAACAAATGAACATATTTTCATTTTTTGCAGGTGCAGGTTTTTTAGATTTAGGATTCGAATTACAAGGTGACTATAATATTGTTTTTGTGAATGAATTTCACGAAACCTTTAATCGTATTTACCGTTATGCAAGACATAATATGGGATTGCAAGAACCTAGATACGGTCACCATATAGAAGATATAACTGAATATGTTAATGGAGAGCATAGAGATAAGCTTCAAAGACTTATAAATTGGGTAGAAGAGTCCAAAGAGGAAGAACTTACAGGGTTTATCGGAGGCCCTCCATGTCCAGATTTTTCTGTAGCAGGAAAAAATAGAGGAAGAGATGGAGAAAATGGTAGATTATCTGGAACGTATGCTCAGCTGATTTGTACAGCACTTCCAGATTTTTTCCTTTTCGAAAATGTTAAAGGATTATATAGAACTGCAAGACATAGACAATTCTTTGAAGACTTAAAACAGCAATTCATAGCTCATGGATATTCTTTAACGGAACAACTTGTAAATTCTTTAGAATTCGGAGCGGCACAAGATAGAGATAGAATTATATTAATAGGATTTCACCAAGATGCTGTTGATAGGTTACATCTTCAAACTGATAATGGAATATTAGTGAATTTTCCTTGGGAGGCTCATAAAAGATATAACTTGGAAGAAGTAAAAAATCTGCCATGGCCTAACAAATCCCCCTACCTAGAAAATACTCCTACACCTATGCCTGATGGTATTATAGCAGAATTGACTGTACAACATTGGTGGACGGAAAATGATGTCACACATCATCCCAATGCTAATATGTATTTTCAGCCACGTGCAGGAATTGTAAGATTTAGAACAAAAGAAGAAGGTGATGTAGAAAAAAAATGTTATAAACGTCTTCATAGATGGCGATACTCTCCAACTGCTGCATATGGAAATAATGAGGTTCATATACATCCTTTTCTTCCGAGAAGAATATCTGTTGCAGAATCATTGGCAATTCAATCATTGCCTGCAAATTTTACCCTGCCACAGGATATATCATTAACAGATGCCTTTAAGACTGTTGGAAACGGAGTTCCTTTTGTACTAGCAAATGGCATTGCAGAATCTATTAACGACTATATTAATCACATAAATAATTAGTGCATGACTTTAACATTAGAACACCTATTAAACTTAATCGATGAATTACCCAAAGGAGTTAATTTAGATTATGTAAAAGCAGGAACAAATAAGATTCAGCTTAATAGTGTTGATCATGTAGAAAAATACATATCAGCAACAAAAGTTGATACAGAAAAAGGTTCTACGAAAAGTGCCAATATAACAACGGAAAATCTTCGTGTATTTGTAAACAAGGTTGTTGAAGACAAGCCTTTACATATAGAATCTGTTTGGAATGGTTCAGGCAGTGCCCGTTCTGCATGGGAGGGGTTATTTGCTCATACATCAGAATTTTACACTCACTTCTCAAAAGGAAGAAAACATTTAGTGTGGATTCCTGCCCATCCTCACAAAGTAGGAGAAATTACTCCTTTAACAAAAGAATTGCTTGATAGTATATCTACTTATAAGAGTACATCAGACGAACAATTATATAAAAATATAGACATCATTACCGCTATTAAAACAAAACCTTTCCTTTTGCTTGCTGGAATATCAGGTACAGGTAAAAGTCGCATTGTTCGTGAACTTGCCCGTGCATGTTGGGACGAAGATTCCATCGAATACAAAGCCCAAAAACCTAAGAATTTTGAGATAATTCAAGTTAAACCTAATTGGCACGATTCTACTGAACTAATTGGATATGTAAGCCGTGTTAGCGGAACTCCTGTATATGTGATTGGCGATTTCTTAAGATTCATTACGCAGGCATGGGAAAATTTAGATATACCTTATTTCCTTTGTCTGGATGAAATGAATCTTGCTCCAGTAGAACAATATTTTGCGGAATTTCTTAGCGTAATAGAATCTCGCAAAAGTAATGAAGACGGAACGATTACAACTGATCCTATCCTAAAGAAAAGTACGGAAGATTGGTATCGGGTATTGACTGCCGAACTAACAGGAGGCAATGAAACGTTAAGAAACCGATTTTTGGAAGAAGGCATAACCATTCCACAAAATCTAATTGTAATGGGTACGGTAAACATGGATGAAACCACCTTCTCTTTCTCCAGAAAGGTTCTTGACCGTGCCATGACTATAGAAATGAATGAAGTGGATTTGTATGCTGGACTGGACAGCAAATATGAGCGTATTGGCAAATTAAATAGTGACATGCTTATTGGTACAGCTGTAGAAGGTGTGGATGTATATGCAGATAATGAGGAAGTTTGCAATAAGGTTTTAAGCTATTTGCAGGCTGTAAATGATGTACTTAATGGCACACCGTTCAAGATAGCCTATCGTACACGAAACGAGTTCTTGCTTTATGTGGTAAACAATTTACCCTACAACTTGGATGAAAAAGGAAACGAGTTCAGCGAGGATGAGGTCATAGCAATAGCATTGGACGAAATAACAAGCATGAAAATTCTATCTCGTATTGAAGGTGATGATACAAAAATCAAACATTCACTTCTTGAAAGCTTGATTACTACTATCGAGGCGCAATTATTGATATTGACTGGAGAAGAAAAGAAAATAGAATCTATTTCTGTAGCCAAACTGAAAGAAATGAAAGAACGATTAACATTATCTGGTTATACAAGTTTCTGGAGCTAAAACTGGAAAAGATATGTAAGAGAAGATGGAACTGTTTACTATAAAACATCAGGATTTTGAAATGATTGTCGAATGTACAAAATTCGATAACATTTGGAATAAGGCAAAGAATAATGTGGGAGAAGAAAACTTATACTCCACTTATTCTTGGTCGGAAGGAGTAATGTCTGTTATTTTAAGCAACCATATTGGAGAACAAATTACGATTGAAAATAGCCAACAAGCTCCTGCTGTTTTTTTTGATAATACAGATTATCCTATTTGGATTGAGTTCAAGGACTATGTGAAGAAAGCACAATTTGGCTCCATTCTTCAAAATGAAAATGATAAATTCACTTTTCGAAGACAAATATTAGCCGGTTTCTTGAATTATGGTAATGAGGTTGGACGCAGTGAAATACAAATCATATATCAAGTAGGAACAGAAGTCCGTAATTTTGCCTTCTCCTTTGAAGTGTTGAGTACAAAGCTTAATTATCACGAGCACTGGAAAACTATTATAGAGGATATTGAGCAGGAGTATAGAATGCTTTCGCTGGATTATATGCGAAGAACCTTTCATGGCTTTTCTCCAGATATAAGTGGTGAAACTCCGGAAATAATTTGGTGGAGTGTCTTTGCCAACGAACAAAAGAAATTTATCCAGGCATGCAAAAATATCATTGACCGCCCAAGACACCGTTTGCATGAAAAGGCATCATATAAACGTGCGGACAGATTGACGTTTATCCCATCTAGCATAGAAAACGAACTTGCAGAACATAGATCTGACAGTTCACATTTATATCGTGTAGAAGAATGTGCACGGACAAATGATACACAGGAAAATAGATTTTTGAAATTTGCACTTAGCCAAATTACAAAGAAATATGAGACCTTGAAAAAGCGTATAGAAGTGATAAAGAATGCGTCTGATGTAATGAAAGAGGATATGCAAGTTACATTGGCAACGTTGAGACATTTACAACAGAATCCCTTTTTCCGTACCGTGGGAAATTATAAAGGTCTGAGTCAAGAAAGTTTGGTTTTTAAGGGGGTTAGAACGAAATGTAAGAATGAGTGAACGCAAAAAGTTGTGTAAGTGATTGATATTGAATAGCATGAGGGTAAAATACGAAAAGCGCGAGTTAAAACGAAATGTACGGAGCGCGAACATTATTCATACATGAGGGGCTGAAAAGCCCTATTTTTTTGGCGTTATCCGGGCGTTCATAGAGCGTTCACTAAATGGTATCTGAACACTCTGTAAACGGCGGATGAAGGAGCTAAAAAGCGGCTACAAATGCGTGTGGGGCTGATTCCCTATCTCTCCATCTCTTGGCAGGTAAGTTTCCAATTTTAGGGTGTCCCCTTTTAGACGGGCGCCAGCAGGCACCCGTCTAAAAAAGAGTCCACAAATTTAACGATTATTATTTGCATATTGTCATGGGAAGAAGGTTTTCGTAATCC
>NZ_JABSOE010000077.1 GCF_013618865.1 Phocaeicola faecicola
AAAACAGTTTGAAAGGATAAAATCTTCAAAACTAAGCTTATAAACTTCTCTCTTTAGAAAAATTCGAATGAATCCAATCTGAGATGAAACAATAGAGGCCATCTCAAGTTTATTTTGAGACAGCCTCCTTCCTAAGTTTGCTTCTTGTTTTTGAGTGATCCGCTTGGGGCTCGAACCCAAGACCCCAACATTAAAAGTGTTGTGCTCTACCTGCTGAGCTAGCGAATCAATCCTCTTTGCATCGGTGTTTTTCCCGATTGCGAGTGCAAAGGTATGGACTTTTTTTGAAACTACCAAATATTTCTCGCATTTTTAATAAAAATATTTGTCTCTTTTCCTTTTTGCGCGGGATATTGATTTGATTACTAGCGGTTTGTAAAAATGGATTGGCTGAGAAAAAATACAAAAAACTGTTTCTCTCTTATCCGGTTAAGGTTGTCGGAAAGACACTTTCTGCGAAAAAGCTGTTGATGCAGCAGGAAAATTTTTAAAAAATGAATATCTTTGCATACGATTGGTTCCTGTGGGCCGTTCGGCCGGAATGGATTAAAAGGGAATTGGGTGAGAGTCCCAAACAGTCCCGCTGCTGTGAAGCTCTTTTCAACGCCTTGACAAAACTAAAGCCACTGGGTAACACCGGGAAGGAGTCAAGAGCGAGAGTCAGTCAGAAGACCTGCCATCGTGTGTTATTAATTAGTCGGGCTCGAGGATAGCCGGCTGAATGCCTATTGTATGCATAGTAGATTTTTTTTATGGTTTATCCTGCTTTGGGCAGGAATGGGATGTGGTGCATCGGTGCATGCGCAAAGTAAACTGGACAGCCTTCAGCACATTGAAGAGATTGTAGTGACGGGACGAAGTGTACAGAAAGAGATTTTTCCGGTACAGGAACTTTCCGGCCGTCAGCTGCATCAGCTCAGTTCGCATAATGTGGCCGATGCCCTCCGTTATTTTTCCGGACTCCAGATCAAGGACTATGGAGGGGTAGGGGGATTGAAGACCGTGAATATCAGAAGCATGGGAACGAATCACGTAGGGGTTTTCTATGACGGTATCGAACTGGGCAATGCGCAGAACGGTACGGTGGACCTGGGACGTTTCTCGCTGGATAACATGGAGGCGATTACGCTGTACAACGGACAGAAGAGTGCGGTGTTTCAGCCGGCAAAGGATTTCGGTTCTTCGGGCTCCATCTATCTGCAGGCACGGGCTCCGGTATTGAAGGAAGGAGAAAATCAGCACTGGAAGGCTACTTTCAAGACCGGTTCGTTCGGACTTGCCAATCCTTCTGTGCTGTGGGAGCATCGGTTGAACGACAACCTGGCGGGCTCGCTCAGTGCGGAGTACATGTATTCGTCGGGCAAGTATAAGTTTACTTACCGCATGGAAGACGGGTATGATACGACGGCAGTGAGACAGAACGGCGACCTGAATGCCCTTCGTGTGGAGTACGGACTGTTCGGAAAGATTCCGCAAGGCTATTGGAGAGCCAAGTCGTACCTGTATCACTCGGAAAGAGGGTATCCGGGGGCGATTGTCCGCAATAAGTTTACGCACGAGGACCGCCAGTGGGACACCAATTTCTTCACTCAGGGCACTTTTAAGAAGGATGTGACTCCCTGGTACAGTCTGCTGGTGAACGGTAAGTATGCGTACGACTACCTGCATTATCTGGCCGACCCGAACAAGGACGAGTCGCTGATGTATACGAACAATCATTATTACCAGCAGGAACTTTATGTGTCGGCGGCCAACCGCTTTACGCTTTTCCCGTGGTGGGAGGCAGGCCTTTCTGCCGACTATCAGTTTAATTTGCTGGATGCCGACCTGCGCGACTTTGTCTATCCCAGACGGCATACGCTGCTGGTGTCATCGGCCACTGCCATGCATTTCAGCCGGGTGGAGTTCCAGGCCAGTCTGCTGGGTACATTCGTTCACGATACCAGTTCCGGAAAGGCAGCTCCCGATAAATGGAAACTGACTCCTTCGGTATTTCTGTCGTGGCGTCCGTTCAAGGAGGAAGGACTGAATCTGAGGGCTTTCTATAAGCGGATATTCCGGATGCCTACGCTGAACGACCTGTATTATACGTTTATCGGAAACATTAACCTGGATCCGGAGTTTACTACCCAGTATAACCTGGGGGTGACGTATACCCGCCGTTTTGCGGATACCTGGCTCCGTTCGCTGGAGTTTCAGGTAGATGCGTACTACAACGAGGTGGAGAATAAGATTGTGGCTACTCCGACGTCCAACTTTTTCCGCTGGACCATGGTGAACCTGGGCGAAGTGGAGATACGAGGAGTGGATGCGGCATTGCAGACAGACTGGCAGGTGGGAAAGGAATGGTTCTTTACGGGCCGCCTGAACTATACCTACCAGCGGGCACAGGATTTTACCGATCCTTCCAGTGAGTTTTACGGAGGACAGATTCCTTATATCCCCTGGCACAGCGGTTCGGCAGCCCTTAACGCACGCTGGCGTTCCTGGGAAGCCAGCTACAGTTTTATTTATACGGGCGAACGCTATTCTTCGCAGGCCAATATTCCGTACAATTATCAGTTGCCCTGGTATACCAGCGATTTTTCGGTATCGAAGGGATGGAAAATCCGGAAAAATGAGCTGAAAGTGACGCTGGAGGTCAATAACCTCCTGAACCAGCAGTATGAAGTGGTGACTTGTTATCCCATGCCGGGAACCAATTTTAAATTAATTACGCAGTATGAATTCTAAAAAGATATGGGCGGATGCTATCCGCAAGGCTGTTTACAGCATCGGACTTGTTTCTATCGTGTGGTTGTTTTCGGGTTGCCGGAAGGAGATTCCTGCCATCCGTTCGGGAGTCGAGTATGTGACCGAAGGTACCAATCCTCAGTATATCGAAGGATTTTTCCTGGTCAACGAAGGAAATATGGGAAGCAATAAGTGTACGATTGATTATTTTGACGCACGTATCGGAGGGTATTACCGGAATATTTATCCGGAGCGCAATCCGGACATCGTAAAGGAACTGGGAGATGTGGGCAATGATATTGCCATTCACGGCACGCGCCTGTATGTGGTAGTGAACTGCTCCAATTTTGTGGAGGTGATGGATGTACACACGGCCCGTCACATCGGCAGTGTGACCATCCCTAATTGCCGGTACATTGTCTTTCAGGGCGACAAGGCATATGTGAGCTCGTATGCCGGACCGGTACAGATTGACCCGAATGCCCGTCCGGGTAAGGTGGTGGAAATCGATCTGGCGACCTTGCAGATTACGCGTGAGGTGGTTGTAGGATATCAGCCGGAAGAGATGGTTATTCACAACGGGCGCCTGTATGTAGCCAATTCGGGAGGGTATCGTTTCCCGAACTACGACCGGACGGTGTCGGTGGTCGACCTGGAATCGATGGAGGTGGTGAATACGATAGATGTGGCCATTAATCTCCACCGGATGGAGATAGACAGTAAGGGAAGAATCTATGTCAGTTCCCGCGGCGACTATTACGGCATCGGGTCGGATGTGTACGTGATTGATACGGAAACAGAGAAAGTGACCGGTCGTCTGGGCATTTCGGCCAGTGAGATGTGTATGGATGACGACCGCCTGTATACCATCAGTTCGGAGTGGAACTATAATACGCAGACCAATCAGATTTCTTATGCGGTGTATGATACGGAAAAAGAGGAAACGGTTTCCCATAATTTCATTACCGACGGAACCGACAAGAATATTATGATTCCTTACGGGATAGCGGTAAATCCCGAGACGAAGGAAATCTATCTTTGTGATGCGACCAACTACGTGACTCCGGGGTATCTGTACTGCTTTTCGCCGGAGGGAAAACTGAAGTGGAAGGTTCGTACAGGGGATATTCCTGCGCATATCGCATTTTCGACCACACGCTTTAGTTGATTATATTTGAGAATAAGATCGGGTGCGGCCTTGTGACGCACAGGACGCATGGAAAAACTGAAAGCCGGGATGTGAAATTCTCGGCTTTTTTAATGCCAGGACGTGAAATCCCCTGTAGATTTTGTCTGAATTAAATTTATACGCCGAATAATTTATATAAATATATAAAGTCGGTAAACTTTATTGATTAATAACATTACTGTCACCGACAAATTTTGTATTTTTGTATTTAATTTAATGATTGTATCGGGGCTGTGTAACCAGTCAGTTTCGAGAAAAAAAGATTTTTAAATTAATGCATACTTCAATATTAAACACTTATGTTAACTCAAATTATTAATGCGCGTATTCTGACCCCTCAGGGTTGGTTGAAAGACGGTTCTGTGTTGATTCGCGACAACAAGATTCTGGAGGTCACCAATTGTGACCTGGCCGTAGTCGGGGCCCAGCTGATTGATGCAAAAGGAATGTATATTGTACCTGGTGGTGTTGAAATCCATGTCCATGGCGGTGGAGGAAGAGACTTCATGGAGGGTACGGAAGAGGCTTTCCGGGTAGCGGTAAAGGCGCACATGATGCACGGTACTACCAGTATTTTCCCGACATTGTCGTCTTCAACTATTCCGATGATTCAGGCAGCCGTGGCTACTACAGAAAAACTGATGGCTGAGCCGGACAGTCCTGTACTGGGATTACACCTGGAAGGACACTATTTTAACATGAAGATGGCGGGTGGCCAGATGCCGGAAAACATCAAGAATCCGGATCCGCAGGAATACATTCCCTTGCTCGAAAGCACTCATTGTATCAAACGCTGGGATGCTGCCCCTGAACTTCCGGGAGCCATGCAGTTCGGTAAGTATGTGACCTCAAAGGGAGTCTTGGCTTCCGTAGGACATACCCAGGCTGAATACGAGGATATTTATACGGCATATCATGCGGGATATACGCATGCCACTCATTTCTACAATGCGATGCCGGGCTTCCATAAGCGTCGCGAGTATAAGTATGAGGGAACGGTGGAAAGTATCTATCTGATGGATGACATGACCGTGGAGGTTGTGGCCGACGGTATTCATGTGCCTCCTACTATCTTGCGCCTTGTACATAAAATCAAGGGTGTGGAGAAGACTGCCCTGATTACCGATGCATTGGCATGTGCGGCCAGTGACAGCCAGGAAGCGTTCGACCCGCGTGTAATCATCGAAGACGGGGTTTGCAAACTGGCCGACCGTTCGGCATTGGCCGGAAGTATCGCTACCATGGACCGTCTGATACGTACCGTAGTGCAGAAGGCTGAGATTCCTTTGGAAGATGCAATCCGTATGGTGTCTGAGACTCCGGCACGCATCATGGGAGTTTTGGACCGCAAGGGTACGCTGGAACGTGGCAAGGATGCGGATATCATTGCGTTGGACCGTGACCTGAACGTACGGGCCGTATGGTCTATGGGAAAAATTGTGGAAGGAACAAATCAATTGTTCTAAAAGGGGACTCTAAAAAGAAAACAGTATGTTGACTCAAATTATAAATGGACAGATATTAACTCCTCAGGGATGGCTGAAAGACGGTTCGGTACTGATTAGTGATGGAAAGATCCTGGAAATCACCAACAGTGATCTGGCCGTGATTGGCGCTACAGTGATTGATGCCAAAGGCATGTATATTGTACCGGGCTTTGTAGGCATGCATATACACGGAGGAGGCGGTTTTGATTTTACGGAAGGTACGGAAGAGGCTTTTCAGACGGCTGTTGCGGCTCATCTGAAACACGGAGCCACCACGGTGTTCCCGACGCTTTCCTCTTCTTCATTCGATACCATCCGCAAGGCGGTGGCCGTTTGTGAAAAAATGATGCAGAATGCCGACGGAGTAGTACAGGGACTGCATATTGAAGGACCGTATCTGAACCGGAAAATGGCCGGTGCACAGTGGGATGAATTCCTGAAGAATCCGGATCAGGAGGAATACCTGCCTTTGCTTGAGAGCACGCAGTGCATTAAAAGATGGGACATCAGTCCGGAACTGCCGGGTGCGCATGATTTTGCACGGTATACTTCCGGAAGAGGTATTCTGACTGCGGTGACTCATACGGAGGCTGAGTACGATGAAATCAAGGAGGCTTTCCAGTGTGGCTTTACACATGCGGCGCATTTCTATAACGCGATGCCGGGATTTCACAAGCGCCGTGAATATAAGTATGAGGGTACGGTTGAGAGCGTTTACCTGATGGACGGAATGAGCATTGAGGTGATTGCCGATGGTATTCATCTGCCGGCTACGATCCTGAAACTGGCTTACAAGCTGAAAGGTGTGGAACAGACCTGTCTGGTTTCTGACTCGTTGAAATATGCGGCGTATGACGGTGAGGTCATCAATGATTCCCGCTATATCATTGACAACGGAGTTTGTAAATTGGCTGACCGCTCTTCACTGGCCGGAAGTCTGGCAACCATGGATGTACTGGTGAGAGTGATGGTGCAGAAAGCGGAAATTCCTTTGGCCGATGCAGTGAGAATGGCTTCTGAGTCTCCGGCCCGGATTATCGGTGTGGCCGACAAGAAAGGTAGTCTGCAGAAAGGTAAGGACGCAGATATCGTCATCATGGACGAGCACTTGAATGTGCGTTGTGTCATGTCAATGGGACACATTGTTCCGGAAACGAATACACTGATTCATTAATTGTCTGAAAAGGATTTTTGATATGCTGAGGCTGGAAGAAATTCCAGCCTCAGTCTGTATATGGGGTAACCGTTCCGGTGGGGCAGCTATTCTCTTAAAGTGATACCGGATTGACCCGGTCACTGTCGGATACCGGCCGTAAGGGACGGCAGGGATTGCCTGCGGCGAGCATTCCGGCAGGAATGGACCGGGTTACTACGCTTCCTGCACCGATTACGGCACCTTCACCGATTTCCACTCCCGGGAGTATCACTACATTGGCTGCAATCCAGGCATTGTCGCCTATGGTTATGGGGCGTGCTGCCATTATACCTTCGTTGCGCTGGTCGGGATCCAGGGCATGGGTGATGGTTATCAGGGAACAGTTGGGACCGATCATTACGTTGTCACCGATGGTGACTTCTGCCTCGTCGAGGATGGTCAGGTTGAAGTTCCCGACAAAATTGTTGCCGATCCGTATGTTGAAACCGAAATCACAGCGGAAGGGGCTGTGAATTACCAGGTTTTCTCCTACTTTCCCCAGTAATTTCCTGAAAGCTTCCTGGCGTTCCGCTTTCAGAGAGGGGCGCATCCGGTTGATGTCAAAGCATGCGTCGGCGCAGGTTGTCAGCATGGTACTGATTTCAGGGATGTCTGCGGCTTTTCCGTAGATCCACTGACCGGTACGCAATAAATCCAATAACCGGTCAATCGGCTGTACTTGAGGGCTTTGTTCCTTTTGTATGGTTGTCATATTCTTGCTAAAACGCTATAGTTTTTCGGGTAAATATCCATAAATTACGTGTGATGAAGTGTAATTATGGTGCTGTAAAAATACATAAACTCTGGTTAATATGGACGGACTGAAGGGAAATCTTGTACATTGTTTGCATCAGAAACGGGAGAAGAGGGTATAAAAAATCCGTACTGCAGACCAATCGTTTGTCTGTCGTACGGATTCCAATCTGCAAGTTTCTTATCTTTAGGTCAAGAAACTTGCAGATTGATCAAAGACTTTTAGGAATTAAATTGCTGAATACCAGTAGATGAAGATATTCTTAAGGGGAGATAATGTATTATTTTTCTACAACAACATTCGGATATTTCTTTTTCCATATATCTCTGCCGAGATCAGCAGAAAATACAGAGGTAATCAGGAATTTCCCCACTCTGGTATCCGGATCCTCCGGTTTCAACTGTTGTAGATAAGTACATTCGTTCCCGTAATCATCGACCGCATATACTATCTGCTGTCTGATAAGCACTGCACCATTAGGATCCTGTTCCGCAAAGTTGTTATCGCAATAGTATATATAGGCAATATCTCCTGCTTCATCATACTCAACTCCCCAGGCCGTCATAGCGTGATTCCCTGTTTTGGGGCCGGCCACATCAAACACATTTAGACCGATAGCTCTCTTGTTGAGGAGGGCATCTGTAACAAATGTATTGAACTGCTCTTTATTGGGTTTGTGCGAGGATCTTGCCGTCAAGGCATTATTTTTCGTGAATACTTCCGGAAGGAATCCTTTAAACCCATTGATATCACCACCGAGATAAGCCCCGGTAAAAAACCATTCAACTCCTTTAGGGTCATCGTTTCCAAAATTCGGGAAATGATCTTTGAAGAACTGGAAAACTTCCGACCTGTTGACTGTAACATAACTTGGTTCAGGAAGAGAACCGTCCCAGTTGCCAACTCCGTTAGGGTAAAGCGGTTTGAAATCATAGGACGGACGTTTGAAAGTACCTGAATTGGTCGTCACTGAAGAACCATAATCTGCATCGTATGCAGCAAGGTATTCTTTATTCAAGCACATCCACCATGACACTACATTTGATGCAGATGCCGCCCAGCACATTTGGGAATCGTCTTCATAGTTCCCATGTGACTTATTGCAGTCATACCAGCCACATCCTTCAGCCCATGTGAGATATTGCTCCTCATAGTAGCGATTGTCATATCTGATCCACTGGCCTTGAGGTAAACCATACTTGTTACCGAGCTTATATGTAGTAAGATTCTCCTTACCTGGAAAATCAGGTACATTCAATCCATATACCCACAATGTCTTTCCTGCAAGTTCAGGATTGCCAGGTTTCAGGGTAAGGTTTATCGAAATCTGCTTTCCTGGCTCGAAAAATGTAAGGTTGTTGTTCTCTTCTGTCTTTTCTGGAGCTTTGAAATGCGCTGTCTTACCCTCTGCAACAATCTGCAGAAGTCCGTCATCGTCCCTGTAAGGGAGCGCACTTTGAGGAATAATCACAGCGGCAAAATTCCCTTCTTCATCCTTGAATGGGGTAATCCATTTGAAGTCGGTTCCATTCGCTTCGACTTCACCGGTAAGAAGATTGAATTTGCCCTGTGTCAGACTCCTGACTTTAATCTCTGGCGAAGTCATACTGCCAGAGATAAGAATCCTGATTCTGTGAAGAGCATGCCCGAAATTCATATTAGCTTTGTATGCACCTGATTCGACGACTGTTTTTGAAAACAGTAAATCTGAATTATAAAAACCGTCTCCAGTCTGGTCTAATGCCATATTCAGCTGATAAGTTTCTGGATTCTGTTGTTCTCCGGTTGCCGGGTAATGAGCAGACAAAGATATTGGTCCTTCACCAAAATCATTGCGCTTCAGACGTTGGCATCCACTGTCCTCCCGAATATGTAAGTTCACGATAAGAAAGACCTTTATCCCCTTGAAGGTAAAGCCCTACTTTATCGCCCTCTGTGAAACTTCCGGAACCATCACTTGCAAGGTCAGCTCTTGTCTCCACTTTGGAAAAAGCGATATCCAGATATCCGTCATCCTTATTCTGGTAATTATCCTGAATTTCGGAAGAACAAGAAAAGAAAGATAAAGACAAGATGCTGATAAAGATACCAATGTATATATCTTTAAGTATAGAAAAATATTTAACCATAAAAAAATTAATATAAATGCAATAATAGGTAATGTCTCATTTAGTGGGTCTGGAGTGAGTCTTCAGACCTATTAATTTTGCAAAGATATCAATTTATCCGTTAATTCATCGGCTGGTTGGCCTGCCGATGAGAATTTTTATTCGTCCGGGAACAGATTGCTGTCAAAATCGATTGCTTCCGGAGCTTGAGACAGGCAGATTTCTCACTCATTGCTGTCTTTCTCATAAACAGGATGACGGATTCCTCGTTGGGTATGGCCGGTATATGTGGGAGTATCGTATTTGTCACACAAGGTATTCCGGCTTAAATGACCCATCCCTCAAATCCACACAAACAAGTGATGCAAATTCTCTATTGAAAATTTTAATAGTAGAGGACAGAAACATAAAAATTGCAATCTTTGCTACTGCTGAATCATACTGCAGGCAGGTTTCAATGAGAAAACTTGTTTTATCCAAACAAATCATGCCATGTGAGGCGGTCAAGTATTGTTGTCTAAATAAATTAAATCCCTGTAAATCTTGTTGATTTATAGGGATTTAATGGTGGTTTTTGTGCTTGTAATCACACTAGTACTCTTCCTCATTGAAGAAATCGTTTCATTCTTATTTTCAATAAGTTATCTAAATTATATTGTAGTTTAGACAAATAAATCACGCTATCAAAGACCATCAAAGGCGATTGATTGAATTAATAGACAAACAAATTACAATCATACTTTATTTTATATAGAAATATTTGACAGCCATATTAATTCCCTATTTTGATTATATACCTCAAATTTGAAAAGCAATTTTAACTATAAACACAAATATAATACTATTTTGCATGTTTTCGTATTGCAGAAACAATACTTTCTGTATTCCAATGAACAATCTCTATAGCTCTATTCTTAACAATAGCAGATATCCTTTCTTGGCCTCTTGGAATTACTCCTATAACAGGAATCCCCTTTTCTATAGCTTTATCTAGCTCCCACCTCATCCATTCACTATATGAAGCATACACTCCAGCAATGCCTAGAACTACATCTGAAGCCTCAATCCTTTCCGAAATTCTTTTCCTTATATAATATGTATTTATTGAATCTATAGAGTCTGTTGGTGGAAATTCTGTAAACTCTACATTAAAGTACCCTCTTGATTCAAGAAGATTTCTTAACAGTTTCAAATCATCCACATGTGCCCATGAATGACTAATAAAAATTTTATATATTCTAGCCATATCAATCAAATTCCATATTTAATAATTGTTTCAATTCCTCTTTCTGCAATTCGTATGTATTTATCTCCCATTGTTCTGCCATTTCCCTAAAAATAGTTTCATACTTCTTTCCATCTTCAATTTTTCCTAATGCATAACAACATATTGAGAAAGTCGCAGACATCCATTTAACATTAGGAATGCCTTTAACATCTTCCAATTCTATTTTAGAAGATAATATTTTAAATAATTGTTCTCGTATCTTTTTTGCTTGAACTCGACAATATATTTTCTCTTCATCATTATCATTCAAAAGCGAAGATTTTTTATCAAAGCAAAAAGCCAAATTTTCCCCTGTGTAAAAATCATAATTAATCATATAACCCTTTTCATAGTTTTCAATAGCCCTATCCAAATAACCAATGTTATCATCATTAATTTTTGATAAACGTTTGTAAATAGCCCCTTTTAAGCCAAATGTTTCTGGGTCATTTGAATCTGTTAACTTATCAAGAATTCTTAATGCATCATTGAGATACATTTCTTGTTCTTCATCCTTTACCTTTTGCTTATAAGTACATAATGCTAATTGTTGAATATAATATGACTCTTTGGGATTTTTCTCGGATGCTTTTTCCCAATATTTTATTGCTTCGCTAAACTTATTATCACTCATTAATAATTTAGCATTTTCAACCAAAGCAAAAATACAGTCGTTCTTCTTTGCTAAAGCACCTACAATAGCCTTATATTCTTCAATATCCATATGAGGTTCTTGTAATGTGCTCAGATATTCATAAACCGGACTGTCTTTTATAGGTGACTTTGCTATATTTAACATTTTCTCCTTTAATAAAGCCTGCATTCGTTTAGCTTCATCTACGCCAATATCTTCACCTAAATGCTTATATGTGAAAACCCTTGTATGATCAATATCAAATGGAATTTTTGATGTTGATTCAGCCTTGATAATAATAGTTGACAATGGTTTAGACGCATGGCGCACTCCTAATTCATATATTGCATTAGGGTTTAATGTTGATATATCAGCTATTACTAAATCCGCTCGTAAAATTAATGCATACATACTTCTATCTATAAGCCCTGTATCTTGAACTTCATCAGCTCTTACACATTTGTATCCGCAGTCTTGTACGCTTGGTTTAATTATGTTATAATATGTCTTATCTAAATCAAAAGTATTACCTGAAGCTAAATCGGTTTTTTTCCCGAATCCCATAATAACGAAACATAACTTTTCTTCCATAACTTATAAATTTATTTTGGTCTAACGATCACTTCATCAGCTATAGGCTGAGTCCGTTTATTAAATGCTTGCTCTATATAATTGTTAGGATTCTTCTTAAAATCATCCCACTTGACTAATACACAGAATCTATCTTCTTCATAATATGCACATTTTCCATGATTATTCAAATAATAGTTTCTACTAAATTCTTTGATAACAGTTGTATCATTTAGAACGACAGTATTGTGATTTTCTCCACAAGAAAGACATGTGTACTGTCCCCTATATATTGAATTATACATTGAAGGTAAAACAACACCTAAAATTCCATTTCTAGTATTACCTTCACCATTATACAAAGAAGCCTGTAATTCTCTTTTAATAAATCGCTGTTCTTCCCATCCTAAGTTTTCAGCACTATATGAACCTATTAAAAAAATTGTAACTGTTGAATCAGATAAATAATCTTCTCTTATTTTTCGCATAATGTAATCTTCGTCCTCAGAATTTATAGGAGTATTCAAAGACTTATCTATCATATCAACTTTATCACTATCTTTCCATTTCTGTATTTCTTCTTTATAACCAATATCTTCTGTTTTAAAAGATATGTAACAATTATGTCCCATATGCATATTCTTATATGTTTATTACAAAAGTAATAAAAGAAACCAAAACCATCAATATAATTCGCTATATTTGCATAATATAATTGCATCTAAAAATGAAATTAAATAGAATAAAGGTCGTTTTATCGGAAAAAGGGATTTCACAAACGTGGTTAGCGAAAAGACTTGATAAGAGTTTTAGCATGGTCAATGCGTATGCTTGTAACAGAATCCAGCCCAACCTAGAAACCTTACAACAAATTGCTGAAATTCTTCAAGTTGACCTGAAAGATTTGATAACAGACAAAGATGAACGCCAATAGTTCATTCATTGTAGATGTTGTTTTTCTAGCATACAACTTCCGATAATATAAAAATATAGGAATATATGACACCAGAAGAAAAAGCGAGGCAAAAAATAGATCAGTGGTTTACTGATGCTGGTTGGAAAGTAGTTGATAGAGACAACTACGAACCAAACTGTACTGCTGTAGCCATAAGGGAAGGACTTTTAAAAGGTAACCTTGAGGCTGATTATTTCCTTTTCATTAACGGAAAGGCTATTGGTGTGCTTGAAGCTAAAAGAGAAGAGATAGATTCTTTTTCCAATAATGTTTGCGAACAGGCTGTTTTATATGCCCGGAATGTTCCTAATATCTATCAAGTATACCAAAAGCCTTTGCCTTTCATATTTACTTCAAATGGAAAAGACTTATACTTCTGTGACTTTCGTAAACAGAATTCTTGTTTCAAGCAAATTATGACGATTCCAACTCCTCATGAATTGGTTAAACTGTTGGGAATAAATGATTATTTTGCCGGACTTCCAACTTTGCGAAAAAAAGGATTACGTGATTGTCAGTATGAGGCAGTTACTGAACTGGAAAAAAGTTTCAGGAGTGGGCAAAATCGCGCCTTGATGGTATTGGCAACAGGTGCAGGTAAGACATATACCGCATGCCTTGCTGCATATCGTTTTCTTTCATATACCCCAATGAGAAGAGTGTTATTTCTTGTGGACAGAAATAACCTTGGGAAACAGGCAGAGGGAGAATTTGGAACTTTTCGGCTGACAGAAAATGGAGATGCATTCAATACAATATTTACAGTGAATCGTCTTCGTTCCTCTTCTATACCATCTGATAGCAATGTCGTTATTTCAACAATACAGCGTCTTTTTTCGTTTCTGAAAGGAGATTCTATTGAGGATAATGACAACGATGATGATAATGAACCTACAGAAGAAGTTGTATTGCCTCCTAATCCCAATTTACCACATGATTACTTTGATCTGATCATCATAGATGAGTGTCACCGCTCCATTTATGGGAATTGGCGTAAGGTATTGGAATATTTTGATACAGCCAGACTTGTAGGATTGACAGCCACACCAATTCCAGAAACAATGGCATTCTTTAACAATAATCGCATAGTTAACTACACATTGGAGAAAAGTATCGTTGATGGTGTAAATGTAGATTGCCGTGTATATCGAATCAAAACTCAAGTTACAGAAAATGGCGGTGCTATATTAGAAGGAGAAAAAATCAAAGAAGAAACACGTTATACCGGAGATGTAAAAACTATTTCCAATAAAGAAACGAAAACATATACCAATAAAGAGCTAAACAGAAGTGTCATTAATCCTGCGCAAATAAAACTTATTCTGTCTACTTATCGTGATGTAGTCTATACGGAGTTATTTAATGATCCACAGCGGGATGCCAATTTTGACTATCTGCCAAAGACTTTGATATTTGCTCTAAATGAGACTCATGCCAGCAATATCGTACAGATAGCTAAAGAGGTATTTGGACGTACAGATGACCGTTTTGTGCAAAAAATAACTTATTCTGCGGGCGATAGTAATGAATTGATACGTCAGTTCCGGAATGATAAGGATTTCAGAATTGCCGTAACTTGTACATTGGTAGCAACTGGTACAGATGTTAAGCCTCTTGAAGTATTGATTTTCATGCGTGATGTAGAATCTTTACCGCTCTATATACAGATGAAAGGACGTGGTGTACGCACAATTGGAGATGAGCAGTTACGGAATGTTACCCCAAATGCGTTCAGCAAAGATTGTTTTTATTTGATTGATGCCGTAGGTGTTACTGAACATGAAAAAACAATACCTACGATAACAGATGAGCCGACTACAAAGATTATTACTCTTAAAGAGCTGTTGGAACAAATTACCCATGGTTACCTTCCTGATGAGCATCTGAAACGTCTTGCTGCAACACTTTCCAGGATATACAACAAAGCTGATAATTCACAACGAAATGAGTTCGTACGTTTAGCGAATGACGACATGAAAGAACTTGCTTCAAGGATTTATGAAGCATTTGAAAACAATATCCTGCCGCCATTCATAAGTACCAAGGAGCCGAATAACGAACGGAAAGGTTTAGTAGCTCCGCTTGCAAATCACGCAGATGCGCGCAGGTATCTGCTTATTCTTGCAGCCGGGTTTGTCAACACACTGATGCCTGGTGAGGACACGCTTATATCTAAAGGTTTTTCAATAGAAGAAGCTAAAAGTACAACTGAAGCCTTTGAAGATTTCTGTAAAGAACATAGCGATGAAATAGAGGCTCTACGTATAATTTATAATAATGAAGGCGAGCCAATTACCTATTTAATGCTAAAAGATTTGGAAAATAAACTCAAGATGGCTAACAATCATTTTACGCCCAAACAATTGTGGAATTCATACGCCATTCTGAATCCAAATAGCGTTCGACGTTCTTCTACGAAAGAAGAGAGTGATGCTTTAACTAATATCATACAGCTTGTACGTTTTGCTTTACACCAAATAGAACGGTTAGATAGTGTAGTTTCTACCTCTAAACAGTATTTTAATCTATGGTTAGGGCAAAATCAACGCGAAATAACAGATAAACAACGTGAAGTTATCAGTCATATTGTAGATTATATTGCTTCAAACGGAGCTTGTACGGTCAAAGAGATTCGTGAAGATGATGCAACTCAGGCAGCACAAATGATTCGTGCCTTTGGCAATATGCAGAAAGCCAACGAAGCTTTACAGTCTCTATACACATTTGTGGTTTTAAGAAAATCAGCATAAATTTATGGCAACAAATAATACAACAGAGCAATCGCTCACCAAAAAAGTTTGGAATCTGGCAACAACCCTTGCCGGGCAAGGTATCGGTTTTACAGATTATATTACACAGCTCACCTATCTTCTATTTTTAAAGATGGACGCAGAGAATGTAGAAATGTTTGGAGAAGAATCAGCAATACCATCTGGTTATCAATGGAGTGATTTAATATCTCTTGACGGTCTAGATTTAGTAAAGCAATACGAAGATACTCTGAAACAGCTGAGTGAACAGGAAAACCTTATCGGCACAATTTATACAAAAGCACAAAACAAGATTGACAAGCCAGTCTATTTGAAAAAAGTCATTACCATGATTGATGAGGAACAATGGCTGATCATGGATGGAGACGTGAAAGGTGCTATCTACGAAAGCATCCTTGAGAAGAATGGACAGGACAAAAAAAGTGGTGCCGGTCAGTTCTTTACTCCACGCCCGCTCATCAAAGCAATGGTAGATTGCATAGCCCCACAAATTGGAGAAACGGTTTGTGACCCGGCCTGTGGCACCGGAGGTTTTCTCTTGACTGCATATGATTACATGAAAGAACAGTCTGCCAGTAAGGAAAAACGTGATTTCTTGCGTAACAAGGCACTGCATGGCGTAGATAACACACCATTGGTCGTAACGCTTGCTTCCATGAACCTATATTTGCATGGTGTGGGAACAGACCGGAGTCCGATTGTTTGCGAGGATTCTTTGGAGAAAGAACCATCCACCCTTGTAGATGTAATACTTGCCAATCCTCCTTTCGGCACTAGACCGGCAGGTTCTGTGGATATTAACCGTCCGGATTTCTATGTAGAAACGAAGAACAATCAGTTGAACTTTCTTCAACACATGATGCTGATGCTCAAAACCGGTGGTCGTGCAGCCGTAGTATTACCAGACAATGTTCTTTTTGAAGGTGGTGCTGGAGAAACAATTCGGAAGAAGTTACTCTCAGACTTCAATTTACATACGATACTCCGTTTGCCTACAGGTATTTTCTATGCACAAGGTGTAAAAGCAAATGTATTGTTCTTTCCAAAGGTCAACCGACAAAAGAGATTTGGTTCTATGATTATCGTACTGATATCAAACATACGCTTGCTACTAATAAATTAGAGAGACATCATTTGGATGATTTTGTCACATGCTATAATGCAGGAAATTTAGAAGGACGCAAAGAGACATATGATGCAGACAATAATCCTCAAGGGCGTTGGCGTAAATATCCGATAGATGATATTCTCACTCGTGATAAGACAAGCCTTGATATAACCTGGATAAAACAAGGAGGAGAGTCCGATGACCGCTCTTTGGCTGAATTGGTGGCTGACATAAAAGAGAAAAGTAAAACTATTAGCTCAGCAGTTGCAGAACTTGAGAAGCTGCTTGCAAATATAAATGAAGATTAAGCGTATGAAGAATAACGACATCGCAATATCAATAGAACAACAATTCGGAGAAATCATAGATATTATTCTCCAACATAAAAGTAATGCTTCAAGAGCCGTCAATGAAGAGTTACTACTCACAGCATGGTATGTAGGCGGATATGTATCTACTAAATTGAAGAGCAAAGAATGGGGAAGTAAGGTTGTTTCCCAATTGTCCGAATACATACGTTCGCAACATCCTGACATCAAAGGATATAGCAAAAGAAACATATACAATATGGTAATGTTTTATGATGAGTATTCATCAGAAACGTTTATAGCAACAATAAGACAATATTTGAATACTGAATTTGTGCAGCCAAAAACTGCACAAATTGAAGCGAGCGACCATAAACAGGAGATACCTGTAATTGTGCAGCCAAAAACTGCACAATTTGTCCAGTCAACAGTTGGACAAATGCCTAAGATATTGGAGTTAACGACCTTGACTAATCACATAGAAATATTATGCCGATGTAAAAACAACGAAGAACGTTTGTTTTATATACTCTATGCCAATAAAGAGCATTTAGTAAAACGAGAACTTCAGCGTTGTATTTCTAATCAGACTTATTCAGGATTATTAGGAAGCAAGGACAATATGTCAAAAGGATTACTTGAAAGATGTCCTAATGCGCCAGTCATGTTCAAAGACACCCTGTTCATAGATTTTCTCAACCTGCCGAAAAAGCATAGCGAAACAAAACTAAGGAACGGCCTAATAGAACACATGAAACAGTTTATCCTTGAACTGGGAAAAGACTTTATATTCATGGATCAAGAATATCGCCTTAATATTGGTGCATCTACATTCAAGGCTGATTTACTATTTTTTCATCGCGGCTTACAAGCATTGGTCGCTGTAGAATTAAAAAAAACAAAGTTTCATCCTCGCGACCTTGGACAGTTGGAATTTTATCTGGAAGCACTCGACCGCGATGTAAAACGCTCCAACGAAAATCCGTCTATCGGTATCATTCTTTGTCCTGAAGCAGACCGGGTAGTAGTAGAGTACGCTATGAGCAGAAGTATGAGTCCTACGATGATTGCTGAATACAAGCGTATTCTCATTTCACAGGAACGCATGCAGCAGCAACTGAATGAGTTTTGCAATCTATTCTTAAACAAAGACTAACCCAAATGGATACAAAGAAATTACGTCAAAAAATACTAGACCTGGCCATTCGTGGTAAACTTGTTCCTCAGGATCCGAATGACGAACCTGCATCCGTATTACTTGAACGCATTAAAGCAGAGAAAGAACGTTTAATAAAAGAGGGAAAAATAAAGCGTAGTAAAAAAACAGCTAAAACTTCTGATACACCCCATTATAAGAACGTGCCGTTTGAAGTGCCGAATAATTGGATATGGACGACAATCGGGGGTCTCTGTTCAAAAATAGGGTCTGGCAGTACACCCAAAGGGAGTAATTATTCATCAGAAGGAGTTTTGTTTTTTCGTTCTCAAAATGTATACAATGATGGTATTGTGCTTGACGATATTAAATACATTTCAGACGAAGTACATCAATCTATGATTGGTACAGAGGTACTCCCTAATGATTTATTGCTGAATATAACAGGTGGTTCATTAGGTCGCTGTGCTATTGTTCCCAATGAAATTAATAAAGGGAATGTGAGCCAACATGTTTGTATATTACGTCCAATAACAATTAGTTCAAATTACTTTCATGCACTAATTCTATCTACATTCTTTTCTAAGTCAATGAAGATAACTGGTAGTGGACGAGAAGGATTGCCCAAATATAACCTTGAACAAATGATGTTTCCTCTTCCACCTCTTGCAGAGCAAAAGCGTATTGTATCAGAAATTGAGCGTTGGTTCTCATTGATTGACATTATTGAGAAAGACAAGCAAGACTTACATACCATTATCAAGCAAGCCAAAAGTAAGATATTAGATCTGGCCATTCATGGTAAATTGGTACCGCAAGACCCGAACGAAGAACCAGCATCCGAGTTGCTAAAACGCATCAATTCGAAGACTGAGATTACTTGTGATAACGCGCATTATACGAACTTGCCAGCAGGATGGGCTATGTGCAAGTTGTCTGATTTGTGTAAAATTGAGAATGGTTTTGCTTTCAGCAGCGATGATTATAAGTCACATGGAATACCACTAGTCCGTATATCAAATATCACTCATAATACAATAGATATAACCGACTGTGCTTATATTGAAGGTATTACAGACGATAAATTTAAGGTCTCAAAAGGAGACTTGCTTATTGCCATGTCTGGCGCAACAACAGGAAAAATGGGGGTATATCCGTTTGATGAAACAGCATACTTAAATCAACGTGTAGGAAATATTAAAATCTTAAACAAGTCCTCATTATATCCTAATTATCGAAATACTTATATGCAATCAAAGGTTGATGAAATACTAAAAATTGCATATGGAGGAGCACAACCTAATATAAGTGCTTCTATTATTGGTAATTTTGATTTCCCTTTACCACCATATAAAGAACAGATACGGATTGTAGAAACAGTTCAAAGAATTTTTGATCAATTAGATGTAATCACGGAGAGCCTATAAACTTTCCGTGATTACATCCAATTGCTTAAAAGCAGAATTTACTGCCTCTACAATTCTTTTTTGCTCATTATAAGGAGGTATTGGCACTTCTATTGCTTTGAATAGTTTTTTATTCAAGTGTGGAATAGCAGAGCCAACTTTATTTTCTCGTAATATCTTTCTGTGCAAGTTTATGACTTGTAACAAATATTCAGTGCTTATATTTTCGTTGATAATCAACCGTTTGAAAGTACTACCTTGATAACCTTCAACTGGAGTTCTGAACACCTCACCAGAGTTCTCTCCATCAACTAAAATTAAAAGAGAATTTGCAGGTATAAATTTGCCTGAAGTCAAAGTTTTCGGATCTCGTTCACCACGCAAATATTTGACATCAAGATTTATTCGTTCTATATCATTTTGTTTATTACCATCAATCAAAGAACATAGTATTTGCATGTGTGCGACTGACCATCCTTTAGGTAACTGCGTATAATGCGCGTTATCACAAGTAATCTCAGTCTTCGAATTGATGCGTTTTAGCAACTCGGATGCTGGTTCTTCGTTCGGTAAGCTTCCAAAATTGGCGTATTGACTAGCATGTTTCTTTCCCATACCTTCGTGCTAAACTTAAAACTTGAAAGATTATGTTTAGCGAAAAAGATTTTGAAAGACTGTGGTTCCTCTACAAGACCG
>NZ_JABSOE010000078.1 GCF_013618865.1 Phocaeicola faecicola
GATGATTATGAGCCGATTTAATTTTATGAGAATTAAATTTAGAATTATCGGAGCTGTATGCGGTGAAAGTCGCACGTACAGTTCTTAATGGGGAAAGCGGCAGCAATGCCGCCGACCTACATAACAATATTTTTATATAAAAATGACTAAAGATATAATTAATAAGATTATTCAAGATTTAGGGGATGACAAGCCGATTAAAGGGATATTGCTAAAAGCTCAAATTGTTGCATCTCAATTAAATAATAAGGAGTTTGAAGAGTGGATAAAAAGTGAGCAAAATGGATATTCCGATGCTAAAAATCTTCCAGATTATAGAGTTTTAGGAGCTATAGTTAAAGCTAACGTATTTCAGCCTTATATTGGATTATACCAAAATTGTACAATCCCTCCTGGAATATTTGAAGATGAAATTATTAATGATTGTATGAGCCATGCACACATTATTAATTCTCTATCAGAAATAGAAAATATTTGTAGTTCAAATAAAAATGGCCATGTATCAATTAATTCTCCAGTTATTGCATATCCCGAAGTTGGAAAACATGTAAGAGGAAATGTAGAGAAAGTTTGGCAAGAGATTCCTGTATCTTCTTTAGCTAATATTGTGGATACTTTCAAATCAAAACTATTATCTTTTTTTCTTGATCTTGATAAAAAAATTGATGCAGGTGTCGATTTCTCTAAAATTGAAGGACAAAATGAAATAAAAAATATCATGAATAATTATTATATAAACTCGGTAGTTGCGAATACAGGGGACGGGACTGTAAATACAGGAGATATTTCTAAAAATAACAGTGTGTTATGCATTTCTGATCCTGATCAACAAAAACAAATTAAAGAATTAGTATCAGAACTTGTAAAAGCTACAAAAGACATTGATAATGAAGATTTAAAGATGGCAGTTGAAACCATCTCAGAAGAATGTAATAAACCATCTTGGGCTAAAAAGACATTGAGAATAGCATTTAATGCAATACAAGGAATTGCAACAAGTATTGCCGCCAATCAATTAACGCCAATTATTACAGAGGCATTGGCTCTATTAGCATAAACACGCAAAACATGTGCTATTTATTCGAAATCATATAAGTTAAAATATAAGACAAGAGCTCCCAGACTATAAGTAAATCTCAACTTACTGGCAGCTCTTGTATATTTAGAGTTAAATTTCCCCAATTTCTCATTTCAAATAAGAATTTAGGTGAAAATCTCTTTTACATTATAAACCTCCAAGTAATGAAGATTTATTAAATATACGTTTTCTTCTCTTCATTAGCTTATCCATATCCTCCGAAATCTTGTCATCAGTAACTTTTGCGTATCCTTGTGTAGTTCTGATATTTGTATGTCCCATCATCTTTGATATGCTTTCCATAGGAACTCCGGCAGAAACCATCATGGTACCGAAAGTATGACGGCTTTGATGGTATGACAAGTTATGCTTGAACTGATGGGAAAATCCCAATTCATGTATCTCAAACCAAATCATACTCCGTATGGGTAACGGGAAAATGGGCTTACTGTCATCTGTCGTATTATACAAGGAAATTATCTGCTCCGCTACCGGGTGCAATGGTATAAATGACTCAACGCTTGTTTTCTTGCGGTATGTTCTGATATATTTTCGTCCTTCTGCAGTTGTACCTATATGATGCGGATAGAGATTGCGTACATCAACGTAAGCCAAACCGCAAAAACATGAAAATATAAAGGTTCTTCTTGCAAGTTCCTGTAGTGGATCCGGTTTTGGATGGCTCATTATCTCCTGAAGCTGGTTCTTGCTTATATACATGAGCTTTGTAGGTGCCTTCTTTTCATATTTTATATCATCCAAAGGATTATATCTCAAAATTCCGTTATCCACGGCAAGATAAACCAGACGTTTCAGCCAGCAAAGACAATGGTTACGGTATGACGGCTTATGAGGGTAATTTGTTTTCAGATACAAAATGAAATTGGTGCCAAACTCTTCGGTAATATCTGTAAAAAGCATGTCCTCCTTGCCCAGAGAACGGATGTATTCCCCCAGATAGTAATGATACATTTTTGATTGCCTGTAACTGGAGGTTGAATCTATTTGAATGGAACGGATTTTCAGATTTTCCCGTTCCACCTCCCCTGCCTGCAATATGTACTTCGGGATGTCGGCAGTTCCTGTCATGGCTGTTTTCAACAGCTCTGCACTGATGACACCGTTTACTTTCAACAGTTCAGCATAAGTTTCATCTATCCGTTTTTTATACTCGCAAAGCATTCCGTTCAGTCTGTTGTTCTTGACTTCCCCTTTTTTGCTGTTCCACTCTTCCGGTTGGCAATATAACCCGGTCGATAATACAACAGCTTTTCCATCTATTGTAATACGACACATGATTGATGTAGTTCCGTCAGATTTGACTTTACTGCGGTTTATATAATACAGTTGCTTATATGTACTTCTCATGACTCTTCCTTTTTTGATTTATAATACCAATTTCATATCACTCGTTGCTTCGATAAATTTGTCCATATCCTCAAAAAGTTTTTTAGGAGTTACCCTTGCATAAAGCTGGGTTGTTGTCAGATTGGTATGCCCCAGCATTTTGCTGATTGTTTCAATTGGGACACCAGACTCAAGGGTTATCAGACTTCCGAAGGTATGTCTTCCCATGTGATAGACCAGGTCACAACTTATGCCTGCCAGATCCCGTAAACCTTTCATGTGCCGTCGCATATTAGGATGGTGTATCATCGGGAAAAGCTCATCCCTTTCATCCGAACGATATTTTTCTATTAGAGCGATAGCCTCCGGCAGCAATTTGACGCGTGCCTGATAATCATTTTTCTTTCTCAGATACTTTAACCACAAATCGCCCTTATCATCCTTGTATATATTCTCTCGGGTAATTGAAACCGCATCTGCATATGGGACTCCTGTATAACAGGCGAAAAGGAATAAATCTCTGGCTATGTTATGAGTGACTCTTACCGATGGTATTACAACATCACGGATCTTCTCAAAATCTTCACGACTCAAAGCCCGTGGTGGTTTACGATGCTCTTGGGGCAGTTTGAAATTTACAAAATAACGCTTTTCCGCATATCCTTCCTTAAATGCCATCCGGCAGATTTTCTTCAGGATGGCCAGATAATGTCTTGCCGTATCTACCGCAAGTCCTTTGTCCTTCAGAATATAATCCTGAAACTCCCAAGGAATGTGTTCATTCAACTGACCAAAAGCGACATCACTTGTCTTGAATCGTTTTTGAATATATTCACCAAGATACCTACGGGTGTAAATGTATGTTGACATGGAGCTTTTTGCCACATCTATACCGATTCTTGAGCGCATATCCTCGATATGCATATCAAGCCGTTTCAACAGAGTCATCTGGGTTTCCACACTTCCCTGGAAAAGCTCTTTTACGGCAGTCGCGTCAAAATCAATCTTACGTTCTACAAGTGAATCAAATGCAGAATTGACAGAAAGCAGGAGCCGGTCAATTTTTGCATTAATATCAACGGCTTCTTTACTCTTTCCATTCAGTCGGCTTTCTCTTGGATTCCATAACTCCGGAGTACATGACAGCTTACAACTGAATTGTGCCATCGTGTTGTTCACCGTTATTCGCCCCATTATCGGAGCCTTTCCGAATTTGTCAAGACCGCTCTTTTTCAGGTAGAGCAACACCTTAAATTTTTCTACTTTCATACGCTTATTTTTTAATGGTAAAATTACCTATTTTATAAGCGTCCTTTGATATGCAAAATGCTGACATATAGTGAATAACAGCCTCTGTGACAGCTTCTTCATTGTTCAGTCTGTTACCTATTCGGCTCAGGTAACTGGGCAGCTAACATTCTGGTAACTGAACACCTGCAATATCCTGTCCATTTTTGCTTTCCATTATCTCAGCAAAAAACAGAACTTTTGCTCATATTCAACCAATTACGTTTTCCTTTCTCATCCCTTCATCTGCTTGCTTCCTGTATTCTGTTCCACATGCTCCGGCACACGTTTGCCACCCACCTGCTGGAACAAGGGACAGACCTAAGAACCATACAGGAACTTATGGGACATACCGATATAAAAACAACGGCAATTTATCTGCACGTATCGAACGCCTATAAAGCAAAAATCCCCAATCCGCTGGATTGTTTGGATGATGATTAGGCAATGATTTAATAGTGAATAGGAACTACACCATAAGGTGCGTTTATCGAAAAATTCAAGGCAATTAAAACAACTATAAATCAGCGATTTACAATGATTTAGCAAAGATAAAAGAAATAACGATACAAGCATGACAGATTTGTTAAACGACATATACACAGACGGTTGCAAAGCGAAAAAGTACCGTTTATCCGACTTCTTCAATCGGTGGTGGGACGAGTACGCACAGCACCCGGCGGAGTACATCACCCCCGAACAGTACAAGGCGGTGAACGCTATCCGTGTGTGCCGTACAGCCGCTTTGGGAATAGACACATATGCCTGCCCTGATTGTGGCGAAGTACGGGAAATCAGTCATAGCTGCAAGAACCGTTTCTGCCCGTCATGTGGCTGGCATGACACGCTGAAATGGGCGGCACGCATGAAAGAAAAGATGCTGCGAGTGCCACACCGCCATGTGGTTATGACCTTGCCGCATATATTACTGGACTTGGTGAAGCGCAACAAGAAAGAAATATTGAATATCCTGATGCGCACATCGGCTGAAACCGTTAAGGACTGGATGCAGCACAAGTTCGGCTTGAAAACCGGGGTGATTGCCGTGCTGCATACCTACGGGGAAACGAAACAGCTCCATGTACACACGCACATGATTATGTCGTGGGGCGGTATTGACAGCAACGGAAAAATTGTCATTCCCGAACGTGATTATGTACATATCCCCTCAATCCGCAAGGTGTTCCGCTACAAGTTTGAAAATGCGCTGATAGGGTTGTTCGACACGGGCAGGCTGGAGCATGACTTCCATGACCGCATGGAGTTTATGGGCTTCATCAAAAAAGTGGCGAACAAAAAAGACTGGATTGTACATTTGGAGCAGCCCATACAGATGCCGGAGCAGGTGATACAATATGTGGGCAGGTATTCCAAGCGGGCGTGCCTGAGTGAATACAAGATTACGGCAATGGACGGTGAGAACATTTCATTCCGTTACCGTGATTACAGGAACTCACCCGACAGGAGAAACCCGGTTGAAAAGGAACTGACACTGCATTACCGAGAGTTCTTCCCCCGGTTGCTGCAACACGTTCCACTGCGCTATTTCCGCATCGTGAGGTACTACGGCTTCTATTCCAACAAAGGCAACCTGCCGGAAGAATACTTCGGACGGGATGAAAGCGAAATGAAAGAAACCGAGTTGCAACAGGCAGAAAGTGAATACGAAAATCCGTATTTCTGTGAGCATTGCGGACGGATGAGAGTTTACAGCCACACTACGGTAACAGGTGGCGGCATAACATATACGGTTGTACTGGAGCATTGCGACATACACCGGAAAAAAACGGCATGACAGTAACTTGGGATAGCTATGCCTTGCCGTGAACAGAAACAGTAAAATTCCATAAAATGGAAGAAAGGAGAACAAAAAAATGAATGAAATACGGATAAGAGCAGTAATAAAACGAACGGGGTGCAAGCATGAACTTCACGCCTCTTTCTGTCGGAAACAACAGTCAAAAATTGAAGTTCTATATAATATGTAATAGTGTATGGTGGGTAAAACTGCCTTGAACAAGGAAAGATACCACCTAAACGGTGGTCCTTTCCAGACATTACATTATCAACAAAAGCAAAATGTCATGTTTGATTATAAAGAAATAGAGCGAACGGTCAATGATAATCATCTTCCATTTCAGAAAATAGGAGATGTCGATAAAGAGATTTTAATACAAAGGTTATATGACACATTTGTAATCGGGAATCCTCGTGCGTTATGGCTGAGTTTTAAATATGTGCCATATAGTATAGATTGTAATATGGAAGACCCTTATTTTTGTCTATTAGATGTAATTGATAAAAATATCGTTCTCTATTTCTTTATTGATTATTGGAACAAGGATTTCATCATCTATAAAGCAAGAATGTCTGATATACATAGATTTATCGGAGACTGTGAGGGGCTTGATGAATATTATTTGGTAACAGAAGATTTTATGGAACTATATAGTATAACAGACCATGATGATTTGCTTTATATTGATGTGAGAAAAAATGAAATGAGAGTTGATAACAAAGCGTGATAACGCTTACAGCGTTCCCCGCTTAGCCATTAGTAATAAATAGCACAATCAATATGTACGAAAAATTTTTAGATAAGAGCCTAAACAGCACTCGCCAAACGGTAGATGATACTTTTATTGCAAAATATGCTAATGCGGTATCAGAAAAAATTATCGAACTTTGGAAAGAAGTTGGACTTGGAACGTTTTGTGATGGATTGTTCAGAATTATTAACCCCAATAAATATCAGACAATAGTAGATGATAGTTATCCTCTGTATGAGTATGAAACTGTAACTCCATTTATGACAACTGTTTTTGGAGATATTTTTGCTTATGTTAAGAATCCCGTGATAGGAGATTATGTCGTATTCATCAATGTGAGATACGGAACATTCAAGATTTTATCCGAGAATGTTGATATACTATTGAATGTGGTAATTTTCAACAAGAGTTGTTTGGAATCATGGTTCTCCTTAAATAAATATCCTATGATAAAATCAGAAAAGGATGTTCCTACATTGGATGAATGTTACGGATATGTCCCAGCATTGGTATCGGGTGGTATAGAATCAATAGATAATATCAAAATTCTAAAAGCTATTCCATATATAGAAACGGTACTCCAATTTATTGGGGATTTGAAGCGAGTGCGATAGAATATATTACTAACAAACCGGGATAACGGACTAACGTCGTTTCCCGCTTAGCCATTAATCAATATGAGTAACCTTATCATAGTAAATAGATTTGGAAAAGTTCTGATATGGGTATGGAACAGATGTATAAAGAAAACTGCCATTCCTTATGAAGAACTTGATTTCCATTACCCCGATTGGGCTTTCATTATTACAGGTTGTATCTTTTTCGGGGTTGTGGTAGGTGTTACCCTGCTTTATTTTGCTTTTATAAAACAATAGACTATTTCCAATGAAAGCCCGACTTAAATACCCGATATTCAGCTTTGCCCCCAAAGGCAACATGATATACGTGTTTCGCAAGGAAGAACTGTACACAACGACCAATACCGAGTTGTTGAAGAAGCGGAAGAACTACATTGTAGTGGATGCAACCGGGACGAAATATGTTGAAAAGGGGGCGCACAAAGTGAAGTGGCAAGGGATATTCGGATATTGCATCAGGATGCAGGGACGTGTGATTTCCATTGAATACGAGTACGGGGACAACCCCGAACCGTTCCCACTACGAAAACTGCAAGAACTGGTAGCGGAACGATACCCCAAGACACGGTGGTTCAAGGAAGAATGCAGGAACAGCGCAGACGAGTTCCGGCAAGCGATTTTCGCCTGCAAGACCTTTGAGGAAGTGGCGGACATACTGATGCCCGAACAAAAAACGAGCGTTTGGCAGCGCATTGAAGAATATTTCCTGCGGGCAGGTTTTCTTATGCTTGCCGCCATGTTCCTTTATCACGTGGTTTGGCGGCTAATCCAAAAGTTTTGGCTATGGGCTACCGGGTAACGTACAGAAAACAAATCAATTTATTCAGATATGGAACAACGGATTACATCATTATTGCTGCCCGCTCCCGAAGCGGAACTGGAAGCGTCCTGCAAGGAACTGGACGAAAAGGTAACATGGCTGCTGCACAACAGCCGGAAAATGGACAACTACTTGGAACTTGAACCGTTCAGCAAGGACGGGCGGCTGTGCGCCCGCGTGTGCGACACGCTCAAGAGCCTGCCGGAAACGCCGACACTGGCGACATACAAGGACTACAAGGCAATCATTATCCTGCTGGGTATGTCCACCACCCATTACGCCATACTGGACGAACTGGCGGAACAGCACCGCAAGCGGGACGAGATACCCGAACTGACCGCCTACTGCGATGCGCTCCACTGGATGCGACCGGGACGGCAGTACCTCTGCAACGTGTACAACACGGTATGCCACGCTTTCTACCTGCTACGGAGAAACCCGGTAAGGGACAACCGCCTGCTGGTGACGGAAAAGGAACTGCGCCACGCCGAACGGATGCTGCCGGAGCTGGGCAGGCAGACATTCACCGAAATGGTGCGTCTGAAAGGCTACATGGTCTATGATGCCGAGCAACTGGCGGACAAATGCGGCATGGAATACGGCTCGTTCCGACGGAAGGTAAAGAAAATGACCGGGTACACGGCTAAGGAATGGGTGATAAAGGAGCGTGCAAAGGACGTGGAACACTACCTGAAGAACACCAACCTCACACTTACCGAAGTGGCGTTCACCACCGGGTTCGCATCGACATCGAACCTGAACGACTTCTGCAAGGCTTACTTGCTGGACACACCGGGTGAGATACGCAGAAAAGCGCAGGAAACAAGAAAATGCACAGTTACAAGAACGTAATGTGAAAAATCAAGAATAAAACAGATTTTTTATGCCCGTAACTTTGTGCTTCATAAAAGATAAGCACAAGGTTATGGAACATAAGATACCGTTGGAAACATACTTCGCCGGACTGCTTCAAAAAGTGGAATGGCAGATACAGGAATACGAGGACACCGCAGCGGACACGCTGACGCTCTGCCGCCTGTGCGTGGACTACCTGCAAGAGATACTGGGCGAACTCAAAAACTTTATAATCTCCTACCCGTTCGCCAGCACGGAAGAGGAAATACACTTCTTCAAGGAACTGAAACCGCTTTTAGCGAGCAAAATCATCTATTACAACACCGTTTACAAGATAGAGGTGCGCTTCCCCAGCGGTAGCGAGGAAGTGCAAAGGGACTACCTGCTGTCGGAAACCGACCGGATTTCAAAGTCGTTCCAGCGGAACTTGGCGTTCTACCAGTACCACCGAACGAAAGCCACCTACTTGGACAGGCAGTATTTCATGCGTGGGAAGCCTGACATACAAATCATCGTGGACAGTTTCTATTACGAAACAGACCCACAGTTCAGCACCAGTCACGATTTCAAGGTAGCCAAGATTTTAGCCAACGAACTGCTGGAAATATACCTCACCAACCGTCTGCACGAGCTGGAACGCCGGGAACAACGCAAGCGGGTGAAGAACGGCTTCATGGGAAAGGTGTTGCGCTGGACGGGGACGAAAAGGGCGTTGGTGGAACTTATCTACGCACTGGACGCCTGCGGCTGTCTGAACAAGGGGACGGTTGATATTAAGGAGATTGTAGCCTACTTTGAATACGTGTTCGACATCGACCTCGGCGACTTCTACCACACCTACATGGAACTAAAAGCCAAGACCAAAGACCGAACGGGCTTCCTCTCCACCCTGAAAGACAGGTTGCTGATGCGCATGAGGGAGCAGGATTAGGCAACCGTGCTTTAACAAAATTTATTTCGCCACAGGTGGGTACATCTGTGGCGTTTTATTTTTCAGGACACCCGAACTTTGCGGCAAATCAATTAGTTACCGTTATGGAAATAATAACATTCGAGTCCAAAGCCTACAAGGAACTGGACAACAAGATTACCGCCATTGCCGACTACATCTTCAACCACATGGAAACGGCAAGGCAAAGCGAGGAAGACATGTGGGTGGACAGCTACGAGGTCTGCACGTTCCTGAAAATAAGCGAAAAGACCCTGCAACGCCTGCGGGTGTCGGGGACTATCGCCTATTCCAACATCAGGGGACGTTACTTCTACAAGGTCAGCGAGATACGCCGGATGCTGGAAGAACGCCTGATAAGGAGCAACAAGGAGAACATCGACAACCTGATAACCAACCACCAGTTGTATGCTAAGGAAAGAGGAAATCTTAGAAAGAACAAGTAACGGGCTGGCGGTGTTCAAACACTACCTGCCCGGCAATTGGCGCATAGGTCGCAACTTCCTTAACCCGCTGTACGAGGACAGCAAGGCTTCCTGCAACATCTATTTCGACCGCCGGGGCGGTATCTACAAGATGAAGGACTTCGGCAACGACAGTTACAGCGGCGACTGTTTCTTCCTCGTGGGGCAGTTAAAGGGGCTGGACTGCAACCGGGCGGCTGACTTCGTGGAGATACTGGAAATCATCGACCGGGATTTGGGCTTGGGGCTGGCTTCCGGCATTCCGGTTTCCGTTCCCCCGGCAACCGTCTGCCGGGCAGTGCCGGACAAACCCGAAGAAACGCCCGAAAAGCCCGTCAAGCCCTACCAGTTCCGGGAACAGAAGTTCCCGCTTGCCGAACTGGTGTACTGGCAACAGTACGGCATCACGCCCGAACTGCTGGAACGTTACAAGGTCTGCTCGCTCCGGGAATACAACAGCGAAACGGCAGAGGGCAAACCGTACACCTACACTTCATCGGTGGCAGAACCCATGTACGGCTACAAGGGCAAACAGCACATCAAGCTGTACCGCCCGTTCTCCACGCCCCGCTTCCTCTACGGCGGCAGCTTCGGCGAGAACTACTGTTTCGGGCTGGAACAACTGCCAGCCAAAGGCGACACGCTATTCATCACGGGCGGCGAGAAAGACGTGCTTTCGCTGGCGGCGCACGGTTTTCACGCTATCTGCTTCAATAGCGAAACAGTGACTATACCGCCCACGCTGGTCTATCGGCTGACGTTCCGCTTCAAACACATCGTCCTGCTCTTTGACATGGACAAGACGGGCAGGGAAAGTTCATGCAAGCAGGAAAAACTGTTGGAAGAATTTGGCGTGAAACGCCTGCTGCTCCCGCTTCCGGGAACGAAAGAGGAAAAGGACATATCCGACTACTTCAAAGCCGGGAACACCCGTGAAGATTTCCTGAAACTGTTTATCGAATTTTTAGACAACCTGTATAGCGATACATTGATTATGCTTAAATCGTGCGAGATAGATTTCAACAACCCGCCCGCCAAAGCGCAAGAGATTATTTCGGCGGGTGACGTTCCGCTGGGGACACAAGGCAACCTGTTCGGCATCACCGGGGGCGAGGGAACGGGCAAGAGCAATTATGTAGCCGCAATCGTGGCGGGCTGCATCTGCCCGGCTGGTGAGGACATAGATACACTGGGCATACAGATAACCGCCAACGGCAAACACAAGGCGGTCTTGCTCTATGATACCGAGCAATCAGAAGTGCAACTGTTCAAGAACGTAAGCAACCTGCTGGCACGTGCCAAACAGCCGGACAAACCCGATGAACTGAAAGCGTTTTGTCTTACCGGTATGTCACGCAAAGAACGCCTGAACGCCATTGTACAAAGCATGGACAAGTTCTACTACCAGTACGGCGGCATCCAGTTGGTCGTCATTGACGGCATCGCAGACCTTGTTAAGAGTGCCAACGATGAAGCGGAAAGCGTGGCGGTGATAGATGAACTTTATCGGCTGGCGGGCATCTACAACACGTGTATTCTGTGCGTGCTGCACTTCGTCCCCAACGGATTGAAACTGCGGGGACATTTGGGCAGCGAGTTGCAGCGCAAGGCGGCTACTATCCTGTCCATTGAGAAAGACGAAGAACCTACCCAGTCGGTGGTAAAAGCCCTGAAAGTAAGGGACGGAAGCCCGCTGGACGTGCCGCTGATGCTCTTTGCTTGGGACAAGGAAGCCGGGATGCACGTGTACAAGGGCGAGAAACCACGTGAGGAAAAGGAGAAGCGCAAGGAAAGGGAACTGGTGAATGTCGCACGTGACATCTTCGGGCGGCAGACACGCATCACCTACATAGACCTTTGCGAGCAGTTGCAGCAGGTATTGGACATCAAGGAGCGCACCGCAAAGAGCTATATCCGCTTCATGCGGGAAAGGGACATCATCACCAAAGACACGGCGAACCAAAGCTGTTTTGTCATCGGTTCATATAATCTTCAAAGGAACGCAAGCTGCCCGTAGGCGTATGGGCTGAACTTGTGTATTTTTAGGTGCTTGTGTCCTGCCCTGTTGTGATAACACGGCAGGATTTTTTCTGTTTGCACGTGATTTTTCAGGGTATTTGCTTAACTTTGCAGAAGTTACACGGAAAAGTAACGGCAGTTGGACGGCGGTTGCCGGAATATTGCCTTTATATATAACATATACGTTCGCCGAACGTCCCAAAGTAGAAAACTGGCACTTTTCAAAAAGAGGGGATATTCAGCGCAGGATATGCTATGCGTTTGTCATAGCGTGGCTGCACTGTTTCCTCTTTTGGGTATGCCAGTACCTCTACTTTGAAACAGCGTCATGCCACGCTTTCTTTTTGGGGGTGGCGGCTAACGTGCCAAGACAGTAGGGATTTATATCACTTTAATACCTGACAATATGGAACAAATCAAAGCGCACATCGCCGTATCGCTGGACGGGCATACCGCCACGCCGGACTATGAACTGGACTGGATGCCCCGTGAGGTCAAGGAACTGGCGGCAAGGGAACACGCCGCCGCAAGCTGCCTGCTTATGGGGGCTAACACCTACAACTACATCTTTGAACACTGGGGCGGGTGGCCGCACAAAAGCAAACGGTCTTTTGTGGTGTCACACTACGATACCAACGTGACGCCGGACTGCGGGGTGGAGTTCCTGACCGAAGAACCGCTGCAAAGGGTCTATGAACTGAAACAGGAAACCGACATGCTGGTGGTGGGTGGCGGCAAGCTGCTTACTTCATTGATTAAAGCCGGACTGCTGGACAGCCTGACAATCTACACCGTCCCGGTCATGGCGGGCAAAGGCATCGGTTTTGTCGGGGAAACATCCGGCTCGCTGTGGAAGCTCTCGGAAAGCAGGGTGCTGGATAACGGGGTGGTCTGTTCGACCTACCTGTTTGGCGGGAACATATAAAAAAATGCGCCCGGTTTCCCTCCGGGCGCAACCACTAAAATTTCAATTATTATAAGCTGTAAAACCTATCACAATGAAATTTCAGCGGCAAAGATAAGCTATTTCTTCGGTTTCGCTTTCTTTTCGGGGAATGAAAAACCGACATTGAACTGCTCGTCCAGTACCAGCGAAGCATCGAAAGCCTTGCCGTTCTTGCCCTTGAAGCCCTTGATTAGCCCGGTCTTGCGTTTCGTCACCAGCTCGACAATCTGCTTGTCGGAAAGCTGCTTGTCGCACTTGTTGCGGAATATGGTAAGCGTGCAGTCCACGTTGGAACACTTCGCCACTTTCGGGTAGAACAGGATGCGCCCGCTGCCGCATTTCGGGCAGGGGCAGGTTTCACCAGCAGCGACAGATAGCTGCACCGATAGCAGTTCTGCGGTGATTTGCGTTGCGTACACCTCGATGCCCTTCCGGAACGTGTCCGCATCCATGCTGCCCGCTTCTATCTTGGCAAGGGCGGTTTCCCACATGCCCGTCATTTCGACATCGGCGATCTTCTTGTCCTTGACAATCCCATAAACGGCAAGCCCCTTGTCGGTAGGCACAAGGTTCTTCTTCTCACGCACGATGTACTGGCGGGCGAACAGCGTTTCGATAATCGCCGCACGAGTGGCGGGCGTGCCTATCCCGGCATCTTTCCGGCTGGCTTTCAGTTCGGCATCTTCCAGTTCCCTGCCTGCGTTCTCCATTGCCGCCAACAGGCTGCTTTCCGTGTGCAGCGGTTTCGGCTTGGTCTGCTTTTCGAGCAGATCCACGCCGGAGAGTGGCAAATATTCTCCCTCTTGGAGTGGCGGCAGGCTGGCGGCTTCTTCATCCCCACCCGTTTCCTGCTCGCCGAACACGGCACGCCACCCGGCTTCTTTCATCACAGACCCTTTCACCGTGAAGTCGGTATCTCCCCCTGACAGCAAGGCGGTGGTAACGTCTTTCACGCACTTGCCCGAAAAGGCTTCCAGCATACGCCCGGCTACCAGCTCGTAAACCGCCCGCTCGTCTTTGGAAAGTTCGCCGGGCAGGTTCTCGGTAATGATTAAGGCGTGGTGGTCGGTCACTTTGCCGTCATTCACGCTGCGGCGGTTCAGGGGTGTGCCGTCCAGCCCGGCGGCATACCCGGCAAAGCGGGGGTATTGCCCCAGCAGGGCGACACGTTCCGGCATTTCATCGAAAACGTCCTCCGGAATATAGCGGCTTCCGGTTCTTGGGTAGGACATCACTTTCTTTTCATACAGGCTTTGCGCTATGGAAAGCGTCTTGTCAGCCGAGAAGTTCAGCTTCGTGTTCGCTTCCTTTTGCAGCGTGGTAAGGTCGTACAAAAGCGGCGGTTCTTGGCAGGCTTCTTTCCTCTCAACGGATTTAACCACAAGTTGCCCGGCATCCTTTACCCGTTGCAGGGCGGCTATGGCTTCGGGCTGCTGTTCCCACTTGGCGGTCGATTGGGCGGTAAAATTTATTCCCCCGCTGGCGGTCGCCGCTTTGAGTTGCCAAAACTTGGCGGGTACGAAATTCTTGTTCTCCAAATAGCGGCTGCATATCATCACGAGCGTGGGTGTCTGCACCCTGCCCAGCGAGAACACCCCCTGCCCGGCGGCAACGCTCAACGCTTGGGTGGCGTTTATCCCTATCAGCCAGTCCGCTTCGCTGCGGGACTTGGCAGAGAGGTAAAGGTTATCGTAACGCTCTCCCGGCTGCAAGTTATCCAGCCCCTCACGGATTGCCTTGTCGGTAAGGCTGCTTATCCACAGGCGCACAAATGGTTTCCGGCAGTTCAGGTAATGGAAGATATAGCGGAAGATTAACTCACCCTCACGCCCGGCATCGGTGGCGACAATAATCCGGTCGCACTGGTCGAACACTTCCTTTATCACTTTCAACTGTTTCAGCACGCCGGGGTCTGCCTTGTAGCCTTTCTCCGCTTTTACCTGACGGGGGATTAGCTGGAAATCGGGCGGCAGTATGGGCAGGCTCTCCCTGCGGAAGTTCGCCACGCCGTAGGCTTCCGGCATGGCAAGCTGGATTAAGTGGCCGAACGCCCATGTCACCATATACCCGTTGCCGGAAAGATAACCGTCATTACGCCCGGTCGCACCGATGATGCGGGCGATGTCCTTTGCCACGCTGGGCTTTTCTGCTATCAATGCAATCATAATTCTTTACTTTTTAATGGTGGATATTACATTTTCATTCCTCTGGACTTCTTGGGCTTGTCAGCTTTCAGGCTCTTGTCCTGCGCTTTCTCCTGCTTCTCTTTCTGCTTGGCGGTGGGCTTGTCCTGACCCTGTTTCAACGGCTCTTTGCCCTGCTTGGTGGCTTCGTTGGTCTTGCCCCCCGAATTGACCGCCACCTGCGTCCGGCTCTCGGCGGTGGGGGTAACGTCTTTCGGCTGCACCTTGTCGGGGGATTTGCCCTGTGCGCCGGGCTGTACATGACCGTTGAACTCAACGCCCTTGCCGTCCTTTAGCCCGGCGACCTGCCGCTCTGCGGGCTGCTGCCACTGCTGCAAGAACTGGACGGCGGCACGGGGCAGGAACTCCAAGCCACGCTCCACCGCACTGACCTGCAAATAGGCACTGCGCTGCGTGCCGTCCCTGAATTGCAGGTTTTCCATTTTCACCGCTTGCCCGGCTTCAAAGGCGGCTTTCTGTTCCGGACTGACTTGCACGTTACAGATTGTATCGGGGCATTTCCACTTGTCAGCCCGCATATACTCCAGTTCGTGCGTGTACCTGTCCCGGCTGACGAACACGGGGATTTGCTCGCCGCTTTTGGGGTCTTTGATTTCAGCGATGCCGCCCAAGTTGCCAGTGCCTTGCAAGTTGCCCTGTTCCTGCTTGGTGAACTCGTGTTCATGGAACGGGCGTTGCAGCAGTTTCTCGTCCTGCTGCACGCCGTGCAGCTTGGGTACTACCATGCCGTCCTTTGCCTGATAGAAAGAGAGCTTGACATCGGTAGGTTTGAGGTAGAAGCCGCCCACCGTCCCCGAAACGGTGTAGGTGTTGCGGGACTTGTAGCCACGCATCACCCGGTCGAAGTCCCTCGTGTTTTTCAGGGTGTCGGCGGTGATGCCGACTTTTTTCAGGTTCTCCCAGTCGATTTTTGCAGGGTCGAAGCGGTAGCCCTGCTTGAACTCGTGGAAGTCGGGCTTCGGAACTCGAAGCATTTCAGCCCGCTTGTCACCCTCCGGTGTAGGGTTGCGGTGGTTGTCCTCGATTGCCTTTGCGTCCCGCTCCGCTTCGGAAGCCTTGACGCTGAACAGTTCCAGCCCGGAAGTGTCCTGATACTTGCGGTAGAAGTTGGAAATGAAGTTGCTGAACACATCGCTGTTCTTGTCCACCTGCATGAACTCGCCGCCGTGTCCGGTAGTGGGTGGCACGGTCTGCAAATTGCCGTCCTTGTCGATACCCTTAACGGCACTCACCTTTCCCTGCTGTTTATCCAAGACCAGCAGCACGTCTTTTTCCTGCCCCTCTGCGGGCGGGGTCATTCTGTTTGCCATAAATAATTGGAATTTTAGTGGTTACGGGAATAGTCCCGCCCAAAGGTAGCGACTAAATATGCTATATTTGGACGGGCGGCAAGGACTGTCCGAATTTGTCCTGCGCTGTCTGAAATTGTCCGGGTGGGATGAAATTCTGCAACCATTGGTTGCAGAATTGAAAAGGGCATAAAAAAGAGAGCGAAGTTAATCACTCTCTTGGAGTGAGCCATTTATGAGCCATTTAATTATAGACCTTATGCCTTATAATCAACGACTTATTAAAATTTGCATTATGCTTGCGAGCCATTTGTGAAGCGTTTATGAAACGTTTGCTATTTTATCAATAGGCTAATAATGAGCTACATATCAAAATTAATACTGAAATACAGCTTATTTTTGGAACGTTTGTGAAGCGTTTGGCAAGCCTTTGATTGAGTTTCCGTTATTCTTCTATTATCAGGTGACACGACAAAAAGAAAACATCTTCGGTAAAATCTTTGTTATGTTTTTGCAGGTGATTACATAATATACTATCTTTGCATATAGAAACAAAGGACATAAATATGGCTTCATTCAGAAAAGAGATACTTGGGCAGATTGAACGGATAGATACCGGGCGTATATTCACGTTCCGGGATTTGTCGTTTGAAACGGAAAAGACCGCCAATGTTGCGGTGCTACTTTCCGAACAGAGCCGCAAAGGGGTACTGGTACGGGTTGAAAAGGGGGCGTACTACCGTCCCAAGAAATCAGTGCTGGGACTGGGAAAGCTGCCTGTCTATCAGGATGAACAGTTCCGCTACCTGACTGAAAAACTGAACGGCTATATCACGGGGGCTTACGTCTATAACAAAATGGGGCTGACCGAACAGGTAGCCACAACCATAACGATAGCCACTCCTAACCCGGTTCGCCGTTTCCGTTTCAAGAACTTGGATATAGAGTGCGTGAAAGCCTACTGCATGGTCTATCCGGATGAAAGCCTTGTCCCATACTTGCGGCTGCTCGATGCGATAAAGGACATGAAGCGCATACCCGGAACAACCGGGCAGGACATCTACAACCGGGTCAAAAGCCAATATTTCAACGGGTACAGCCTGCCGGAACTGGAAAAAATCGTATCTTTGGCGAAAAGTTACCCGCCACGTGTCAGAAAGGTGGTGGCGGACATACTGGGCGACATCAGACAAACCGTGTTGCAAACGGAAATGGTAAAGACCATTCTTCCCACGACACGGTTCAACTTGGATTATAAAACAGCATAGGACAGAAATATGAATTTACATTCGGACAAGGAAGCGTTCAAGGAAATCATCGCACTGGCGGCTGAACATTTCGGCTACGAGCAGTCGCACGTGGAAAAGGATTACTGGGTATCGAAGATACTGCGGGATATTTCCATGTCCGAATATGCGGATAAGACCTACTTCAAAGGCGGAACTTCACTTTCCAAAGCCTACGGGCTGATAGAACGTTTCTCGGAAGATTTGGACTTGTTCGTGTTCACGGGTGACAAAGGTGCGTCCAAGCAGGCGGAAAAGACATTGAACAAGAAACTTTCCAAATACATAGCCGAACTCAATAGTGACATATACAAGGAAGATTTGTCGGAAACGGGCGGTAATTACCGTAAACTGTATTTCTCGTATGACAATGTATTTCAAGGCGTGGGACTGAAAGAACATTTGGAAGTAGAGATAAAATCCTGTGACCTGCCGGACAAAAAACGGATGTTCTACCCGGCGGACAAGCGGGTTATCAAACCGATTGTGACCGCCTTTCTTGAAAGCATCGGGCAAGAGGAACTGATAAGCACCTACGGGCTGGGAAGTTTTGAAACGCAGTGTATCAACCCCCGAAAGACTATCTGCGACAAGGTTTCAAGGCTGGTAAAGCTGTCTTACAATGAGGATGCAGCCGCACTGTTGGCAAAGCATATCCGTGACGTTTACGACTTGTCGGCACTCTACCACAATCAGGAATATAACGATTACCTACATTCGGAAGATTTCTTGGATGCCATGTACCGGGTGACGATAGAGGACGGACTAAATAAAAACTCCCGTTCGCACTTGTCGCTGGCTGATGCACCGATATTCAAGGATGCCGAAGCGGTCATGGCGTTGCCCGAAGTGGCTACGGCGTACACTGCCGATTTGAAGAAACTGACTTTCGACAAAAGCAAGATGCCGCCGATAGGCAAGGCTGTGGAAGCATTGAAGAACCTGCACGAAATATTAGTGCGTTTTGAAGCCTACCGCACCAAAAAGCAAAATGAAGAACAACCGTAAAGCTACATCGGCTGTTCTTCACTCCATACATTATTATATACAGCTATTCTTCCTCCTTAATCAAGTGGCATAGCTCCGGGTCGTTCTTAATCCGGGTTATCTCGTCCTCGACAATCTGCCGGACTTCCTGACGGATGCGGTCATAGTTGGCTTGTATCTCTTCCTGCATCCGGTCGTTGCCGTCCTTGTCGGTGAAGTCAATTATCTGCGGCAACTTCACGTAACGGGCGGTTTCCCGCTTCACCTTTTCATTGTCCACCACGATTTCACAGTGGAAAATCTTCTGCTCTATCCGTTCATCGAAATTGTCCGCCACAGCCCCCACGAACATACCTTGCGTGAGGTTGGATATTTTGCTGGCGGGTATCAGGCTGTCCATTTGGGTACTTATCGAGGTGGACTTCTCCCGCTGGTTGATTGTCATGCTCTGCCGTTTCTGCAACACCTTTCCGAAACGCTCCGACAGTATTTTTGCCGTTTCACCGACTACCTGACCGCTAAACACGTTGCCCACAGTATTTTGTATCACACGGCTTTCCTTGTCCCCATAGTCACGGGTAAGCTGGCTGTAATCCTGAAAGCCCAGCAGAACCGCAACCTTGTTGCTTCGGGCGGTCGCAATCAAATTATCAAGCCCACGAAAATATATAGTCGGTAATTCATCTATTATCACCGAACTTTTAAGCTGACCTTTCTTGTTTATCAGCTTCACTATTCTACTGTTATATAATCCCAGTGCCGCCGAATAGATGTTCTGACGGTCGGGATTGTTGCCGACAACCAAGATTTTAGGCTCTTTCGGGTTGTTGATGTCCAGCGAGAAATCATCACCTGTCATTACCCAGTAAAGAGCGGGTGAAATCATCCTTGAAAGCGGGATTTTCGCACTTGCTATTTGACCATAGGCTAAGCACCCAGCGCCTTGCCACTTTTTACAGTGGTAGGTTTCCAAGCACTCGCCTCCGAACCGTGCATACAGGTCTCCCCGTACACGGCTCTCCACCTTCTCATTCAGTCTAACTTTCC
>NZ_JABSOE010000079.1 GCF_013618865.1 Phocaeicola faecicola
AGATGATTATGAGCCGATTTAATTTTATGAGAATTAAATTTAGAATTATCGGAGCTGTATGCGGTGAAAGTCGCACGTACAGTTCTTAATGGGGAAAGCGGCAGCAATGCCGCCGACCTACATAACACTGAAACTGAAGAATACTTGCATTGATTATGTTACATACTTTGTCTGTAATTGCCGGCCGTACATTCGTCTTCAAGGATTTTCTGAAATACCTGGACCTTGCCATTCAGGTGGATGCCGAAGAGAGAGGAGATGACGGGGTGTGCTATTATTTTCACAGAGAGAAGGAATCGACTACGCTGTATGCGATAGTGGACGAGGGAAAAGGAGAGCTGAGCCTGTGCATGGACGGGCTGGCATCGTATGCCGACTATAAGTTTTTTCCGTACCTGGCCGACTGCCTGCATCAGTTTCTGAACCGCTCTCCGCTGACGGTCGACGGACAGTCGGTCTTCGACTTCTACAACGAGGAATGGATGGCAGAAGCCATCGGGGAAGAAATCGCCGGACTGAAGTCGGTCTTGTCGATTGCCCCAAGGTATTACCTGACGCTGCCCTTCCGTCCGTACAGTTATGTATCGAAAGAAATGCTGGCGGAGTACGGGGTGAGTCTGCACTCTTCTACCCCACGCATCTACGGATATATTCAGTTTCTGATGAAACAGCACCGGATGAAGGAGGCTACTGAAGAGGAGCTTGCCAGCGACAGACAACTGGAGGACCAGGAGTTTACGGTGGATGTGCCTCAGCATGTCTCTATCGGAAGAGTGAAGTCGTGGCAGCTGGACGGTGCGGAAACCTGGGAGAGCTTTGCGGCGGAAGATGTACGCATGCTCCTCGAACTGGGAGAAGGCTTCCGGCACGGGAAGAAGGTGGAGGGAGTGGTGTTGAACGACCTCGGTACCCTCTTTCAGGAAGGTATCGGAGTGGCTCAGGACGGAGACAGGGCAGCCTATTGGTTCCGCGAAGCCATCCGGCTCGGAGAGCGGTGGTATGCACCTTCCAACCTGGGAGACCTTTACCGGAAGGGATGCGGGGCACTGGCGCCTTCGCTGACAGAGGCTTTCAAGGCCTACTGTGTATCGGAGGACCCGTATGCACATTACCGCATCGGACAGGCATACGAAGAAGGATGGACTGGCGCTCCGGACATGGACAAGGCAATGGAATGGTACCGGAGGGCTGCGGACGAAAGGCATCACCTGGCTATCCGCAGACTGAAGCAAGTGCAGGCCTGACAGGAAACGGAGCGCAGGCTCGACAGAGAACGGAAAAGAGTATTTTGGAACATTAATGAATCAGTTATCATATGGAACAGACACAATCGGACAGCAAACAGCATCAGTCCTTTCGTTTTCAGGAACCCCGCCGGTTCAAGGTTGTCATCTACAACGATGATTTTACCACCATGGACTTTGTGGTAAGAGTACTTACCGAGGTTTTCTTCAAATCGGCGGCAGAAGCAGAGGCGCTGATGCTGCAGGTGCATAAGAGCGGCTCTTCGGTAGTGGGTATTTACTCGTATGACATTGCCCACTCGAAAGTGGACAAAGCGACACGAATGGCACGGATGGAGGGCTTTCCGCTCCGGCTGGCAGTCTTGCCGGAGGAGGAATAAGGCCGTAAAGGCAGACCGGACGGTTTCTGCGGGAAAGGTTGGGCACGGTTTATCCGACAACCTGTTTTTTCTTACTTTATTTTTTAGTCGACTAACCAAATGGGAGTGAAACAATCTACATATTTCAATCAGGCAATTGCCAGGGCACAGGAAGTAGCCATGGACATGCGGCACGAGTTTATCTTGCCGGAACACATGCTGAAGGCGTTTATGGAACAGGAAGTGTTCCGTACGGCCATCGGCCAATGCCTGGGCGATCCGGAAGGACTTGCCGCACGCATTGATGAATATCTGAGAGAGGAAGTGGAACGGGTACCGGAGGGGATTTCTTATGAAATTGAGCCTTCCGGACAATTGAACGAAGCGGGAGGATATGCGTATCAGCTGGTGCAGTACTCGCAGGCAGACGAACTGGGGGTACCGCATATGGTACAGGGAATCCTGCAGCTGAAGGATTCGTGGGCGGCCCATTTTCTCCAACAGGAACTGGGAGATGAGTTACCGGAGTTTATCGCACAACTGGTAACGGAGTATGAACTGGCGGAAGGGAATGCCCCAGAGGAGACAGAGGGCCAACCTTATGAGGCCTGGAGAAACTTTGTCACCTGCCTGAACGATCATCTGGACCAGTTTCATCCGCTGATTGGCCGGAAGGAGGAAATGGAACGTACCATACAGATTCTGTGCCGGAAGGACAAGAACAACCCGCTGCACATCGGTGAGCCGGGAGTCGGGAAAACGGCTCTGGTACACGGACTGGCGGCACGCATCGAGGAAGGCAATGTCCCCGACCGCCTGCAGGGATGCCGCATCTATGAACTCGACCTGGGCAGTCTCATTGCCGGCACACAGTTCAGAGGGGAATTTGAAAAACGGCTGAAGGGCATCATGGAGGGAATCCGCCGGGAAGGAAATGCCATAGTCTATATTGATGAAATCCATAACCTGGTAGGTGCCGGACGGAACGGAGACGGAGGCATCGACGCAACGAACCTCTTGAAACCGTATCTGGAAAGTGACGAGGTGCGCTTCATCGGGGCGACGACCTACGACGAGTACAACCGGAATCTTTCACGGAGCAAAGGACTGTTGAGAAGGTTCCAGCAGATTGATGTGCCGGAACCCAGCGTAGAGGAAAGCATACGCATCCTGGAGGGACTGAAAAAGAAGTACGAGCAGTATCATGGCATCCGGTACGACAAAGAGGCCATCGCTTTTGCCGTCAAGGCCAGTGCCCGGTTCATGAACGACCGTTTCCTGCCCGACAAGGCCATCGACCTGATTGATGAAGCCGGTGCTTACCGGGAACTGCATCCGCTGAAATCCGGAAAGAACAAGGTAGACAAGGCACTCATCAGCGATATCCTGTCGCGCATCTGCAAGGTCGACACCCTCCGTCTGAGCGGAGACAACCAGCAGCTGGAATCGCTGCACGCACGGATCAGCACACAGATTTACGGACAGGAGGAAGCAGTGGCACAGGTCGTAGAAGCGGTACAGATGGCCCAGGCGGGACTTTCGGACGAGAACAAGCCCATGGCCAGTCTGCTGTTTGTCGGTCCTACAGGCGTCGGAAAAACAGAAGTTGCCAAGGTACTTGCCAATGAAATGGGAGTTGCCCTGCAGCGCTTCGACATGAGTGAATACGCGGAAAAGCATACCGTGGCCAAGCTCATCGGCTCTCCGGCAGGATATGTGGGCTACGATGACGGAGGACTGTTGACCGACGCCATCCGGAAAACTCCCCACTGCGTACTGCTGCTGGATGAAATCGAAAAGGCACATCCGGATATCTTCAACATCCTGCTGCAGGTAATGGATTATGCGGTACTGACAGACAACAAAGGCCGGAAGGCCGACTGCAGGCACATCGTACTGATCATGACCTCCAATGCCGGTGCACAGTATGCCCGTCAGGCAGCCATCGGATTCGGCGGAGGCATCGGTGCCGGAGAAAGTATGATGAAGCAGGTGAAGAAGACCTTCAAGCCCGAGTTCCTGAACCGTCTCTCGGCTACGGTGGTATTCCATGACATGAGCAGGGAAATGGCATCGCAGATTCTCGACAAGAAACTCATGCAACTGAAGGAGCGGCTCAAGGCGAAGAATGTGGAAATGGAAGTCACCCTGGAAGCGCACGACTGGATGCTCCGGAAGGGCTTCACACAGGAATATGGGGCACGGGAACTGGACCGTGTCATCACCTCCCAGCTCAAGTCGCTGCTGATGCGGGAAATTTTATTTGGAAAACTGAAAAAAGGCGGCAAGACCATTGTCCGGACAGAGAACGACCGGCTGGTGTTGTCGTGACCGAAAAAGACTGATGTATGGTATTCAGACTGACTCATGAACTGATTTTTCCGAATCCGTATCTGGGCGATACGGACGGACTGCTGGCCGTGGGAGGCGATTTGAGCATCGACCGACTGCTGCTGGCTTACTCCAACGGAATCTTTCCGTGGTATGCCTTCAAGGAAGGGGAAATCCAATGGTGGTGTCCCCTGCAGCGCTTTGTCATCTTCCCGGACGAGATTCATGTCTCGCACTCGATGCGGACACTGCTCAACAAAGGTACTTATGAGGTTACCTTCAATACGGCCTTCGAGGAGGTAATCAAGGCCTGTGGCGACCTGCGGAAGGACATGGAAGGGGCATGGCTGGGAGAAGACATGACAGCGGCCTATACCCAGCTTTTCCATCAGGGGTTTGCAGCCAGTGTAGAAGTCTGGAAAGACGACGAACTGGTGGGCGGACTGTACGGAGTGACCCTGGGAAAATGTTTCTTCGGAGAAAGCATGTTTTCCCTGGCTCCCAGTGCTTCCAAGGTGGCTCTCATTGAACTGGCCCGTTTCTTACAGGAGCACGGAGGCGTAATGATCGACTGCCAGTTTGAGACTCCTCACCTCAAGTCGATGGGAGGAAGATATATCTCGTACGAAGAATACATGAAACTGATTCGCGAATAATCCGTCAGCTCTGATAAAAAAACAAGTAAAGCTTAGCCGACCACGTATGATGATGCCGGCTAAGCTTTACTTGTTTCTATACTGTCCTATATTCCAGACTGTCCGACCGTTCCCGAAACGTATCGGATACCGGGGAATTTTGGGATTCTCCCGGAAACCATCCGGTCAGCGCCCTACCGTCAGTTCCGTTGATAAGTATTCACATTCACAATCTCTCCCCAGTCCGTCGTCACTACATTTTCCAGGATGAGATTGGATGCACTCAAGCCGCTGACGGCATACTCTTCGGTCTGCACGACAACTCCTCCAGGATGCTGCAACTCGTATTGAAACCGCAGCGTGTTACCGTCCAGTGTCCATTTGTACGTACGTGAACCCGTATGGACATTCCTTGAAATGAGGGTTCCATCTTCGGAAAAAGTCAGGAAGATGGTCTGCGGGTCAACCGTATCTTCTACCTTTTCAATGACCTCCCCATTCATTATTTTCGACATCACCGAAGTCTGAAGCTCCCACGTACCGATCAGCTGGTCGGACGAAGGATTGTCTGAACTACATGCAGACAGGAGGATCAGAAGCCCTGCCATCAGGCCCAGCAACTGAATCCGGCCCTTTACAACATCCATAATCATTGTTTTTTGTTTTTCAATCAGCATATGACAATCACATTATAAGGCTAATATGGCAAAGAGGGGCTTTGCAAGAATCCTCTCACAAGCCCCTCTTCCTATTTTAAGATGTATGGTCATTCCTCATCCGCCCATCCAGGAATCACTTTCATTCCTCCATCAGCAGAATCGGATACGACACGTTCCTGTCAGGCATTGAACCAGCGAACATAGCAGAAGTCCTGACGGTGAGGCAGGTCTGCATGTTTCGGGAACATACGGTAAGCTACCTTGAAGCTACCAGAGTTAGACAAACTGTGAGTTACCTGGAATGTATACAGGTTGCCTTCACGTTTCACCATTTCAAGCGGAGTTACAGAATAGATGCTTTCCTTACCTTCGCCGTTAGTGTGAGTAACCACCATTTCTACTCCAATAGCATCTTCCAGACCCCTTTCGTCGATTACACAAGTAATGGTATAATCCTTACCGCTTTCTACATTACCCTTGCGGAGTTCTTCGCAGCGTTCCATAGATACTACTTCAATGCTATCCCATTTAGCAGCCACTTCTTCCTTCCAGTCGGCAAGTGCCTTAGCCTTTTCATAGTTATTGGCAGCCAGTTTGTGGAAGTGTTCAGCTTCACGGATATAGAACTTAGAATAGTAGTCATCCAACTGACGCTTCATCGTATAATGAGGAGCGATCTGAGCGATAGAATTCTTGATAGTCTTTACCCAGCCAGTTGAATAACCCTTGTTGTTGCGGGCATAGTACAACGGCAGGATTTCAGTTTCGAGGATACTGTAGATAGTAGCAGCATCCAGCTGATCCTGATGTTCCTGATTCTGGTAAGTACGTTTTTCAGTCAACGCCCATCCTGCACCTTCGCGGTAACCTTCGAGCCACCATCCGTCGAGTACAGAGAAGTTTACTACACCGTTCATCAAGGCTTTTTCACCAGATGTACCAGAAGCTTCCAACGGACGAGTCGGAGTATTCATCCAGATATCTACACCAGAAACCAGACGACGAGCCAACTTCATATCGTAGTTTTCGAGGAAGATAATCTTACCCAGGAATTCCGGACGTTTTGAGATTTCCACAATCTTCTTGATCAGGCCCTGACCTGCGCCATCGTGCGGATGTGCCTTTCCGGCAAACAGGAACTGAACAGGATAGTCAGGATTGTTCACGATCTTAGCCAGACGGTCAAGGTCGGTAAACAACAGGTGAGCACGCTTGTAAGTAGCGAAACGGCGTGCAAAACCGATGAGCAATGCGTTCGGGTTGATCTTGTCCATCAAAGACACTACGCGTGAAGGATCACCCTGGTTCTTCAACCAAGTATCACGGAACTGATGACGGATATAATCGATCAGTTTGTTCTTCAATGCCACACGAGTTCTCCAGATTTCTTCATCAGGCACATTGTAGATAGCTTCCCAGATCTTCGGATTTGACTGATCCTTCATGAAGTTCTTGTCGAAATATTTCTTGTACAATGCCTTCCATTCAGAAGCACACCAAGTCGGGAAGTGTACACCGTTGGTTACATAACCTACATGGTTTTCTTCAGGGAAATAACCCTTCCAGATACCGGCAAACATATCCTGAGATACTTTTCCGTGCAACCAGCTCACACCGTTTACTTCCTGGCAAGTGTTGCAAGCGAAAGTAGACATACAGAAACGTTCGTTAGGATCACCCGGATTGATACGTCCCAGGTTCATCAGATCCTGCCATTCGATACCCATACGCTGAGGATATCCACCCATATATTTGCCGAACAGACCTTCATCGAAATAGTCGTGACCTGCAGGAACCGGAGTATGAACCGTATACAGAGAAGAAGCACGGACTACTTCCAGAGCCTGGTCGAATGACATACCGCTTTCTACGTAATCGCACAGACGCTGTACGTTACACAAGGCAGCATGACCCTCGTTGCAGTGATAAATATCTTTCTTGATACCCAGTTTCTTCAGCAGCAATACACCACCGATACCCAACAGGATTTCCTGTTTCAGACGGTTTTCCCAATCGCCACCATACAACTGGTGTGTAATAGAGCGGTCGAATTCACTGTTCAGTTCATTATCAGTATCCAACAGATACAAAGGAACACGACCTACATTTACTCTCCATACGAAAGCGTGTACGTAGTAATCCAGGTAAGGAACATCCAGTACCAGCGGTTTGCCGTCTTCGCCTACCACACGTTCCAGCGGCAAGCTGCCGAAGTTCTGTGCTTCGTAGTTGGCAATCTGCTGTCCGTCCATAGACAAGCTCTGGCTGAAGTATCCGTAACGATACAGGAAACCGATCGCACACATATCTACATTACTGTCTGAAGCTTCCTTCAGATAGTCACCAGCCAGGATACCCAGACCACCTGAATAAATCTTCAGTACGGCTGTCATACCATATTCCATACAGAAATAGGCTACAGAAGGACGGTTTGGATTTGGCTTTTCCTTCATATATGCATCGAAATCGGCATATACTTTATGAATATTATTTAAAACTTCTTTGTCAGTTGAAAGAGCTTCCAACTTCTCATAGTTCAAGCGTTCCAACAACAAAACAGGATTCTGACCCACTTCCTGCCATAAATCCGCGTCAAGCGACTTAAACAATTCTGTAGCTTCATCGTTCCAAGCCCACCAGATATTGCGGGCCATTACTTCCAACATTTTCAATGACTCAGGAATACGAGATTTTACGTTAATATCTCTCCATACAGGAGCATTGACACAATTTGTTTTAACTTTCATATTGTTTGTTTTTTTATAAGGTTCATTCTTTTTCCGAGCAACGCTTCTGCGCATTCCGCAAAGCGATGTCGTATGCTTCGTAATAATAACGGATAAAATGTTTCCACAATGCCTTTTCAGCAATCTTGCCGGCACGTTCACGGATGTCATTTACCTGCTTTTCCGGCAAATTGGAGAATTCCACGATAGTATCCTTGATGGCATCTGCCACTTCCGAATAGTTGTAGTCGGTACGGTGAATCACCTTCACTCCATCGGCCAGCGTACTGAATCCGCCTTTCAGGGAGTTCACCCACAAGCCGAATCCGGCCAGGTCGGTAGTCACAGTAGGCACCTTGAATGCGATACTTTCCAGCGGAGTATATCCCCAAGGCTCATAATAAGAAGGATAGACACTCAAGTCAGAACCGATGATCAGGTCGTAATAAGATTCGTTCAGGATACCGTCACGTCCGTCCAGGTAACAAGGTACAAAGATGACCTTCACCTTTGAATCCTTTGAATTGGACATGTTCAGATACTTCAGCATATCAAGCACCTGGTCGTGACTCATGTTATGCAGCCAGTGAGTGATAAAAGGACATTCCAGCGGAGTGTCATAATCCTGGTTGCTTTCCAGACGCTCCTTCAGGTCTTCACGGGCATCCCCTACCCAACTCGGCACATTGACAAAAGCAATGATTTCCTTCTGCAGGTTCTTGTCGCGTGTCAGACGGTTCAATGATTCCAGATACACATTGATACCCTTGTTCTTGAACTCATACCGTCCGCTGGTACCGACAATCAGTGCATCAGCAGAAATCTTGGTTCCCAGCAGTTTTTCAGCCAGATTCAACAACACCTTACGTGCATGCTGACGCTTCTTGAGGAAAGTTTTACCTTTCGGAACAAAATCTCCCTCGAAACCGTTCATCAGCACCGCATCGGCCGGTTTGTCCAGCAATTCCTTACATTCATTATTGGTGATATCACTTACAGTAGTGAAGCAATCTACGAAATGAGCCGTCTGTTTTTCTATAGAATGCTTAGATTCCATATTCAGTTCACGGGCCATCTGGTCTCCGTTATAAGCAAACAGATAGTCATACAAAGGTTTGTTGTTACCGGCAATAGAGCGTCCTATTGAAGTAGCGTGTGTAGTAAATATAGTAGCGATTTCAGGTACATGCTTCTGTATATACAGCGCACCCAGTCCTGTCATCCATTCGTGTGCCTGATAAATTACCTTATCAGATTCATTCAGTTGGAAGCGGTAAAAGCTTTCCACAACCTTTCCAGCCGCATACGAAAACATGGAAGCTTCGTCATAGTCTCCATATGCATGTAAAGAATCAACTCCGAAATCGGCCCACGCCTGCGTATATATATCATTCTTATAAGCAAAATAAGGCTGGAAATCCACCAAAATCGCTATCGGTTTTCCCGGTATGTTCCACCGTCCGATACGGATTTTCAAATTATCTTCCTTCTCTGCGTGTTCTTTCCAACTTTTCAGAAGATTCGTATCTTCCGTAAACAAAGGATTTTCCTTATCCAACCAGAATTCAGGTCCTATAAAGAAAATTCGGTCCGGGAAAGTATTCTGCAAGGTCTTAGCTCTTGTAGACAATACAGTGTAAATTCCACCGACTTTATTGCATACTTCCCAACTTGACTCGAAAATGTAATCAGGTGTTAGCAACTGTTTCATCATCTCAGTAATATTTTCTAAATCAAGTGCGAATATAGAGAAAATATTTAATTTAAAAGTTGTTTTATAACATGAAAATCACATTATCACATTATTTCTATAATTTACTTTCATTCATTCATATACACATTATAAGGAGAAATGGAGCAACATGTCACCACTTTTTCCAGAATCCTTACATTTGACACGGAATCTGATTATTTTTCCGTTCTTCTGGATTTCCTGTATTTTCTACCCCCCTGAAATGCGCTTTTTTTCTGCCCTCATTTGCCAAAATCACAAATATCCTTGGTTTTCCGCATAAAAAAGGTGGGAAGAAGTCCCCGAAAGAACCGCTTCCCACCCTATATCATGCACATTCTGTCAGTCTGCGACAGAAACGGGCGTTATTACATCATCAATACAGCCACCAAAGCCAAGATAGCGTAGAATTCCGGCAAAGCAGCGTAAATCATGGTGTTAGTCTGTACATCGTGTCCCTGAGAGATACCTACGATACCGCTGGCAGAAATCTGACCCTGACGGATAGCAGAGAACAGACAAACCAGACCCATACCTAAACCTACACCCAGCATCAAAGGACCGTCCGTAGTAAAGTCACGTCCCATAGACATCAGGAAAGCCACGAAACCATACAAACCCTGTGTAGCAGGAAGTGCAGAAAGAATCATATAACTAGCCGACTTAGAAGGATCTTTCTTCAACGCACCTTCTGCCGCATTTCCTGCGATTGTTGTACCAAAACAGCTTCCAATACCAGACAAAGCCAACATCAGGCCTAAGCCCAAATAACCTAAAATTTCATTCATAATTTTTTTGTTTTATTCGTTATTAATATATTTTTCTTTATTCGTTGTTCGATTTCATCACAGAGAAAGGTTTGTAAGCCTCTCCTTTGCCTTCATAGCCCGAATTCTTGAAATACTCTACAAAAGTAAGACGGAGCGGGTGAACGAAGGCACTCAGACAAGACATCGCGATATTCAGGGCATGTCCGAATACCAGAATCAGACCGCAGAAAATCCATCCGAGAACCGGTCCGGCCGCATCGTTTACCATGAATGCCAGCTGATTGAATACTCCACCCAACATACCGCCGGCCAGCCCGAGGGCATACAGACGGATGTAAGACAACGTATCTCCCAGCAAACCGGTTGCCATGTTATAGGTATCCCATACTCCGGCACCGATATTGGCAAAGATATTGCGATGGAAGTCATTCAGCAGGTAAATACCGATAGCAGAAATACCACCAATGACGATAAACGCCCAGTTGGTCACTTCGGCAGATATCACCTCAAAGAAAGAGAGTCCGCCGGTACAGATGAATCCCACTACCAGCAGCAACCATCCCCACGCACTGAGCGAAGCCTTGAACCCGTATCTTACGGTACTGCATACCGCCTTGACAGTCATCGCCAGACAAATATGTACCACACCGATAATCAGTGCCAGCAACATCTGCTTGTCATAGTTCGTTCCGTCAATCTTGCCGGTAATCATGAGACCCTTCATCCACTGTGGCAGTTCCACATCAAACAGGCTGACCCCGAAGAAGGTTCCCAGCACCGCACCGAATACAGTAGTAAAGATACCCAGCGTAATGACCAGATTCATCATTCCAGCCATAGACTTCGACATCTTCTTCTTCAGCAGGAATCCCAATGCAATAAGAATCAGACCATAGCCTGCATCTCCCATACAGAAGGCAAAGAAAAGCGAGAAGAAAGGAGCCAGAATCGGCGTCGGGTCAAACTCTCCGTAATCAGGCATACCGTACATTTTGGTAAGCACCTCATACATTCTGACAAACGCATTATTCTTCAGCTTGATCGGAGCATTGTCCTCCTTTTCCTCACCGCGTACTTCGTAGTAGATGCTTCGTGACTCCAGCATATCCAATACCGTCTGCTCGTTCTCCTCCGGCACCCATCCTTCGAGGAGCAGTACGCTACCCTCAGCCAGACGCTCTCCGTTCAGTTTCACCTGTTCCATATCCAGGTCTTCCTGCAGACGTGCCGCCACATACTTGCAAGTAGAGACGGTTGCATTACAGAACTGACGCAAGTTTTCCATGTGCTCCTGGATTTCGGCTTCGATTTTGCTCTTTTCCGCTTCCAGCTGCAGCAGCGACATGGAAGGAAGCACCACCTTTTCCGCATCCAGTTCAACCGGTTCTTTGGTTACGGTCACAAAATACACGCGGCCACCCTCACGGTGAATGGTGATGGCATGATATGCCTCTTCCCAACTTTCGTCAAACTGTCTTTCCGCACAAGTATAGAAATTCATGAGCCAGCCCATCTCCTCCAGCTGACGGATCCGTGCCCAGTCGAACTGTCCCCAGACCTTCATCTGAGCCAAGTCCTTCTGAACAGTCACCAGCCGCTGCTGCGATGCCTGAATCATCGCCTGAATCGATTCGTATCGGTTGATGATCTCATCGCCCGAGAGCGACTTCTCCACCTTCGGATCTACCTGATCGGCATAACGAAGCATATTCTGCAAGAGTGCCTTATACGAATTACGTTTCTGGATGAACCCCTGCAACTGTCCTTCTATCTCTCCCGATTTTCTCTCCACAATATGAACGACTCCCACTTCCCGAAGGTCCTGCAGGAACGATTCATACTCCTTATGATAAATCAGGAAAGTCAGTTTCTTCATTTTCGCTATCATACTTCAGCCTCCTTTCTCTTTTCCTGAATCGATTTCAGAATCTTCTGCGAAGACTTCGACAGATTTTCCTCATCCTCCATAAAGCGCTTGATTTTTCTCAGTGCATCCTGATAGCCCGGTATCTGTACCTTCTCAAAAAGATTCACCTTCTGAGTGGTTTTCTTTCGTGCATGCTCCAGCAAGCCCAGCTTGGCCAAGGTAAATTCACGTTCGATAGCTGTCTGAGCCAGTTGTTTCAGCAGATGAATACCATCTGCAAACCATTTCGGACTGTCGAACAGACTGAACGGACGGATTTCAAAATCCACCTCTTCCAGCAACGGTACACGAACCCCGGCTATCTTGCGCACTCCCAGATGAACGTCCTTCACCTTCACCAGCGAAGCATCAAATTCATTCCACAATGCAAACATGGCATCGTAAGTCTGAATCTGCTGTTCCAGACGCTCTTCCAATTCCACAGCCTCCGTCTTGCACCTCTTGACTTCCAGACGCAGCGCACTCTCCTTATTCTTGATAATAGGAAGCGTACGCACGCGGATTTTGAGCTGCTTTTCCAGCTGTTGGAGCGAAGTTTTATTATATTGAAATTTTATAGCCATCTTCCCGGTTCAAATTATAAATTACTTTTTCCAATACTGATCCACAAATTCCTTCTTGATGTTCACCTCTTCCGGCTTGAAATATTTGCTGAACAAGCCCCAGGTAACATCCAGCATTTCTGTGGTATTCAAGTTGACGTCGATGGCCAGCAACTGGTTGGCATAATCCTTGGCAAATGCCAGTGTTCGCTCGTCGTAGTTGGTCAGGTCGAAACCGTTTTCCATCTTCGTCTTGGCATTGGCCGCATCGGCATACAGACGAACCGCCGCATTCATTACCTGCGGATGGTCCTTACGTGTCTTCTTACCGCTTACGAGCTGTTTCAGACGAGACAACGAACGGAACGGATCGACAATAACCTTACCGATATCACTGTCACGGCGCAAGAACAACTGACCCTCGGTGATGTAACCCGTATTATCCGGAACGGCATGCGTAATGTCACCGCCCGACAGCGTAGTCACCGCAATAATGGTAATAGAACCTCCGCTCGGGAACTGTACCGCCTTTTCGTAAATCTTGGCCAAATCCGAATACAATGATCCTGGCATAGAGTCCTTCGACGGAATCTGGTCCATACGGTTAGACACGATAGCCAGCGCATCCGAATAAGAAGTCATATCTGTCAGCAGCACGAGCACCTTCTGATTATGCTCTACCGCAAAATATTCAGCAGCCGTCAGCGCCATATCCGGAATCAGCAAACGTTCAACCGGAGGATTTTCCGTAGTATTCACAAAACTGATGATACGGTCGAGCGCACCCGCATTCGAGAACACATTCTTAAAATACAGGTAGTCATCGTTTGTCATACCCATACCTCCCAGGATAATCTTGTCAGTCTCGGCACGCAGCGCCACGTTGGCCATTACCTGGTTGAACGGCTGGTCAGGATCGGCAAAAAACGGAATCTTCTGTCCAGACACCAGCGTATTGTTCAAGTCGATACCGGCAATACCTGTCGCAATCAGTTCAGACGGCTGTTTACGCCGAACCGGATTCACGGAAGGACCACCGATTTCCACTTCCGTACCCTCAATTTCCGGTCCCCCGTCAATCGGGTCACCGAACGCATTGAAGAAACGGCCCGCCAGCTGCTCGCTCACCTTCAGCGTAGGCGCCTTACCCAAGAACACCACTTCCGCATTGGTCGGGATACCTTCCGTACCCTCAAATACCTGCAAAGTCACTTCATCGCCGGCTATCTTTACTACCTGAGCCAGCTTTCCGTTCACCTGAGCCAGCTCATCATATCCTACCCCTGTCGCCTTCAAGGAGCAGGTCGCTTTTGTGATCTGACTGATCTGAGTATATATTTTCTGAAAAGCTTTTGTTGCCATCTTATATTCTAGTTTTTATCAGTTCATTATTTTACACTTCTTTCGGCAACCAATTCCTGCAACTGTTTCTGGAAATCCAAATACTGTTCCGAGCGGAATCGTGCATAGTTCATCTGCTTGCAGATATTGATCATCTTCTTGAAGTAGTCCATTACTTCCACGAACGAATCAAACTCAAACTCAGTGTGACAGATATCAATGATTGAATTGACAATCTCCTCCTGACGTTCCATCGGAGTAACGGCATCCACTTCATCGAACGCATCCTGCTGCAGAATCACAAAGTCAATCAGTTCCGACTTCCAGAACGTTACGTGATATTCTACAGGCACACCGTCATCACCCAGGATGTTGATCTGTTCGGCAATTTCCTTACCACGCAGCAACCGGGTCTTCAGCTCATTCACCTTCCCGATCCACTGGTCATTGATTCTTTCAGCAATGTATTTCTCAAATTCCGGATATTCCAGATACTTCGAATAAGAGTCGATCGGGTTTACAGCCGGATAACGCTTACGGTCGGCACGTTCCTGCTCGAGGGCATAGAAACAGCGGGCTACCTTCTTCGTATTTTCCGTTACCGGTTCCTTCAGGTTACCACCTGTCGGAGACACCGTTCCGATGAACGTAATAGAACCCGTAGCTCCGTTGTTCAGGTGAACGAAGCCTGCACGTCCGTAGAAGTTCGAAATAATGGCAGAGATATCCATCGGGAAGGCATCCGGTCCAGGAAGTTCCTCCATACGGTTTGACATCTCACGCAGCGCCTGTGCCCAACGCGAAGTAGAGTCGGCCATCAGCAGCACCTTCAGTCCCATTGCACGGTAGAACTCAGCCATTGTCATCGCCGTATACACAGAAGCTTCACGGGCAGCAACCGGCATGTTTGAAGTATTTGCCACGATGATGGTACGTTCCATCAATTTACGTCCTGTATGCGGGTCTACCAGTTCCGGGAACTCCGTAAAGATTTCCACTACCTCATTGGCACGTTCACCACAGGCAGCAATAATTACGATGTCCGCTTCAGCCTGCTTGGAGATTGCATGCTGCAAGACTGTCTTACCGGTACCGAACGGTCCAGGGATAAATCCCGTACCACCTTCTACAATCGGGTTTACCGTATCGATTACACGCACACCCGTTTCCAGCAGACGATATGGACGCGGTTTTTCCTTGTAATTCGTCATCGCCTTCTTCACCGGCCATTTCTGAATCATGTTTACCGCAATTTCCTTGCCGTCCTTATCTACCAGTACGGCCACAGTATCTTCGATGGTATAATCACCCTCAGCCACAATCGACTTCACCTTGCAGGTTCCCTCCAGCTGGAACGGAGCCATGATCTTCAGCGGCTGGTGATTTTCCTCCACCTCACCCAGCCATCCGGCAGCGATGATTTCGTCTCCGGCCTTTGCCAGTGGTGTGAAGTGCCATTTCTTTTCTTTATCCAACGGATAAGTATACTGACCTCTTTTCAGGAAAACACCTTCCATCTTGTCGAGGTCGTTCTGCAGACCGTCATAATTCTTCGAAAGCATACCCGGTCCCAGTGTCACTTCCAGCATGTGTCCGGTAAACTCAGCCTCTGCACCCACCTTCAGTCCACGTGTGCTTTCAAAAACCTGTACATATACATTCTTGCCTACCACCTTGATTACCTCAGCCATCAGCCGGTCACCTCCGGTAAGAATGTAGCATATTTCATTTTGAGCTACCGGTCCATCCACGGTCAACGTTACCATGTTGGCAATAACTCCCAATACAGTTCCTTTTGTTGCCATTCTTATTTATTATTTTATCATTTTCTAAACTCTTCGGGTATCTGAACCTCGTTCTTCAGATTTTGGATCATCTGACGGAACAGTTCGCTTCCCTTTTCCTTATCCAATAAAATCCAGCGCTCAATCATTTCAAGCTGCAGCAGGAAAACCAACAGGCGCTCGATGGTAAAATAATGGAAAAAAGACTCTTCTTCCAGCCATTTCCATTTCAACTGGTCTATTTTCTTTTCTCTATCCAGCAGATTTTCTGTTTCCGAGATACGGACCAGCGATTCCCAATAATCCATTTCAGCCGACAAACCGAAGTCTCTGGCATTCGATGTACGCAACTGGTTGCTTACCTCTCCTTCTCCGACAATGTATTCTGCCACCTCCATCTTATACTTGCGGGCAGTCAGTGCAGAAAGGACATTGTTGAGGTTCAGATTGAATTCAAACCATGATGCCAGGAAAGTATTGCCACATTTCATTGCATACGCATAAAACATGGAAGTCAATAAGTCCTGAATCTGGAATTTTTCATTTTCCTGGAGCGTAGCATACCGTTCAATGAATTCAGCCATATAAGAAGGATACCTGGCATCAATCTTATCACCGTCGCGCACTGCTTGGATCAGTGCCCTCAAGTCATCGTCCGAGAACAGTCCCTTCCCTTCGGCAACGGCCTCCTTGTCGGCCAGTAACCGCAACAGGTCCTTGTTGTCAAATCTCAGGAACAACAGATCGACCAGTTTTCTGTCTTTTTCAGACAGGGCAGGATAAATTTCAGACTTAAAATCAGACAGTGTACAGCTGAGCTTCGCGTCATCCAATGACAAATCTGGTAAACCGGCTACTAAATAATAATAGCTGCTCATAATAATTTATCAGAATAACATTTCTACCAATTGCGGACGCAGGAACTCCTTAAAGTAATTTTCAAATTCTTCTTCACCGAAGTTTACTTTATAAGAGCCATCGGCCGGAGAAATAGAGAACAGCACCTTTGTACCGTTTACTTCTTCTATTTTCACTCCCTTGTCCAGCATATTCTTGGCATTAGCCAGAAAATATTTCTTCAGTGATTCTGCATCATTGACAGAAATCACGATCGGTTCATTTGCCGACCATTGGGCAGCGAGCGCAACAATAAATTTATTGAGGAAATCTTTATCAGAGACAAAGCCTTTTACAGCTTCACCGACAGTAGTATCAGTAAGTAAGTTAACAACCTCTGTTTTCAGGGCATTCAATGCTTGTCCTGCAAATAATTTCAGTTCAGATTTTGTATTTTCTTTTAACTCATCAGCCGATTTCCGGGCATCCTGGAGGATTTTCTCAGCCTCAGACTTTGCTTCTTCAATCAACTGCTGTGCTTTTTGCTTTGCATCTTCTACTAGTTTCTGGGCTTCAAGGTTTCCCTTTTCTACCCCCTCCTGGTAGATTTTGTCAGCCAATTCCTGAATTTTATTTTCCATGGTTCAATATGTTTTGATTACAAAATTAACAAGTTCATAGGGCAAGCAAATGCTTACTTGATTCAAATATACTAAAACAAAATACATACCCTGCAATTATTTTTAAATATTTTATTTTAAACATATAAAAATACGATTGAAGTGCTTTTTTTGCAAACTGAAAATTACAAATACGATTCCGGAAGGAGGGGAAGAAAATAAATCGGAAAATCAGGACAGTACCGGAAGGAGGAACAGCAAGGTTCTGTAAAGAAAATGGGTCAGTAGCTTTTTAGTGGGGATATGCATATAAGTTCGCAATGCGGAATAAGAAAAACTTCTTGTCAACAACTCCCCTGAGATTCGCTCTAAAGAGTTTGATTTTAGCATTGAATGATTCAGCA
>NZ_JABSOE010000008.1 GCF_013618865.1 Phocaeicola faecicola
TTCAGCATGTCACTGTTTCTAACGTCTTTCCCTCTCGAAAGCGGTTGCAAAGGTACGCACTTTTTCCGGTTCTGCAAGTATCATGCAGACTTTTTTTCTGACTTTTTTCACAATTTGGTTAAAATACCTTGTAAAACAGTGCGTTACGAGATGCATTTTTTTTCAAGGAAACCCTGAAGGGAGAAATCCTGCACACATTATTATATATACTATAACAGAGAGAACCGGAAAACACCAGGAAAAAATACGGAAAACAGCCGATGACAGAAAGACAAAATTACCTTATCTGAAGATCAAAAGGGAGAAATGAGCAGATTTTCGGGACCCTCTCATCAGAAAATTTTATTAGAAAAATACCGGAAATATAAGAATGTATCACTTTATCTACTCATAACACATGAGATAAATTATCAAATTAATCCTCCCTGCTTCTTGTTTAAAAAAGAAAAACTACTATTTTTGTGAAAACAGCAACACAAAAACCTAAATCTCTAATTGAAAGAACTATGAGAGGACTTATCTTCTTTTTTTAAGTTTCTCCCCAATAGCAAGCAGAAGTATTACTAATTTAATTGTCATAACCATGAAAACTTATTTTCTACTTTTGGCCCTGATTTTTGGCTTAACTGACTCTATTTTTCCATGTAAAGCCATGGCAGACACCCACAACCCTGAAGCGAATACTGTTCCACAGACTACACACAGAGGTACACATATCAAATTTTCGGAAATCTGTGACTATTTTAAGAAAAACGGAATGTATCCACTGCCGCTTGACTTTAACAGAAACCTGTATCCCGCCATGTACAAGAATAAAAATGTATCAGGAAGAGCTTATCCATATTTTATCAAAGACTCCCCTTTCTATGTCAATGTAAACAGAAAGGATACCTCGCACAATGACAGGGATACTTCCATAAAGAACCTGTTCGAAAAGAGCAACGGAGATTATGTACTGGGAGTCGTATTTAGCTGGTCGGGAGACCATAACGCAGAGAAGTTCTGGCTGGCCACGTTCAATTCATGGGGAGAAGCCATAGACTATATCCCACTGGCAATGAGCCTCAACAACACATACTGGATGATAGAGGGACAGGTTAACCAGGACCTGACAGTAAATGTGCAGGAACTGGAGTTCCCTGAAAACGACTATATCATGGACGTGAATACACATACAATACTTGACAACCTGAAAGGACAGCGGGTGGACCGGACTTATAAAATAACACCGGAGGGAAAGTTCGTGCTTACGGAAGAAACCAGGTACCTGCCACAGATTTATACCGGAGAAATGATGAGCGACAAAACAAAAACAATCATCAAGGGAGGAGAAAAAAAGTTAAGCAGACATCAGTAACATCCGGAAATGACATGCTGCATTTTAATCAATTGTAACTTTCGTGAGCTCTCCCTCCCTCAGTTAAATAAACTATTCCCAATAGAAAGATTCATTATACTGTAATATAATATGCTATTAATGCAGTAATCATATTCAAATACAAAAGAATCCTTCTAAATATTTTCGGCATCAGCGAATAAAAAAGTCATAAATTTAAAAATAAATACTATTTCTGCATAAAACAGTTAACACAAAAAATCTAGACCTTAATTAAAAGCTATGAGAAGAATGACCTATCTTAAATGGCCATTAATAATGGCTGTATGTACATTTATAATTTCATGTACTGAAGATTTTCCATTAAATGATTTTTCATTGGCGGAAAAACAACCAGACAGATACAGTAATGTAGAATTAACCAAATTTGAAGCTCAGCAGTGGTACGAATCTAATTATGAACCAGTAGTTACCACACGGACCAACTATAATGATAGTATCTTATGCATGATGAAACCTGACTGGAAACATGCAAAGGAATTAAACCGGCAACGCTACGAAGTGGTAGAGTTACCTATCATGGTTAAAGGAGGGTATATTATTTTGGATGAGGAAACAGCGCAGGAATGGACTCCTGAGATAAAAGATAAAGCCATCAGAAATACAGCAAAAATTGTAATTGAAAGAGACAAAAATACAGGAAGGACAAGAGGCTTTGTCATGATATTCGTAGGTAGTCATAAATACCTGAAAAAAACAAAAACAATGGGAAAGAATACATATCTCTATAGAGAACAAGACTTTGACGGGTCAGTATTGTTCTATGAACTCAACGGGACATTCGTGAACGGATGGGGGTATAAGGACGGGAAAATCGTTACTAGTATTTCCCCTAAACTTCCCAAGGATGCTGGAGAAGAAAATACTGGACCAGAAACTAGAGCGATGATTAAAGATTGCCACGACCATTGTTATACAACCGTACATCAAGAGTGTTATGAGCACAGCTGGGCAATGCCAGATCAGGAATTTGGGTTCAGCTTTGGCTCAACCATGAATTGTTTCCCGGTATATACAGAAGAATGCACTACCCACTGCGATTATTACGACGACGGCTACAATACGAATGAAAACTGGAACAGAGAATCCCCCAGCGGAGGAAGCAATACGCCCAGTAACGAAAAAAACAATAACGAGAAACAACCGGAGACCGTATCCAAAGATCCTGTAGAGCTAATGGACAAAAAGAAGTTCGAGGGTTGGCGTAATGGTGCCAATTGTTATGAATTATGTAAGGCTACACTGAAAAATTATGGACTCACCTATTTCGGATCTCCTAGCGATGCCTTCAGACTCGCTTATGAGAAGAATGGAGAATTACTGAGCTGGGGAAATAACCCTTCCCAAAATTACAGTAATGCCATCCGCTGCATTGACGAGCATCTGAATGCAGGCAGACCCATTATTGTAGGAGTGAATTATAAACCCAATCTAGGATATAATGAGGGAACAACTGACCATTTCATTGTCATTACCGGAAGGGGCTTTGACAGCACTATCGGTGAATATTATTATACCTTTATGGATAATGCCACAAGCGATATAAACAAAGGCTGTAGTCCTGACAACCGTCTTTTTTATGACGGAGATACCTATTTTGGTGGTAACTCAATGGCCGGGAAACTCTATAATGTAACTCAGGTCCGCCCGAATAACGGAAAAAAATACGATACCACCTCGATAACAAGAAGTATTATTAATTTTAATTTTTATAACTATGAAGATTTATTTACCTCTTTTAGCCCTGATTTTTGGCTTAACTGAATCTATTTTTCCATGTAAAGCCATGGCAGACACCCACAACCCTGAAGCGAATACTGTTCCACAGACTACACACAGAGGTACACATATCAAATTTTCGGAAATCTGCGATTTCTTTAAGAAAAACGGAATGTATCCACTGCCGCTTGACTTTAACAGAAACCTGTATCCCGCCATGTACAAAAACAAAAATGTGTCAAGATACGAATATCCATATTTTATCAAAGACTCCCCTTTCTATGTCAATGTAAACAGAAAGGATACCTCGCACAATGACAGGGATACTTCCATAAAGAACCTGTTCGAAAAGAGCAACGGAGACTATGTACTGGGAGTCGTATTTAGCTGGTCGGGAGACCATAACGCAGAGAAGTTCTGGCTGGCCACGTTCAATTCATGGGGAGAAACCATCGACTATATCCCACTGGCAATGAGCCTCAACAACACATACTGGATGATAGAGGGACAGGTTAACCAGGACCTGACAGCAAATGTGCAGGAACTGGAGTTTCCTGAAAACGACTATATCATGGACGTGAATACACATACAATACTTGACAACCTGAAAGGACAGCGGGTGGACCGGACATACAAAATAACACCGGAGGGAAAGTTCGTGCTTACGGAAGAAACCAGGTACCTGCCACAGATTTATACCGGAGAAATGATGAGCGACAAAACAAAAACAATCATCAAGGGAGGAGAAAAAAAGTTAAGCAGACATCAGTAACATCAGGAAATAACATGCTGCATTTTAATCAATTGCAACCTTATCATAGGGCAGGTATCTGTGAGCCTGCCCTATTTTTAATCCATAAACAAAATGAAAAAAAACAGATTGTCTATCCTTGTAGTCTTTACACTCGTATACTCCTGCAATCACTCTTCCATTTACAATACAAAAGAGACATTGGAACTTGCCGGAAAGAACCGTGTCGAACTGGAAAAGGTACTCAATTATTTTCGTGACAGCAACAAAGTAGCATATGAATCTGCATGCTTTCTTATAGAAAACATGAAGTATCACAAAAGTAAGGATATGATTATTCCTGACTCCAGCCACATAGACTATTTCAAACGAACAGATTCATTATACCGTGCCATATTCCAACATATGCCTTCTCATGTTCTTGAGTCATTTAAAGAAGAAGATTATGCGGCCTTACGAAAAGAGTTGGGAGAAGAGTTCAACCGTCTTCCCCAAGCGCAAATTACCTACAATATCAACCTACCGGATGCACAGAATTTATCCGCTCTCTTTCTGATAGACAATATCAAGCAGGCGCTGGATATATGGCACAAAAAAAACTATAAATATCCTGACGATTTTGACTTTTTCAAAGAATTCATTCTGCCTTATCGCACTACAGACGAATATCCGCACATGACAAGGACAGACCTTCACAATCATTTTTACAATTTATTAAAAAATACAGACAATATATATGAGGTATTGGACTGTTATAAAAGATTCTTCAGCAAATGCCGCTGGTTTAATGCATATAGCAACGCTCAGTTTCATTTAGGAATGTATGATCTGTATCTTCCACGTTTCAAAATGGATTGCCATAATATGACAAACTGGAGCTGTGACGTATTTCGTGCACAAGGTATACCAAGCGTCTACGAGTTCACTCCCCAATTGACAGATCAAGTAAACCGACATTTTTGGTGCGTTTCTCCAGATTCAGCGGGTATTCTACAACCTTATTCAGCGCCTTATACCAGTTTAGGAGAGGAGTGGAAAAACGGCACATGCAAAGCAGGCAAGGTATATCGTCGCACATTCGGATCACAAAAAAATATTCCTTTTTATTTAGCTGGAGAAAATGAATTTATACCTCCATTATTCGATACCCCTTTACTGAACGACCAGACTTACCGGTATCATCAGACTGTAACATTGCATTTACCATTCAATGAAAAACTGTCAAACAACCTGGCTTACCTGTGTATGTGGGCTAATGGTGAACTGTCTGTCGTTGGCTGGGGAAAAATCAACCATCAGAAAAAGGAGATAGTTTATGAACAAGTTCCTCTTAACATATTGTTCTTTCCTGTATATTTTGATGACAGAACGATGCTGGATATAGCCAGACCGTTTATAATTTATGCGAATATGCCTCTTAAAGACATTCCATTACCATTTACGACAAACATTCCTTCACGCAAGTCTAAGGATGTTACGATTATACAAGAAAATATCGTTAACTACAATGATTATAGTCCAATTAAAGAACTGAAATATATTACCCTTAACTGCGATACAACATTTTACTCCAACCTCCATCTTTTACGAAAATATCCGGTAAAGCAAAATCTGAAAATGTTCAGACAGTTACTGGAAGGAGCAGTTTTGCTGGCCAGCAATGACCGGCAAGGTGGTTTTGACACTTTACTGACAATAAAAGAAACTCCTCAACCCTATCTGCAAGAGTACAAGCTGACAAATCCAAAGCCTTACCGTTTCTATCGCTTTTCAACTTCCAATGGACAACCTGTCAACATTGCCCATATGGAATTTCTGGCTTCTTCGCCACAAGGCAATCCATATTCTAATCCTACCCCACTTCCCATTTTCCATAAAAACTATAAGAAAAAAAAGGAAAGCCTGATCCGGATAGAAGGAAATCCTCAAAATACAGGCAGAAATTCAGAATATGCATTTGATAAGAATATCTTTACATATGCCGATGCAACATCTTCCATAGAAATGGAATTTCGTCATCCGGTTCAGATAGAATATATTCGGCTGCTTCCACGTAATGCCAACAATATGATAGTACCAGGCAATAATTACATGCTGATGTATTATGACAAAGGCTGGAAAAAATTCAGAACTCTATATGCTGAGCACAATTATCTGGACTTTGAACATGTTCCCAAAGCTACTTTATATTGGCTCAAGAACCTTACTGAAGGAAAAGAAGAATTCCCTTTCTTTTATATAAACGATAAACAATATTTTTTACACGTAGATAAATTACCAGACTGTGAATAAGTTTCTTCCTTATCTGACATCCACATTCTTTGGCTGTACATGCATCGTATCCATAACGGGAATATCAAATGAATTGTTCAATGCTCAATATCTTTCGGCAATATTCAGCACCTGCTTTGCTTCACTTCTCTCTTGTATCACATCACTTTTATATCAAGTCAATAGAAGTGCAAGGGTATCATTGTTAGATTTATTTATTTTATCATTCCTTGTCAGCTATTGGATTGACATGGATAACATACATAGTATATATAATATTGGATACATGTGCCTAATATTATTCTACTGTGTAATGCGATATATCCCTAAAATCCAGTATAATATCCTATACTGGTGTTGTATCATTTCATCATCAATACTTTCAATTTGGGGGTATCTGCAACTGGCCGGAATATTGCCGTCGCCCAATCCGAATTTTCCGGTAACAGGGCCGTTTTATCATCCTGCATATTATGGGCTTACCTTATCCGCTTATTTATGTATTATCTTTCATATTCTTATATTTCACCTACGGAATCAATCACTGAAAAAAATATACTGCCCCATTGATTTTTCTTGTTTTATCATAGGCATCCCGGCATTATATTTTTCAGAATCGCGAACTGCCTGTACAGCTTTAATCATTTCAATAACATTCACTTATGTCATACAGCACACACACAAGCATTCCTGGAAAAGAAAAAGAAACCTATTTTTAACTTCAACTGTATTTTTCATTCTGTTAATTATAGCAGCATATTTCCTCAAACCGGTTTCAGCCGATGGACGATTGCTCATTTGGAAAGTCAGTTGTGAGATGATTAAAGACAATCCAATAACAGGGCATGGGAAAGGAGGATTTGAAGCCAGCTATCTTTATTATCAAGCTGATTATTTAGCAGAAAAAGGAAGTGATAAAGAAAAATATATCGCAGGAAATATTCACGTAGCTTATAACGAAGCAATAAGAATCGCAGTCGAACATGGTATACCAGGTTTGATAATATACACTGCATTCATTTTCATGATAGCAAAAACCAAATACCGGAATACATTATGCGTATTGACTTCCCAAAGTATTTTATTGCTTATTTTTATTCAAGGATTATTTAGCTTTCCCCATATCATATTTCCAGTAATGCTTTTAGGAGTAATAGCTTTGGCTATCTTATCACGTTCTGTATGTCACTTGCAAAAATATGTTGAGGTACCACAAAGATATTCCCGTATCATTGTTTTAATTTTGGTCATGCCGCTATCCTTTTTAACATATAAAAAATTTCTCAAATACCATGCTATATACAATGATATACAGCACATAGATAATATGAAGAGCTATTCTAACTTTACACAATATTTACCAGACCTAAAAGAAGATAATATTTTCCTGACCTTCTATTTAGGATTAATGACTAGAGAGAAAAACTATACAGAACAGTTAAAATACATTTCCATTTTGGAGAAAAAATATCCTACACCATCTTTAATGATTCTAAAAGGAGACATATTACGAAAAAAATCACTTTGGAATGAAGCTGAAGAGATGTATAAATCAGCAGCCTACATGGTTCCTTCATCACAACAGGCAAGAGGACGACTTGTTTTTCTATATAAAGAAATGGGAAAATACGAAGAAGCATATCGGTTAGCCTGCGAGTTATTAACAGAACAAGTTAAAGATTACGGGTTTGAAACGTTTGAACTCCACCAAAAATTAAAAAAAGAGTTTCCTGATATCAAATAAAAATTTCACAACGCATCAGAGTTTTTTTAATTCCAGATATTCAGAGCGTCTCCATTATTTCTCACAATATCGAAATTAATCTCTCAGAAGGAAATAAACAATATCGCGATACACCAATAACTACATAGAAACAATTGGGTTATGATAAACAGGGCGTAAAAATCCAAATACTTTACCGTAAAAAGAAACCAAGATAGAAAAGAAAAGATTCCCTTATGTTTTTTCCCACGCAAAACGAAAGATCAGGGAAAAGACCGCCACCTTTCCGGGAAACACCGCCAGCTTTTGGAAAAAGACCGCCAGCTTTCCGACCAAACACCTTTATGTATTTAAAAATTCCTCCTTTTTTATACGCTTCACTTAATGGGGAAACTACCCACCTCCCCTCTTTGCTCCATCCGAACCGTAAAAAATACGGTATTGTATCTGCAAACAACAATAAACCGGAAAAACAGCTAAATCCGGACAAGCCTTCCATCACATGCTGCAACGGCCGCTCCAGACAATTGGCTACAAGTCTCTTACCCATAGCCAGCCAACAGGTAAATGCAGCCCCTGAATGGAACCAGAATCAAAACATCCAATCTACGCAAAACAATAAAGTGACCTACCAGGGTACCGTTATTGATGAAAACGGAGAACCCCTGCCAGGAGTAAACATTACTTATAAAAACGCAAACGGTGTAGGTGTCATTACTGATATTGACGGTAAATTCAGCATTGCCATTCCACAAAATATCCATTCGCTTATTTTCTCCTATGTGGGAATGAAAACCCAGACCGTGCGGGTTTCCAGTCCGTCGGAAAAGATCAAAGTCCGTCTGGAACCGGATGCGGTTTCTCTGCAGGAAACAGTTATCACCGGTATCTACACCCGAAAAGCAGAGAGTTTCACCGGTTCTATGGCCACTTATTCGGAAAAAGACCTGAAGACCGTAGGTAACCAGAACGTACTTCAGAGCTTGAAGGTGCTTGACCCGTCATTTATCATCCTGGAAAACAACCTTGCCGGTTCGGACCCTAACGCCACCATGAACCTCAACATCGGAGGTAATACCAATATCGTGGGACTTGAGACGGAATACAGTACCAACCCTAATCAGCCGCTTTTCATTCTGGACGGTTTTGAAACTACGCTTTCCACCATTACCGACCTGAGTATGGACCGCGTGGCCAGCATCACCATCCTGAAAGATGCCTCATCTACTGCCATCTACGGTTCGAAGGCTGCCAACGGCGTCGTTGTAGTAGAAACCAAAAAACCAGAGGCCGGAAGACTGAAATTCAACTACAACGGAAACTTCGGTATTGAATGGGCCGACCTGAGCGACTATAACCTGATGAACTCTTCTGAAAAACTGGAATATGAAAAACTGGCAGGTTACTACGGTACACTGGATGAAAGCGGAAACATCATTGACGAATATTACCGCGAACTTTACCAGCAGCGCATGCTGAGAAACAGACAGGGTATCGATTCTTACCGGCTGAACGAACCGTTGCAGACCGGTTTCTCTCAAAGTCATAACATCTTCGCCGAAGGAGGTGATGCCGCCTTCCGTTACGGTATCGGTATGACCTATACACACACGAACGGTGTGATGAAAAACTCCAGCCGTGACATCCTGAACGGAAACGTACAGTTGACTTACCGTATTGACAAGTTTGCATTTACCAACCAGACCAACATTACCAACACAGACGTCGAAAACCCGACGGTTTCATTCAGTGAATTTGCACGCACCAACCCGTTCTACGACAAATACAATGAATACGGAGAAGTGGAACAGGTAATGGAAGAAGTACGTTCCGCCACTTCGGGTACGCAGTATATCACCAATCCGCTGTGGGACTTCAATCAAAACAGCTACGACAAGAGCAACCAGCTAGCATTCGTCAACAACTTCCAGATTGAATACCGCCCGATATCCGAACTCCGCATCAGAGGTAAGTTCGGTATTACGGTAGGACGTAACAACGCCGAAGTGTTCAATTCTCCGGAAATGAGTGAATACCTGACAACCGAGACACTGAAAAAAGGAAGCTACAAAGAAACCAACACGAAGTCTTCATCCTACGACGGAAGTTTCGACGTATCCTACGGAAAGACCTTCGGCGAACATACAGTCAATGTCATCGGCGGTATGCAGATCAGTGAAAACCGATCGAACCTGTCTCTTTTCCAGGCAATCGGATATACCAGTGACATGTTCTCCAACCCGAACTTCTCGAACGGATATCCGGAAGGCGGAAAACCGAGTTCCTCTATCTCCAAGGTCAGACATGCCAGCTATTATGCCAACTTCAACTACGGATACCACCTGCGCTATCTGGTAGACTTCAACCTCCGTTCCGACGGTTCTTCCGTATACGGAGTAGACAATCCGTTCTCTACCACCTGGTCACTGGGTCTGGGATGGAACATTCACAATGAATCCTTCTTCCGTCCGAACAACATCCTCAACTACATGAAGCTGAGATACTCAGTCGGTAATCCGGGAAATGCCAACCTGAACGCCAAAATGGCCAACAGTATTTACACCTATTATACCAACTATCCGAACATGTTCGGTCTGTCGGCACTGGTAAGCACCTGGGGTAACAGCGGACTGAAATGGCAGCGTACCAACGAACAGAACTGGGGTATCGACCTGGAGATGTTCCAGAACCGTCTGCGCCTGAACGTCGATTACTTCAGAAAGAAAACCGACCCGTTGTTGCTGAACATCGACTTCCCGCCTTCTTCAGGTATTTCATCGGTTCCGATGAACATCGGTGCCATGAGAAACCAGGGTATCACCTTCACCGGAAGCTACATCATCATCAAAAGACCGGATATGAACTGGACGGTGAATGCTAACCTGCGCCATATCAAGTCGGAATACTATAACATCGGCAGCCTGCTGGAAAAATACAATGAGAAAGGACGTACCAACCAGAGCCTGATCCGTTACTATGACGGAGCCAGCCCGACAGCCCTTTATGCCGTACGCTCGGCCGGTATCGATCCGATGACCGGTAACGAAATCTTCATCCGCAAGGACGGTTCCTATACCTTCAAGTGGGATTCGGCCGATGAAGTAATCTGCGGAGATTCTACTCCGGACGTGGAAGGAGCCTTCGGAACCAGCTTCTACTGGAAAGGATTCTCCATCAACGCCATTTTCAGCTACCGCTATGGCGGACAGGCCTTCCTTTCTACCCTGTTCAATAAAGTAGAAAACATCAGCGACGTACAGGTAAAATACAACCAGGACAAACGCGCCCTCTATGACAGATGGCAGAAACCGGGTGACATCGCCAAGTTCAAACGCATTGACGATACCAGCACCACCAATATGTCATCCCGCTTCATTGCCGATGACAACACACTGGAACTGTCTACCCTGTCGGTAGGATACGAGACTACCACCGGAAAGTGGCTGAAATCCATCGGTGCCTCTTCATTCAACGTACGCATCTACGGTAACAACCTCTTCCGCTTGTCTACTATCAAGGAAGAACGCGGTATCGACTATCCGTTCTCCAGAAAAATCTCAGCCTCAATCGGGGTTCGTTTCTAAATTATAAAACATACGATTATGAAAATAAAAAATATACTGAAAAGTCTGATATTCATCGTATCCCTCAATTTTACCGCCACCTCCTGTGCCGACTGGCTGAAGGTTGACATGGAAGACGGTATCATGGAAGACAAACTGTTCAGCGAAGACGAAGGCTTCTTCACCGTACTCAACGGAGTATACAGCAGTCTGAACGAATCATACGGAGACGTTCTTTCCATGGGAGTCATTGATGTCATGGCCCAATACTACAACGTACCGGCCAACGGAACTCATCCCTATAAAGTATTTGCCAACTACAGCTACCAGGACAATACATTCGAATCTGTTTCAAGCCTGGTTTGGAAACATCTGTACGGCCTGGCTGCCAACCTCAACACACTGCTGGAGCACTGTGATGAATCGGGAAGCGCCCTCTCGGCCCGCTACTATCCTATTGTAAAAGGAGAGGCACTTGCCCTGCGCGCCATGATACATTTCGACTTGCTGAGACTGTACGGTCCTATCTATTCCAGCAATACCGAATCGACTGCCGCCATTCCGTATCTGGACATTCCCGACAACAAGGACATCCTGCCGATTCTCTCGGCCAAGGAAGTCTGCGAGAAAGTCCTGCGCGACCTGAACGAGGCAGCTGAACTGCTGAAAGACGATCCGGTACGTACCGACGGCGTACAGACCGACGACGCCGAAGACAACAACAATCCGGTCTACCTGCGCTACCGTCAATACCGCCTCAACTATTATGCGGTACAGGGCTTGCTGGCCAGACTCTATATGTGGATGGGCAACAAGACAGAGGCTTATAACTGCGTAACCAACCTGCTGGCAGAAGTGGAAGAAAAACAGACTTTCCCCTGGGTAACCAAGGAAGCAGCCACTTCTACTTCGGCTCCCGACCGCGTTTTCTCTACTGAAGTCATGTTCGGCCTCTATAACCCGAGCCGCGGTGCCTTGTACGACGGACTGTTCGGAAAGAGCCTGGAAGGTGAAGCCCTCACGTTCGCAGGAGGACTGTCGGGAGAAGACTCCAAACTGGCACAGTTCTACGGAAACAACAGCAGCAGTGATTACCGTCGCAAAATGTGGGAAGAAGTAGTGACCAGCACCGACGAGGAATCGGGAGTCAGCAGCGGCATTACCTACTCATTGAAATACGAACAGATCACCACAGACGCCTACTACAAGTTCATGATTCCGCTCATGCGCATCAGTGAAATGTACCTGATAAAGGCCGAATGTTCCAACGACCTGGAAGAAATACAGGACTGCCTGCACCAGATCCGCTGGCACCGTAATCTGACTTCCGACGAAGAGGTAACAGAAGAAAACAAGACCCAGCTGATTACCGAAGAGTTCGCACGTGAAGTCATCGGAGAGGGACAGCTTTTCTTCTACTACAAGCGTAATGCCATGGAAGAATTCGCATCCGGAACCGATGTAAAGAACACCTACAAGATGTTGCTATCAAACTATGTAGTACCTCTGCCAAAGAGTGAAACCGATAACAGACAATAAAATCCGAGCTTATGAAAAAGTTATTGACTTATATATGCATGCTGGCATTTGCCGCATCTTTTACCTCCTGCGAAAAAGAAATCATGAACTACGAAGGTGTAGACGGACTGTACTTCGACGTACGCTGGGGTAAAGACTTCCGAGATCCCGACCAGTGGGCCCACCAGTATTATACCCCGGTGGAATTCGGTGCGATGACCGATGAGACCTATACCGTACAGTTACGGGTAACGACCAGCGGTACCATCAAGGATTATGACCGTCCCTTCAGTATCACCATCGGCAAAGACAGTACCGATGCCGTAGCTGGAAGAGACTATGTAGACTTTCCGAAAGACTATGTAATCAAGGCAGGAGAACGTTATGCCTATATCGACATCACCTTCAACCGTACCCCGGAGATGGTAGACGACACACTGACCCTGCAGTTGCAGCTGCTGCCTAACGAATACTTCACCTGTCCGTTCACCAATTTCGAGGACAACACCAAGTACGACTACCCTGAAACCAAATACGGTTATAATTACGACGCTACTTATCATAAAGTCGTAGCCAATGACGTAATGGTACAGCCGGAAGCATGGTGGGGCAGCGACGCAGGTCTTGGAGCTTTCGGCAAGTTCTCCCGCAAGAAATGGCTGTTGATGATGGAAGTCTCCAACACGACCGTAGAGGACTATGCAGACAGAACCATCATGCCAATGGGAAGAGCCACTGCCATCGGTGAATCGCTTGCCCTGCACCTGCTGGAAGAAGCTAAGAAAGGCCGGGAATATGCCGTACTTGAAGAAGACGGCACCATGATGCACTGCCCTTCAGTCAACAACATTGACCCCAACGCATGGGCATTCGGCGATACCCCGGACGACTACTATAACAAATAAAAAATAGAAACGATAAATAGGACTTATTATGAAACTGACTCATATATTATATCCAGCCATGTTCGGCTGCCTTTTCAGCCTCTATTCGTGCGTAGAGGACAAAGGTTCCTACGACCATCTTCCGGTCAATGAAATTACAGTCACCGGTACGGAGACGACTTATTCGGTACTGGCCGGTATTACTGAACTGGCCATCGAACCGGAAGTAACCGGAAGCATATTGGGCAAAGACGACAGCCAGTATGAATATACCTGGTATGCCTGCAAAAAAGCACTGGGCAGTGACGACCATACACATACCGAACTCGGACATGAGAAAAACTTGAAAACAACCGTTATCCTGAATCCGGGAAGCTACTACCTGTATCTGCTCATCTACGACCACTCAACCGATATGGAATGGGTGATATCCGGAATGACGCTTCAGGTGAGCACCTCCCTGACTACCGGTTTTTATGTCCTCGGCGAGAAAGAAGACGGAGTCATCGGCATGGACTTCCTGAGTATGCCAAGCAGCGAGGGAGACACCACCATGATACACGATATCTTCATCAACTCCGAAAAGCTGAAGGGAGCCAAGGACCTGATGTATACCGGCTACCTGGCCAACCCGAACATACCTGTCAACTTATGGCTGATTACCGAAACCGGATCCTACAAACTGGAAAACTCCATCCAGGAAAAGACCGTGTTCGATATCGATCCGTCGTACAATGAAAGCTTTACCTTCCCCTCACAGCTTATCCAGCATCCGGTGAAGGTACTCGACCAGTTCCCCCATCAGGGTATCTACGGAAAAGCCTACGACACCAGCAACCGAGGCTTCGTAACCGAAGACGGAATTTTTGCAGCAAGTATCATCTCTGGGGAAATCTTCCCGAGTCCGATCAACCGCTACGACCAGGCGAATACCAAGTTGTTCAAGCCTTATCCGCTGGGATTCTGTAACCCGAATTCGAGAATGACCGCAGTGGTATTCTATGACATGGATGCCGAATGCTTCGTATATCTGAAAAACATGTATACCAAAATTTGTACCAAACTGACCGAAACTCCGGGTGCCTTCCCCTGGGAACAGAACAAGCGCACCATTGTATTTGGAGAGAACAATCCGGTAAACAGCTATGCCTTGATGAAGAGTACGGAAAACAACACCGATTACTTTATCTACCAGATGACCATAAGCGGCTCGTCAGTGACTAAAAACGATGCATTCAGTTTTACGACTGCCAACGCAACCGACATCGACAAGGCTACCTACTACAGTTTCTCAGTAGAATATCCTATCCTGATTTATGCGGCAGGCAATAACCTGTACCAGTACAACTACGAAAGCAAGGTATGTAAAGTGGTGAAGACCTATCCGGGAGAAATTACTTATGCCGATTTCGACTGGAGATCGCGTGGGGAACTTGACATTGTAGTCTGCACCTACGACGAGGCTGCTGAAGCAGACAAGAAAGGAACCATCTACAAATATACAATGGGACAGGACCTGAACATCGTGCCCATCATGACCGGTCCGAAACTGGATACGGAATTCGTTTACAATACCCCGTTGAAGGTGAAGAAAATAGAATACCGTAGCAGTTCAAGATAACGAATCATTACAATGAGATTGGCGGAAAGCTTCCTGCCCCCTTCCCCAAAGGAAAACGGCTTTCCGGCAATCTCTTTCATTCAACCACATATTATTCATTTCAGCTATTTAACTCATATGAAAAAAACACTCGCTGCATTTTTACTGGGAATGGCGCTGACGACATCCGGCCTGACCGCCCAGACTCAATTCAGGGACATCGACTTCAACGAGGCCCTTCAATTGTCACAAACAGAAAACAAACTGATCTTCATTGATTTCTATACCGACTGGTGCGGCCCCTGCCGGAAAATGTCGAAAGAAGTTTTCCCGCAGAAACATGTGGGAGATTTCTTCAACTCACAGTTTGTCTGCCTCAAACTGAATGCGGAAAAGGAAGGTAAGGAACTGGCACAGAAGTTCGGGGTAAAGGCCTATCCAACCTTTATCATTGCCGACCAGCAGGGAAATGTAAAGGTCAACATAGCCGGTGCCTTTCCTACAGATGCCTTCATTGCGAAAATCAAGAACGAACTGAACCCTGACTTTACTCCGGAACGGATGAAGCAGCGCTACGAAAGTGGAGAAAGAACTCCGGAACTGATTGACGCATATGCCATGTCGTTCATGGAAAAAAAGAACATCAGCAAGGGATACGAGATTATCAATGGATACTTTGACTCACTGACAGACGAACAGAAACTGTCGGCTGCCAATTTCTTTATTTACTCACGGTATACATTCCGCATTGACGACCCGAAATTCCAATTCCTGGTAAAAAACATCAAGAAGGTTGATGCGGCAAAAAGCGAGGAAGCCATGGACTATGTACAGAAGTTGTATCACTCTGCACTGTCCACTTACCTATCAGGCTATATCTTTGAAGAAAAGAAATTCAACGAAGCCGATTATCAGCAGATTAAAAAAGATATCAAGTCGCTGAAACTGGATAAGAAATATCCGTTTACTCCGGTATTCGACCTGATAGAATGTTATGCCAAAGGCGACAAGAAAGCTTTCTTTGAACTGTTCAAGAGCAAGAAGGGCGAACTGGACCAGAAAGACTACGAACTTGTCCTGCTGAATGCCACCCGCCTCTTCCCGAACTCTCCGGAACTGACACCTGAGGTAATCCGCTACATCCGTACCTCACTGCCTGAACTCCGCGGTTCATCCATCATGATGCTGGGACGGGTACTGATGACACTCGAAAAAGAATAATCATCGCATACCCAAGCCCCCTGCCTGTTTCCGGTAAGAAAACAGACAGGGGCCTTCTTTTTTAGGAAGCCGTGAATCGGCACTACGATTATTTACGGAACGGCAACTTCACTACCTGTGCTTTCAGCTTACGTCCGCGGTTGTCGAGCCAGATAGTCGTTCCCGGCTGTGCAAAATCAATACCCACATATCCCAGTCCGATTCCGATTTTCCGTACCGGAGACATGGTTCCCGAAGTCACCCGACCGATCGGCTCACCCTGTTTGTTCACCAGCTGATAGCCGTGACGGGGAATTCCCCTGTCAATCATTTCAAAGCCGACCAGTTTCCGGGTTACCCCTTCCTTCTTCTGGCGTTCCAGTGCCTCCCGGTTGGTGAAGTTCTTTCCATCCACAAACTTCGTGATCCATCCCAGACCAGCTTCCAGCGGAGACGTGGTATCGTCGATGTCATTGCCATACAGACAGAATCCCATTTCCAGACGCAAGGTATCACGGGCTCCCAGTCCTACAGGCTTGATACCGAACTCAGCCCCTGCCTCGAAGATGGCATCCCATATCCGGAGCGCATCCTGCGGATAAAAATAAAGTTCAAAACCACCGGCACCGGTATATCCCGTATTCGACAGAATCACGTTCGGCACTCCGGCAAACTCACCCACCTTAAAGGTATAATAAGGGATGGAAGACAAGTCGACCGGTGTCAGTTTCTGAAGCGTAGCCAAGGCCTTCGGTCCCTGCACCGCCAACTGTCCGATGCGGTCGGACGAATTTTCCAGTTCGGCACCCACCTGGTTGTGACTGACGCACCAGTTCCAGTCTTTCTCAATGTTGGCGGCATTCACTACCAGCATGTATTTATCGGGTTCGTATGCATATACCAGCAAATCGTCGACAATTCCCCCGGTTTCATTAGGGAAACAAGTATACTGAATCTTTCCCGGAGTCAGCACGGCTGCATTGTTCGAAGTCACCTGCTGGATGAACTCAAGCGCATGTGGCCCTTTCACCCAGAACTCACCCATGTGAGAGACATCGAACACACCCACCGACTGGCATACAGTCATGTGTTCATCGATAATGCCGGAATATTCAATCGGCATATTATAACCAGCAAACTCATGCATCTTGGCTCCGAGAGCGATATGCTTCTCTGTAAAAGGAGTGGTCTTCATAATAAAAAACTGTTTAAGGTTGATAACACGGGGAATCCCCTGACATAAACCGGCAGGCATCGACTGTGGCGTAGGGTAAACATACGTTTACGGATACCGCTGAGAAGGTCCGGCCGGCAGAAACAAAGTTATAAAAAAATTCAGTATGACAGCAGCTTTTACACAAAAAACGGCCGGTTGCACGAATCAACCGGCAACCGACCGCATATACTGTTTCCTGTCAGCAGGTTATTTCAATTTATTTATAACGCTTGGCTGTCAGTTCTGCAATTTTCACAATCACATTCATTGCCTTCTCGATAGACTGGACAGGCACAAACTCATAACGTCCGTGGAAATTCAGTCCGCCGGCAAAGATATTGGGACAAGGCAAGCCCTTGAACGAAAGCTGTGCACCGTCCGTACCGCCACGGATGGCTTTCACCTTCGGTTCAACCCCTGCTTCCTTCATTGCAGCAAACGCAATGTCGATGATGTGCATCAGAGGTTCTACCTGCTGTCTCATGTTGTAATACTGGTCTTTCAGTTCCACGGTAACCGTATCCGCACCGTATTTTTCGTTCAGCCGGTCGGCACATACCTTGATGAAAGACTTACGGGCTTCGAATTTCTCTCTGTCGTGATCGCGGATGATATACGAAAGCGTACTGCTTTCCACTTCTCCTTCCATGCCTACCAGGTGGAAGAAACCTTCGTATCCGTCGGTAGTGGCAGGAGTCTCATCAGCCGGAAGCATGGCCACGAACTCGTTGGCTACCAGCATGGAGTTGATCATCTTGTTCTTGGCATATCCCGGATGTACGTTGCGGCCCTTTACATGCACCTTGGCTGCGGCTGCGTTGAAGTTTTCAAATTCCAGTTCACCCACTTCACCTCCGTCCATCGTATAGGCCCACTTGCATCCGAACTTCTCAACGTCGAACTTGTGCGCTCCCAGTCCGATTTCCTCATCCGGATTAAATCCGATACGGATTTTTCCGTGTTCAATTTCAGGATGTGCCTTCAGGTAAGCAACGGCAGCCACAATTTCAGCAATACCGGCCTTGTCGTCTGCTCCCAGCAGGGTATGTCCGTCGGTTACAATCAGGTCTTCTCCTACATGATCCTTCAATTCCGGGAACTGAGAAGGAGACAAGATGATGTGATCGGCTTCCGACAATACAATATCCCCACCCTCGTACTTCTCTACGATACGTGGAGAAACATTCTCACCCGACATGTCAGGGCTGGTATCCATGTGTGCAATGAAGCCGATGGTCGGAATCTCACGCTCCACATTGGCCGGAAGCGTTGCGAACAAATAGCCATTTTCATCCAAAGAAATGTCTTCCAGTCCCAGTTCTTCCAGCTCAGTTTTCAAATATTGTGCAAACACCATCTGCTTGGCTGTACTCGGAGTTACTCCTGTCGATTCATCAGACTGTGTGTCAAAGGTTACATACTTTAAAAAACGGTCAATTACTGTCATCATTCTTAACTATTAAAATACTATCTATGTAAAAATAGAAAATAGGTTTTGAATGACCAAATTCATTACCATTTTTTAGAGGTAATTTATAAAGGCGGCCCCCTTGCAGACAGATAGAGAAGCGGGATTTTGTTAAAAAGGAAGGAATGACCAGAAAGTCTTGGAAAAAGACAAAATTAAGTCGCCAAAGTTTTATACTTTTGTAATGAAAGTATGTTTATATGAAAAAATCCGTTTTATTATTTATCATAATCGGGGTTTTCACACTCAGTGGATTTGCGCAGGAGACTGTCATTTCTACTGCCGATACCCTTGCCACTCATGTTTCTGACAGTTCCAAAGCGTTGAAACGGAAGAACAAAGCCAACCGCAACTTGCATTACAACATCCTGGGAGGCCCCAGTTATGCACCCGACTTCGGAGTACTGGTGGGAGGTAGTGCGCTGATGACTTTCCGGATAAACCCCAAGGACAGTACCATGAAACGGTCGGTGGTACCGGCCTCACTGGCATTTATGTTCAACGGAGGATTGAACATCGTGGTCAAGCCTCAGCTTTTCTTCAAAAACGACAAGTTCAGGATATTCGGACAGTTCATTTATAAGAATACCCAGGAGAACTTCTATGGAGTGGGTTACAGCACGAACAAGAACTATGTGCGCAGCGACACTACGAGCCAGTACCGCTACAGCGGCATCCAGTTCAACCCCTGGTTCCTGTTCCGCATCAAGGAAAGCAACCTCTTCGTCGGACCGCAGATTGACCTGAACTACGACGAAATCATGGATCCGGCGCCGCTGATGGTGACCCAGTCCGACTATGTACGGGCGGGCGGAACGGAAAGCGGATACAAGAATTTCAGTTCCGGAATCGGTTTCCTGCTGACCTACGACACCCGTGACGTACCGGCCAACCCTTATAAGGGAATCTATCTGGATTTCCGGGGAATGATGTACCAGAAATGGCTGGGAGGAGACGATAATTTCTACAAGCTGGAAGTCGACTACCGTCAATACAAACTGCTGGGACAGCGGAAAGTACTGGCCTGGACGGTACAGAGCAAGCACGTATTCGGCTCTGAGATTCCGCTGAACAAATATGTGCTGAGCGGTACCCCCTTCGACCTGCGCGGATACTACATGGGTCAGTACCGCGACAAGTCATCGCACATAGCACTGGTGGAATACCGACAGATGTTCAACACAGACCGCAGCAACTGGTTCAAGAAAATCCTCCACCGCCTGGGCTTCGTGGCATGGGGAGGCTGCGGATTCATGGGACCGACCCCCGGCAAGATTGAAGGCGTATTACCCAATGCCGGAGTGGGACTGCGAATCGAAGTACAGCCAAGAATGAATGTGCGCCTCGACTTGGGACGCAATTTCAAGAACGAACAGAATCTGTTCTATTTCAATATGACAGAAGCCTTCTGATACCGGTTCCGGTACATTCCGGATCCGGCACTTCCAAATCAGAGGATAATGATTTCAGAGAAATTGAATCAGAGGGTAATGCGCATGCCGTCATATGTCAGGAAAACATTCTCGGGCAGCATTTTCTCCACCTCTGCATGCAGACCAATCTGATGACTCATATGAATCAGGTAAGCCTTCTTCGGAGCAATCCGGGCGATACAGTCCAGCGCCTCACTCAGCGACTGATGCGTAAAATGAGGAGTGATGCGCAAGGCATTCACAATCAGACAGTCCAGCTCTTTCAGACAGTCCACGCTTTCATCCGGCAAGGTAGTCATGTCGGTAATCCATGCCATCCTGCCAATCCGGTAACCCAGAATAGGCAACTTGCCATGCATCACCCGAAAAGGAAGCACCTCTACCGAATCACCGGAAAGTGAAGTAACCTGAAACGGCTCATAAGGCGTCAGCGGCTGCAGCGAGATACAGGGAGCCCCCGGATAAGGATTTTCAGAAAAACAATAAGGCATCCGGCTGTGCAGACGCTCGGCCGTATAGCGTTCGGCATAAACGGGGATATTACGGAAGAAACAGAAAGGACGCAAATCATCCAGTCCTCCGACATGATCGTAATGCTCGTGAGAAATCAGTACCCCGTCAATCGGGAAATACCGGTTCAGCGACAACGACTGCTGCCGCAAATCGGGTCCGCAGTCCATCAGTATGCTCACCCCATTGGTCTCAATCAGTCCGGAACACCTCAGTCTCCGGTCCCTCGGATCCTGACTGGTACATACTTCACAGGTACATCCCACCATGGGAACTCCGGTAGAAGTACCACTTCCCAAAATTGTAATATCCATCATTTATCCAAATAAATTATACCCGATTCTCAGGATTCCAGTTCCCCGATAAAGTTCACTTCCGGATGAATCTCTATACCGAACTTCTCTTTGACAGAAGCCACCACGGCCTCCGCCAGTCGGACGATGTCCTTTCCGCTTGCACCTCCCAGGTTCACCAGCACTAGGGCCTGGTTCTTATGTACCCCGGCACATCCCAGTGCACGTCCTTTCCATCCGCACTGGTCAATCAGCCATCCGGCAGGTACCTTGATATATCCCTCGCCTGCAGGATAAAAAGGCATTCCCGGGTATTGACGGGACAATGCAGCAAACTGTTCCTGGGGGATTACGGGATTCATGAAGAAACTGCCGGCATTACCGGTCACCTTAGGGTCGGGCAACTTCTGTTCACGGATTTCAATGATGGCGTTTCTCAGGTTTTCCAGTGTGAGTTCACACTGCTTCTGCGCAAGAATGGCACGGATATTTCCGTAATCCAAATGCCATACCGGCTGTTTGGTCAGGCGGAAAACCACGTGCGTTACCAGGTATTTTCCCTTTAAGGAAGTCTTGAAAATACTGTGACGGTAAGCATATTCACATTCCGCATTGGTGAATATCTTCTTTTCAGCCGTATCCAGAGACAGGGTCTCTACCGAAACAATCAAGTCTTTCGCCTCCACTCCATATGCACCGATGTTTTGTACGGCAGAAGCCCCTACTTCACCGGGAATCAGCGAGAGGTTTTCAGCACCGTACCATCCGTGTGCTACGGCATAGGCCACGAAATCGTCCCAAACCACTCCGGCACCGACACGGACTTCCACCCACTCATCGGTCTGTGAGAGCACCTCAATGCCCTGTATGTTTACGTGCAGAACTATTCCACGGAAATCGGACAGGAAAAGCAGGTTGCTTCCTCCTCCGATAGCCAGCAGCGGCAGACTTCTGTCCCATCCGGAAAGCAGAAAGTCACGTATTTCGTCTTCCGTATCAAAGTCGACAAAATAGTCGGTCCGTATGTCAATACCAAAAGTATTGTGTTTCAATAATGAATAATTCTGCAGTTTCTTCATATCTATATCTTGTTTTTCAGGATTATAATCTTCAGGCATTCCGGCCGGACCGGCTTCATTGCACCGGCCTTATCCTCAATTAAATGCACCGGTCATGCGGCTCAGTCACTCAAATCTTCGAATTTGTTCAGTTTCCAGGTTCCGTTGCGGCGCTGGAAATACAGGGTATTGCTGAAACCGTTGCCGAAGCCTTTGAATTCAACAATCTTGGTATCCGAATTCATCTTATCCGACTGTCCGTAATGTACATTCGTCAGTTTCTCCTTCATCAATGGAGGGCGGAACGAAAACCATTGGCCGACATCCAAAGTGGTCTCCAGAATCTGGAACTCATCCTCAGGATCGACGGTCACAAACACCAGGGGATCATCCAGTCGTTTCAACTGAAATGCAGAGTCACAGGAGAACTGTCTGTAAAAAGTATAGAAATCCTCACGGTCCTGCTCCTCCGCCAGTTTCTCCTGGTTGATTGCTTCCAGGAACCAGACATTCTTTATCCGCTCAAAGTAATAGCGCTTGACCAACCGCTTTGTCAGATCCATCTCGTCGACCTGGACGCTGTGAACGGCGGTATCCTTTTCCATTTCCATATCCTCTACATGATCGAACAGTACCGTATATGCCTGCTCACGAGAGAAAAGCGGATCGTACGTCCAGTCTTTCTGAGACACACGCACCACTCCTGTTCCTTTATACATTGATATGGGAAAAACAATACGCGTACGCTGAAAATCAGCATCAGAAGCGAAATTATAGAAAAAATCAGCAAAACTCTCGTCTGCCGTTGCCGGAATCACATCTTCTATCACCCATGAAGTGTCCTGAACTTCAGCCGATGACGGCAAACCCAGTGAATCCTCTTCCATGAGGCCGGTTTCTGTTGCGGCCTCTTTTTTTCCGCCTCCCGAACAAGAGGCAATCAACACCATTGCGCAAATCCCGAATACAATTTTTTTCATTGGTCAAAGCTTCGAAAATCGAGTGCAAAAATACCTTTTTTTTTTATTCCAATAATAAATGGACCCTGTTTTCTTTTTTTGTTGAAAAAAAAAGAAGATTAATTCAGTTTTAATACTTACCTTTGCGAGAACGAAAGAAACAAAAAAACAATAAATATGCTAGCACAAATAGAACAATTGCTCCAGGAAATAGAAGGAATCACAGCCAACAGCGCTGAGGAACTGGAAGCACTTCGTATTAAATATCTGAGTAAAAAAGGTGTCATCAATGCGTTGATGGCAGACTTCCGGAATGTTCCGGCTGAACAGAAGAAAGAGGTGGGTATGAAACTCAATGAGTTGAAGAACCGGGCACAGGAACGTATCAACTCGCTGAAGGAGGCTTTTGAATGCCAGGACAACGGGGCTGCCGAACTGGACCTGACACGTACCGCTTACCCTATCGAACTGGGTACCCGCCATCCGCTGAACATTGTCCGCAATGAAATCATCAGCATTTTCAACCGACTCGGATTTACCATCGCCGACGGTCCGGAAGTGGAAGACGACTGGCATGTATTCTCTTCCATGAACTTCGCAGAGGATCATCCGGCACGTGACATGCAGGATACTTTCTTCATCGAAAGCCATCCGGATATCATCCTCCGTACACATACCTCTTCTGTACAGAGCCGCGTGATGGAAAGCAGCCAGCCTCCTATCCGTGTAATCTGCCCGGGACGTGTATACCGTAACGAGGCTATCAGCTATCGTGCACACTGCTTCTTCCACCAGGTAGAAGGACTTTACATTGACAAGAACGTATCTTTCACCGACCTTAAACAAGTGTTGCTTCAGTTTGCACAGGAGATGTTCGGTCCGCAGACCAAGATCCGTCTGCGTCCTTCTTACTTCCCGTTCACTGAACCGAGCGCTGAAATGGATATCAGCTGCGACATCTGCGGCGGAGAAGGCTGTCCTTTCTGTAAATATACCGGATGGGTGGAAATTCTGGGATGCGGTATGGTAGACCCTGCCGTACTGGAAGCCAACGGAATTGACAGTAAAGTATATACCGGATATGCCTTCGGTATGGGAGTAGAGCGTATCGCCAACCTGAAATATAAGGTGAAAGACCTGAGAATGTTCTCAGAAAACGATACCCGGTTCCTGGAAGAATTCGAAGCGGCCAACTAAGGTTTCCGCTACACATACCGCACGGGTCTGTACCAATGTTCATTCATTGTACAGACCCGTGTATTATAATATATTGTATTCATTCTGTATTCTACCTGCAATTCTCCATTCGTCATGGGAAAAGAGCGTTTATTCACCTTTCATTACTGCTGTATCCTGCTGGCCAACTTCCTGCTGTATTTCGGATTCTGGCTGCTGACTCCCGTACTTCCGTTTTACCTTGCAGAAACTTTCTCTGCCTCCGAATCGGCAATCGGAATCGTGCTGTCGTGCTACACCATCTCTTCACTGTGTATCCGTCCTTTCTCCGGATACCTGCTCGATACGTTTGCACGCAAGCCGCTGTATCTGTTGGCTTACTTCATTTTCATGGTGACTTTTGCCGGATATATCTGGGCCAGCCTGCTCATGGTCTTCATTCTTTTCCGTATCATACACGGTATTTCTTTCGGAATGGTTACTGTAGGGGGAAATACCATCGTAATTGACATTATGCCTTCTGCACGACGCGGCGAAGGACTGGGGTATTACGGACTTGCCAACAACCTGGCCATGTCCATCGGTCCCATGTTCGGACTCTTGCTGCACAATGCAGGCACACCTTATATACTGATTTTCTCATACGGTCTGATTTCCTGCTGCATCGGTTTTGCGGCAGCCTGCATGGTGCGGACTCCCTATAAATCTCCCGTCAAACGCAGCCCGATCTCCCTCGACCGCTTTATCCTGCTCAAAGGACTGCCTGCAGGATTCAGCCTCCTGCTGCTGTCCATTCCGTACGGAATGACTACCAACTACGTGGCGATGTATGCCCAGCAAGTCGGCATCAAGGCCGAAACCGGTTTCTTCTTTACACTGATGGCAGTGGGAATGGCAGTCAGCCGGCTTTTCAGCGGACGGCTGGTAGACAGGGGAAAGATTACGCAGGTCATCAAAGCCGGACTTTATCTGGTATGCCTCTGCTTCCTGGCACTCACCTGCTGCGGATGGACCGTCAGTCAGTTCCCGGCTGCCACCGCATGGATATTTTTCGCCATCGCTCTTTTATTGGGCATCGGGTTCGGTACGATGTTCCCTGCATACAATACGCTTTTTGTCAACCTGGCTCCCAACAACCAGCGGGGAACGGCTACCAGCACGTATCTGACTTCATGGGATGTAGGACTGGGAATCGGAATGCTCAGCGGAGGATTCATCGCAGAAATTTCTTCGTTTCAGATGGCTTACCTCTCCGGCAGTCTGTTTACCATTGTCTCCCTGGTCTATTTTTATATCAAGGTATCTCCTCACTTCCAGAAGTACCGTTTGCGATAAGACACGAGAGACTACCCTTTCCGCATCCCTCAGGATTCCGGAAAAGAAAAAAGACAGTTTCCTGAGAGGAATACTGAATCACTCTTTGTACGTGAAAACGAAAATATGAGAAAGCTTATTCTCGACCAGAGTCACCTGGACTGAAAGAATAAACGAACGGAACAGGCCGGCATGCTCCACGATAAACGGAGGCAGATAATCCGCATAAGCCTCCGGATGTTGTATCACACGGTCCATATCGGTAACCAGAATAAAGGAAGCATCGCGCGAAAGGTTCGAGATACATTCTTCAAACAGGGAATGATCGGGCAAGGCTATGACACTGGAAATACAGGAATCCACCCGGTTCTGCCCCGCCATTACCAGCAGACTGTCGCTTGCAATGGGAGGAATGTGTTTCAGTTCTTCCGTCACATACCGGATACAGGAATCCGGTTCGTACACCTCACCGTTCAGATAAAATACCTCACTGTTCAGATGGATATCAAAGGCTCCCCAGCAATGTTCGTGGTTTCTGGAAAGAAGAGGTACGGAAGAAGTCCGTCCGTATAAAGTCACGTAATTGAACTCTTTTTGCTGATTTTCATCCCGTCCGGAAAAAGGCAGAAGGTCTTCGAGCGAAGAAGCTCCCTTGCACACGTCAATCACCTGCTCTATCAGGCGCTTCTGATAACTCACTACCAGAAAACCGTCTTCTTCATAGGTTGCAATAAAATCCTTATTCTGGGCAGCATAAATCTCTATTTTCTCGTTGCGGTAGACTTCCTTCTTGGGAGAAAAGCCTGAATTGATTCCCTGAAACATCTGTCTCAGGACCTTCTTGCCGAAATCCGTTGCCTGAAAATAAACGATTACATTGCGGGAAGAATAATCCATGGAATGAAAACTGACCAGCACGCGACTGACATGATTGCTCAGTCCGTGTGTATTATCAGCCACATAGGCACGCAGCCGGTTCTGCAAGTCCCATAAGATAGCCTTTCCCTGCAAGGTATCCAGCTGACTGGAATAAGCTACCTGAGCAAAGTCGTTGGTGATAAATTCGATATTGTCGGTTTCCAGTAAACCGATACAATCGGAAGGAACTAATGAAAACAGACTGATTTCTTTTTCATTATCTGCTGCATTCAACTTAGCGAAACTGTACAGGCCCACTCCTATCACAAAAAGAATGACCGATATAATCACACCCAATTTAGCTACTGCATGCTGCCTCATAATTAATTTATACTTTTTTGCAAATATAATTAATTATTTAAGAATATACAACCAATACTAATAAAATAAAAAATCCTGTCAGTTATGACAGGATTTCAAGCAGTCTGTAGAGAGGGTGACTAGTGGGACTCGAACCCACGACATTCAGAACCACAATCTGACGCTCTAACCGACTGAACTATAGTCACCATATAAAAGGCTTTTGAATTGGGTGACTAGTGGGACTCGAACCCACGACATTCAGAACCACAATCTGACGCTCTAACCAACTGAACTATAGTCACCATGTTGTTGGTTACCCTTTCAAAAGCGAGTGCAAAGTTACAACTTTATTTTTATTCTGCAAATTATTCAGCGCTTTTTTTTCAAAAATTCCTCCTTTATACCGATATTTCTTTCCTGGAAGAGGGCTCTGGTCTGTTTCAGGAAGTCTCCCATACGCAACCGTTCAGCCGCAGTCATGCCATTTTCATCCATCGAAGCCGGGTATAACGTAAACCTCTTTTTCCCGCTCAGCGGAGGCCGGGAAGTCCACACCAGGGAGTAAGCACAACGGTCCAGACGCGTCCGTCCCAGACGCTTCTTCAGTACCAGTTTCAGCATCAGTCCCCCGTCCGTATGCTTCTGACTCATATTCGAAATAAAATTTCCCAACGAATACGCCACCACGCTGCGATCCGGCTTATAAGCAGAAGGCCTGACCTCAATCGGTTGCACCACATGCGGATGTCCGCCAATCACATGGTCCACTCCCATCTCCAGCAGCCATTCTGCCAGTTCCCGCTCCGGCTTTTCAGGCAGCCGCCGGTATTCGATGCCCCAGTGCAGACAGGCGATAATGGCATCCGGCTTCATACTGCGTGCCTGCTGTATGTCCCGGCGCATCCGGTTCTTATCAATTCCGTTCACAATATTCGCACGCGGCACCGGTATACCGTTCGTTCCGTACGTATAATTCAGGAACACAATCCGGAAGCCCTTCTGCTCTACCAGCAACGGATGACGCGACTTGAAGTCCAGGGAATCCGCATAAGTACCTACTGCCTTCACCCCAGCCTTCTGCAACTGTTCCAAGGTTCGCACAAGCCCCTTTCCTCCCCGGTCCAGGCAATGGTTATTGGCCGTAAGAAACACATCAAAACCCGCTTTACACAAAGCCTGCAGCCACTCATCAGGAGCACTGAATGCCGGATACCCCGTATACGGACTTCCCCCCAGAGGCACCTCCAGGTTTCCTACCGCGATATCCGCCTTTCTAATTTCCTCCTCCACATAAGGAAAACACTCCGAATAATCGTATTTCCCTTCCGGAGTCCGTGCCGCATCCAGCTGTGCCTTGTGCTGCATCAGGTCGCCCACAAACAGCAGCGTGAGCGAATCGGACCGCTCAAAAGCATGAAGTGCTGCAGGCAAGCCCCAAAGCATTGTCCACAGCATTACATGTCTCACAGCCGGAAAAAAGTCCATCTTCATTCTCCGGTCCGTCATTATTTATAAATTTCCTTCTTGCCGGCCAGCAATGTATTTTTCATCAGTGACACGATGGTCATAGGGCCTACCCCTCCCGGTACGGGAGTGATGAACGAACATTTCGGAGCCACCTCATCAAACTTCACGTCACCGGTCAGTTTGAAGCCCGACTTGCGGGTTGCATCCGGTACACGGGTAGTACCCACGTCGATTACCACTGCACCTTCCTTCACCATATCCGCCTTCACGAAATTAGGCTGTCCCAGTGCCGCAATGATGATATCGGCTTCCCGGCACTCCTCCACCAGGTTCCGGCTCCGGCTGTGACAAACCGTCACCGTAGCGTCTCCCGGATAAGCCTTCTGCATCATCAGAGCCGCCATCGGCTTACCCACAATGTTGCTGCGTCCCAATACCACACATTTCTTTCCCTGAGTTTCGATGTGATAACGCTTCAGCAGTTCCAGAATACCACTCGGAGTGGCCGATACATAACAGGGAAGACCGATGGACATACGGCCTACATTGATCGGATGGAAACCATCCACATCCTTCCGGTAATCGATGGTCTCGATCACCTTCTGTTCCGAAATATGCTTCGGCAAAGGCAACTGTACAATAAAGCCGTCCACGTCAGGATCCGCATTCAGTTCATTAACCTTATTCAGCAACTCTTCCTCGGTTACATCCGATTCATAACGAATCAAGGTAGAAGTAAAGCCACACTCTTCGCAGGCCTTCACCTTAGCCGCTACATACGTCTCACTTCCGCCGTCGTGTCCTACCAGTATGGCTGCCAGATGCGGGCGTTTCTCTCCCCGTGCAACCATATCCGCCACTTCGGCCGCGATTTCTTTTTTAATCTGAGCCGACACCGCTTTTCCGTCTATCAATGTCATCATAATACCGATTTTATTGTTTCTCTTTTAAATGATGTTTAAACAAATGTAATCTTTTTCAAGGGGATACTGCCTTTCCCTCTGCATGATTTTATAGTTATTTAACGGGGCAAGCCTTCCGCCCTTTCCGGACCGGAAAACCCGACCAGTACCGTCAGCTACCGCCGCATGTCCACGGCAGTCCTGCACTTCCAGCCGTCCACAAGCCATCTTCATCTTCCCTTCCCGGTCACAGACAAACTCAGGCCTTGGCTTCCCGACTATCCTTTACCCGCTTTTTCCACAACTGCCAACTGTTGATTACGTTTTGCCACAGGACGTAACTTCCGGGAGCAATGGCAGAAGCCGGATTCAGGTAAGTACAAGCCATCCAGATAGCCAGTACCGTATTTTTCTGCCCCAGGGCCTGTCCCGCACTGATACGGTCGGCATACATTCCGCCCACCTGCTTGCCCACCACAAACTGGATTACACAGGCCAGCAAGGCCAGGAAAGCAATGCCACACTCCTGAGTCAGCGAAGTATCTCCTTCAATCACCGATTCCGTGGTCTGCCCCATCACAATGACCAGTGCTACCGCCCAAAGATAAAAAGCCAGATCCTTGCGTGCCACCACCCAGCGATGCAGCAGAGGCAACCACCGGCGACAGAGCCAGGCCATGACAAAAGGCAGCAGCAAAAGCGGGAACACCTTCCTCAGAATCCGGCCGAAGGCCATCAGAAACGAGATGTCCGATGCCTCAATGAGCGGGAACAACAAGGGTACGGCCACCGCAGCCAGCAAATTCGACAACAAGGTGTAGGTTGTCAGCGCAGCCGCGCTTCCTCCCAGTTTACCGGTCACTACCGCAGCCGCCGTAGCTGTCGGACAAATCAGGCACACCATCACTCCTTCCAGCAAAATCCGCAGATAACTGTCCGTCACCCCCACAATCAACACAGCGGATACCGCCAGGCAGGAAAGCAACTGAAACCCCAGCAGCCACCACACCCAAGGGCGAGGAGACAGATCCTTCACCTCCACCTTGCAGAAAGTAAGAAACAGTTGCAGAAAAATCAATATCGGAGTCAGCCAGGCCATCAGCTGGCGGACAGCCGGCTTCACCGGATCCGTCCATCCGAAAGAGGAAAAAAAGAAATACCCGATCACCCCGGCCAGCATGGCCAGAGGAAGCGTCCAGTTTTTGATAAATTGTAACATAACCTCTTTTTTATAAAAACGGAGGCAAAAGTACGAAAAAGTAAAAACGGAATCGCTTTTTTCTATGAATTTATAGCATTTATCCATGGTTAAAGCATCTTATTAAATACAACTATCGGAAATGAAGAAAAAAGATATTAAATTTGTACCCAAATATAATTATGAACACAACGAATATTCACATCATATCCATCATCATGTGTCTGCTGGCTTTCTGCACGGCAACTCCACAGGCACAGGCCGCCCCTCAAAAAAGATTTACTGTAGTCATTGACCCCGGGCACGGAGGACATGACCCCGGAGCTGTCGGACGGCGTGGAAAGGAAAAGAATATCAACCTGAGTGTCGCCCTGAAACTAGGAAAACTGATCGGCTCACTCGAAGATACTGAGGTTATCTACACCCGCAAGAACGACAGGTTTGTGGCATTGCACGAGCGGGCGGACATTGCCAACAAGGCAAAGGCCGATCTTTTCATTTCCATTCACACCAATTCCATTGCCTCGCGTTCCAGCAAAGTGAGCGGTACCGAGACCTATACGCTGGGTCTGCACAAGACGCAGGAGAACCTGGAAGTGGCCAAGAAGGAAAATGCCGTAATTCTGATTGAGTCCGACTACCGTACCCGCTACGCCGGATTCAACCCCAACTCATCGGAGAGCTACATCATTTTCGAGTTCATGCAAGACCGCAACATGTCTCAGAGTGTCAACTTTGCCCGGCAGATCCAGCATCAGTTCCGCAACCACGCACGGCGCGTGGACAAAGGAGTGCATCAGGCCGGATTCCTCGTGCTGCGTGAAACCACCATGCCGAGCGTACTGATTGAGCTGGGATACATCACCAACCCGTCGGAAGAAGCCTACCTGCTGTCGGAAAACGGTTCTTCGGCACTGGCGCAAAGCATTTATCAGGCTTTTCTGAAATACAAGCAGCATCGGGGTGGCGTACAGAAGACTGCTGCAAATACGATTACAGAAGACTTTACCGCAGATACCACCCTGCCAAGTGCTGGTGATTCGGACAAGATTGCCCCGGTGGAATCGGCCGCTCCCGCGACTACGGTGACCGACCCGGCTCCTGCTCAGGAAACGGCTGACACCACACAGGACCGGCCCGTGTTCAAGATACAAATACTGACTTCCGACCGCCTGCTGTCGCAGAAGAACAAAGCTTTCAAGGGATTTTCCCCGATCGGGCACTATAAAGAAAAAGGTATTTATAAATACACGTATGGAGAAGATTACAATTACAACAAAATACTCCAGCTTTTCAGACAGAAGGTACGTCCCCGCTTCAAGGATGCATTCATCATTGCGTTCAAGAACGGAGAGAAAATGAATGTCAACACAGCCATTAAAGAATATAAACAAAACAAATTAAGATAAATAAGAACAACGAATGAATATGAGAAAAGAAGTTAAGATAGGTTTGGCAGGCATTGGAGCACTGCTCATTCTCTTTTTCGGAATCAACTATTTAAAGGGAATCAACCTTTTCAAGCCCGAAAGCTACTATTACATCGACTTTGAGAACATCAACGGACTGGCCAAGTCAAGTCCCGTTTTCGCCAATGGATTCAAGGTGGGAATCGTCAATGAGATTCAGTATAATTACCAGAAACCCGGACACGTAACCGTAGGGGTGGAAATGGACCAGAACATGAAAATCCCCACCGGAAGTACAGCCGAACTGGTAACCGAAATGCTGGGTACCGTCAAGATGAACCTGCTGCTCAACCATGCCAGCACCAGTTTTATGCAGGAAGGAGATACCCTCTCGGGATATGCCAACGAAGGTATCATGGGGGCAGCAGAACACAACATCCTGCCGAAGGTAGACAAAATGCTGCCGAAGCTCGACTCTATCCTGAATTCACTGAACCAGCTGCTGGCTAACCCGGCACTGGCACAGACCCTGCAAAACGCAGAGAAACTGACAGCCTCGCTGAACGTTACCGGACAGAAAATCAACCAGCTGATGAGCAACGAGATTCCGGTACTCACCCAGAACATGACTGCCATTACAGAGAACTTAAAAACCATCAGCAGCAACCTGAAGGATGTCGACTATGCCGCTACCTTCGAAAAGGTAGATTCTACATTGAACAACGTGCGTCTGCTCACCGAAAAGCTGAACCGGAAAGACAACAGCCTCGGACTGCTGATGAACGACTCTTCACTGTACCAGAACCTGAATGCCACTTCGGCCAATGCAGCCAGTCTGCTGGAAGACTTGAAGGCTAATCCAAAGAGATACGTACACTTCTCACTCTTCGGAAGAAAAGACAAATAAAATCCGATTATTTAGATTTAATCTAAAATACAAAATTACGAATTTCAGATAGCGTAAATAACATAACCCGCTGATTATCAATACAGATAAACAGCGGGTTCGTTTTTTACACACACATATTGCAGTGTAATAAGTTGAAACACAAAATCTTGCAATCGCTCCCATACCATAATTTAACAATTTATTTAACACTGTAGAAACATCTGAATCACAGAACATTACATAAAAAATCAAAAAAGCAAGAGAAAATCGATTTGTTTTTCTAAAAATAGATTCCGAAATTTGCAGCAGTAGAAGTTTCGCTTTATTAATAACAAATTAAATATGATTGAAAACAATCAGGCTATTGTATTATGGAATCGTTGCCTCAATTTCATCAAGGACAACGTAAATACGACAGCCTTTAAGACATGGTTCGAGCCAATCGTACCACTAAAATACGAAAATAAAGCCTTGACTATCGGGGTTCCAAGTCCTTTCTTCTATGAATATCTGGAAGACAAGTACGTGGGATTGCTGCGTGCTGCCATTTTCAAAGAAATCGGAGAAGGCACGGAGCTGATGTATTCCATCCTGACAGATAAGACTAACCGGATAGCAATGGATATCAAGGGGACAGAGCATTCGAATGCACTGCCGCCTCAGACGTCCATACACAATGCGAACAAAAGTCCGAACCTCCTGAAGGCCCCTGCCGTTCAGGACCTGGACCCGCACTTGAATCCCAACTACAATTTCGATAACTTCATCAAAGGAAGCAGCAACGAGTTTTCACGCACGGTAGCCGAAACAGTAGCACAGAATCCGGCCCGTACGTTCAACCCGCTGTTTCTGTACGGACCGTCGGGTGTGGGAAAGACGCACCTGATCAATGCCATCGGTACGCGCATCAAGGAACTGTATCCCGAAAAGCGTGTATTGTATGTATCTGCACACCTGTTTCAGGTGCAGTATACCGACTCGGTACGTACCAACCACTTCAATGACTTCATCAGTTTCTATCAGACCATTGACGTGCTGATTATTGATGATATTCAGGAGTTTGCCGGGGTTACCAAGACACAGAATACCTTCTTCCACATATTCAACCACCTGCATCAGAACGGCAAGCAGCTGATTCTGACTTCCGACCGTGCTCCTGTCATGCTGCAGGGTATGGAAGACCGCTTGCTGACCCGATTCAAATGGGGGCTGGTGGCCGAACTGGAAAAGCCGGATATCGAACTGAGAAAGAACATTCTCCGCAACAAGATCCGCCGCGACGGTCTGATTATTCCGGAATCGGTGATCTGCTACATTGCCGAAAGTGTCAATGAAAGTGTCCGTGAACTGGAGGGTATCGTAAACTCGCTGCTGGTCTACTCCATCCAGCTCAAGCGGGAAATCGACCTGGAACTGGCCCAGCGCATCGTACGCCAGGCTGTACGCTGTGCAGAGGTAAAGCCGCTGACCGTAAACGACATCATCGAGAAGGTGTGCAGTCACTACAAGGTGGAAACTTCGACCATCCACACCAAGACACGCAAAAGAGAGGTGGTGCAGGTACGTCAGGTGGCCATGTATCTGGCCAAAAAACATACCGATGCTTCTTCTTCAAAAATCGGTCAGCTGATTGGCAACAAAGACCACGCAACGGTATTGCATGCATGCAAGATTGTCAAAGACCAGGTGGAAGTCGACAAGGCTTTCAAATCTGAAATCGAGGAAATCGAAATCAGCCTGAGACAGAAATAATCCGTTACCGACACCGGTGTACCGGTCCTTTCTTTCCCTGCTCTTCAGTACGGGAAGCAGAGCGACCTGCGACGGAAAATAAAATAAAACGGAAAGATAAAATAAAAGAGCGAGCCGCATCCACATTCAGTGGTAGATGCGGCTCGCTCTTTTCGGGACGGCCTCAGCCATTTTATTCTTTCCGGAATCCCTGCCTCTTCAGCACTGCCTTCAGACGCTCAGACATTACCTCATTGTCCGTCTTCTTGTAACGGATGTCCGTAAAGATCTGCGCCAGGGTCTCCGTATGATTGATTTCCACAAAATGCTTGTTTTCCGGAAGCCCTTCCTTATAGGCATAAATCTCATCGATATCCTTTTCCGAATAATCGTGATATACTTCCTCGTGCACAATACCGCTTACCGGTAATCTGTCGGGCTGTGGAGGACATTCATCCGGATATCCCACGGTAATCGTGGCAATCGGCATCACCAGTTCCGGCAAGTGCAGGATATCCACAATCTGATCCGGGTTGTAAACCGTAGTTCCCAGGTAACAGATGCCCAGTCCGTGCGCTTCGGCCAGGGTACAGAAATTCTGGGTAACCAGCAAGGTATCACTGGCGGCATTCAAGAAGGAAATCGGATTGTCGTACCCCGGCTCTGCCTTACGCATGCGGCACCATTTGCTGAAACGGTTGAAATCGGCACAGAAAGTCAGCACCACCGGAGCCGAGGTCACCATCGGCTGGTTGAAATGAGCCGGAGCCAGCTTCTGCTTCATCTCCGCATCGCGTGTCACAACCACACTGTACAATTGCATATTGCCCATTGTCGAAGCCCGGAAGGCCTCTTCCAGCAAACCGTTCAACAAATCGGCCGGAATATCCTGCTGGGTATATTTCCGGATTGTTCTCCTGTTTTTTATTGAGTCCATAAACGTGTTTTATAAGTTAACCATTTATACAAAGATAAGCAATATTCTTAATAAACGGATAAAATCCGAAAGTTTTCCCTGTACGGAAAACCTGCTGCATTCGGCTTACCCCGAAAGGAACAAGTGAACACAAGTTTTTCAAAACGGAAAACTTTGTTCACCCCTCCAAACAGATAAGCAACTGATAATAAACAGATTGGTTTTCCGTTTTGGAAAACTTCACAAAACTGTTGATAACTTTTCCACTATTTATTTTGCCAATTCGGAAAACATCTATAGATTTGCACCAGTTTGTTATTAATAAACCCAACTTCTACTACTTTATTTAACAGATATAACAATATTATATTAAACAGAAATAACAAACTAATTATTATACGAAAGTGGAAAAGCAAACCTACAGCTATGATGACGCTTATAAGGCATCGTTACAGTATTTCAACGGAGACGAACTTGCTGCCCGCGTATGGGTCAACAAATATGCAGTAAAAGACTCTTTTGGAAACATCTACGAGAAATCACCAGAAGACATGCATTGGCGTATAGCTAATGAAGTAGCCCGTATCGAAGACAAATATCCGAACCCGCTCAGTTCGAAAGAACTCTTCGACCTGTTCGATCATTTCAAATACATCGTTCCTCAGGGAAGTCCGATGACCGGTATTGGAAATGACTTCCAGATTGCTTCATTGTCCAACTGTTTTGTAATCGGTCTGGACGGTGCCGCCGACTCGTACGGTGCCATCATCCGTATCGACGAGGAGCAGGTACAGCTGATGAAACGCCGCGGAGGTGTCGGACACGACCTCTCACACATCCGCCCGAAAGGTTCTCCAGTGAAAAACTCCGCACTGACTTCTACCGGACTGGTTCCTTTCATGGAACGCTACTCTAACTCAACCCGTGAAGTGGCACAGGACGGACGACGCGGTGCCTTGATGTTGAGCGTATCCATCAAACACCCTGACTCAGAATCGTTCATTGACGCCAAGATGACCGAAGGAAAGGTTACCGGTGCCAACGTTTCTGTGAAGCTCGACGACGAGTTCATGCAGGCGGCTGTAGAAAACCGCATGTATACCCAGCAGTTCCCGATCGACTCTGACCATCCGATGTACACCAAGGAAGTGAATGCTTCTGCCTTGTGGAAGAAAATCGTACACAATGCATGGAAGTCGGCCGAACCGGGCGTATTGTTCTGGGATACCATTCTGCGCGAATCCGTTCCCGACTGTTATGCCGACCTGGGATTCCGTACCGTATCGACCAACCCGTGCGGTGAAATTCCGTTGTGTCCGTACGACTCTTGCCGTCTGCTGGCCATCAACCTGTATTCGTATGTAGTCAATCCGTTTACTCCGGAAGCCTATTTCGATTTCGACCTGTTCAAGAAGCACGTGGCGCTGGCACAGCGTATCATGGACGACATCATCGATCTGGAACTCGAAAAAATCGAGAAGATCATGGAAAAGATTGACAGCGACCCGGAAAGCGACGAGGTAAAAGGAACAGAGCGCCACTTGTGGGAAAAGATTTACCGCAAATCAGGACTGGGAAGACGTACCGGTGTAGGTATCACGGCCGAAGGAGACATGCTGGCTGCAATGGGACTGCGCTACGGTACAGAAGAAGCCACTGATTTCTCAGAAAAGGTACACCGTACCATTGCCATCGAGGCTTACCGTTCGTCTGTCTGCATGGCTAAGGAACGCGGTGCCTTCGAAATATACGATGCGGCACGCGAAGCCAACAACCCGTTCATCAACCGCCTGCGCGAAGCAGATCCTGAACTGTATGAGGAAATGAAGAAATACGGCCGGCGCAACATTGCGTGTCTGACCATCGCTCCTACAGGAACCACCAGTCTGATGACTCAGACCACATCGGGTATCGAACCGGTATTCATGCCGGTATACAAGCGTCGCCGCAAGGTAAATCCGAACGATGCCAATGTACATGTGGACTTCGTGGATGAAACCGGTGATTCATTCGAAGAATATACTGTCTTCCATCACAAGTTCCTTACCTGGATGGAAGCCAACGGATATGATTCAACCCGGAGATATACTCAGGAAGAAATCGACGACCTGGTAGCCAAATCGCCTTACCACAAAGCCACTTCGAACGACGTAGACTGGCTGATGAAGGTCAAGATGCAGGGACGTATCCAGAAATGGGTGGACCACTCTATCAGTGTGACCATCAACCTGCCGAACAACGTAGACGAAGACCTGGTGAACCGTCTGTATGTAGAGGCATGGCGTTCTGGCTGTAAGGGATGTACGGTTTACCGTGACGGTTCACGTGCCGGCGTACTGATCACTACCCAGAAGAAGAGCGACAACAAGAGCGAAAAGGAATGCAACTGCAAGCCGCCACAGGTAGTAGAGGTCCGTCCTCGTGTACTGGAGGCCGATGTAGTGCGTTTCCAGAACAACAAGGAAAAATGGGTAGCCTTTGTCGGATTGCTGGACGGACATCCGTACGAAATCTTTACCGGTCTGCAGGACGACGAAGAAGGTATCCTGCTGCCTAAGTCGGTGACTACCGGACGCATCATCAAGAACTATGATGAAGAGGGCAACAAGCGGTACGACTTCCAGTTCGAGAACAAGAGAGGTTATAAGATGACTGTCGAAGGCCTTTCAGAGAAGTTCAACAAGGAGTACTGGAACTATGCCAAGCTGATTTCGGGAGTCTTGAGATGGAGAATGCCGATCGACCAGGTACTGAAGCTGGTTGACTCACTGCAATTGGACAGCGAGAACATCAATACCTGGAAAAACGGTGTGGCCAGAGCCCTGAAGAAATACGTACAGGACGGTACAGCCGCTGCAGGCAAGTGTCCCAACTGCGGACACGAGACCCTGGTTTACCAGGAGGGATGCCTCATCTGTAAGACTTGCGGTTCTTCACGCTGCGGATAATGCCGGACGGAACATTCCTGTCAACTACAGAGACTGATCAACGAATTCATATAAAATGCCTTGTCCGATATCCAAAGGGCAAGGCATTTGTTTTTCTCACACATAACACCTTATGATTATGTCACATCCTCAGAATATGTACATTCACCTCAAAGGGTTGAAGTTTTATGCATACCACGGTGTGTTCGACCAGGAACACCGGGTAGGAGCAGAATACTCCGTCGACCTGCGGCTGAAAACGGATTTCTCACAGGCCGCCGAAACCGATGAACTGGAAGGAACGGTCAATTACGGAGAGGTCTTCCAGGCCGTAAAAGCGGAGATGATGATTCCCTCCAAACTGCTGGAGCACGTGGCCGGACGCATTGCACAGCGACTGCTGCACGACTTTCCGACAGTAGAGGAAGTCCGGATTGCCGTCTACAAGCAGAATCCTCCCATGGGAGCCGACTGCCAGCAGACTGGAGTAGAAGCGACTTACCAGCGGAAATCCTGAACCGTCTTCGGGAAAATGAAAGGGACTTCGGAAGAATTCCCGGCCTTCCCGCCTTTCAGGTCAGCCGCTCATGCAAAAATAATTTTGAAACTGCCCGACTTTTTTGTTTTCCACCACGAAGGATAAGCAAGTCGGGCAGTTTCTTTTTGATAAACCACTGCGCAAATTATCCGGATTACATCGTCGTTTCAATAATCAGCGTTGCTGATTATTCAATCAGCAGGGTGAAACATCCTATATACCCTGCTGCATAAAAAAAGAGATTGCAAGGCAACGTTTTTTCCAACGCCTTGCAATCTCTTTTCAAACCCTATCGTACTTCCTTGATAAGGTTATTCTTACCAGTTTCTTTTACCGGTAAAACTTGCTCATCGGGAAGATACCGATCGGATTGTCTGTCTTATTGACAATGTTCTTCACCAGAACCGGCTCGTCGCCGCTGCAGTCATAAATCAGCAGATAATTGTTGTCGGCCTTAATCGATTCATAGTATTTATCCGAAACGGCCACATACACATACTGATTCGAAGGAACGGCCATGACGTTACAGTTCAGGTACTTTCCATTAGGAGCATCCTTGGCAACGTCAATATAGGTCTCACTCTTCCAGGTTTTCAATGACAAGCGCTTGATTGTCGTTTTTCCGGCAGCATAATAAATATAGTCACCGGCCAGTGAAATACCCGAAGTATTGAAGAATTCCGCAGAAATATCCTCCTTGATGGACTTCATCTTCGTAACTTCCCATTTCTCGACATCGACAAAATACAGGTAACTGTTGGTCGTACCTCCACGGCCACAGGTTGCCAGCATCACTTCATGTTCCCCGGTCTGACAGATACCGCTGATGAAATCCCCCCGCAGGTCCGGCAACACACGGGTTACCTCATTCTTTCCCTTCGACAGCTCCAGCAGACGGGTAGAAGCCCAGAAACCGCCTCCACCGCAGTACAAGTGATCTCCGATACGGAGAATACCCCGGGTAGAAGCCACCTCTTCAATCGTATTTCCCTGATTTCCGAAGTGATAACCTCCCTCCACGATGTTCAGTTCACCGGTAGTACTGTCGAAACGGAAAAGCCCCTGTCCCTCCGACAGGAAAATATTCTTTTCATCGAGCACCGCTATATTATCGAACGGAGTCATCAGCGGCAGCCATTCCTTCTCATCCAGACTTCCTTCCGGGCGCTTGAAGAGCAGGTCTTTCATCTTATAAGCCTTCTCAAGCTTCAGCGTCACTGCGTCGGCGATAACCAGTTCTCCGTCGCTTACCTCCCCGTTGGGACTGTAGATTCCGTTGCTCAAGATATAAAGTTTACCGTTGTACATCCACATGTCCTGTGCCTCATTGCCAAACGGCGTACCATTGACCTTGCGGTATACATTCTCCTCGATGGTACCGTCGGGAGCGATGTAAGTCAGCGAACTGTTGTTCACCAGGCGTGCCCCCTGGTTCAGAATCAACACACCCTCCGGACGTCCATAACCGTCCCAAGTCTTGCCCCATACATCTTCCGATCCCGTTGAAGGATTCCCTTCTGGATTATCCTCCACCTTAGTGGAACAGGAAGACAACAGTGAAACACCTGCAAATATCAGTATCGCCAGATTCCATATTTTTCTCATAACCGTCTTCATTTATCGTTAATACACAAGATACAATGCCTCCTTATTTCGCTTCCGGATAGAAGAAGAAACCAACCGGGAAGTGAGTATAATTCTCGTATTTTGCCACAGGCTCTTCCGTATTCGCATCGAAGTCGAATGCCCAGATCTGATTCTGTGTAAACTGTGCAAAACCCTTGATGGTATTGATATATATCAGTCCCGTTACAGGATGTGCCGAAATACCGTTATACAGCATGCCCGCATTCACGTCAATATTATTCAGGTCGGTGACTACAGATTCAGCCTCTTCTCCTTCGGCAGCATCAAAATTCAGACAGTAAATAGTCGTACCGTCGGCATAATACAGCTTATTTCCCTTATTGGCAAAAGTCACTCCCGAAGCTCCCACAAACGGTTTCACTCCGATCTGTTTCTGAGTCATCTTCTTCGTAGTCGGATTAAACTTACCGATAGAGGTCTCTCCGAAACCAAATCCCATTACCCAGAATTCTCCATTATCGGCAGCCTTCATTCCTAACACACTGTTGATCTGGTAAGTCAACTTGAAAGGAAAAAGAATAGACTTCGCAGCATCATTGTCGGCAGAAATTTCAAGAAGTCCGGAAATGATTCCTGCCTTGTAAGTATATACTTTTCCATTGGTTACCAAAAACTGACTCTTGGGAGCTTTGTTTGTTCCTGACACGGGATACAAAGTCTTGGTTTCCAGATCCAGACGACGAACCATCGCATTGTCTCTGATATAAATATGCTGGTCATCGAGTACGGCGATGTGTGTAGGCCAGTCAAGATCGGAAAGCTCCGTCTTACTCAGTGCCACCTCCTTCTTTAAGGTTTTGGCATTCATCACCACCAGCATTCCGTCATTTTCAAATCTGGTACCTACCGGATTCTGGTCACCGTTTTGAGTGATGACATAAATCTTGCCATTGCAGAATGCCATATCCTGGGCCACATTACCCAGTTCCGTACCGTTTACAGCCTTATAGGCATCTCCAATCACGTAACCTTCGGGGGTAATATAGGTCAGCGAACCGTTCTCCGTAGTCATATTACCTTCGTTCAGCACAAAAGTTCCCTTCGGATTATCAAACGAATTCAAGCAATAAAGCGCAACGCTCTCTACCACTTCCTTATCGTCTGCTCCCAGAACCTTTACCTGTACATTCACCTTCTGCTCCGCCTGAGCCGTAGCTGTCAGCGTGACACTTCCGGCAGCCTCATCCACCGTAGCCGTCCATCCCTGCGGCAATTCACCTACAGTGACCGATTTCACATTCTCAACGGCATACTCCAGTTTCAACGGCGTATCCACAGCCACGAATACCGGCTGTTCGGAATTAATTTCAGTGATCCACTTGAAAGAACCCGGCAAACCGACGGTTCCTCCGTTTTCCTTGCTACAACTGCCTACCAGCACTGCCAGCGCAACCAGCATGACAGCACAGATGCTTTTCATTCTAAAAAAAGTTACCGATTTCATAATTACTGTAATTTAGTTAAGTTGTTTATTTTCCAAGCAGATGAAGGTCCTCTACTCCCATAACCTCGGTAGAACATTCACCCAACCATCCATTTATTTGATTCACACCTGTATAAATCTGAATAAAATCCACTCCGGGCAAGTCGGCCGGCTGTCCGGCAGCATCTATGGCCCAGTCTATGTCAATGCATGCCCCCTCCGAATCGTTGATGGCATTGTCGGCATATCCCTGCGAGAACGGAAAAAGTACGAAATACGGTTGGTCTTCCGTACCCTTGTTGACTGCATTCTGCGGCAGGCGTGCCCCTCTGAACGTAATCCGGTCGGCAGTCACCCACTGCGGGAAGTAAGGCTGGTTATGATAGACGTTCTTCGGCAGATAGCCTTCGCCGCCCTTATTGTCTGTCCAGCGGATATAACGTTCCTTATCCTCAGCCGAAGAAGGCTCTCCCGACGGACGGTAATAAGTAATCTCATAATCAGAGTAGAAATGCATGTCATTACCGACCTCCTTTGCCTCCTCGTACCACGCTTCCGTATGTCCTGCCTTATGAGCACTTCCCTGAATCTCAAACCACTCATCCGAGTCGGGTCTGCCATTCTTGTTCTTGTCGTACGCCACCCGGATGATTCCCGGTTCGTAGCTGCCCCCCTGCGCCTTTCCGCTGGCTGCAGCCGACGAATTTCCGTTGAAGGCATTGCCCAGCACCCTGAAATCCGGCTTTCCGGCCTTATTCTCGATGGTATGGTCGAAGCCTACAATCACGTATCCGCCATATCCACCCAACGAAACAAGCCCCCGCTTGTTATGGCCGATCAGTTCCAGTACCTTCTGATTCATCGTTTCCTGAGAATCACCCTCACTGAAAGCCGGCAAGGCATTCACAAACTGTCCGGGAGCAGGTACAAACTCCAACACCTTCGTAATATAAGGAGTCGGCTGTGAATCGCCCTCAGGAGCATTACCTCCCTCACTGCAGGAAACCAGCCCCCCTCCTAATAGCAAGGTAGTGCCCAAGCAGTAAGCTGCACAAAACAATCTTTGTTTTTCCATACTTTTTTGTCTCTATTTATGATAAAAAAACTCCTCGGCCGGTTTATCACACCTGTTGACACTCCGGTGCCGGACAGCTACGCATCGCGCAACCTCCGGTCCGGCACAACGCCCGGACAGTAGAAAAAACAAATTCCGAAGTACCTCCCGTCGCGGCAGTCCACATAAACATTCCGCTTATGGTTCCGGATTTCCGGTTCATCAGCCAAAATCCGGTGCAGGATTCCGTACCTGCCTACTCCCCGCCTTCCACTGTCGGGAAAGCACAGAAGCCCACTAAGGATACACTTCCGGATGCGGGCAAAGTTTCCTCCGCCGCACCTTATTCTCTTACCTGATAAAGTTGAAAATAAAATCTGTTTAAGCGCCTAATCCCTCGAGTGCGATAAACTTGTACAATGGCAGGTCTTCTGACTTACTCCCCTCTTGGAACCTTCCCGATATGTTCAGTTATCAGTGGCATGAGCTTTTTCCAACAGGTTGAATGGAGCTTACAGCAGCGGGACTGTTCAGGACTTTCACCTGATTCCCTTTTCATCCGAGTGTCTGAACAGACACCCGAACACCATTTCGGACGTAAAGGTAATACAAATGGATTGATTGGCAAAAAAATGCACTATATATTTTATTTATGCATTTTATATAAAATTCGAAAGATTTTAATCCTCAACCGGTTACTGAAACCGCTGGAATATCCCCGAAAAAGAAGAAAAATCCTCCCCTGCGAACGGCGACCGGACCTGCGCATACAAGAAAAGCGGGCAGACCGCAGGTGCCTGATTCCACACCCTTCGGTCTACCCGCTTCCCCTGTACGCACCGCAGCGACTGCCCGTCCGTACCGTATATCCGCGACCTTATCTGTCGCCGATCGGAGTATATTCCACCTCCTCGAGTACATTCTTATAAGCCGGACGAATGATTCTCCGTCCTTCAAAATTCAGTTCCTCAATGCGGTGAGCCGTCCATCCCACAATGCGCGCCATCGCAAACAGAGGGGTATAGATTTCATGAGGCAGGCCCATCATCTCGTAGATGAAGCCCGAATAGAAATCCACATTCGAGCAAACCTGCTTCCGGGTTCCTTTCACCTTCTTGAAGCAAGCGATGGCCCGCTGTTCCAGCAATTCCAGGAAGGCAAACTCCTTCTCACAACCCTTTTCGGCCACCAGTTCGCTCGCCAGTTCCTTCAGGAGGACGGCACGCGGGTCGGATATCGTATATACAGCATGTCCGATTCCGTAAATCAGTCCGCTGCCGTCGTACGCCTCCTTGTTGAGCATGCGGGTAAGGTACGTATCTATCTCATCCACGTTGGTCCAGTCGGAAATGACTTCCTTGAGGTGATGGAACATCTTCACCACCTGAATGTTGGCACCTCCGTGAAGAGGCCCCTTCAAGGAACCGATGCCGGCTGCAATGCTGGAATACGTATCGGTACGCGTGGAACTGGTCACCCTGACCGTGAAGGTGGAGTTGTTACCTCCACCATGCTCGGCCTGAAGCACCAGCAGCAGGTCAAGCATCCGTGCCTCCAGCGGCGTATAATCCTTTTTAATCATATAAAGGAAGTTCTCTGCCAGCGACAGACTCTCATCCGGGTGACGGATATGCAGGGAACGTCCGTGCGTACTGTGACGGTAAATGTTGTACGCATACGCAATGATGGTAGGGAACTTGGATATCAGTTCGATGGACTGCCTCATCAGGTTATCGCGGGAGATATCATCCGGATTCGGGTCGAAAGTATACATTTCGAGTACACTGCGCGCCAGAATGTTCATGATGTTCTGTCCCTCAAGGTCGATGATGTTCATCGTAGTCTTCTTGTCCAGAGGCATATTGTCATTGATCAGTTCCTTGAACGAAGCCAGCTGCTCACTGTCGGGCAGTTCACCGGAAAGCAGCAGGTAAGCCACCTCCTCAAAGCCGAAGCGCTTCTCTTTCAGGAGGGCATGAGCAATGTCATCCAGGTCATAGCCGCGGTAAAACAACTTTCCGGGAATAGGCTTCAGGCCCTCGGCCGTCCGCTCATATCCCACTACATTACCTATCTTTGTCAGTCCCACCAGCACACCGGTACCGTCTTCATTGCGGAGTCCTCTTTTCACATTAAACTTAGAGAACAATTCATTGTCGATACGGCAGGCCTGCTTGGCACATTCCGAAAGTTTATATACGATATATTCCTTTTTCATGGCAATTTACTTTTACGGTTAAAGACGTTCCACAATTCTCTGTGCGAATTCTTCCGTTCCCAGAGGAGTACCGTCGGGCATGAAGCGAGCCAGATCGACAGTAGCTTCTCCTGCAGCAAACGATTCTTCCAGTGCCGCCACAATCAATGCCGCAGCCTCGTTCCATCCCATATACTCCAGCATCATCACCGATGAAAGCAGCAGCGAGCAGGGGTTGGCCATATTCTTTCCGGCAATGTCAGGAGCCGTACCGTGCGTAGCCTCAAAAATGGCATGCCCGGTATGATAATTGATGTTGGCCCCCGGTGCAATACCGATACCGCCTACCATGGCTGCCAGCTGGTCGGACACATAATCGCCGTTCAGATTGAGCGTAGCAATCACCGAATAGTCCTCCGGATTCAACAATGTGTTCTGCAGGAAGGCATCGGCAATGCAGTCTTTCACAATCAGTTTGCCTTTGTTGGAAGCCTCTGCCAGAGCCGCCTTTGCCGACTCCTCCCCCAGTTCCTTCTTCAACTGCTGGTAATAATTCATGGTAAAGGTCTGTTCTGCAAACTCTTTCTCTGCCACCTCATATCCCCAGCGTTTGAAACCACCTTCCGTATATTTCATGATATTCCCTTTATGCACCAGAGTCACTGACGGAAGGTGATGCTGCAAGGCATATTCAATGGCCGCACGCACCAGACGCTGTGTACCTTCTACCGAAACCGGCTTGACACCGAAAGAAGAGGTCTCGGGGAAGCGCACCTTCTTCACTCCCATCTCATCCCTCAGAAACGCGTAAAACTTCTGTGCTTCCGGCGTTCCCTGTTCCCATTCGATTCCGGCATAAATGTCTTCTGTATTCTCACGGAAGATGTGCATGTCGACCTTCTGCGGATCTTTCAACGGAGAAACCACTCCCTTGAACCAGCGTACCGGACGCAGACAGACATACAGGTCGAGTGTCTGGCGCAAAGCCACATTCAGCGAACGGATTCCCCCGCCTACCGGAGTCGTCAGCGGTCCCTTGATACCTATCAGGTATTCGCGGAAAGCCTCCATCGTAGCTTCAGGAAGCCATTCTCCCGTCTGCTTGTAAGCTTTCTCTCCTGCCAAGACCTCCATCCACTCAATGGAACGCTCGCCTTTATAAGCCAGTTTCACAGCCTCGTTCACAATCTTCTGACAAGCCGGTGTCAGTTCCGCACCGACCCCGTCGCCTTCAATAAATGGAATGGTAACACATGAGGGCACTACCAGTTTTCCCTCTTTCATGTATGCTTTACTCATTATTCTTTCCTCCAAAATTTTAGTTATATTATCCTATTGAAAACTTGCGATTCAAACAATCCACGATGATTACGACAGCGATTTGCGGCTCAAGGTATTCAGTGCAGAACCTGCACGGAACCATCCAATCTGCATTTCATTATAGGTATGCTGTACCTCAATGCAGTCTTCCGATCCGTCCGAATGTTTCAGCAAGACCTTCAGCCGACTTTCGGGAGCGAACGTATCCAGTCCAAGCACCGAAATCAGGTCGTGTTCCTGTACCTTGTCATAATCGTCCTTGCAGGCAAATGTCAATGCCAGCATTCCCTGCTTCTTCAAGTTGGTCTCGTGAATACGGGCAAAACTCTTTGCCAGTACCACCCGCACATTCAGGAAACGGGGTTCCATGGCCGCATGTTCGCGACTGGAGCCTTCTCCGTAATTTTCCTCTGCCACTACCACCGAATACAGACCGGCCCGCTTATACGCCTTGGCCGTACCCGACACCGTCTCATAACGGCCATCCTGGGCATTCCACACACAGTTGGTTTCTCCGTTGAAGGCATTCACCGCTCCCATCAGCATGTTCTCCGAGATATTTTCCAGATGTCCGCGGAAACGCAGCCACGGTCCAGCCATGGAAATATGGTCGGTAGTGCACTTGCCCTTCGTCTTGATCAGCAGCGGCATATCGATAAGGTTCTTACCGTCCCAGGGTGCGAAAGGCTCCAGTTTCTGCAAACGTTCCGACTGTGGATCGATGACCACTTCCACCTCTTCTCCACTGGCCGGAGGAGCCAGATAACCGTTATCGCCTACCGTAAATCCCTTCGGAGGAAGCTTGTCGCCCACAGGAGGATCCAGTCTGACCTCCTCACCCCGCTCGTTTCTCAGCGTATCGGTCATCGGATTGAAACACAGGTCGCCGGCAATGGCCAGGGCTGTCGCTATTTCCGGTGAAGCCACAAAGGCATGCGTATTGGGATTTCCGTCGGCCCGTTTGGCAAAATTCCGGTTGAAGGAAGTCACGATGGAGTTAGGCCGGAGCGGATCATCCGTCTCCCGTTTCCACTGACCGATGCACGGTCCGCAGGCATTGGCCATTATGGTTGCTCCCGCTGCCTTGAAATCGGCTATCATTCCGTCACGGACGGCAGTGCAGTACACCTGTTCCGACCCCGGATTCACCAACAGAGGAGAAGCCATCTTCAGTCCCTTATCCTTCAACTGACGGACCAGCGAAGCCGCACGACTCAAATCCTGATAAGACGAGTTGGTGCAAGAACCGATGAGTCCGACCTCCATGCGACGGGGATACCCGTTCGCCTTTACTTTTGCCGCAAATTCCGACAATGGGCAGGCCGCATCAGGTGTGAAAGGACCGTTCAGATAAGGTTCCAAAGCCGAGAGGTCAATCTCAATCACCCGGTCGTAATATTGTTCGGGCTGCGCATACACCTCCGGATCCGCCTTCAGGTCGGCAGCCACCTCAGAGGCCAATGCAGCCACTTTCTCCCTGCCGGTCGCACACAGATAAGCCGCCATTTCCTCGTCATAAGGGAACAATGACGTAGTCGCTCCTACCTCCGCACCCATATTGCAGATTGTAGCCTTTCCCGTAGCCGAAAGAGAAGCTGCCCCTTCACCAAAGTACTCGATGATGGCATTCGTTCCCCCTTTTACGGTCAGCAGTCCGGCCAGTTTCAGTATCACATCCTTCGGAGCAGCCCATCCGTTCAGTCTTCCTTTTAGATGTACCCCAATCAGGCGGGGCATCTTCAATTCCCATTCCATTCCGGTCATGACATCCACCGCATCGGCTCCACCGACTCCGATGGCAATCATGCCCAGACCGCCTGCATTCGGAGTATGAGAATCCGTACCCACCATCATACCTCCCGGGAAAGCGTAATTTTCCAATACCACCTGATGGATGATACCCGCTCCCGGTTGCCAGAATCCCAGTCCGTAATGGGAAGCCACGCTTTTCAGAAAATCATATACCTCCTTATTTGTCTTGCAGGCTACGGGCAAATCGGTCTCCGCTCCCTTGAAAGCCTGAATCAGGTGGTCACAATGTATCGTAACCGGTACTGCCGAGGTTTTCTTTCCGGCATTCATAAACTGCAGCAGGGCCATCTGTGCCGTAGCATCCTGCATGGCTACCCGGTCGGGACGGAAGTCGACATAATCCTCCCCTCTCCGGAATGCTTTCACGGAAGAAGGCTCATAAAGGTGGCTGTAGAGTATTTTCTCCGCCAGCGTGAGCGGTCTCCCCAGGCAGCGGCGGACAGCTCCTGTTTTACCGGCATAGGCCGCATAAAACTGCTGCAACATATTCATATCATATACCATAGTCTGTTCAATTTTACATTTATCACAAATATAACGAATATCATGCTAATACAACCACAATATAACAATATTTATACTCATTTTGATAGTTTAATTCGATTTTTTACATAAATATCACACTTTAAAACATTTTTATCCATTCACTGTCAGCAGGAAGTTGCCAACTGTAAACCTTGTTTTAATCAAGATTTTTCCTATATTTGTGGGATACAGGACAGGACTGGATATGACTCTTTCCGAAAGCCCCGTTTTTCGGAAAGGGATTGCTTTTCCCGTCCTTAATGTCCGGGACCAGACACATCTAATCTAAATCTTAAATATATGGAAACACATCTCTTCTGGCTGGTTCCTGCCGCCTCTCTTCTGGCACTAATCCTGGCAGGATACTTCTACAAGCAAATGATGCGCGAAAGCGAAGGCACCGACACCATGAAACGAATTGCGTCGCATGTGCGAAAAGGGGCCATGTCGTACCTTAAGCAGCAATATAAGGTAGTGACAATGGTATTTATCGGACTGGTGATTCTGTTTTCGGTCATGGCATACGGATTCAATCTGCAGAACCCCTGGGTACCGGTAGCCTTCCTGACGGGCGGATTCTTCTCCGGTTTATCCGGTTTTCTGGGCATGAAAACAGCCACATATGCTTCGGCACGCACGGCGAACGCGGCACGCACCTCGCTCAACAAAGGACTTAAGGTAGCCTTCCGGAGTGGAGCCGTCATGGGACTGGTAGTGGTAGGTCTGGGATTGCTGGATATCTCTTTCTGGTATTTGCTGCTGGACTACTGTATACCGGCCGATGCCATGAATCCGACTGCCAAACTGTGCATCATCACTACCACCATGCTGACATTTGGCATGGGAGCATCTACTCAGGCACTCTTCGCCCGTGTGGGAGGAGGTATCTATACCAAAGCGGCTGACGTAGGTGCCGACCTGGTAGGAAAGGTGGAAGCAGGTATCCCGGAAGACGACCCGAGAAATCCGGCAACCATAGCCGATAACGTAGGAGACAACGTAGGAGACGTAGCCGGAATGGGTGCCGACCTGTACGAATCGTACTGTGGTTCTATCCTGGCCACCGCTGCTCTGGGAGCTGCAGCCTTCATCGGTACGGGCAACACAGAGATGCAGTTCAAGGCAGTCATTGCCCCCATGCTGATTGCCGCAGTGGGCATTGTACTCTCCATCATCGGTATTTTTACGGTCCGCACCAAAGAAAGTGCAGGCATGAAAGAATTGCTGCAGGCACTTGCCAGAGGTACCAACCTGAGTTCGGTGCTCATCGTCATTGCCACTTTCTTCATCCTGTGGCTGCTGCAGCTGACCAACTGGGTCAACATTGCGTTTGCCGTGGTCGTAGGACTGGCCGTAGGCATCATCATCGGACAATCGACCGAATATTATACTTCACAGTCGTACCGCCCCACACAGAAACTTTCGGAAAGCGGTAAAACCGGTCCTGCCACTGTCATCATCTCGGGTATCGGACTGGGAATGATTTCAACCACTATTCCGGTGATAGCCGTGGTAGCCGGCATTATCCTTTCTTACTGGCTGGCTTCCGGTTTCGATTTCAGCAACATAGGCATAGGTCTGTACGGTATCGGCATTGCCGCGGTAGGTATGCTTTCCACGCTGGGAATCACACTGGCCACTGACGCCTATGGACCGATTGCCGACAATGCGGGTGGAAATGCAGAAATGAGCGGACTGGGTGCGGAAGTGCGTAAGCGTACCGATGCCCTCGATTCACTGGGAAATACTACAGCTGCTACCGGAAAAGGCTTTGCCATCGGTTCGGCAGCCCTGACAGGACTGGCCCTGCTGGCTTCTTATATCGAAGAAATCCGTATCGGACTGGAGCGGTTGGGAAATACCGTACTGGAACTGCCCAACGGCATCAGCGTAGCCATCCACGAAGCCAGTTTTACCGATTTCATTATGTTCTATGACGTTACCTTGATGAACCCCAAAGTACTTTCGGGTATGTTTGTCGGCAGTATGATGGCCTTCCTGTTCTGCGGACTGACCATGAATGCAGTGGGCCGTGCCGCCGGAAGCATGGTAGAAGAAGTGCGCCGACAGTTCCGTGAAATCAAAGGAATCCTCGAAGGAAAAGCAGAACCCGACTATGCACGCTGCGTGCAAATCTCCACACAGGGAGCACAGCGTGAAATGGTATTCCCTTCGCTGCTCGCTATTATAGCACCGATTGTAACCGGTCTGCTTTTCGGAGTTCCGGGAGTTATCGGACTGCTCATCGGTGGTCTGTCATCGGGATTCGTACTGGCTATCTTCATGGCCAATGCAGGAGGTGCCTGGGACAATGCAAAGAAATACGTAGAAGAAGGTAATTTCGGCGGAAAAGGCAGTGAAGTACACCGTGCAGCCGTCGTAGGAGATACCGTAGGCGACCCGTTCAAGGACACCTCCGGCCCGAGCCTGAACATCCTGATTAAACTCATGAGTATGGTAGCCATCGTAATGGCCGGACTCACCGTTTCATGGAGCTTGTTCTGATTGTATAAAAAACAAGGCTGTCCCACAAAAAAATGGGACAGCCTTACTTATAATTATACTGCTGATTATACCTTAATTTCGAAACCATCCCTGTCTTCCAGTACCGGAAAACGACGCCGGAAATTCAGCAGCGGTTCCAGTTCCAGCACCACTTCCGCTCCACACACTGCTCCCTCCTCACAGGCAGCCACCGTCTTCCCATAGGCGTTCAGGATGATACTTCCTCCGTTGTAAGTCGCCACCGGATCCGTTCCTACCCGGTTGACCCCTAACACATAACACTGATTCTCGATGGCCCTTGCCTGAAGCAGGACATCCCACACAGCCCGCCTACCTACAGGCCAGTTGGCCACAAACAGCATCATATCATAATCATTGCGGTTGCGCATCCAGACCGGAAAACGCAGGTCGTAGCAAACCTGCAACAGGATCCGAAAACCCTTATATGTCACAATTACCCGGCGGTCGCCCGGAGTATACTCCAGGTGTTCACCCCCGAACGCAAACAGATGCCGCTTATCATAATACTCCACATTCCCGTCCGGGAACACAAAATAAAACCGGTTCCGGAACGTATCCGAAGCGGTCCGTACAGCCACACTGCCCGCTACGGCACAATTCCCTTCCTGTGCCATCCGCCTCATCCACTCCAGCGTCGGTCCTCCCACCTCAGGCTCAGCCACCTGCTGCGGAGGAAATCCAAAGCCGGTAGCAAACATTTCAGGCAGGACGAACAGGTCCACTCCCTCGTACGACCCGATCAGTTCCGTCAGGTTCCGGCGGTTCGCTTCCGCATCCCCCCAGACAATATCCGTCTGCAAAATAACAGTTCTCATTCCACCTCCCTTTCATAAAAAATCCACACATAAATCGTCAGACAAAGATAATAAAAGTAGCCTAAGTAAGAGGAAGTTTGCAAAATCTTTCCTATTTTTGTAGCGAAATTGAGTTAATGTATCAACAAATGAACGTATTAGAACTAAGTGAACAGGAAATAATCAGACGCAACAGTCTGAATGAAATGAGAGCAATGGGCATTGATCCCTACCCTGCTGCCGAGTATGTAACCAATGCCTTTTCGACAGACATCAAGGCAGAATTCAAAGACGACGAGGCAGAACCACGCAAAGTTTCGGTTGCAGGACGTATCATGTCACGTCGTGTAATGGGTAAAGCTTCTTTCGTTGAGTTACAGGACTCAAAAGGACGTATTCAGGTATACATTACACGCGATGATATCTGTCCGGATGAAAACAAAGACTTGTACAACGTAGTCTTCAAGCGCCTGCTTGACCTGGGTGACTTCATCGGTATCGAAGGTTTTGTATTCCGCACTCAAATGGGCGAAATTTCTATCCATGCAAAGAAGTTGACCGTCCTTTCAAAGTCTATCAAGCCGCTGCCTATCGTAAAATACAAGGACGGTGTGGCTTATGACAAGTTCGAAGATCCAGAATTGCGCTACCGTCAGCGTTACGTCGACCTGGTAGTGAACGACGGTGTGAAGGATATCTTCCTGAAGCGCAACAAAGTATACAACTCCATGCGTGAGTATTTCAACTCAAAAGGATACATCGAAGTGGAAACTCCTATCCTCCAGTCAATCGCCGGAGGTGCGGCAGCCCGTCCGTTCATCACGCACCACAACGCACTGGATATACCTCTCTACATGCGTATCGCCAGCGAGCTGTACCTGAAACGACTGATTGTAGGTGGTTTCGAAGGTGTGTACGAAATCGGAAAGAACTTCCGTAACGAAGGTATGGACCGTACCCACAATCCGGAGTTCACCTGCATGGAAATCTACGTAGCCTACAAGGACTACAACTGGATGATGAAGTTTACAGAAAACATGATTGAAAAAATCTGTATGGACGTAAACGGTACGACTGAAGTACAGGTAGGAGACCACCTGATCAACTTCAAGGCTCCGTTCAAACGCGTAACCATGCTCGACTCCATCAAGGAATTCACCGGTTACGACCTGACAGGAATGAACGAAGACCAGATCCGTGAAGTCTGCCTGAAACTGAACATGGAAATCGACGAGACCATGGGTAAGGGCAAGCTGATCGACGAAATCTTCGGCGAATTCTGCGAAGGCAACTACATCCAGCCGACCTTCATCACCGACTATCCGATTGAAATGTCACCGCTGACCAAGCGTCACCGCAACAACCCGGAACTGACAGAACGTTTCGAGCTGATGGTCAACGGAAAAGAATTATGTAACGCTTACTCTGAGCTGAACGACCCGATCGACCAGCTGGAACGCTTTGAAGAACAGATGCGTCTGAGCGAAAAGGGAGACGATGAAGCCATGATCATCGACAAGGACTTCGTACGTGCCCTCGAATACGGTATGCCTCCTACTTCAGGTATGGGTATCGGTATGGACCGTCTGGTCATGCTGATGACAGGTCAGAGCACCATCCAGGAAGTATTGTTCTTCCCGCAGATGCGTCCGGAAAAAGTGATTCCGAAAGACGCTCCTGCCAAATTCATGGAACTGGGTATCGCCGAAGAGTGGGTACCGGTTATCCAGAAAGCCGGATACAATCTGGTTTCAGACATGAAAGATGTCAACCCACAGAAATTACACCAAGACATCTGCGGAGTGAACAAGAAGTATAAATTAGAACTGACAAATCCTAGCGTCAACGAAGTGGCGGAATGGATACAGAAAATTTAATCAATTAGAAATTAAAAATTAAAAATTAAAAGCTTCTCCGTGCAGAACGAAGCTTTTAGTTTTTAGTTTTTAATTTTTAGTTTTTAATTGATAATCATGAAACTACCTGGAAAAATAGCAATTATGGGGGGAGGAAGCTGGGCTACGGCAATCGCCAAGATTGTCCTGTCACAAGCCGACTCCATAAACTGGTATATGCGCCGCGATGACCGGATAGAAGAATTCCGGCGTCTGGGGCACAATCCGGCTTATCTGACTAGCGTACGCTTCAACATGGAGTGTATCAACTTTTCATCGGACATCAACAAGGTGGTCCGGGAATCAGATACCCTGATTTTCGTCACCCCTTCGCCCTATCTGAAAAGTCACCTCAAAAAGCTAAAGACAAAGCTGAAGGATAAGTTTATCATAACAGCAATCAAAGGCATTGTTCCTGATGAAAATTTGATCGTATCCGATTATTTCCACAAAGTCTACGATGTACCCGAAGAAAACATTGCCGTACTGGCCGGTCCCTGCCACGCAGAGGAAGTGGCATTGGAGCGTCTGTCGTATCTGACCGTCGGCTGCAAGGACATTGAGAAAGCCAAGATGTTCGCACGCCAGCTCTCCGGACACTATATCAAGACTTCTGTCACCACCGATGTGGCAGGTATTGAATACGCTTCGGTACTGAAGAACGTATATGCCATTGCTGCCGGAATATGCAGCGGCCTGAAATACGGAGACAACTTCCAGGCCGTACTGGTATCCAATGCCCTGAAAGAGATGAACCGCTTCCTGGAAACCGTTCACCCGCTGAACCGGTGTACCAACGATTCAGCCTATCTGGGCGACCTGCTGGTTACTTCCTATTCCAACTTCAGCCGCAACCGTGTATTCGGCACCATGATCGGCAAAGGATATTCGGTAAAAAGCGCCCAAGTGGAGATGGAAATGATTGCAGAAGGATATTACGGCACCAAGTGCATCAAGGAGCTCAACCGCCATTTGCATGTCAACATGCCTATCGTAGATGCGGTATACAACATTCTGTACGAACGCATCTCACCGATGATAGAAATTAAATTATTAACTGATTCATTCAGATAAACCCAAAATGTCATGGAAAATATTGCACTGAACATTGAAAAAACCCTGGATTTCATTTCCAAGGAACAAGTGAACGCTTATGAAAGCAAGGTAAAAGCCTGCATGGAAACACTGGAAAAAGGTACCGGAGCCGGTAACGACTTCCTGGGATGGCTGCATCTTCCTTCTTCCATTACTCAGGCACATCTTGATGACCTGAAAGCTACTGCACAGACACTTCGTGAAAACTGCGAAGTAGTAGTGGTTGCCGGTATCGGCGGAAGCTACCTGGGAGCCCGTGCCGTAATCGAAGCGATGTCAAACAGCTTCGCATGGCTGCAGGAAAAGAAAGCCGGAGAACCGACCATTCTGTTTGCAGGACACAATATCGGAGAAGATTATCTCTATGAGCTGACCACTTTCCTCAAAGACAAGAAATTCGGTGTCATCAACATTTCCAAATCGGGAACTACCACTGAAACTGCACTGGCTTTCCGTCTGTTGAAGAAACAGTGTGAAGAACAGCGCGGCAAGGAAATGGCCCGCAAGGTAATCGTAGCGGTTACCGATGCCAAGAAAGGTGCCGCACGCGTAACTGCCGACAAGGAAGGATACAAATCATTCATCATCCCCGACAACGTAGGCGGACGTTTCTCTGTGCTGACTCCTGTAGGTCTGCTGCCTATCGCAGTAGCCGGAATCGATATCGACCAGCTGGTAGCCGGTGCACGCAAGATGGAAGAAGTTTGTGCCAATGAAAACCTGGCAGAAAATCCGGCAGCCCTCTACGCTGCAACCCGCAACGAACTGTACCGCAACGGTAAGAAGATAGAAATCCTGGTGAACTTCCAGCCTAAACTGCACTACTTCATGGAATGGTGGAAACAGCTTTACGGCGAATCAGAAGGTAAGGACGGAAAAGGTATCTACCCAAGCTCAGTCGACTTCTCAACCGACCTTCACTCAATGGGTCAGTGGATTCAGCAAGGCGAACGCACCATCTACGAAACCGTGATTTCAGTAGAAAATCCGGCTCACGAACTGAGAGTTCCGTCGGATGAAGAAAATCTGGACGGTCTGAACTTCCTCGCCGGAAAACGCGTAGACGAAGTCAACAAGATGGCCGAACTGGGTACACAGCTGGCTCACGTAGACGGTGGAGTACCTAACATGCGTGTCAGCGTTCCTGCCTTGAACGAATATTACCTGGGCCAGTTGATTTATTTCTTCGAGAAGGCTTGCGGTATCAGCGGCTACCTGCTTGAAATCAATCCGTTCAACCAGCCGGGTGTAGAAGCATACAAGAAAAACATGTTTGCTTTGCTGAACAAGCCGGGATACGAAGAAGCATCTAAAGCCATTCAGGAAAGATTGAAGAAATAAACACTGCAGAATGATAAATATTGAATTCCAAGAAGCTGTTAAACAGTATTTAAGTAAGCACGGCTACAGCCGCCTGAATTTAAAAGCTGTCTTGTTCGACATGGACGGTGTATTGTTCGATTCCATGAAGAACCATGCGACAGCCTGGAATGAAGCAATGAAACTGTATGGCATGAATCTGAGCCGGGAAGAGGCTTACATGCACGAGGGACGTACAGGCGCCGCTACCATCAACATCGTCAGCATGCGCGAACGTCACCACGAGGCTACCGAAGAGGAAATCAAGGAGATTTATGCCACCAAGAGCCAATTGTTCAACCAGTTGCCTACCGCCGAAGAAATGCCCGGAGCATGGGACTTGCTGCAGCAGGTAAAGGCTTGCGGACTGACTCCCATGGTAGTAACCGGTTCGGGACAGGCTTCGCTGCTGGACCGCCTGAACCAGCATTTTCCCGGGATGTTCCAGCACGACCTGATGGTGACTGCCTTTGATGTCAAATACGGCAAGCCGAATCCGGAGCCTTACCTCATGGCACTGAAGAAGGCAGGAATACAGCCTAATGAAGCCATCGTGGTAGAGAATGCCCCCTTGGGCGTACAGGCCGGAGTGAGTGCCGGAATATTCACGGTAGCTGTCAATACAGGACCTCTTCCGGATGAAGCTCTCCTGAACGAAGGTGCGAATCTGCTGTTTCCTTCAATGGCGGCATTCAACGAGCACTGGAAATGTTTTTATCAGTCTGTGCAATGACGCATTACCTGCAGTCTTACCTCAGTGAAGACTGCATCAGTCGATAAGAGACTGCCATTCCGACCCGAAAAGCGGAATGGCAGTTTTTTTATCCCTGCTCCGTTCCATCCCCCTCTTTACAAAATAACCGGCAGATTGACCGGGAAGAGTTTCTCCAACTGAAAGTATTTTATTACATTTAACACCAAATTCATTATTCACATTAAATCTAACTATCAGCACGAATTTAAACGCATCATGAAAAAAGCGCTATTATTCAGTTTTATAGGGGCTTGCTCCCTTACAGCCAACGCTCAGACGTTCAAGGAGTGGATGGACCCCGAGATTAATGCGGTCAACCGCGCCCCCATGCACAGTAACTTCTTCGCATACGAGAATGCAGAAACCGCCAACCAGGGCATCAAGGAAAAATCAGAGAATTTCATGTCGCTCAACGGCCTGTGGAAGTTCTTCTGGGTAAAGGATGCCGATGCCCGTCCTACCGACTTCTGGAAAACAGACTTCAACGACAAGGGATGGGACAAGCTGCAGGTTCCGGCCGTATGGGAACTGAACGGATACGGTGACCCGATTTACGTCAACGTGGGTTATGCCTGGAGAAACCAGTACAAGAACCAGCCGCCACTGGTGCCGGTTGAAGAGAATCACGTAGGTTCTTACCGCCGTGAGATTACCGTACCGGCCGACTGGAAGGGAAAGGACATCATCGCACATTTCGGTGCCGTAAGTTCCAACATGTACCTCTGGGTAAACGGAAAGTTTGTAGGCTACAGCGAAGACAGCAAACTGGAAGCAGAGTTCGACCTCACTCCGTATCTGAAGTTCGGACAGAAGAACCTCATTGCGTTCCAGGTATTCCGCTGGTGTGACGGTACCTACCTCGAAGACCAGGATTTCTTCCGCTACACAGGAGTGGCACGCGACTGCTATCTGTATGCCCGGAACAAAAAACGGATTGACGATATCCGTGTCACACCGGACCTCGACAAAGAATACAAGAACGGCTCACTGGCCGTAAGCCTCAACTTGAAGGGCAGCGGAAATGTATTGCTGGAACTGCTGGATGCAAAGAACCAGGTAGTAGCCAGCAGCGAAGTGAAAGGTTCCGGAAAGGTATCAGCCACCCTACATCTGGAGAATCCGTCCAAGTGGAGTGCCGAGACTCCTTATCTGTATACTTTGAGGGCTTCGCTGAAAGAAGGCAGCCAGACCAAAGAGGTAGTGCCGGTGAAGGTGGGATTCCGTAAAATCGAACTGAAGAATGCCCAGCTGCTGGTCAACGGACAGCCGGTACTCTTTAAGGGAGCTGACCGTCACGAAATGGACCCGGACGGCGGATACGTGGTTTCACGCGAACGCATGCTCCAGGACATCCAGATCATGAAGCAGTTCAACCTGAATGCGGTCCGTACCTGTCACTACCCCGATGACAATTACTGGTATGAACTCTGTGATAAATACGGTATCTATGTAGTGGCAGAAGCCAACGTAGAATCTCACGGTATGGGCTATGAGAAAGCCTCTCTGGCCAAGAATCCGTCGTATAAGAAAGCGCATCTGGAACGCAACCAGCGCAACGTACAGCGCGGTTTCAACCACCCGAGCATCATCTTCTGGTCGCTGGGTAACGAAGCCGGATACGGTCCGAATTTCGAAGCTGCCTACGACTGGATCAAGGCCGAAGACCCGAGCCGTGCCGTACAGTACGAACAGGCCAATTATGACGGCAAGACCGATATTTACTGTCCGATGTATGCCAATTATGAAAGTTGTATTAAATATTGCGAAGACGACAGCAAGCAGAAGCCGCTCATCCAGTGCGAATACGCACATGCCATGGGTAACTCACAGGGTGGTTTCAAGGAATACTGGGATATTATCCGCAAGTATCCGAAATACCAGGGCGGGTTTATCTGGGACTTCGTCGACCAGTCGTGCCGCTGGACCGGCAAGAACGGTAAGATGATTTACGCTTATGGAGGCGACTTCAACCGTTTTGATGCCAGCGACAACAACTTCTGCGACAACGGTCTGATCAGTCCGGACCGCAAGCCGAACCCGCACATGTACGAGGTAGGCTATTTCTATCAGAATATCTGGACTACCGCCAAGGACCTGAGCCAGGGTGAGATTGCCGTATACAACGAGAATTTCTTCCGCGACCTGTCGGCCTATGCCCTGGAATGGGACGTAACCAAAGACGGAAAAGTCGTACGCAGCGGAAGAGTGGAAAGCCTGAATGTGGCTCCGCAGACTACCGCTACCGTGAAACTGGATTGGGGACCGACCTGTAAATGTGCGGAGTGGCTGCTGAATGTCAGATACGTACAGAAGAATCAGGAAGGTGTGATTCCTGCCGGACACGTGGTAGCGAAGGCACAGCTGGTAATCAACCCGTATCAGCAGCCGGATATGAAACTGGACAACGTGAAACACATGAACCAGGAAGTAGTGGCTCCGGTAGCCGATGACAGCAATTCCAACTGCCTGAACATCACTGGAGAGCATTTCAATATCCAGTTCAACAAAGCTACCGGTTACATGGACCGCTATACGGTAGACGGAAAGGAAATGATTCTTGAAGGAGCTGCCCTGACACCTAATTTCTGGCGTGCTCCGACCGACAATGATTTCGGTGCCGGATTGCAGAAGAAATATTCCGTATGGAAGAATCCGGAAATCAAACTGGTTTCACTGAAACACGAAATGCAGGACAACCGGGTAGTGGTAGCTGCCGAATATGAAATGAAGGAAGTCAGCGCCCGTCTTGCTCTGACCTACACCATCAACAACGCAGGTGCGGTGAAGGTGACTCAGAAGATGACTGCCGACAAACAGGCGAAGGTATCCGACATGTTCCGCTTCGGTATGCAACTGGTGATGCCGGAAGCATTCGAACAGATTTCTTATTACGGACGCGGACCGGTTGAGAACTACAGCGACCGCAAGACAGCAACCGACCTCGGTATCTATCATCAGACGGTAGACGAACAGTTCTACGCCTACATCCGTCCACAGGAAAACGGTACCAAGTCAGATATCCGCTGGTGGAAACAGTTGGATGCTTCCGGAAGCGGACTGGAGTTTGTAGCCGAAGCTCCGTTCTCAGCCTCTGCCCTCCACTACACCATGGAGTCACTCGACTCAGGATGGGAAAAGACCCAGTACCACTCCAATGAGGTAGAAAAGGCTCCGCTGACCAACGTACTGATCGACAAGGCACAGATGGGTCTGGGCTGTATCACCAGCTGGGGAACCCTTCCGTTGCCTGAATACCGCCTGCCGTATGGTGATTATGAATTTACGTTCATCATGACACCTGTCCGTCATCAGGTAATCATTCAATAAAAAATACCGCCTCCGTATCCGTACGGAAGGCGGTAAGCTTCTTCTGAAAGTTCCATATTGAAGGTCCTCCGGTTTCTTCAGTATGGAACTTTTGTTTCATGGGCATGCTACCCGAGTTTCATAAAGGTGCAACTTCAGTTGCATCATCGTGAAACCCGGGTTGCATCATTATGAAACTGACAGCTCGTGTCAGTCAGCCACACCGGGTTATACTTGCCGGCTTCATTCATTTACGCTTAGTCAGGGCTGCGATGGTCCGCCGCACACGGGCAGCAGTAGTGACCATCCGCGCATATTCGTCATACCCCGCGTCGTTTCCCATCGACAAGGCCTCGTTCCGTACGCGCATCCCGCTTGTCCGGAGTTCACGGGCCGAAAAATGAAACTCACCGGCACCGGTCTGAGCCGCCAGACGGGCGATATTGTCTTCATTGACTCCGCATCCCGGCATGATAATGAGACGTCCCGCTGCATATTCCACCAGGCGGGCCAACAGGTCGGCACCCTCCATGGCTGTCGGACACTGTCCCGAGGTCAGTATGCGGTTCACTCCCAGTTCCACCAAGGTATCCAGAGCCTTCCACGGATCGGTCACATAATCGAAGGCACGGTGGAAAGTTACCGACATGCCTTCGGCTGCCTTCATCAGACGTTCCATGGCCGGCACATCGATTTCTCCATCCGGAGTCAGACAACCGAACACCACGCCGTCGGCACCCAGCTGGCGGGCCATACGGATGTCTTCTTCCATTGCCGACAACTCTACCGGAGTATACAGAAAATCTCCTCCCCGCGGACGGATAATGACGTGCAGCCGGATGTGAAGCAACTTGCGTGCCAGCTTGATTTCACCATATGAAGGAGTGGTTCCTCCCTCCGGAATGGCTGCACAGAGTTCCACACGGTCTGCTCCTCCCTCCTGGGCTGCCAGACAGCTCTCTACGGAGTTCGCACAAATTTCAAATTGATAATTCATAACTGAAAGCTGATAAAATAGTTCAAATACTCATACATTGCGCAGATGTACCTCCCTGCAGTCCGGCGGACTGCAGTACATTACGCTGTAAGGAACAAAAATAAGGAATCGAAAAGAAAATCTCAAAGGAAGACATAAAAAAAATGACTAACTTATTGGGGAACAATAAATTAGTCACTTACTAAGTACACCCGTGGGGAGTCGAACCCCAATCGATGGAACCGGAATCCATTATTCTATCCATTGAACTACGGGTGCATATCTTTTAATGCAGGGCAAAAGTACATTTTTTCTGTATTCCTTCCTAATATTCGGTGCAAAATTTATTAAATAAATTCGTCTTCCCTTTCTTTTACACCCAATCAACATTCTAGCTATTAAGCCAAATAAATATCATTATGATAAAATATTTCTCTTATATATTGCTTTTTTATATATTATACTTATATTTGCAAACACAATAAAATTTTAAAAGCATACAACCATGAGTTATCTGATAAAACCTGATACGTATACTCCCCTGCTCGACATGAAACAAACGGAGCTGGGAATCAAACAAATTAAAGAGTTTTTCCAGCAGAATCTTTCTTCGGAACTGAGGTTACGCCGTGTGACAGCTCCGCTCTTCGTATTGAAGGGTACGGGACTGAACGACGACCTGAGCGGTGTGGAACGTCCGGTTTCCTTCCCCATCAAGGACCTGGGGGAACAGCAGGCAGAGGTGGTTCATTCACTGGCCAAATGGAAACGGGTGACGCTGGCCGACTACTGCATCGAACCGGGATACGGGATTTATACGGATATGAATGCCATCCGTGCCGATGAGGAACTGGGCAACCTGCATTCGCTGTATGTGGACCAGTGGGACTGGGAAAGGGTGATTACTCCCGAACAGCGTACGGTGGATTTCCTGAAAGGAATTGTCACACGCATCTACTCGGCCATGCGACGGACAGAATACATGGTGTGTGAAATGTATCCGCAAATTACTCCTTTCCTGGCACACGACGTGCATTTTATCCATGCGCAGGACTTGCTGGAGATGTATCCGGGAAAATCGGCCAAAGAGAGGGAGAACCTGATTACCGAACGCTACGGGTCGGTGTTCATCATCGGTATCGGCGGCAAGTTGAGCGACGGAAAGCCGCACGATTTACGGGCTCCCGACTATGATGACTATACTACCGTTGACCCAAAGACGGGACTGAGCGGACTGAACGGTGACTTGCTGATCTGGAACGATGTACTGAAGCGTGCCATCGAGATTTCTTCGATGGGTATCCGTGTGGACAAGGCTGCCATGCTGAAGCAGCTGGAACTGGCCGGAAAGGAAGAGCGTACCCGACTGTATTTCCACAAACGGCTGCTGGAAGGATCACTGCCACTGAGTATCGGAGGAGGTATCGGACAGTCGCGCCTGTGTATGCTTTATCTCAAGAAAGCGCATATCGGAGAAATCCAGGCTAGCATCTGGCCGGAGGAAATGCGGAAGCAGTGTGCGGAATGGGGCATGCCGCTCATCTGATGACCTGAACCAATCTGTGTTTACATATCTGAGGGGGAACAAGCATCGAATGCTGAAAATGCAGGAAGATAAGACTTGTTTCCCTTTTTTCGTTCATGCAAATTCATTATTTTTATCGGCTGAAACGGTAAATGCCGTAACGGAATACGGTGCTTGAAAGGACTGTATTTAGATTGACAGCATGGAAAAATGAAAAAACAGCAATAAAAATACAATAAAACAGATACGTATGGATGTACAGATAGAAGAATCATGGAAACAGATACTTTCGGCGGAATTTGAAAAAGATTATTTCCGCCAGCTGACTGATTTTGTCCGGAACGAATATCGGTCGACAACGGTGTATCCGCCCGGAAAACTCATATTCAATGCGTTCAACCTTTGTCCGTTCGAACAGGTGAAGGTGGTAATCATCGGGCAGGACCCGTACCACGGACCGGGACAGGCGCACGGACTGTGCTTTTCAGTCAACGACAACGTACCTTTCCCGCCTTCACTGCGGAACATCTTCAAGGAAATACAGGATGACCTGGGAAAACCAATTCCGGAGAGCGGAAACCTGACCCGGTGGGCAAAGCAGGGAGTACTCCTGCTGAATGCGACTCTGACGGTACGGGCGCATCAGGCGGGTTCGCACCAGCGCAGGGGCTGGGAGGAGTTTACGGATGCAGCCATCCGGGCACTGGCCGAACAACGGGAACACCTGGTGTTTATCCTGTGGGGGGCCTATGCACAGAAAAAGGGAGCGTTTATCGACCGTTCGCGGCATCTGGTACTGACTTCCGTTCATCCTTCTCCGCTGTCGGCTCACAACGGATTCTTCGGAAACCGGCATTTCAGTCGCGCCAACGAATACCTGCAGCAGCACGGACAGACCCCGATTGAGTGGTAAAGAGAAAGGCTGTAAATACAGGAAGGAAGCGAGACAAGCGAACAGCATCGCTATAAAAGACGACCTCCCGTACCATGTTCATGAGAACTGTACGGAAGGTCGTCTTTTATCTTTCTTTCTGTCGGAGAAGCATCAATACCAGGTAACTGCACTACCCGTGTTGCTTCGCTGATCCCATTTCAACGCATCGGTCAGCATAGTAGAGTTTGCACGAATAGAGAAGTTGTACGAAGTAAACGGACCAAATACCAGTCCACAACTCATATTGAAACAGTGCAAGTCTCGCGTAATGTTCATCTGCGTCATTGACATCTTCTTCGTATCAAAGTCGTAACCGCTCGAGTAGGTAATGTTCCAGCGGCTACCGAGCTTCACGTTACCCGAAATGTTCACCTGATGCGAGAACGAATAAGGATAACGCATGGTCTTGATGTTGATATCCTTCGTTCTGTCTTCCTGGATACGGTAACTGTAAGAAAGACTCAGGCTCCACGGCAACTGGAAGGCCAGGTATCCGTCAGAATCGATTTTGGCATCTTCCGTTTTCCGCTTAGGCTGGGTATTCTGATTGGTATTCAGTTCCTCGTCTTCTTCATCCTCTTCCGAATCGGTATCTTCTTTCTTGCCTTTATTCTTTCCGTCTTCTTCGTCTCCCTTACCGAACCATTTCTTGAAAGTCTCATTGTTCAGTGTATAAGAGAGCGAACCGCTGTATCCGTCAAAACGTCCGAAACGTCCGTAAGACCATTCTGTACGGTCACTTTCAACTACCCGGCCGTTTTCATCGAACTTATAAGCATAGGTCTTGAAGCGGGCATTCATGTTGAACGTATAATTCTTCGTCAACTTCAGACGGGCATTCAAGGTCAGGTCACTCCAACGCTTGCGGGCAATATCATACGACAACTGTCCGGTCAGGTCATCAATCAGACTGATTTTCTTGTATCCCGTAGTATCCTTGTCCGAAGCCATCTTCATTTCCAGGTTGTTCTTCAAAGACATACTGATGTTCTGGGATACCCCCTGCCCCGGTACTCCGTACGGCATGCCGGAATAAGGAGAATATTCTACCATACGTACCTCTCCGTCCTCGTCGGTATATACATAATTCTCGTAATATCCGAAGCGGGAAGCTCCGAAGTCAGGCGTATAGGTATAGCTTACCGAAGGAGTCACGACGTGACGGATGGTAATTTCCTTGCTCTTCATGAAAAGCGGCTTGTACATACCGTACAACTTGGTGTTCATCGATACCGACATGTTATAGTCGTACACACGGTTGAACCCGTTGATGGTATCCTTCACTGCTTCCTTCAGCGTATAATCGTAATGCTGCATCACTTTACGCGTATACCAGCGTTCGGTATACAGGAACGACGGCGTCACATTGATATACTTGAACAAGCTGAAGGTGGCTTCCACCGGAATGCTGTGGCGCATACCCGTTTCCCACTTCGAGAACGGAGTCTTGAACAGCAGGTTGTCCTTGGTATTTACCTTATTGGTCAGCGCACCGGTATACTGGAACGAAATCTTTTCATACCATTTCTGGTCGCCTGCCGAATTCTTCCGCTTGAACGGATAGATACGGTTCAGCGTAATGTTCAGGTCCGGCAACGTCATATTCACCGAAGAGTCCTGTGTATTCTGCGTAATGTTGAAGGTTCCCGACAGGTTCAGTCCGATTTCAGGGAAGTTACGCGAATAACTGATACTTGAAGCCTTGGTATTGTTACTGTAAGAAGACAACGGATCGTACAGCGTACTCAGACTCGACTTATCGTAACTGCTGGTGGTAAAGTTCACACTGGCAGAGAACGTACTGTTGGGGTTGGCCTTCGCATCCTGACGGTGGCTCCACTGCACACGGAAGTCCTTCGACACCATATAGTCGGGCATGTTCTTCTCACCCTGCTTGGTCACCAGGTAGCTGGCATTGAAGTAACCGCTGTAACGGTAACGCTTGTTGTAGGTAGACGCCGCTGAAAGTCCCCACGAACCCTTGGTATAAATCTCACCCAACAGCTTCAGGTCGAACTGGTCACTGATGGCAAAATAATATCCACCGTCGCGCAGGTAAAAACCACGGTTCATTTCATCTCCGTAAGTCGGCATGATAAATCCTGAAGAATAGCTGCTGCTGAACGGGAAAAAGCCGAACGGAACCGCAATCGGTAGGGGCACATCCTCTACCACCAGCTGTGCCGGTCCGAAGACCACATCCTTCTTGGGACGTACCTTTGCCATGGAAAGCTTCAGGTAGAAATGCGGATGATCGTGATTGTCACAGGTAGTATACTTACCGTGACGCATATAGATTTCATCGTTGGCTCCCTTCTTCGACTCCTCACTGGTGACGTATCCGTCTCCCTGCTGAGTCACAATGCTGTTGATGAATCCCTTCTTGGTCTTGAAGTTATAGCGCATCATCTTCGATTCATACGGAGTCTCTCCGTCCTTGAACACCGGAGTTCCCTGCTCTACTCCCGTCGTATCGGCCACACCTCTTGCAAAGACCGTACTGCTGTCCATGTTCATGGTAATCAGCTGTGAGGTCAGCTCAATGTTCTGGTAATTAACCTTTCCGCTTCCGTACAAGTGTGCGAATCCTCCTTTGGTAAAGACGATTGAGTCGGATGCCTCATAGATTACCGGGGCATCCAGCGGTTCCTTCTTCGGAGTGGTATCCAGCGCCAAAGAATCCATAGCCAGTGAATCGGCATTCACCAGCGAATCGGACGACAGCGAATCGACACGGTTCCTGTTCCTGTCCGATACCGGGCGCTTCCCCCTCACCCTTTGAGCCTCCGCATAAAAGGAGAAAAAGAATCCCATTACAAACAGGGAAATCAGTAAGTATATAGTTTTTCTAAACGACGTCATTCATTAATCTTTTATGCAATGCAATGCAAAAGTACATATTATCATACAAATAACCGCAGACGAAGGGGTTTTTATGGATTTTTATGACTATAAAAACAACTCACACCATCTGTCAAACTGCTTTCCGCTTTCTTCCCCGTAGCGGGCCACGCTCTTGCGGGCTTTCTCCAGGCTCTTTTCCTGTCCGAGTTTGGTTTTCGAAAAGAACTTGTCGGCAAAACAGATCAGCTGTTCTTCAAGGGTTTCGGGCTGCATGTCCCGGTGAGGTACCGGAAGCTGCTGTGACTCAATGTCAGCCAGGGTGAGTCCGGCCCCGGTATGCCGCTCGCACACCCGTGCGTGCCGCGGATAGCCTTCGGCTGCCACCAGTTCTGCCCCCAGATAGCCGTGACAGATATAAGGATGCGATCCGAAACAACAGATTCCGGAAGCATCTGTCAAAAAGATTCCAATATCATGAAGCATGGCAGCCTCTTCGATAAAGTTCAGGTCAAGCCCGAGTTCGGGATGCTTGCGTGCCATATCCAATGCCTTGTTTGCCACATCCTTGCTGTGAACCAGCAGAATATGCTTCAACTCATTTTCTTCCGGATAGTATTTATCTATTATTTTCAACGGATCCATAATCGCTTTTTCGCTATATTTGTACCTTGCAAAACTACAAAAAAATATTGGTCTATCATGAAATATCTTACATTAATCCTAAGTTATCTGTTGATTACGGCCGGGCTTTACGCCAATGCACCGGTCAGAAGCGGAGCCGAACAACTGGACAAGTGGCTTCCGCTGGTAGAAGGAAAACGCATCGCACTGGTTGCCAACCAGACTTCTCTCTGCGGAAAGGCCCATTTACTGGATACCCTGGTTGCCTTGAAGCGCGCACCGGCTATGCTGATGGCACCCGAACACGGGTTCCGCGGGAAAATGGATGCCGGAGCCACCATCAAAGACGGAAAGGACTTCCGGACCGGCATTCCGGTAGTCTCGCTATACGGGAAAAACAAGAAACCGACACCGGCACAGCTGCAGTCGGTAGACGCTATTGTGTTCGACCTGCAGGATGTGGGAGTGCGGTTCTATACCTACATCAGCACCTTATATTATGTGATGCAGGCCTGCGCGGAAAACGGGAAGCCGCTGATTGTGCTCGACCGTCCCAATCCCTGCGACTACGTTGACGGTCCGGTACTCGACCTGAAATTCAAGAGTTTTGTGGGAATGCTGCCCATACCGATACTCCACGGCTGTACGCTGGGAGAGATTGCCCTCATGATCAACGGTGAAGGGTGGCTGGGCTGCCGGAAGCCCTGTCCGCTGACTGTCATACGGACAGAAGGATGGCAACACGGCATGCCGTATGTACTGCCCGTAAAACCGTCGCCCAACCTGCCTACTCCTCAGGCCATTGCCCTGTATCCTTCTCTCTGCCTGTTCGAAGCGACTTCAGTCAGTGTCGGAAGAGGAACTTACTTCCCGTTCCAGGTCATCGGCTCTCCCCTGCTCCCCTCCGGAAAGTTCCCTTTCAGTTTCACTCCCAAGTCCATCAGCGGCTTCGACACCCGTCCCTTGCATAAGGATCAGGTATGCTATGGAGTGGATCTCCGGAAGGCAAAAGCCCCCGAAGGATTCTCACTGAAGTATTTCCTCGACATGTACCGGAGCTTCAAGGCTATGGGAAAAGAACATGCATTTCTGACCCGTCCGCAATGGATGGACCTGCTGATGGGAACCCGCCAGGTGCGGCTGGATGTACTGCAGGGAAAGGAAGAAGCGGCCATCCGGGCCGCCTGGGAGAAGGCTCTGAAGGCTTACCGGAAAATGCGGACCCGCTATCTGCTATATGAGGATTATCCGGAGAATAACTAATCGGACATGCCTGCTGCCACAATAAAAAACCGCCCGCGCCAATGAATCTTCCGGTTCACAGCGCGGGCGGTTTTTATCTCTACTTATCTCTACTTGCCCCAAGCCTCCTTACCTTCCCGAGCGTCCGGTAAAAGACAAAAGACAAGAATCATTTTTCTTCAATTATTTTTTCTTCATTTTCTGCATCATTCCGGCCATCTTGCTGCCCGTAACCATCTTCATCATCTTACGGGTCTGGTCGAACTGCTTCAGCAGACGGTTGACTTCCTGAATGTTTGTACCACTACCCTTGGCAATTCGTGTACGGCGTGAACCGTTCAGGATTTCAGGATGTGTACGTTCTTCCGGAGTCATGGAGTAGATAATGGCCTCAATGCTCTTGAAGGCATTGTCATCGATATCGATATCCTTGATGGCCTTTCCTACACCCGGAATCATGGAAGCCAGTTCTTTCAGGTTACCCATCTTCTTGATCTGATGGATCTGAGTAAGGAAGTCGTTGAAATCGAACTGGTTTTTCTGAATCTTCTTCTGCAAGCGTTTGGCTTCAGCCTCATCATACTGTTCCTGAGCACGTTCTACCAATGAAACGATATCACCCATACCCAAGATACGGTCGGCCATACGTGCCGGGTGGAACTGATCGACTGCATCCAGTTTTTCACCGGTTCCGACAAACTTGATAGGCTTGTTGACTACCGTACGGATAGACAGGGCAGCACCACCACGTGTATCACCGTCCAGCTTGGTCAATACCACTCCGTTGAAGTCCAGACGTTCGTTGAACTCACGTGCAGTATTTACGGCATCCTGTCCGGTCATGGCGTCTACCACAAACAGGGTTTCATCCGGGTTGATGGCTTTCTTGATGGCCTCAATCTCATTCATCATCTGCTCATCGATTGCCAGACGACCGGCGGTATCGACGATTACCAGGTCATATCCTTTGGCCTTGGCTTCCTGAATGGCATTCAAGGCAATCTGTACCGGGTCCTTGCTGTCGAGTTCGCAATATACCGGAACCTCTACCTGCTGGCCCAATACTTTCAACTGCTCGATGGCAGCCGGACGGTATACGTCGCAGGCAACCAGCAACGGCTTGCGGTTTTTCTTTGTTTTCAGCATTCTGGCCAGTTTACCCGAGAAGGTTGTCTTACCCGAACCCTGAAGTCCCGACATCAAAATCACTGCCGGACGGTTCTTCAACTCGATTTCGGCTGTCTCACCTCCCATCAGTTTGGTCAGCTCGTCATGAACGATCTTCACCATCAGCTGGCTAGGCTTCACAGCGGTCAGCACGTTCTGTCCCAGGGCTTTTTCCTTTACGGTATCTGTAAAGTTCTTCGCCACCTTATAGTTTACGTCGGCATCCAACAGGGCACGACGAACATCTTTCAAAGTCTCAGCAACATTGATTTCGGTGATTTTTCCCTCACCTTTCAATATTTTAAACGACCGCTCAAGTCTTTCACTTAAATTATCGAACATATCTTTAGTTTTTTCTTAATTTCCTATTTTACAACGAGGTGCAAAATTACAAAAAAATCGGTAGCTTCAAATTTTTTTATTCTGCCATTTTGCTTTTTTCAGATAAAACAGACTGGCTCCCAACATTAAGGCGTAATAAATCAGCTCCGTAGTAAAGCAAATATCGACCGGAGCCCGCAGCATCATACCGACGACTATAATGTAAAGAGCATAGAACAGCTGGACAAATATCTCCAGTACCAGGGCAGCCTGTGTATTGCCGGTTCCGGAAATTCCGTTGAAGTATACGTTGGCAAACGAAGCGATGACCATAGAGGCGCATACCACATACAGGGCCGACATCGACTCGCTGATCAGAGAGGCATCGTTCGAGTAAACCGAAAGAATGACATCGGGGAAAGCCACGCACAAGCCTATGCAGACCACCATGATCAGGAAGGAGAAGCGGGCTATCTTATGCAACAGTCCCAGTACCATCGAGACTCCTCCGGAACCAATCAGGTTGCTGACAAGCGTATTGGCTGTGGTTGCCAGTGCCTGCACCGGAATCAGCAAGACGACATACACGCTACGCACAATATTGGCAATCGCCAGCTGACGCTGACCGAGGCGTTCGAGGGCCATGAAAAAGACAAACCAGATTGCCATCGACAGGAAATACTGGACCATGGTAAAGCATGAGATATGCAGGATGCGTCCCACCAGTTCCCAGTCGAAAGAAGTCAGCCGGTTCAGCCCGTACTTCTTCCGGTCCACCTTATAATAAGTATAGAGGAAGAAGAACAGAGTGGACGACGCCTCCGCAATGACCGAAGCCAGTGCCGCTCCGCGTATTCCCATTTCCGGGAATCCCCATTCACCAAAGATCAAGACATAATCCAGGAAGACATTGACGATGGCCATGACCACGGCATTCAGCGTCAGTACCTTGGTACGGGTGATTCCGATGTACAAGGCACGGAACATGACATTGACAAAGGAAAAGAGGAATCCCCACATTCGCCAGGTAAAAAACTCATAAGTGGCATCGTAGATGGTATCCGAGGAAATCAATGCCCGGATCAGCGGAGCCGCCATAAAGTACATGCCCCCCAGAATCAGCACGGCCATTCCCAAGCTGAAAATGGTGCCCTGCCACATAATCGGTCCCACCGAATGAAAATTACCCTCTCCGTTTCTTCTTGCCATCAGAATCTGAGAACCGACACTGAAGCCGAAGGCCACGGTATATACACAGATATACAGCAGTCCCCCCATGGCAGCAGCCCCCAAAGCGACTTCACCGACATGGCCCAGGAAAGCCGTATCGGTCACATTAATCACATTCTGTGCAAGCAAACCTAAAAATATCGGATAGGTAACCTTCCATATTTCCTTATTGGTATACATATAAACTGATGATATAATAAGTTAAACTTAAATGATGGCTGCCCCAACTACAACCGCAGATGAATCACAGTACATTTGTACACTGCCTGCTCTCCACCCTCTCCCGTCCGCCAACGGCTTCCGGACTTAATTATATAATAAAAAGTAATGATTTTCCTAAAGACTGCACAAAGATACGCTTTTTATACATTTCGCCCAAAATTCCTCAAAAAGAAAAGACGGTGATATCGCCCGTAAAAAGCCTTCCACAAGGCCTCCCCAGCACACATTTCAATCAAATTAGTTTCAATATAAACAATTTCATTTTAAATAAAAAACCAAATAAATCACACATATATTTGTTAGTTGTGCCATTTTAGCCTATCTTTGCAGCCAAAATTACCAATAAAACTAAAGAATGAAGAAATTTATCCTCATCGGTGCAGCGACACTGATTGTTTCAAACACAACTTTTGCCGGAGATTATCTTACCAATACCAACCAGCATGCAGCCTTTCTGCGTATGGTAGCACGAGGAGCTTCCATCGACGTAGACGGTGTATACAGCAACCCTGCCGGACTGGCCTTTCTGGAAAAAGACGGTTTTCATCTGTCACTGACCGGACAGAGCGCCTATCAGACCCGTGAGATAGCTGCGACTTCTCCACTCTGGACAATGGACGGTAAAACAAGTACCCAGAATTTCAAGGGAACAGCCTCTGCTCCCATCATTCCTTCTTTCCACGGAGCCTACAAGAAAGACAACTGGGTGGTTTCTGCCGGATTTGCAATTACCGGAGGAGGAGGAAAGGCTTCTTTCAGCAACGGTCTGCCCATGTTCAATGCCCTGACCATCGGAGGTATCCACTCAAATGCTGACCTAGAAGGTGTCTTCGGAAAACCGGTGACTCCTGATATGTATCATATCAATACAGCCATGGACGGAAAACAGTACATCTACGGATTGCAACTGGGAGTGAGCTATAAAGTCAATGACTGGTTGAGCGTATATGCCGGAGGACGTATGAACTACGTACAGAGCGGATATGAAGGATACCTGAAAGCACAGTTGAAAGACGAATTCGGCGGAAAGGCTCTGATGAACCTGGCACTCGACTGCGAACAGACCGGATGGGGAGTTACTCCAATTATCGGAGCCGATGTAAAACTGGGAAAATGGAACCTGGCTGCCAAATATGAATTCAAGACCAATCTGAACATCGAAAACAAGACCAACACCCTGGAAGCTCCGGGCGTTCCGGAAGCGGTTCTGAAACCTTATGCCGACGGAGAACAGACCCCCAGCGACATTCCTGCCTTCCTGAGTGTGGCTGCAGGATACGAAATCCTTCCTACCCTGCGTGCTTCGGTTGAATATCACTTCTTCGATGACAAGAAGGCCGGCATGCTGAACGACCGCCAGAAGACACTGTCACACGGCACACACGAATACCTGGCAGGTATCGAATGGGACGTGATTGACCTGCTCACCATAAGTGGAGGTTTCCAGAAAACCAATTACGGACTTAGCGACAGCTTCCAGACCGATACCAGCTTCTACTGCAGCTCATACTCACTGGGCTTCGGCGCACGTATTCACTTCTCAGAAGCATTGAACATGGATATCGCATATTTCTGGACCAACTATGACGATTATACAAAGAACGAAGACGCTTATTACAGTCTTCCCAACATAAAGGGAAGCAATGTGTACTCACGTACCAATAAAGTATTCGGCGTCAGTCTGAACTATAATTTCTAAATATACCTGAAAACAACCTTTACCTTAAAAAACACAAACACAATCTAATCGGAGCATGCTTGTTTCCTGCCGGTCTAATCCGCAGGATAACAAGCATGCTCTTTTTATATCGGTATCCGATTCTTTTTCACCCACTTATAAAACAGAATTGTCGGTAATCATTGTATTACCATGTAGAAATTTCATATGACAAAAGATTAAAATCTTATACCTAAATTTGTTTAAAGAAAAAATAAACAATTTAAAAGCACATTTTATTAACCTTAATTCTTCTGCCATGAAAAAATTTCTTATTCTACTCAGTCTAGCTCTTTTTTCAATAATGATTTGGGCAACTTCTGAAAGAACAGATACTTATCAGCTTTCCTCCAACAATCGGGCACCTCATGTAGAAACATACGAAGGCCAAGCCCATAAATGTCATTGTGGAGGTACCCTTACCTGGAGTGCAAAATGTTTCTCATACAAACAAAAATGTAGCGTATGCAAAGGAAAGGGAAAAGTGAAAAGCGGATCGTATACCGCTACATGCACAATGTGCAAAGGAAAAGGATGGTATTGGAATTATAAATCCGGCTACATCTGCAAAAAATGTGGTGCAAAATATTCAGACTAAATCTGGAACAAATACTAAAGTGCCGTACGTCCTTTAATATTTTCTATTATTCTTATCCGTATCATAAAAAACAACTATGAAACGTTATTTATTTCTCATCACCTTGATAATGATTGGGAATACCTTATTTGCCCAAGACATTATAAACATATTTTATCTTGGAGAGAAAATTTGTGGCCCTGTACTCATCAAAACCGGAATAGGAGATTTCTATGTAGAAAACGGAACACAGATAAACGGGAATTTAACCCATCTAGAAGCCTGGGACTGCAATGGAAATAAAATCATCGATACCACACCCGATAAAAGAGAGATAAGAACAAACGGTCCTACTACCCGAATCTACCGGTTTGAGTATCTTTATCCTTCATCTAACAATTCGCAAGAAAACACATACTCAGAAAACAATTATAATGAATATCAACCAGAGCCTTCAGTACAGCAAAAAGCTGTAGAAACCACTTTAGGAGTGGCACAACATTTTGGAAACAGTGCCATCGGTCTTTCTGGAATCTCGGCAGACGGCTATCCCAACTTTCAAGTGGCAGCAGGACTGTCACGCACATATGGAGAGTTTGCCCGCTTAAAGGTCCATATAGGAGGTGCAGGTGGTTTTGTTCTATACGGTGGAGTTGGAAAAGACTGGATATTCAACGGAGAAAATAAAGACAAGCTCTCATGGCACGCTGCCATTGGATATTTCATGGCTTTGGGTTATGACACGAACCAAGACCTGACCCTCGGTATCTGTTACGCAGAAACTCCCGTTATCAAAGGAGGAACTCTGAATTTAGATCTCACTTACAGTTATTTCTTCGGAGACAAGATGCGGTTCGGAGTATTCGGCGGAGGAGCCATCGGAGTCGGAAATGTAAAAGAAGTAATGGAATCAACCGAATCCGAAAAATTCCCAGGGAAGATTGTCTGGGATCTTCATTTAGGAATTGCATTTAAATTATGGCAACAATAACCTATAAAAACAATAACACATATAGCACTAATACATATTCATTCTTTTTCATTTTTTGCTAATATCTTTTCATAATTCGGGGAAATCAACCACCACTAATCAACACGGAGTATTAACATGCAAGTTGTACCGACCGAGCCAATAAATCCTAAAGCAACAGGTTGATTTCCCCACACTCTCCCCTCTTTCCCATCAAATACAATCTGCAATTTAAGTCCTTTAATTGTAGGCATTTTTTCACATAAACCATCCCCAATTATACCGACAAGCTCTTCAATTTATTGGCTTATCTTTACAAAAGTTAAAAAAATAAGTTCCGCCAGATTATATCATCTGCCGTTTTTTTATATATTTGTTGTAATCTGAAGTATCTTATTTGATTATCAACGTTTTGTAGAAAACTCGCATGAGAACGGGCAACGGATAAGAAAATTCCAAGCTGTTTAGAATCACTATATTCCTCATGCTTTCAAATAACTCTTTTTCTTGATGCAAAGGTAGCATTTTTTTCGTGATTGCCGGTAATTTTCAGGCATAAAATATCACGGTCATTTCAAGAAACATATACAGAGGACATGACAGCCATACCGTAGCCGAATCCCCGTAACTCACAGGCAAAGGTAACCCGTGTCCTGTTCGTACAAGCAAGGTCAAGCCCTCCGGGTGTCGTGGAAAAATCATCCTCGCCCAGAGGGCTTGCGGTATTTTTCCCGCCAACCTTGCATGTACGGGACACGACCTTTTATGGCCTGTAGTTACGGGAACTCCGGCCCCGAAAAGCCGGATCACTAAAAATAAATTGTTATGTCACAGCAGGTAACAAAAGAAAAGTACAGTATCGAAACACTCAGAGAGCGGAATGTTTCATACGACCACCAGCATTGGCTGACACAGAAAGATGTGGATATGGCCAACAATTATGTTGAACTCATTGAGCGGACACGCTCCGAAATTACACCTCAAATCGGCGACAGGCTGGTATATGTAACCGAACACGGGGATTATTACGGAAACGCCCTTATTGACAGCAGGAGTGCAAAAGAAGGATATCTTTCCGTATGCGAACAGCCGTATGTGCCTTTCGTGTGGGAAGAGGACGGCAATATCCGTCTGAGTGTCAGCGGAGGCGCATTCCATTCCGTGAATCCGGAGGAACTGAAATTCCTGAAATGGACGGAAGGGGTGTTCAAGGACTGGGGGCATTGCGGTGCTTGCGCCAACGGTTCGGTGTCATTTCTGGCTAAGGTACCGTTATGGTTTTATGCCGAACCCAATCCCAGGTATGGAGATTTCACGACCGAGACCTACCGGAAGTTCTACCTACACAAAAGGGAGGAATCGGAAAACGGCAATCTCTATCAAGGCTTTGACATCGCTTTTCGGGACGAAGCCGAGTTCCGGCAGTTCCTGAAGGACTACGAAGGAACGGTGTTCAAGGGAAATTGGGATAATCAAATCGTGTTATGGTGTTTCCGTCGGGAATATGTGTTCTTACCTTCCGCCGAATGGGAAACGTTTAATGCCCCGATCGAAACGAGGAGGCTCAACTTCCATCCCGAGCAGGTCAAGATAGTCAAGGACATGGAAAAGCACATCACTTATTTCTACCGGATTAAACCGGATAATTTTTAACATTTAACCCTAACAGATATGCAAACGACAACAGCACCCAAGGCCGGCAACGCTCCCGACCTGCTTCAAGGCATTCTGAGCGTACAAGTGAGAAACGAGGACAAGATTACGGAACAGGACCGTGTCTATTGCCAGACGCAGCAAAACCTGCTTTACAAGACACTCGACCAGATTGACCGCTGGTACGCCGTCTTCAAGGAAGAAGCCGAACAATACCAAGCCGAACGTAAGTTCCATTACGAAGAAAACGGCAAGGTTTCCATGCGTGATTTCTACACTTACCATAACGACAGGGAAGACTATTCACACAACGAGTTCAAACCGTTTGATCTGATTAACGATCTGGTGGATAAGAACCGAAACGCCAACGCGAATTTTGCGAACCGCATCATTTCTTATTTCAACAGGACTTACAAAGTGTCGGTTCCTGAGTATAAAATAGACGAAAAAAAACTTCCGATGGGCTTCCGTCCTGTTTATGACACATATGTAGATGTAGTCATCGAACACTTGGGCGGCAAGAGTTTCCGGGAAACGGCCGTGGAAGAACTGCTCGCACGCCTGAGCAAAGTTGTCAGACCGGCATACTGGAGCAAAGTCAAGACGGAGTTGAAGAAGGACAAGATAATCTTTCCCGAAATCATCCGTTTCGACGATTTTTCCATGCAATACAACCAAAGGAACAGAATCTCCTACAACTACGGCGGAGAACTGGAAACCCTGTGTGCCGGCATTGCCTACGGTGCGGATGACATACTGAATGGAAATTCAAAGATGATTATCCGTTTTGATGACAACGACATTTCTGTCACAGACTGGTACGACCTTACGACCACCAATGCCGAGCAAATCCGATTCTACAAGAACGGACGTATCGATGTCCGGTTCAAGGACAGTGCGGCAGCCGAAAGTTGTTTCAAGCGTCTGCATCTGGATGAAATCACCCTAAGAGAAAACTGACCATGATAAGATTTACACAGCACCCCGTAAGGCAATCCTTGCGGGGTGTTTTCATTTTTAACGATAAACAGATAAAGTCATGTATGCCATCATCCCCCAACAGATACCGCAAGGTATGCGTGCCGAAGTCAACGAGAAGATACTTTTCGCCATAGACTCCGGCAAGGACCTCATTCCGGCGGAGAGCATCTACAACTGCTATACCGGTATCGGAGGGCTGCACAACCTCAAACAGTCCGACTTTGCCAGCTACCACGAGTATGCCGAAGCGAAGAAGGAGTTCGAGATGGGACAGTTCTTCACCCCGCATGAAATATGCCGGGACATGGTGGATATGCTGTGTCCTGTCTCATCCGAAATGGTTCTTGACATGTGTTGCGGTATGGGCTATTTCTTCAACCATCTGCCCAACCCGCATAATGCCTACGGCTTCGACATAGACGGCAAGGCCGTGTCTGTCGCACGATACCTCTACCCGGAAGCCCATATCGAGAAATGCGATATCCGGCAATACTATCCGGAACAACGTTTCGATGTTATCATCGGCAATCCTCCTTTTAACTTGAAGTTCGACTACAAACTGTCGCAGGAATACTATATGGACAAGGCTTACGATGTGCTCAATCCGGCAGGAATCCTGATGGTCATCGTGCCCTGTTCCTTCATGCAGAGCGGGTTCTGGGAGAAGACACGGATAGCCGGTATAAACGGCAGATTCTCATTTGTCGGTCAGACGAAGTTGGGCCCGTCAGCCTTTGCCGCAGTCGGAGTCCATGACTTCAATACGAAAATCATGGTATTTCTCCGTAAATCGGGCCACATCAAGATGCAGGCTTACAACGCGGAAGAATTCATAACGGCGGACGAGCTGAAAAAGCGCATCGGCGAGGCCAGGGCGATGAAACACCGGTTGCGTTTCGACCTGATGCGCGAAACCAACCGGATCGACAAGGAAGAACTTGAGCTGTTCGAGTACAAACTTGCCAAGTACATGTACGAGCTGAAGGCGCACGCCAAGTTGAACAAACATATAGACAAGGCGGAAGCGTTGGTCACGAAGTTCCGTAACCAGAAACCGCCTGAGAACGCCACGCGGGAGCAGGTGGAGCAATGGGAGAAGAACAAACTGACCCCGAAGAAAGTGCTTGCCGTCATCCGCAGGTACATCACCTCGCAAAATACCGTACCTCGCAAGGAAGTGGCATTGGTGAAGACCTCATACGGCTTCAAACTGAAACAATATGCTCCGCGACTCCTTGACAAAGTTCCGCACAAGGCGGCAAGTATCAACGACCTCGTGCTGGAACGTACTGAACTGCCCATACCGGAAGTGCCGACAGAAAAGAACATGCGTCAAATCCGTGCGGCGGAGAAACTGATCCGACGCAAGCGGAGAGAGTACGAAATGCAGAACCGGCTGTTCCCGGAAATGGAAGAAGATGACAGGCTGAAAGAATACCTGGACCGGTGTGCATTCATCAACAAGGACGGCGAGACCTGCGAGTTTACCACGCTCCAGAAACACGACCTGAACCTTGTCTTGCAGAAACGCCACGCGCTGCTGAACTGGCAGCAAGGCTCTGGCAAGACTGCCGCCGTGTACCATCGTGCCAAATACCTGCTCAAATTCCGCAAAGTACGGAATGTCATCATACTGGCTCCTGCCATCGCCACCAATATGACATGGATACCCTTCCTCTCGATAAACAGGGAACAGTTCCGGGTGGCAAGGAACAATGCCGACCTGGAAACTGTGCCGGAAGGCGTGTTCATCGTCCTATCCACCTCCATGCTCGGCAAGCTGAAACGGGGCATGGCAAGGTTCGTCAAACGCAGTTCAAGAAAACTGTGCCTTGTTTTCGACGAGTCGGACGAGATAACCAACCCGTCGTCACAACGTACAAGGCATATCCTCGGTCTCTTCCGCCGCCTCAAATACAAGATACTCGACACCGGTACGACCACACGCAACAACATCGCCGAACTGTACAGCCAGTTTGAGCTGTTGTATAACAATTCCATAAACATGGTCTGTTGGAGCAGTCGGGTGTACCACGAGAACAGGGACAAGGAGATCGAGGAAGATAACAATCCGCACTATGGTGAGCCGTTCCCCGCTTTCAGGGGGCATGTGCTTTTCCGTGCCTGCCACTGTCCGGGGAAATCCACCGTGTTCGGCATTGAGAAGCAGAACCAGGATGTCTATAACAAGGAGGAGCTGGCCGGCCTTATCGGGAAGACCGTCATTACACGCAAGTTCAGGGACTTTGCAGGAGAAAAATACAAGATACGGACACATACCGTCAGCCCGTCCGACGGCGAGCGTGAGGTTTACCGTGTCATCATCGAGGAGTTCTGCCGCATCTGCGAACTGTATTACAACAGCACGGGGGATGCAAAGAAGGATGCCGGACTCCGGCTTATGCGCCAGATCAAGCTGCTCATCAAGGCCTGCTCCGTCCCACACCTGATAGAGGGCTATTCCGGAGACGGGATTCCGAACAAGACAAGGTACATCGAAAGGCTGGTACGGAAGATACCCGGCAAAGTGGCTGTCGGCTGCACGTCCATAGCCGCATTCGACCTTTACGAGAACCGTCTTCGCGAATGTTTTCCTGACCGTCCCGTATTTGTGGTCAAGGGCGACGTGGCGTTCAAGAAACGGCAAAGGATCGTGACGGAGTTCGATTCCACCATCAACGGCATACTGGTATGCACGCAGCAGAGCCTGAGCAGTTCGGTGAACATACCCACCTGCAACGACGTGATACTTGAATCCCTGCAATGGAACATCCCGAAGATGGAGCAGTTCTACTTCCGTTTCATCCGTCTCGACTCCAAAGAGCTGAAGGACGTGCATTATGTCACCTACAAGGACTCCGTGGAGCAGAACCTGATGGCGCTGGTGCTTACCAAAGAGCGGCTGAACGAGTTCATCAAGACGGGCGAAGTAAAGGAACAGTCGGAAATCTTCGAGGAGTTCGACGTCACCATGTCCGTCATCGAGAGCCTGCTGGTCAGGGAACGGGACAGCGAAGGCAAGATACACATCAGCTGGGGAAGCCAGCGCATCATGAACTGAAAAATGGAAAAACAAATGAGAAACCGCAGATTCCATTCCACAGGCAAAGGTAGCCCGCCCCCTTACCGGCAGAGCAAGGTCATGCCGCAAGCGGTTTTCGGGAAAATCATCCTCGCCGGAGGCTCCGGTATTTTCCTGAAAAAACCTGCACTGCCGGGGTGCGGACCTTTTGGAGCCTGTGGAATGAAATCCCCGGTTCCGAATCATAAACTATAATGAAGAATATCATGGACTTGAATCAGGCAGAAGTGGCAGTGACCACGCAGCATCTCATAGACATGGGGCAGGAAAAAGACAACCTGCTGCAAATGTCCGACTTCGGCGACATGGGGGAATTCCTGTGCACCTGCTCCGAACTGTTCCCCGAAGAGGAAACTCCGGAATACAGGTACACGAAATGGGAGGAAATCCCGGACCTGCTCATCAACCGGGAATGGCTGTGTTCCAACTTCTTCGAGATAAGGGAGGCGATGGAACAGCTGGAGGAACCCGACAAGGATTGCTTCTTCGACTGGTGTGACCGTTACGGGCATGACATCAGTACAGAAGACCCGCACCTGCTGGTGGCGCACTATATCGAACTTTATGGAAATGCGGCCTATATCGACGATGAGCCTTGCCCGGACAGCGGGGATGACAGCCTGCTGTACTATCCGGGCATATCAAGCAACTATTTCGACACGGGTATTCCCCGCTTCGAGGTATTCGATGACAATTACGATTAAAGCGTATAAACATATACAAGATGGAAATCAACTTCAAAGGACCGGTAATGCCGGTTGACCCCTATTCGCAAATGGCGTTTGTGGAGATACTGAACATTCTCCTGACGGCAGGGCACATCGTGGATGTGAACAGGTTCCTGATAAACAGGAATGCCAATCCGCTATTCGGCTCGTTGTCAGGATATTTCAGATGGTCATTCTCCGACAACCACTTTACCCTGTGGCAACGGGTGGAATACAACTCGCCGCTCTGCTTCAGCCGGCGCATATTCAGCATCCATTTCGGGATGCTGGCAAGCCGTGACAGGAAAAGAGACAATACGGTAATGAACTAAAAACATATCAATATGAGTCACCAGGTAATTACAAGAATGGCATACAATGCCAAAACCAAGCAGATAGAAACTTGGCAGCATTCCAACAACGTGTGGCCGACAACAGACCATTTTTATGCATTGGATGTGAAAACAGACGAACAGATGTTTGAATTCATAACATTGATAGCAAACGGATTGTGGCAAGGGCGCAAATGGCGTAAAGCATTCAAGACACTTTTTGAAGAATATCCGGAATTGGTCAGGTCCTCATACGAGCACGAGCTTAGAGGCCAGCCTTGGAAGGCATACTGTGCCATTTGCAAAAAATATGAGGAACTTGCCCAAAGCAAATGCAATGAAATAGTTGCGCGATTCAGGCAACTTACCGGGATTGTCTGACCCAAACAGATGCAAAATATATGGAAGAGATAAAGATTTCAAACAGACAAATCGCGCTGATGGCTTTCGACCGGTTGCGCAAGGAAGACAAGACAGATTCCGCATTGAAACTCGCACGGTGTATGCTGCATGGCACAAGCATATCTCTTGGCATAGGTGATATCGACTGGGAGATAGACAGGGCAATACAGCAGTGCGGAGGAGTGCCAAGAACAGGATACAGATACACGGCTTATTTCCACTTCAACCGGAATACGGAAATGGCAAAGGAAATATATGACAAGATCGTGAAGGAACTGTATGGTTAGGAAACAACACGGAGGCGGCTTGAAGGCCGCTTCCGTCATTTATAACGGTATGTACGGGAAAAGGAATCCTGCCGTACACAGGTAACAGAAATGGATGAACAGAAAACATTGACATTGGATTTCATCAAATCCCTGATGGAACCGGCCTATACACTAATATGGACGGACTACAATGACAACCTTGACAATCATTGCGGACTGATTCAAAAATGCCTTGACAGCAAGAGCCGTGAACATTTGTGGGAAAAGGCAGACGAGTGGTACAGCGATGCCGAATGGGAGGCTGCCCGTGAGATTATTGCGAAACTGAAAGAGGAATGTACAGTATTCCATGACTTTGACGGGGAAGCGGTCGATGACTTCTTCGATGAATACGAAGATGAAATCCGTGACGAGATTTACAGCCGCAACGATTCGGACGTGGTGAAGGAATTGGTAAGGCACACGGACGACATTCCTATCCGTGTGGAGATGCTTTCCAACTATGACTGCATCAACTCCAACCGGTTTGAATCTCAAGGCGGTTACAGGTACGAGGAATCCTACTTTGGGGACATGGTGGACAGCCTGAACCTCAATCCGGCAAGAGTAAAGAAAATCCTGACAGAGCACGGCTACAGGGCTTACGGGCGTTTCCCGAACCGTAAGAACCGGAACGGCAAGGAGCAGGTTTCCTACGAACAATTCTACGAGGAACTTATCAATTCCTGCTGCGGGGAGAACCTGCTGACATACATCGGCAGGGTAAACCTGAAAGAGCTGTATGAAGCCGACTTTTCATTGAAAGAGATCGTTATCCCCAAAGGCAACTGTTGCGGACTTTTCAGTTCGACGTATGGTGGTGGAAGCCTGCTTGAAATGAAACTGAAACGGGACGTAAAGCTGAAATTGGAAGTCAAGGACTATCATGGTTTCCGCTTCCGGCTGGATGACGAACGTTCCAAATATGACTGTTCGGTCCGGCATGTATATGGGGTGGACGACTCCTTTTTCGGAGATGCGGTTCGCATTGTATCCTGATAAAATCAACTGATCAACAATCAAATCATAGAAGATTATGGAAAAATACGATGTAAAAGTAAGGTACATCTTCGAGGGTACTTACACAGTGGTGGCGGAAGACCGTGAAGAAGCGGAAAGCATGGTGGCGGAAGACTGCGGCCTGGTATTGGGCGGCAACATCCACACAACGCGGGATGACGATGAAGTGACGGACTGGAAGTTCGGTTGTCATCCGGACTTGCAGGTTCTCTCCGTAAAGCAGCGAGGCGGGAAATCCCCCATGTCGGTGTTCGGAGACAGGATCGAAGAACTGCGAAAAGACATCATCGAAGCGATACGGCAGTTGCTCCATGACCATGCCATGAACGCGATACGGTTTCCGGAAGAGGATTATGACCCGGTCTGGGTGATATGGTTTGGCAAGAACGGAGACCCCTACGAATGCAGGGTGACAGGACTCCGGGTAACGGACAGCAGCCTGACCGTCCTTGCCGAAGAAAAAGAAAGCGGTGATGAAGTGGAATGTTACAGCCCGTTCGAACTCGGAGCCAGCAACATCGACTGGCTTTCCGGAATGTATGAGGCTGTATGGCAGCAACTGGAAGAGAGCAAAAAAGTAGAACCACAAGCTGAAGAACAATGAAATATCAAGCGGAAAATGCTGTCTCCAGCTTCTTCTACTATATGTGGAACGCCTGGAGCAAGGAAGAATGCAAGGTCGTATTTGGAGATATGTACCGGCACTTCTGGGATAAATGGTCCGCATTGGCGGACAAGTCCATATTCGGCGCGGCGGAACGGTTCTTTGCCGAGTTATCGGAAAACAACCAGAAACTACTCGTGGAACGTGCCGTTACACTCTATGACGGCAGGGCTTTCAGAAAAGAGCCGGACGATTCCGACATCCTTGTCTGTAAAGAATGCGGTTCACGGCAGTTGGAAATCCAAGCATGGATAAACGCCAATACGGATGAACGTATCAGCTATGTGCATGATGACAATAACGGGCTGTGGTGCGATGGGAAATGGTGCGAAGAATGTGGCGTTCAGGTCTTTTTCTGTACTAAGGCGGAGTTCACACAAAAGATGCAGGGCTGGTGGGAGTCGTGCGGTTTTGAAACAAAGGAACAAATCACAGGGTTGAAAGTCTGTGACTCTCCGCCTTCCGAAAACACGCAGACATTCATTGATGCGGCAGACCAATGGTGGAACAGCCGGGACTACGAACATAAACGGGAAATTTACAACAGGTATAATTCTAAAAACGAATAATATGCAGATTAACATCATTGAACAGATTAGCAACTCATGTAGTTGCAGCCATATGGAAGCGCAGGAATACTTGGATTCTGAAATCCGGTACCTGCGCGAGTTGCAGGAGGCGGACGACCTGAGGGAAGATGACATCGAAATGGCGTGCAGCAACCTCGGACTTGACCTTGACAACCGGGAATATTTTATCAACCGCCTCGCAGGGGCATAAATACCTATAGCTATGGCTTATTTTCATAACATACATTCATTGGCGGACCTGAAGAAGGAATACCGCCGTCTGGCATTGCAGCACCACCCGGACAAGGGTGGTGACACTGCCATCATGCAACAGGTGAACACCGAGTTTGAAAGGCTCTTTGAAGTCTGGAAAGACAAACCGGATGTCTCTGCCGCATCAACCGGGTATGAACATGACTATTCGGGTGCCACGGCAAAGGAATATACCGAGTACGTGTATAATGAATACCGTTGGAAAGGTCGCAACTACAAAGGGCAACATGCCCCTGAAATCGTAGAACTTGTGAGAATCTGGCTAAAGGAAACCTATCCGAGATATAAGTTCTCCGTCAGACGGGAGAACTACAATTCCATTTACATCAAACTGATGAGTGCGGACTTTGAGGCGTTCACCAGGGAATCCGGCAAAGTACAGGATCATATCAACCACTACAACATAGAGCGGAACCCCGATCTTACAGACCGTGCCAAGGAGGTGATGCTGAATGTCTGTGACTTTGTCATGTCATACAACTTCGATGACAGCGATGCGATGACGGATTATTTCCATACCAATTTCTACCTGACATTGGCTATAGGGAGTTACCGGAAGCCTTACAAGGTGGAACTGCCGAAACTTGACTGCAAGGGGAAGGACAAGCCGGAAGTGTTCAAGCATCCCGAAGGTCCGGCACATAAGGCCATCAGGCAGGCGTTGGGCACAGCCCGCTTTGATTTCATCGAACACAGGAGGCATTCCGGCGAAATGATACTCGGAGAAGACCATTACGGCTCACACGGAGAGCATTATTTCTGGCCGAAGGATTATTCAAGCGCGAAACTGGCTCAGAAACGGATCGACAAATTGGAGAAAGCCGGTATTCGGTGCAAGCTTACCGGATATAACGGCGGTTACATTCGTTTTATCGGCTACACTCCCGAAGCAGAAGCGTTACTGGAGAAGGAACGCCAGGAATACATCACCGCCCATCGGCAATGGCAAACCAAACAGACAGTAATCAATTAAACTTATCAATATGGAACCGAACAATTTGAACGAATGGTGGGGCGGACAGCCCGACGGACTGAAACAGGCATTCTCTCTTTTTCCCGATGGACGGTGGAAAGAGGCGGACCTGTATTTGCGAATCAATATCCGTAACTACTGCCTCCTGAAAAAAGGAGGGCTGCTTCCCGAAGACAAGGACCGCTCGATGCTCAGCGAGATTGTCTGTGAGCTGGCCGATACGGAGCTGTGCCGTGCAAATGGAAAGACACTCGAAGACATGTGCGATACGGACGGGGCTTTTCTGGAAGAGTACCAGGAACTGTTCAACCGGATATACGATGAACTGGAAATGAGAATTACGGATTATATGAACGGACAATCAAAAAAAATGTAACAATGAAAGCAAAAGTGTTCAAGTACAAGTCTGACGGGAATACCGTCGTGGCTTCTTATATGGAACTGGAGCCGTATGCGAAGAATGTATATCTCTCCCTGTCAAGAAAGAACGAAGACGGGAATGAAGACGATGACTGTTTCCATGTGGTCTGCCGGATTGAAAACGTTTATTTTTCCAGCGGGCAGTATTCACGCCGGTTTCTCAAGGGAGAAGGTTGCAGAGAGGAAGCCGCCACCTATTGCAGGAACTGGATTGCGGATACGCTTCAAAGTGCGGAAAGAGGAGCCTTCGTCAATTTGATCTCCGTCCGCGTGTTCGAGGCTCTCGGACTTGACACCACTTCCCTGGTGCAAGCCCGTGAGGAGTATAAAAGAATACAGGAGCAGAAACGCAGGGAGCAGAAGGAGAAAGAGGCGGAAGAGCGCAGAGTGCAGGAAGAGCAACATCAGTGGCTGCTCAATGAACAGAAACGGAAATTCCTGGACGGGGAACGGATTACGGGAGAAATGTTCCTTGAAATCACCGGAAGGGACGGTTTTGACATCCATATCAGAACCAAAGGGACATTCAACAGGCATGTGAGGGGCATTGACAGGAACGGCACCGTCAGTTTCCGGAAAATCAAGGGCTGCCGGACTCCGGACTTTACCGGATGCCATAAGGCCGTGTCCGCCTATCTGGCGTTCATTACAGAAAAAGAGGGCAAATAATTAAATCCGGGGCGGTAACGGTCTGCTCCATGCAGCTGTTACCGCTACCGGCTTCCGGCCTCACAATTCACGGTTCAGCGCCATTGCCAGCGGAAACATCAACCGGTTATAGGCTTTAAGCTTTTGCAAATTCAGCACATATCCGGCATAGGGATTGGTCAGATCGGTATAGAAGAATACATCGGTAAATCCTGCGTGTTCCTCCACGACTTCACCCTCCAACGGAATCTCCTCCACATTGAACCGCTCCAGAGGCAGTTCTTCCAGACGGGTCTGTTCCGCATTTCCCAACACATTGAGGTTACGGTTAAACAGCACGAATCCTTTCTTCCTGTAATCCACACGCATACCGTACGGACGCTCCACAAGGAAAGCATCCGCCGCTTTCTTTATATAGTTTTCCATAAAACTGAAATTAGAATTGCAAAAATACATCTTTTGTCCGGCAATGGCGAACAAATCAGGAAGAGAATCGCCACAGACCATGCAAAGCACACTACCGTGTATTTTATTTCCCACCCTGCAAAGGTAGTCCCGTGTCCGGTGTACCCTGTCAAGGTCAGGCCCCTTGCGGGGTTGGCTGAAAGAAAATCATCCTCGCCTGACGGCTGCGGTATTTTCTTTCGCCAAACCTTGCGGGTACTGCCACGGGACAGTCAGGCAGGTGAGAAATAAAAATACCGGCTCCCGGAGCCGGACGTGTTTAACAGATAAAATACAATGAATCATGAAAATCCTGAATGAAGAACATTTCGAGAATGTTAAGCGTTATGCCGAATCCATCGGTGACACCTCACTCCGGAAATGCCTGGAACGGTTGAAGAGCTGGGAGGAAAATCCTGACTGTCCCAGCGAAATCTCACTCTACTATGACCATGCCCCATACTCGTTCGGCTTCACCCAACACTATCCCGACGGAAGGACAGGCATCGTGGGCGGTCTGCTCTATCACGGAATACCGGACCGTTCTTTCGCCGTGACACTACAGCCGTTCCATGGATGGCAGATACACACCTGATGAGAGGCAAACGACAGTATTAACTTTATAAAATTCAATTCAATATGGAAACGACATTGACAGTAATGGAAAGACAACAGCAGTTTGACTTCCAGAAAAACGGAATTGAAGTGATGAACTTCGAGACACTTCAACGCACCTATAAAGAAAATGACATCTACAACAATCCGGTGCAGGGCATCTACCATTACCAGGTCATCCGGCGCATGATGGACATCTGCGAGAAATACAATCTCGATTATGAGGTGGAAGAAATCTTCGCTGCCCAGAACAGAAACAAGACACAGTCGGGAGTGAGCATCCTCCCGCAGGTGGAACAGACACATGGCGAAAAAGCCGTGGAAGCCCATATCCTGCGCCGTATTTTCGCTACTATCCGGATCAGGGATTGGGAGACGGACGAGCTGACAACCACACTGGTCGTCGCCTACCACCAGGACGGCATACAGGCAGCCATAGGCCCCTGCGTGAAGATATGCCATAACCAGTGCATCCTCTCACCGCAGCGGAGCATCAGCAATTACGGGAAAAAGAAGGTGACAACCGATGAGCTCTTCGAAACCGTGGACGGCTGGCTGGCCAATTTCGAGGTGAACATGAACGAGGACATTGCAAGGATTCAGCGGTTGAAACGCCGGATTATCCCGATGGAGGAAATCTACCTGTACATCGGCTTGCTGACAGCCTTGCGCGTTTCCCATGACAGTTCGGACAGAAACCTGTCATCCACTGTAGAAACCTACCCGTTGAACCAGAGCCAGATTTCCATCTTCACGGAAGAGGTGCTGAAACTGGCCATGAGCAAGGGACAGATTACCGCATGGGATTTGTACAACGTGGCCACTGAAATATATAAGCCTGGAAAGACAGACTTCCCGGCCCTTATTCCACAGAACGGAGCCATGGCGGAACTCCTGCTTTCCCGTCTCTCTGAAGAGGTGGAAGTACAGGATGCCGTTCCGATAAACTGACATGCAAGCTTCTCAAGCCAAAGAAATAAGGGAGAACCTGACAGTGATAACAACTGAAAGATTCTCCCTTTTTCATTTACTCTTCAAAAAGCAGCATGAATTCCACCTTCCTTCTCCGTTCGATGCTCGGAACCACTTTTCCTTTATAGCACCTGAAAGAGACATATTCCTTGTAAATATTGCGGTCTCCCGACTCCAGCTTCTTTAACAGACGGCTTTTCGGTCTTTTTCCATATCCTTTTAATCTGTAGGGTCCCACATTATATGAAAGGACTGCTGCCAATAAAGAATCACGCCCCAGATAACTGAACATGCGGCACAGCTTACGGAGGTCTTCCCTCAGAATGGAGTCTCCCTGCGCTTTGGAGATGCTGTTGGTAAACCTCTCCCCGGGAAGAACCTTGTGACCCCACCCGACATAAGGCCAATGCTTTTTCTCTCCATGCCAGCCCTCGAATCGCTTGACACACTCGACCGCAAGACTGAACCTGTCCGGACTTGCCTTTACCGGATTCTCCGCCCTTGAAGGCATACCCGGAAAAAAGACCGTGGCGGAAAGTACCGCAAACCATATTGCTTTTAACTTCATCATAGGCAGGACCGGCTTAGTGTCCGACAATTGTGACCGGCAATTCCTTACTATCCGCAGTCACGACGGAATCCTCGTCCTCCGTCTCGTTGTTGAAGTCAAAAGTCAATTGGTAAAGCTGTGCCGGTTCGCTGTTGTCCTCAAAATAGATGTCAATTGTCTGCTGATCTTCGCATTCAGAAGTGTAGTATAACCTGAACACCTCCCTGTCAAGGGGATAGCGGTCATTGGGCAGCAGCACCATCCCGTCATCCATGCGGAGCGTACCCTTGCCGTCCGGCTGGAAATAGCGGATGGTGTAGCGGGCATCGGAAAAATGTCCTTCACGTTTGAGTTCACAGCGTATTTCCACCGTCTCGCCTTTTATTATACGTGTGGGAACAGGCATGTTCTCCACCTTGAACGGATAAGACTGCTGTACTTCCATTTCATCAGAACAGGCGGACAACAGCAAAACCGCCAGACCCAGGAACAGGACTGCCACCATTCCGGCCAATCCTCTTTTTTTATTCATTGCATTCATATTCTATCAGATTTTAATACGTTATACTTTATTCGACACTTACAGGAACTTATGTTGCAGGTATTCATTCAGGTCCTTGTAGCCTTTATACAAAGAGGAACAATCCACCAGTTTATCCGCATAGCGTTTGCGGAGTGCCTCCAGCGTGCGCCGTCCGGCTTCATCCCGATCCAGATAACAGTTGCCCCTCTCGTACCTGTCAAGAATAGGGAACGAGCGTTCCAGCAATGACACCGAGTTCAACACAAGATAGTCGTCTCCATATCCCAGACCGAGTTCCAGCCACGAAAGGCAGTCGATAAACCCCTCGAAGAGGTTGCATGTGTCCGAACCGTTATCCATCAGTGAAATGTCCTTAGGTGACAGGCTGGCCTTGAAAAACCGGTTGCGCAACTCGTATCCATCGCTGACATTCCTGAATCCGATGGCGAAATACCGTTTCCCGTGCAAGGTATATCTGACTTCCCGACAGTTCGGTACAGCCACATCGCTGCTAATGCCGCGTTCCGCCAGATATCGGAGCAGGACTCTGTTGTATAGAGGCCCGAAGCGTACATCCGTGAAACTCTCCTTCTTGAGGAGATCCTCCCTGTTATTCCCATCAGTGCGGGAAACGGTCTTGTGCTCGGGGGCGAGGCCGCCCCATGTCTCTGTGATGAACCTGGCCTGCGCCTTGAAATCCCCGCTGCCGATAAACTCCCCGGCAAGATTGAATATGTCACCTCCCTGCCCGGTGCCGAAGTCATGCCAGATTTCCTTTCGTACATTCACCTGGAACGAGGCGGTGCGTTCCTCCCGGTACGGGGCCAGATACCAGTATTCGTCACCCCGTCTTCTTGCCGGTTCATATCCCATCCTTGCCAGAAAAGCGGCGATAGGGATAGCTTTTATCTCTTCTATAGTCATAGATGTACAGTTTTAATGAATAATGAATTTGATTCCCAATCCGAATTGGGTTGTAAACAGATCCAGGGAACTTCCCCACAAGGCACGTTCCCGGATATTGGCAAGCAGGACAATGCGGTCTGTCAGGTAAGTCTCAAGTTCCAGGGTTATCGCACCGCCATAGACAAACGCATCCTTGGCGAGCAGCGTTGAGCCGTCATACAGCATCCTGTCTCCCCAATTCACGGTTTCATAGCCGGCCAGTGCGGAACCGCCGATGGAGAGAAAGACCGTCCTGGTCGGGTCCGACAGGAATTTCAGGTAATAGCCGCCTTCTGCCGTGAATTGTGCGCAGGGCACATTCACGTTCCGGTACCCGTAATTCCTCATCAGATACTCGGCACCGATGACCCAACGGTCGGCTCTTTTTGTATATCCTGAAACGGCAAATCCGGCATAATGATTCAAGGGGGATTTCGAGCCGTTCGCAAATCCTCCGCGCAGTTCCACGCCCTTCATTCCGGGCAGATACCGCTGGGCATGTGCCCACCCCGGGAACAGGGCAAGCGACACGGCTGTAACGAATAGAAACAGATACTTCTTCATGACTACTTCACTTTAAGTTCGTTTATAACTCTGGCTCTCACGATATCTTCACTTTCCACGGTGAAGGTCTGGTGCCTTCCACCGCTTTTCTCGTGCATTTCCACCACCAGCACCTTGTCCGAGGGAATGGTGAATTTGTCCAGGACGAAGACGGTGCGCCCGTCCTTTTTCCCTGCGACAGTTGTTACATAGTCGTAAGCACGCAAAGGAAATATCACCTGTTCCTGGATGGCGGTACGTTTCATCACCTTCTTGTCCACAATCTTGAATGTCACGAAATCCACTTCATAAGGTACGTTGGACCGGTTTCTGATTTGTGTATGAAAGTACAGCAGCCCGTTATGGGTGTAAAGACCGCGCAGCAGGTACTGGATGCCGAACGCCTTGCTCCCGATATGCTTGATGTGCCTTTTGTTGTCCTTGTGGACGGACTTCGAGATGAGATATACCAGTTTCGGAGACTCGCTGCCGAGTTCCTTCAGGTAAATGTCAAGGGCGTTGTTGGGACGGTTCACTTCGCTTCCGTCATGGATGAAATCCTTCATCTCGATGTTCAGCAACAACGGTTCTTCCGCATACTTTACATGTAGGCTCGGTAATGGACGCCTTGCCACCTTTCGGTGGTAGGTTTCCCATAACCTGCCCCCGAACCGTACGTGCAGGTCTCCCTGCATACGGCTCTCCACTGGTAATATCAGTTTATTTGTCATGTTCATGAATTTTGG
>NZ_JABSOE010000080.1 GCF_013618865.1 Phocaeicola faecicola
CATGACAAATAAACTGATATTACCAGTGGAGAGCCGTATGCAGGGAGACCTGCACGTACGGTTCGGGGGCAGGTTATGGGAAACCTACCACCGAAAGGTGGCAAGGCGTCCATTACCGAGCCTACACTTTAAACACCAAGCACCAAGTTTGATTTACATTTTCTACATAGGTCCCATTGGAACCATGTAATCCATAACTGTTATCATAATGAACCTGCTGATCCTTTTTTATACCAGTTACTATCCTACATGGTGGAAACTCCTTGGATATTACTAATGAAATAGCTTCAGATTTCCAGTCTGTAAATTTGCTCTTTAAATTACCGTGCATATCCCAACAAGTTGATTTTTTACACATTGAGGATAAGGCAGCTTTATTAGAATAAATTTGATGAATAACATGTTCTCCAGATGCACTAATACTATTACCTACTATATTATATCTACCTTTAAAGTAAGATCCTAAAGCTAATATGGCATCTGGTACATATCTTTTTAATGGAACTATCTGAATCCAAGCAAGATGATTATTGTAATCGTCAACACATTTTTGCATAAAACAAAAATAAAAATCCATAAAAAAATTATTATTTATAGATGACCTAAAAACTATTTTAGCTGTGAAATATTCGTCAAGAGGAATATTTATATTCAGGAAATAAGTATTTGAAGAAAAACTACATTTATAATCAACTTCTATACTATAATGAAAAGTTAAGGCTATATTATTAAGTCTATCTAATTGTTCCTTAATTTTCAAAAACAACTCAAAATCCTTATTATCCATGAGAAAAATGAATTTAAAAAACGTACTATTCTTATTTCAATATTCATTTAACTACAAATTTACTTTTTTTTAATCAAATAATCAAGAAATAGCATTTTAATATACTTATTCCAGCAAATATAGATTAGATAAAATACAATAAGACAAAAAATCAAGAAAATCCATCACTTCTCAAACAATCATTATACTATATGATACAGAAACACTTTATACAGAACATAAGGATCTTATGTAAAAATTCTAAAAAAAATAATTCAAATAAAATACATGTTGTATATTTATTTAAAAGTGATGATTACATTCAATAGTATATTAATAATGAAAACTTTATATTAAGATATTCACTACTAAAAGTTGTATATAAAATTTAAAAAATCAATCTTTATATATGTGTTTAATGTTAATTTTATATTTAACATTTAAGGATAAGTTTATAAAGCTAATATTTATTATTCATATACAAAGATTATTTTGAACGTCTATATATTTATTTCGTTATGCAAAAAGTGTTATCATTATAAATTCAATAAACATGATACGTTTTTCTATTTAGAAATATTCTTATGACATCATAATATTATCTAGACTTGACTTAAATAAAATAATATCGGCTCGTCCCAATGTAGAATACATAAGATAGTGAGGAATAATATATTCATAGTTATAGTTCAGGCTTTTTGTGAATTCTTTATTATTTAGTTTTTCATAGACCTCCCTTCTTTTGCCGAAAAACATAGATTGCACACTCAGTTCGCTGAGTGTATCCAGTGTTTCTTTCTTTAAATTTAGATTTTCTTTTTTCCCGATGGGAGCATGTATATAAGATGTTCTCATCAGATGTGATATGAATGACAGCCAGTTTAAATGTATATTCTTGTGTGCGGCCTTGTTCAGGTTACGTAGCAGCCGGATATATAATACGGTTGCAGGCAATACATGCAGAGGCATATACGAAGTAGTGACAGCGTTGGCTCCAATCTGGGAAAAAGCGTTTGCTATTGTATTTATGGTATTGTAAGTGGTAAACGTGTTACATGCAGAGAGAAATACCAGTTGTGGGCCTATTCCGCTGTTTACCACATCATCCCCGGTTATGATATCGTCTCCCATCATGATAAATGAGTTGTGTGTTGTTTCATCTACCCCTCCGTGCGTATCGATTATCAATAGTTCCGGTCCGGTTTCCTTTATGGCTTCGAAGAAGCTGGATTTATTCAGGCACGTTTTTATCTGAAATCCCAAGGTTTTAGCCAGTTCCCTAACAGGTAATTGTGCCATCACAAACTCCGGGTCTTCATTTCCGAATACGACAAGCGTTTTTTGCAGGATATCCTCCGGTATTACATACGGTCTGAATTTTGCTTCCATAATTGTGCCAGCTGACTTATAACCAGTGTTTCAGGCAGCCTGCACACCTCGTGTGTGAATCCCAGCGGTACACCGTCTATCATCATCCATTCTATAGGAAGGTCAGTCATGGCTACAATTTGTGAGCTGTACTCTTGCAACATTTCAACAGCTTTTGGCGAGAGTATTTCATCGGTCATTTTTTTCCCGATTTTTTCCATCACTTTTCGTATGTTTTTGTTTTTGCTTGGCGATGTGGCCAGCCTTTCGATATGTTTTATCCCTACGAATGAAAGTTCGGAGTTGATATTTTTTCCCATAATCTGGAGTCGCAAATAAGGTGAGAATCTTATTGAGCAGTGCAGTTGAGCCACAAAATCGAAGAATGTGATTCGGGGGATGAGAAAATTATTAAGCACATACCTCATGGCAGGATATAATTCTTTGTGCAAATTCGTTACATCATAAGCGACAGTATAATTATGAGTTTGATGATAACCCATTATTTTTTCAAGATTCTGTGCCATTTTTTCTTCTCCCGGCAGCAAATCCTTTTCAGGAAGTTTACGCATTTCAATACTTGTATAAGGTGCAGCCAGAATTAGGGGCGCCCGGTAGTGTTCTTCCAGAAATTTGATGTCCTTCGTGAAGTCAGCTGCTATATTTTCGATCAACCTTATTTTTGTTATCTGTTCTATTAGTAAATTCTGCCTTTCGAATCCCATCGTATTGTTCAGAGCTGCTTCCGACGATTCCAGTCTCCTTTTCAGTATTTCATCTTTTGTCAGCGAAAGGGAGTAATCCCAGTTTCCCAATATCGAATTGATCGTTTGAGTGTTTGTTCTGGTCGGCGAGAATGCATCTCCCGTGTCGTAAACACTTTTATCAAGACAAGGAACCGAGAAAGGCTGTCTGCTTTTGTCTATTTCATAGTTTTTGTTTGCGTAGTCGTAAAACCATTTCCAGATATCACTCAATCTGGTTAGAGTAGTACATGGAAACTTGCATACATTACCTGCTTCATCCGAAGTAAGGCAGACAAAATCCTCGTTCATGTAGTCTTTTAACAGGTTGGTGTAAATTTCGATAATACGTTCCTCTTCGGTACATAGCAGTATCACATGCGGCTATTTGGGCAAATCGAGCAATGATTTTATAGCTTCTGCTGTAATATCCGGATAGACCATAATCAGTCTGTATCCTGATATCAGGCCATAATATTTGCTCAGCTGGTAATATTCTATGCCATAGATAAACTGCGCCATGCTTTGAGGCAGATATCCGATATACCCTAACATCGGATGCTGTATAGATTCCTGTGGAATATTGGTAAACTTGATAGAATCTCTTTCTCTGAGTAAAGCTATATAAAGTATAGGATTATTGATATTATTGAAGTCCATTTGCACATATATTTCTATTAATTTCATTATTTAGTTTTCTTTATTTTAAAATTATGAAGATTTATTTTATTCAGCAAATTCTATAAAGAGTAATTATATCATGAAAAAACTACCATATAATATTAACCGTATAAATGATACATAGTAACAAAATATCAATCACATTTTAATAAATCTACCTTGTTTACTATAAACTTACAGCTATACACTACTATATTTCCCAATTTAACAACCTATTATCTTATTATTTATATATTTACACAAATGATATAATACTATATAAGAGTTATAGATAATAGTTTGATAAATTTACTTATCAGCATTTCATTTCTTACAGCAAATATCGCCCTTTGCCACTGACTGTTCAAGGCGGCCCTGTCGGGCTGGTTGGTTGGAAAAAAATCATCCTCGCTTCGCTCCGGTATTTTTTTCCGCCAAGCCTTGCACCGGTCATTGGCAAAGAACAGCCAGGCCAGTAAGAAATTGAAATACTGGCTCCACGGAGCCGGTCATGTCTAATTTAAATAAAAGAATATGACTGAAGAAGTTGGAAAGAAGGTATGTGAAGGTACAGTAGCAGACCTCATGAAGGACAAGACCGGAAAACAGACGGTTGTAACGTTGACAAGAAAGAACGCTTACCGCGTGAAGAAAATCAAGAAACAGGGGACGGACGATGAAGCCGTCCTTTTTCATTTCCGTAAACGCTGTACGGGAATGGGCTCCTATGTACACACCATCGAAACGGCAAACGGAGAAACGGAACTGCATCCAAATGAATTTGAGAAATGGGAAGCCGTGGAATTCCTGTATCCCGGCTATCTGGAAGACCTGCTTGATGCTGCATACAACGCGTACAGATGGAGTTCCTTCGAACCTGAAGCAAGGGCGGAAACAGACATCATGCAATATGAAAAACAACTTGTAGAGGATCTGAAACAGATTCCGGAAGAAAAGCAGAACGAGTATGTCAGTGCATACCATAGCAAGTTCTCTGCCTTGCTGGGCAGTCTCTCACGATGTGCCAGTCCGATGGTGACAGGACCTGCCAAATTCAACTGCCAGCGCAACAACAAGGCCTTGGACGCATACCAGAACAGATTTGATGAATTCCAGGACTGGCGTAACCGCTTCAAGGCTGCCATGGAAAGAATGAAAGAGGCTGCCAAACCGGAAGAACAGAAGCAGGAGGAGGCATGGAACCGCCTGAAGCGTGACATTGCAAGCAGCGCACAAACCATCCATGATATTGATACCGGTAAGGCAAGAGGATACAGCCGTGCCCTGTTCGTTAGCAGTATCCTTAATAAGGTAAGCACCTATGCAGGAAAAGGAGAAGTGGAAATCGTGCAGAAAGCGGTGGATTTCATTACAGACTTCAATGCGCAATGCAAGAAACCGGTTATCACTCCACGGAACCGTTTCTTCCAACTGCCGGAAATGGCACGCCAGGCCAGACTGAAACTTCAGGAAATCAGAGAACGGGAAAACCGTGAACTGAAATTTGAAGGCGGAACGCTGGTATGGAACTATGAGGCAGACCGCCTGCAAATCCTGTTTGACAGTATTCCGGATGACCAGAGGCGCAAGGAACTGAAATCATACGGTTTCAAATGGTCGCCGAGATACCAGGCATGGCAACGGCAACTTACACAGAATGCCGTATATGCAGTCAAAAGAGTGTTGAACCTTCAAAACCTATAAGACATGAAAGACCGATTGAAATATGTAATCGATTCCCGCTACTTCGACGGAACATGCCTAACAAGTATGAGTGACGGATTCCATAATGACTATGGCGGAGAAACAATCGAAGAACTGCGCATACGGGAAAACAATCCCTATCTGAAAGCAATAACACCTTCTGATATAGACAAGAAGTTGCGGCTATACAATCAGTCCCTGTCCGAACCGTTCAAGGAAATCACCGAAGAAGACTACTATGACCTGCTGGATGTACTGCCACCCTTGCGCATGAGACAAAACTCGTTCTTTGTGGGAGAACCGTATTACGGAAATATGTACTCTTTCTGCTTTACCCGTCAAGGAAGATATTTCAAGGGCCTACGCTCCGTACTTACTCCGCAATCCGAACTGGACAATCAGATAGGCCGTCACATGGAAATCATCAACCGGAAAGCCGTGATCTCAAAAGAGGAAACAAGCAAAACAATCAGCGGAACCAGACTCATTCCCTATTATTTTTCACTGGACGGAAAACAGTCCGTATTCATCTGCAACCTTGTCATCCAATCAGATTCCAGACAAGCAAGGACGGACATGGCGAATACCCTGAAAAGTCTTCGCCGGAACCATTATCAGTTCTATAAAGGAAAAGGACATTACGAAACTCCGGACGAACTGATAGACCATGTATCAGGAAAGAAGCTCACCCTTGTTTCCGACGGACATTTCTTTCAATATCCTCCCGGCAGGAAATCCGCAACTTTCATCGGACACATCAAGGAGACATCAGAGGAATTTCTTTTCCGGATCTATGACCGTGAATATTTCCTGTATCTTCTAAAAAGATTGAGAACCGTGAAAAAGGAGTCCGCACAGGAACAAATAAATATCAAATCATAACATTCGGGGGAATGCGGTAGAATAACTGCCGTATTCCCTCATAAAAACAATACAAGTATGAACAAATCAAACACTCTATACTGGAAAACAGCCACAGAACCGGCTGAACGCATTGAGGTCAGACTCGTCCTAAACAGTTATATCGACAATGATAATCTGTATGTAGGACTTGAATCCCGGTCTAAGGAGAATCCGGAATGCTGGGAATCCTACACGGACATTACCGTCAACCTCAATTCCCTTCCCCCGTTCCATGCCTATGTGGACAACCGGGACTGCAACAGACATGTACATGATTTCCTGTCCAGTAACAGAATAGCAGAACCTGCCGGATTTGAATATCAGGGATTCAGAATGTTCCGCTTCAATCCTGACAGGTTGAAGGAACTCGCACCCGAACAGTTCAAGACAATCAGCGCCAAACTGCCACCACAGGATGACATGATAAAGGACATCATCTATCAGGAAAGACGTTTCCCTTTGAGAACTGTTCAAGACATTCACGGAATATATCTTGTTTCAAGCAAGGAACTGGAAGAATCTCTGATCGAAGGAGTACGAAACCTGGATGCTGCGGCAAATGAACTGCTGGATGGCATCTGCCTGTTCTGCTCCACACAGGAACTGCGCTATCTTACGGATGCAGAACTGATAGAAACAATCTACGCACAATAAAAAGGAGGAACAAATATGAAAACCGGAGACATTGTATTTCTGAGACGTCCCTATAAGGGATACCGTGCCGTCGAACTGATGGAAAGACTGGAATGCCGCTGGCTGGTCAGGATTGTCGAGAGCGGTCTTGAACTGGAGGTATATGAAGATGAAATTATATCAGAATTTTAATACGGATAAAGTGTTATGGAAAAATATCAGTTTGCATTCCATTCGGAAATAATCGGCTATACCTCTCCTCATATCGGCGAGGTCAGAAAAGCCATACACAGAAAAGTGGAAAAGGAAAAGTCTGTCGCCATAAAGAATGATATTGAGCTGCACATGTACAAGGTGCATGACGGCATACCGGTTCTCCTTAACACCTGCTACCTGTATGATGAAAAAGGATGTATGGTACACGGAAGTATCAAGGGAACCAAGGATTATCTGCTTGAGACATGGAGATACCATACAAACAGACATTCCAAAGGTTTCAGTTCCACAAGAATCAGGCCCTGCACGACAAGCAGGGCTTTTTCGTTTGTATAACTCTTAAAATCAGGAATCATGAACCAAACATTACAACTTACAGACTATATTCCACAGTATGTAAGCCTCTACTACGTGGACTACCGGGATGATCTTGATGAGCATGAAGACATCCAAGAGGAATGTATCCGTTCCAACAATATGGAAAAACTCTATGAAAAGGCATACGAATGGTATGAGGAACAGGAAAGCTCAAACATGCACGACTATCTGGAGGAGACAAGAAAGAATCTGGAAACGGACAATTTAGCCGGAGAGTTTGAAGAGCATGAAGATGAAATCAGGGAACTTATCTACGACCGGAACGATTCCGACCCGGTAAAGGATCTGATACGCAACTCGTCCGTCACTAATTTCTTCTATTCGCTCGGAGTGGAAATCAGCGGATATCTGACCGGTTGTTCACTGCGGGGAGAATCAGTCGCCATGGCCTGTCATAAGGTACGCCGCGCACTGCATCTGAAAAAGGGGCAGTTTGACGAGAAGATTGAAGAACTGGTAGAGAATGCCACATACGGCGGAGAACTGCGCATCTACTTCAACGCCATGTTTGACAGGCTTATCAGCAAAGACCCTGAGAACGATTTCAAAAGCATCCGTTTCCACGGGAATGTAGTGGTGGCCATAGCCGATAGCCGGAACGGTTCCGGACATCATGTACGGATTCCGCTGGACATCACTTTCCCTTTCCGAAGGGAGAACCTGTTTGTCGATTCACAGGTACACTATTCCTATGCCAATGAAGTCTGCGGCATGACCAATGACTGGTGTGATTCCACAAAATGGGAAACAGGCATGATACCTTTTACCAGATCTGTCCGAAAAAGCCGGATGGCTGAATACAAGAAACAGGAAGCCGCTTATGAGCAGACATTCCGAGACGGGAAATGCACCTTCGGTGACATGAACTACAAACGCCACCGTGACGTGCGATATTCTAATGAATATCCTGCCGGATGCAGATGCCCTCATTGCGGTACTTTCTGGATTGACTGAAAAACAAACGAGAAAATGAAAAATATAGATATACAAGAACTGTCAATAGGAACAAAAGTCTACTGGCACGATCCTGCCGGAGAGACTTCAGGCATTTATGAAATTCTGATAATGCCTGATATAGAAGAAATGACGAATGAAAAACTTGAATATGATGATCTGATTCTTCTTATAGGTGACGGATTCGGTAAAGCTGAAGTATTCATTAGCGAACTTGATATTTTATATTGATAATACAATAAACATTTCAACCACTAAAAACTACAAAAATATGAAAATCTGTTGTTCACAAGAGCATTATGACAAGGTCGTACAGTATGCAAAATCCATCAATGACAAGACACTGGAAAACTGTCTTGAACGTCTCAAGCAATGGGAGAAAAACGAGAACCGTCCATGCGAAATCGAACTCTATTACGACCATGCGCCGTATTCGTTCGGATTCTGCGAACGTTATCCGGACGGGAATACAGGCATTGTCGGAGGACTGCTGTATCATGGAAATCCGGACGAATCCTTTGCCGTCATCATGGAACGTTTCCACGGATGGAGCATACATACCTGACATATATGCGACAGTCTGTATTGGGGAGCCTCATGCAATATGGGGTTCCCTTTTTTTATGCCGGAGACATGATGACAGCATCCTCATTTCTTGCTGCAAAAATAGCTGTTTGCCGCGCAACTCCCGCAAGGCGGCCCTGGCGGGCTGGTTGTCTGGAAAAAAATCATCCTCGCTTCGCTCCGGTATTTTTTTCCGCCAAGCCTTGCAGGGATGCGAGCAAACAGACAACAGGGACAACAAGAAATAAGAATGCCTGTACCTTACAGGCAGACAATGTATAACAATAAAAATCAGAAGTCATGATTACAGACCAGAAGACACAGAACAGGCTTCACGCGGATACCGGAACGGAACTGTTCTCCATCAGACAAAGGAAGGAAGCCGTCACAAGGATGCTGGACATTCTGAAAGAGACTCCGGAATACCTGCAGGTTATGAACCATATACCGGCTTATGCCATGGATGACGATACGTCAGAATGGTGGAAATCGGAAGAATCGGAAAATTTCATGAACTCACTCCTGGAAGTGATGGAAAGCTATACTCCGGACGGATACAGGTTCGGACCGAAATCCGGCACGACTGACCTTTACGGCTACTGGGAAAGCAAGACCGGGCGGACAACCCTCTTCCATCTGCTTTTCAGTCTGGAAAGCGGATATGAATGGGGAAAAGGTCTTTCCCATGAGAAAACGGACGCATTCTACAAGGAAATAAAAGAGAAATTTCATGGAGAGGGATTCGACACGGACAGAACCGGCTGTACATCACAGGCCATGTATCTTGTAAAAGGAAAAACACGCCTGTACGTGCATCCGATGGAAATAAGCGGCTACTGTGAAACACTGCATATTCCACAGATTACAGCCATACTGAAAAAAGGAGGCCGTACATTCCGTCTTGTAAAGGATACGATAGCGGAAGAGGTGTATTCCTTCACCGATGAAGAAGAACTGGAATATTACCGTGCCAGATACGGAACGTGCATCCACCAGAATATACTGGATGCCTTCAGCAACCGCCGGGCAGGGAAAGAGGACATACTTTCCATGATGGCATCACGGATAAATGTGGCGACGACATCACATCTGCACGGTATCGGATATGATTCGCCTGCATACAGGTTTGTGCATGAGGCATACGACAAACTGGTAAACAACGGAAAGCTGAAGGAGAATGTCCGGGAAATCGGTTGCTGCAACATCATAATGGCCATTTCAAATACCAACGCAATATGAGACTGAATTACAATGACATGCTGCTTCTGGCAATATGGGAATACAACAGGAGACAGGACGAGGATCTGACCCTGGAACTGTTTCAGGAAACATTCGGACAGGTTCCCGGCGCACATTTCCATGACAAATGGGTGCATTATTACAACAAGAACCTGCTGATGATGGCCGCCTATTTCAGGGGTGAGGAAGAAAACGGCCAGAAATTCTGTGATATGATCACCCGACAGGTTGAACGCTATACACAAAACAGGAGGAGAACAGGATGAATACAAAGATACGATATGACCTTGACAGTCTTGAACTGGCAAACGGTGACTTCGGGTATCTCATTACAGAAAAGGAAGTACGGAAAGTGAACCGTATGCTGGAACTGATGGAGAATGTCCGAAGCAGGCAGATGTGCCCGACAGAAGGAGACTGCGTTGAATTTGTCTCACGTTCGGGTGACTATTTCGGAAAAGCTCATATAGAACGGATAACAGGCAAATATGCGGATATATGCCTGATACCGGAAACGGTATTCTGTTTCGATGACATGGGAAAAGCCGCCTATGATACCACCGGAAGCCCCTGGACGCAGGTCAATATCCGGAACATGAAACCCGCAGGTACTGAAATCCGCATATTCAGGACATGGGGATTCGGGAAACGCAGCAATACGGGTAGTCTCAGGTTCGATGCTCCGGTCAGGAAATGGGAATACAGAGAACCAAATCCGTTATATGACGGTTACACCACCCGTAACTGGTTTCGCTATCATATCATGAAACACCGGGACAGGGAAAGGACAGGCGAATACACCTTCCGCAGCGATTCATTCACGCTGTACAGCCGGAGCGAGCTGGACGAGCTGGCCGCAATCCTGAAAGGCAGACTCTACAAGGGAATCCTGCCTGACTCTCTTGTACTTTGGGGATACCGCATGGATATTAAGGAAATATCACGTGAGCAGTGGAACGGTATGGGACAGCACGGACAAATCCGCATGAAATTCATGGGATACGGTCCGGTCAGAATACACACGGACAATGAAAACCATACCGTAACAGTATACAGAATCAACGACAGTCTATAACCAATTATAAAATAAAGGAATATGGCACGATATGAAATCTCCAACGAAGTCAGGCCGCTCGACAGGCTCATCACAGGCTTTGCCTCCTCATGCGGCTATGAAATACAGACCGTATTCAACGACCTGCTGCGTTTCATCATCCACGGCTTCTCTCCTGGAGCACCGCCAATAAGCAACTGGAAATACAAGCGTCAGCAAAACGCCTCGTTCATGGAAATGACAGCCGAATGGACACGTATCATGCAGAAACAAATCGGCAGGTCGGGCTGGTTCGACGCTTTCGGTGAACTCCACATGGCCTACTGCTCAAAACCGGGACAGCAGGCAAACGGACAGTTCTTCACGCCGTCACATATCTGTGAACTCATGGTCATGTGCGCGGCAGGTAAAAAAGAGACCGGACAGAGGATGGGAGACCCTACATGCGGCAGCGGAAGGCTCCTGCTGGCATACCATGCGCACAATCCGGGAAACTATCTGGTCGGAGAAGACATCAGCCGGACCTGCTGCATGATGACCGTATGCAACATGCTCGTCCACGGATGTGTCGGGGAAGTGATCTGTCATGACAGTCTCCAGCCGAAGGCATTCACTGACGGATGGAAAGTCAACCAGGCTCTGCCCTTGACGGGAATACCTTCTATAAGACGCATGAAGGAAGAGGAATATAGGAATCCTCTTCCGGAAAATATCGGACGCTTCAAAGAGGCAGTCCGTATCATCAACCTATTGGACAAATAATTACCAACCATTTAAAAAATATAATTATGGAAGCTTTAGCAACATTGAACAATCAGAGACAGTTTGATTTCCAGAACAACGGAATCGAAGTAATGGACCTTGAAACACTACAGCGTACCTACAAGGAGAACGACATCTACGGTAATCCGGTCAGGGGAATCTACCACTACCAGGTCATCCAGCGCATGACGGACATCTGCCGCCGTCACAACCTGAACTACGAGGTGGAGGAAATCTTCGCCGCCCAGAACAAGAACCGGACACAGCCCGGAGTGGTCATCCTGCCGCAGGTGGAACAGACCTATGGAGAGAAGGCGGTAGAAGCACATGTACTGCGCAGAATATTCACCACCATCCGTATTCTGAACGGAGATACCGACGAACTGACAACCACACTCGTGGTAGCCTACCATCAGGACGGTATCCAGGCGGCAATAGGTCCCTGTGTACGTATCTGCCACAACCAGTGTATCCTTTCACCCGAACGAAGCGTTGCCAACTACGGTAAGGACAAGGTGACTACCGAGGAACTGTTCGGGAAGGTAGATGACTGGATGCGCAATTTTGAGCGTGACATGGATGCGGACAGAAGCCGAATCCAAAGGCTCAAGGAAAAGGTGTTGACACCCGGTGAATTATACATGATTATCGGTATGCTGACGGCTCTGCGTGTATCCCATGACAGTGCAGACAAAAGACTGGCATCACAGGTGGACACCTATCCGCTTAACCAGGGACAGATTTCCGTGTTTACGGAAGAACTGCTCAAACTCTCACTTGAACAGCCACGCATTACAGCGTGGGATGTCTACAATGTAGCGACAGAAATCTACAAGCCTGGAAAGACTGATTTTCCTGCCATGATTCCACAAAATGGAGCTATGGCCGATTTCCTGCTTTCATATAACCAGAATTAAAACCTGAAACCGAATACGACAGGCCCGGTTCCGTCACCAGCGGAATCGGGCTTTGTCGTTTATCAACCGTAATAATAAGATAAGATATGGCAGCAAGTAACAGAATAAAGGCTGAAATGTATATCCTTTTCAAATGCAACGCATGGTACGAATACAGTTCATTCGAGCCAAAGGCGGTCTTCTCTTTCATAAAAGATACAAATATCCAGCAGAAGAACAATAAAAAGTAAAACAGACATTGGACAACTGGCAGACTTCACATAAAACACTTAGCATATTGAAAAACTTCTTCAATTTGCTTTTTATAATAAATGTTTATCGTATATTTGCGCAACATTTCCAAATAGATACACTGGCCTATCTTTATTTATAAGGTTAAATAAATGAAAGGAGGTGTTTGATATGAGGATAATGTGCAATTGCATTCACAAACCAGTATCTGTATCCGATTACTATCGGTTTCGTTATGGGAAGTGGGAATACGTTTCACCGTATTGTCGTCGTCGTCCGAGACGATGAGTGCACATCTTCTGGCAGCAAGATGTAAAAGAGCTGCCATTTTACGATTCTCTCTTATTCATAATAAAGGTTCTCATATCTTCAATTGACTGGCGAATATCAGCTTCTGTATAAGGAGCATTATGACAATTTTCTGGATGATGAATTTGATGACGAATTTTCTCTGTTAAAGTTTTTTGCTCTTCTTTTGTAGAACCATTTTGCAACTCCCTAATATAATTAACTGTGGGTTTTCCATTTATATATTCTTCAATCCATCTTACTTCATCTGTTTTGTTCGAATAAAGATAACTATATAATTCATCATGATACTCTTCTGTTACTTCTCCAAAAGATGTAAAATTTATTTCGTTTAAGGACGGATATGGTAACTGAGATAACTCTACATTCTGAACAACTTTTCTTCCGTCTATTTCTTTTATTAACCGAATGTTATCAAACTTTAGTTGTTTTACAATATAAGAACTATGAGTAGTCAATATAACTTGTACATTCTCATTGTTGGCTAAATCTATTAAAGCTTTCATCAGAATTTTTTGATGTGCAACATGTTGAGAAGTCTCAGGCTCCTCAATTGCATATATTAAGCCATCTGACTCTGTGTTACTTTGCATTCTTTCTACTTCAGCTCTAAAAAAATTCAAAAGTATTAAACGTTTTACACCACTACCACGTTTATTAATAGGAATATCATCGTCACCTGCGATAGATACATTCTTAAATAAATCAGACCATTTTAAATCAGTAAAAGATGGTATATTAGGGCTAAGACTATTTGCTAGCTCTGGATTCATTTCTCGTATTTTATTCAAAGTATTATTTGAGACTTCTTGCAATTTCGTTGTAACATGTTCTGCTATTCGTTGACACATTTGAGCCACATTATCCTCTTTAAGTATTGATTTTACAGCCTCTTTTAAAGGATCTTGTATTTCTTTATCATGATCATTATTACTTCGGTCAGCTTGAAATAGTGAATATACAGGAAGAAACTTTTTCAAACTTTCCCAAATCGTCTTTCCGTCTTCTTTCGTTACATCAATTTCCTTTTCTTCTAAATTAAGATTATCAGCAAAGTGATTCCATATTGCTGCGCGTATAACAGCTTTTCTTGTTTGATCTTCACATTCTATGTCCTCTCTACTTAATATTACTTTAAGATCTGTAATTTTTTTGCTCAATAAATCGCAACAAGCTGGATTTGTTGGATGTTTAGCTTTAATATAAACTTTTTCCTTTCCAGCCCTTGGATATCTTTTAACTATCTTTAATGTATTGGATTCTGTTAAAAGATATTCAGCAGCAAGTGTTGTTCTATTACTTTCATCTATAATTAAACTATCTGGCAAATTAAAAAACTCTACAGCAATTATCACTTCATCGTCACCTTCATTAGAGGCTTGTTTGTTTATATCTTCCTTATCCAAGGAAACACATCCTTTCCCTTCATTAAAGAAAATGTCCAAAGCCTCAAGTATTGTAGATTTTCCAATATCATTACGACCTACAAAAGTTGTCAAACTAGAAAAAAGAACTGTAGTTTCATTTCTATAGCCACGAAAATTTTTAAGTGTTACAGATTTAATTAACATATCAATAATCTATATAAATTTAAACCAAAATAATCATCCGCTTAATAATATAAACCTACTAATATAAAAAATGAGTAAGAGAATATTATGCTGCACCCTTAATCAATAGCAAATTTACTAATTTTATTCCCAAAATGTTATTTTTTCAGATAAATTGAGGTCAAATAAGTCTGTTTAATTATAAAAACAAAATCTCAGAATACAGTCTCCCTCACTTTCTGTCAATCTGGCGGGAAACTTTTCCCCTTTTCTGATACGGTGACCGTATGCAACATACGGATGATGTTCCAGACCATGCCATCCTTCGTATTTTTTGATACACCTGACAGCCGTTTCCCAACGTGAGTCTTCCACATTCTCCTGTGACCGCAAAGAAGTTACCGTCATGGCCAGTACCACCAATGGCAGTACTGACCCTAGAAGTCTTACGGTTATTATAAGGCACCTCCTTCCTGAACTGACAATGAATCTTCCACAGTACCTGTTTCTTCATCACCTGCATCGTTGAAGTCAAATTCCATTTCTGTCATGTTTCCCCAATTGTCTTCGACAACGACAATGAAGTTCTGCGCCTCGTCACATAGTGAAGTATAATACAGCCTGAACTTCCTGTTCTCCAGCAGATAACGGTCATTCGGCTTGAATTCAAGACCGTTGTCCAGTTTCAGGGAACCTTCCCCGTCATACTGGAAATAACGGATCGTATAGACCGTACCGTCAAAATCGCCCTCACTTTTGAGTTCACATCGTATTTCCGCCGTTTCATTCCTGTTCAATTCCTTGGGAACTGGCATTGTTTCCACGGTAAACGGATAACTCTGCTGGATTTCCAGCTCGGATTCACACGAAGTCAGTATAAAACTGACCAGACCCATGCAGAACATGGCAATCTTGCCTGCCAGTCCAAATCCTTTTCTCATATTCTTTTCTGTCTTCATTTGTTTTCCTTTGTTTTTGTCAGATATTCATTCAAGTCCTTAAATCCATCATACAGACCGGAACAGTCCGTAACCTTATTCCCGAAATGTATGTTCAAACTCTCCAGTGCGGTAATCCCGGCCCGGTCACGGTCAAGAAAGCACCGGATTTTGCCGTAACCCTCCAGAACGGCATACGACCGTTCCAGATTGGATACAGAGTTCAGCACTAGGCAGTCCTCGTCCGTCACAGTCCGTAATACCAATGCCGAAAGGAAATCCACAAATCCTTCAAACACGCAGCACGTATCATTTTTCTTTCCAGACAGGGACACACAGGAAATGTCCTTGGGAGAGATGCATCCCTTGAACATCGGGTTACGCAGTTCATAACCGCCGCTCCGGTTCATGAAGCCTATGGCAAAATACCGTTTGTCCCGTATTCCGTATGCCACTTCCTTGCAGAATCTCCCGGCTATGGCCGGATCAATGCCTCTCTCTTTCAAATAAGCTTTCAATGCCTTATGACTCAGTTCCGCCACTTTCACGTCCTCGAATCCAGAAACGCGGGGTATCTTCTTACGTTCCTGTAAAGGTCGTAAGGGAAGGATGCCGGATTTCCCAGAAAGGAACTCCAGTTGCTCCATAAAATCGGCACTTCCGGTCAGTTCTCCGGCAAGATGGAAGATGTCACCTCCCTTTCCGAGACCAAAATCAAACCAGACATTCCGCTGCGTATCCACCTTGAAGGATGCGGTTCTCTCATTTCTGAAAGGGGATCTGAACCAGACATCATTTCCTTTACGGGATACAGGCATATGCCCCAGATCTTCAAGAAAACCGACAAGAGAAATCCGTCTAATCTGTTCCAGTTCCATAACCCGCTAATTTATCATAAAACGAATGCCGATTCCATACTGGGTATGGCAATGTCCGAGACTTCCGCCCCACAGGAAACGCTCACGCAAGGAAGCCGTCAATGCCACACGGTCGGCAAGGTACAGTTCCATCTCCAGCGTCAGGGCACAGCCGTACACAAAGGCATCGCCGTTTTTCAGAGTGGCCCCGTCATAGAGTTTTTTATCGGACCAGTTTACCGTCTCATATCCGGCCAGTGCCGATCCTCCAAGATTGAGGAAGAACACTTTTCCCGCATCGGAAAGGAAATTCAGGTAATATCCGCCTTCTGCCGTAAACTGCGCCGAAGGGATGGTCACATGACGGTAACCGTGTTTCATATGCAGGTATTCCGCTCCATATACCCATTTGTTCCCGCCTTTGGCATAACTTGAAAGTGTCATTCCCATATAGTATCCGTTATCGGAAGCCATACCTCCACGCATTTCCACACCCTGCATCCTTGGCAGAATCCGCTGGGCGTCTGCCTGCCCTACGGAAAGGACAAGCAGCAATGCCAGCATATACAATACTTTTGTTCTCATCGTACCTTCAGTTCGTTGATGGTTTCCGCACGCACCAGGTCTTCGTTGACCACCTCAAAACTCTGGTGACGGCCGCCCTGTTTCTCATACATCTCCACAACCAGTTTCTTGTCGTCCGGTATCGTAAACTTGGGAAGGGCAAATACCGTGCATTCCGAATCCCTGCCGTTTACACGTGTCACATAATTATAGGCACGCAGCGGATAAATCACCTGCTCCTGCATGACCGTACGCTTCATCACCTTTTTGTCCACCACCTTGAACGTAATGAAATCCACGTCAAAGGGCACATTCGAGGAGTTCTTTACCTGGGTATGGAAATAAAGCAGGTCATTATGGGTGTACAGCCCTTTGAGCAGATACTGGATACCGAAACGCTTGCAGCCGATATGACGGATACGGCGCTTGTCATTCTCATACACGGATTTCATGATAAGACGTACCAGACGGGGTGACTCGTTATCCAGCTCGGTCAGATAGATTTCCATGGCATTGTTGGGACGGTTCACCGATTCTCCGTCATGGATGAAATCACACATCTCCACATTCAGCAGCAGCGGCTCGTCGGCATACTTCACGT
>NZ_JABSOE010000081.1 GCF_013618865.1 Phocaeicola faecicola
GTCTTGTAGAGGAACCACAGTCTTTCAAAATCTTTTTCGCTAAACATAATCTTTCAAGTTTTAAGTTTAGCACGAAGGTATGGGAAAGAAACATGCTAGTCAATACGCCAATTTTGGAAGCTTACAAATTTACCAGATTTACTAAAGCCAAATAATTTGTCAATAAGCTGATTGCAATATGTCTATTTATATAATCTCTGTTTTTTTAGACTTCTCTTTTTTACTTTATAAATATTTTATGGCTACAAAGTAACAGATAAAAGTTGAAAAAAGCAAATCTCTCAGACATTTCGCAGACTACTGTTACAAATTTTTCTCAATATACAACTTTTCTTTAATTTATACAATAACTCCAGCCTTTCGCATTAAACCATATCATCTCCCGTCTTGGCAAAGGTAACGCGGATGGTTTTATGGAAAGGAATAAAACGGGATACGATGGCAATGACCAGCGTAATGACAAACAGCCATCCCAGTACCTCTTTCAGGGCCAGCAACAGGCTCTGCTGCTGCAGTGTAGTATACAGCGAAGAAGTGGCCACTTGAACCGCTTCCTCATAGCCATGCCCCTGCAGCAGTCCGCTGTTGAACGACTGTGAGAAGCGGGCCATCGCCAACGGATCGGCCTGAGTAACCGTTTCTGACAATGAGTGCATGTATTTCTGCTCCAGATTGTAAAGGATATTGCTGTAAAATGAAGTGGCCATAATGGGTGCCAGTACCGAACGGAAAATAATCAGGAAAAACGCGTTCGACAACAGGAACTTCGGATTCAGGTCCTCTACGGCAAACAGGGCAAAGGCAATGATCAGTGTCAACATGCCCAGTCCACGGATAAACACCGGGAAATAAAGCATCTCATACGTACTGTCGGGCGAAATGCCGAAATACAGCAGTCCGAAAAACAAGGCAAAGCATCCCATCCCCCCGGCAATCAGGAAGCGGAAACGCCAGCGCTGCCACCGGAACCACCAGAAACAGATGAAAGCTCCGAGCACATAGCCCGGCAGCAACCAGATGTAGAGTGAATACGAATGTGTAGTATCCACCTTCAGAATCGATGCCATGTAATTGGTCAGCAAGGTTGTCGAAGTGCTGAAAAACATGATCATCATCATATAAAGATACCCCACTATCGCTTTAGGCTGATAAAGAGGGGCCAGGTTTACATAAGGCTTTTCCGAATGGTATTGCATCCACACGAAAAACGATATCAGTATCGGTGCGATGACCAGATAAATGCATATCCGGGTTGACGACATCCAGTCGAGCACCTTGCCGTAATTAATGGCATACATCAGCATCAGCAGTCCGGTAGCGATGACACACATCTCGCGCAGGTGAAACTCCGAGACCGGAATCCGCTTCATGGGACGGTTGTGACGGTAGAGCACAATGATGACCAGCATCGCCACCAGCAGCAGAATCATCATGAAATAATACATGTACTGCCAGTTGTAATGATAAGCCAGTTCGGCCGTCAGTACCATGGAAACCTGTCCTCCGGAATACACCAGCGGGTAAAAATAAGAATAAAATTCGCTTCGTACGTTCTTGGGACTGAACACCTTCTGCGAGAAACGGATGAACCACAACATCAGGAATCCCTTGAGGAAACCGATGATGAAGCTGCACACAATCAGAATATCGGCACTCTGAGAGCGGGCGCAGATGCCGCTCAGCAGAAACTGCAGTGACAAATCGGAAAGCAGCACAAACTTTGCAGAAAAATTATCCAGCACCTTCGGCACAATGGGATACGCAATGGCCATTCCTGCCGAAGCCGCATAATACCCCATCGTAATGTCTTCGGTGTAGGTACCCAGTGTATTCGACACCTCAAGCATACTGCCCGTATACGATCCGTTGAGCATTATCACCGGCAGAATGATTACAAACAGGCTCACGATAGCCAGCCAGTTGGGCACCCACTTGCGGACCGGCAGTCCCAGTTGAATTACATTCGTCATTCTTGAAATACTTTAATCAATCCGTACCTTCCTTTCTCTACTTCACGCCTACTTGCGCAGCGCTTCGGTAATCACCATCATTCCGGCGCGCAGACTTCCCATCTCCTCTTCACTGACTCCCTCCAGGTCAATCCGCACCGGAATACGCTGCTGCACCTTCACAAAATTTCCTGCCGAGTTATCTGTCGGAACCAATGAATACTTCGAGCCTGTAGCCTCTGAAATGGCCGTCACTTTTCCATGAAATACCTTGCCCGGCAGTGCATCCACCCGGATCTGTACCGGCTGGCCGATATAGATGTTGGCAATCTGAGTCTCCTTGTAATTGGCAGTAATCCATTTATCCCTGCTTCTGACCAGGTACGTAATGGTCTGACCCGACTGCACCAGTTGTCCCGGCTCAAGCGTACGCCGTCCGATGTATCCGTCGTAAGGAGCCACCAGTACCGTATACGAAAAGTTCAGCCGGGCCAGATCCAGGTCGGCTTCCTTCCTCAGAATAGCCGCCTGTGCACTCGTAGTCCGCTTGTTGGCTTCCGAATACTGCGAAAGTGCCGCCCGCTTCTGCTGCATCAATGCCTCATAACGTGCCTGAGCAGCCTGGTAAGCTGCCTTTGCCTGTTCGTACTGCTGTTCAGGCACCGACTCGTCCTTCCACAAACGCTCGAAACGATGGTAATCCTGTTCCAGCTGCCACAGTTTGGCCTTTGCCTCTGCAATGTTCGCTTCCTGTACTGCCACATTGGTCTGCGAGGTCTCTATGCCCGACTGCAGCACCTCTTTGGCTCCCTCCACATCCAGCAGGGCAGCCTCAGCCTCCTTCACCTTGATCAGGTATTCGCGGTTGTCCAAAACCAACAACGTATCTCCTTTATGTACCAGTTGGTGCTCCTTGAAGCGCACCTCGCGGATATATCCCGTAGCCCGGATGTTCAACGGAGCCACATACTGGTCGACGAAGGCATCGTTCGTAATCTCATAATTAAAATATCTCCAGAAATAAGAAGCCGTCCACCATATGCCCGATACCGCAATCAAGGCACATACCGTGTTGAGAATCACGTTACGCATTCTCAACTTTCTCAGTTTCTTATGTTTTACATGTAATTCAGTCATCCCGTTATTTCATTTTAAGTAAATAAAAACCTGTTTCTCTTCTCCGCATTCGCCGGCTACAAGCGTCCGCACACACGCTGCAACTGATAATACGTATAAATCACCTGCGTACGTGCCGAAGTAAGCTGGAGTTCCGCATCCAGACGTACACTGTTCGCATCCAGCAGGTCGGTCAGAATGGCCAGCTGGTTCAAGTAGCGGTTCTGCATGATGCGGTAGTTCTCTTCCGCCTGCCGTACCGACAGTTTCAGTGCCTCCACCCTTTTCAACGCCTCATGATGACGCAGGTATGCCTGGCGCACCTCTACACGTATCTGCTGCAGCTTCAAGTCCTCCTCGTTCTTGCTGAGTAGGACTGCAAGCTTGTTCTCACGTATCTTATGATTGTTTTTATAAAGCGACGAAAGCGAATAAGAAACCGAAAGTCCGATGTTCCAGTTGTTGTTATAGAAATCAGCCATCGTGCGGGACACCGGACGTGCCAGCGTATTGGAAGCATACAAGGAAACTCCCGGAAGTGAGGCTGCACGCGCCACCTTTACATCCACCTGGGCTATCTCTGTCTGCTTGCGGAGGTAATTCAACGAAGGTTCGTTCTGCAACGCCTCACATAAAAACGCATCGTAGTCACGCAGTTCCACCGACTGATAAAGCAGGGCCGTATCGGGCAACAGTACATGATGCTCCTCCAGGCCAAGCAGGATGCACAACTGCTGCGACAGCAGCAAAATGCTGTTATGCACCTCCGTCAGCGAAAGGCGGTCGTTGGTGAGCTGCATTTCACTCCGCAACACATCGTTGTTGGTAATCAGTCCTTCCCGCTTCATCCGCCGGATATCTTCCAGCCGTCGTTCCGACTCCTCGATATTGCGCTCAAGCACCATCTCCTGCTTGAACAGACTGAACAGTTCCAGATACCTTTCCATCAGTCCCAGCTTGATTTCCGAACGGTCGGCTACCGTCTGCAGGGCAGCCGCTTCCTGAAGCAGTCCCGCTTTCTTGATTCCGTAATGAATCCGTCCCCCCTGATAGACCGGTTGCGTAAAGTCAACCGCATAATTCTGCGACCAGTCCGGAGTGTCGGGATACGTAGGATCGGAAAGTCCCCGCTGGAAGACCACCGGCTGTCCCAGTACACCTCCCTTCAGACCAATCTGCAAATCAGGCAGACGCGAGGTACGGGCCGTCTGCTTCTGCTCTGCCGACAGTTTCTCCTTGATCGCATCGGCACGCAACTTCAGGCTGTTTTCCACTCCCAGGCTGAACAGCTGGTCGACGGGAAGGAACAAAGAATCTACTTTTTGTGGCGGAAGCTGCGGATATGCTTCCTGCGCATATCCCTCTCCTGCAACAGCCCCACAAAACACAATCGCCAATATCCACTTATACATTTTCGAGTACATTAAAGACAGTATCCAGTTCAGACAACATACGGTGCAACGTTTCCTGTCCGATGCTCTTCTCGGCATTCACATATACCTGATCCAGGACCGGACGGATCTGCTCGCGGAAACGTTCCCCTTCGGGAGTAAGGTAAACCAACTTATTCCTCCGGTCGGAAGCATCTTCCTTCCGGCATACATACCCTTTTTTCTCCAAATTCAACATCAGATTAGTCAAGCAAGCCTTATCCTTGGCCGTCCGCTCCGCCAGCACCTGTTGGGTAATCCCCTGTTCATTCCACAAACAGCTCAATACCTGGAGCATTTCAAATGTGATACCGGCCTCATTACGCTTCAAGGTTCTCTGCATCGCCCTGCGAAACGCCATTCGCGTACGGACCACAGACAACATCAGTTCACGAAACTCAGTTCCTTCTCTATTCATCTTTGTAGGTTTTTGCATTACGGGCACAAAGGTATATATTTTGACTAAATTAGTCAAACATTTGACTAATTAATGCAAGATGAAATCTTCTTCCCTATGAGATTCTACAACGTAACACACTGTCAGGCAATACACTATACATCATCCACCCCCTCATATCAAACAAAGGAGTCAGGGCACTCTCCTTGCAGAAGAGTAGTGCCATGACTCCTTTCCCTATGCTACGAGGACCACACGTCCCCATTTTCTTTCCAATCCGGTTCCAGAAAATCCAATCCGCCGGACCGGCCATTAAAACCAATCCTTAAACTCCGAGACCTTCGCCTTACTGATGATGATGCGCTCCTTAAAAGGCACTTTCAGATTCACAGCCAACCGTCCGTTGAACCAAAGACTGATGTCCTTTACTGCCTTCTTCGATATCAGGAACTGCCGGTTGGCCCGGAAGAACAGCACCGGGTCCAACTGCTCAGCCAGTTCATCCAGCGACTGCGGAAATACGATTTCCACATTTCCTTCGTCCACCGCCTTAACTACCCCATCGGAGATATAGAAAAACAGAATGTTCTCTACCGAAACCGGAACCAGTCTGTCTCCCTTTACCGGAATCAGAAAATACGTCCGGTAACTCTCCTTCCGTTTCAGTTCGCGCATCAGAACGGCCAGGTCGCTTTTCGGTGCCTCCTGACTGCTCCGTCTGGAAAGTTCTTCCAGCTTGTCGAGCGCAGCCTGCAGGTCGTCACAGCTGATTGGTTTCAGCAAATACGCAATACTGTTTACCTTGAAAGCCTTGAGCGCATATTCATCATAGGCAGTGGTAAAGATGATCGGACACTTGATTGCCACATACTCAAAAATCTCAAATGCCGATCCGTCGGCCAGATGAATGTCCATAAAGACCAGGTCCGGCATCGGATGGTCCTTGAACCACTGAACCGTATCCAGCACACTGTCCGTCTCGCCCACAATCTCCAGATCGGCTGCCGTCTCGCCAATTACCGCCTTCAGGTTGCGCAGCGCAGCTTTTTCGTCTTCAATAATCAATGTCTTCATCATACCATACCCGTTTTTAGTCCATCAGGGGAAGCTCCACCATAAACCGGTGCTGCTCTTCCCTGACCGTAATCTCCTGCCGGTACAAAAGGCGGTACCGCTTCGCCAGATTGTTCAGTCCGATTCCCGTACCTCCCGCACCGTTCAGCCGCGGCTGGAAGTTATTCTCTACCGTTACCTTGCCGCCGGCAGCCTTGATTTTCACGGTAAGCGACTTCCGCCGGCTGATTTCATTGTGCTTGACAGCATTCTCCACCAGCATCTGTACCGCCATCGGAGGCAACTTCTTCGTATACATCTCCGGTTCCACCACTATGTCGAAAAATAAATTGTCCTCATACCGCATCTGCAGCAGGTAGATGTACGAATGCACGAAATCCATTTCCTCGCGCAAGGTCACCGAGTGCGACCCGTTGTCCTGCAATGTATAGCGAAGTACCCGGGAGAGTTCCTGCAGGTACTCCTGCGCCTTGCCGGACGATTCACGTATCAGCATGGAAAGGGTATTCAGCGAATTGAACAACATATGAGGATTCAGCTGACTCTTGAGGGCTTCGTACTGATTGGCGATGTTCTCGGTACGCAACTGCTGGTTCTCCAGCTGCACCTGATTGCTCCGTTCGTTCTGATACATCAGGAAACTGCTTCCGGTCACCACCACCGAAGACAGGAAATCGCGGAAAGGATGGAGGTAGTGATGCAGCATGGAATCGATGGCGGGAATATCCAGGTGATGATGCAGAAACACAAATCCCTTTCCCAGCAGATTACTGCCTACCCATACACCGACAAACGATATCAGCAGTTTCTTCCACCCCATCTCCACACGCACGTTGCGGAAGCCCAGCAGCCTTTCATTCAAGAAGAAAAGCAGGCACAAAGACAGATACGTAAAACAAACCTCACTGCCCACGTCCGTCCAGTGCATGTCCGGAAAAATCATTCCTTCGGCAGACGTATTCGACAGAGCGATGATTTCAGGAGAATGAGTCAAAAATGCCACCACCAGCGCGATGGCATTTATAATCAGCAAATATTTATTCGACCAGAATTTCATATTACAAAGTTAATGACTTTTCTGTGCAGACACATACATCCCCGGACGAAAATCCTCTACGAACTCCTCGATGCGCAGATAGAGCTTAATGGAACGGTTGACATTATCCACCATCTGGTCAATAGCCTGCAGCGTTGCCCGGAACGTACGGTCGCCCATGCCGTTCACGTGAAAGTCGAACACATCTCCCACCTTAATCTTATCCAAGTCCTTCTCGTAGGCAGTCAGCTGCACCATCAGCGCCCGCTTGTCGACCACCTCACAAATCGGCTCACCCGCATCCAGGAACTTTCCGATGTTCCCGTTCAGGTTCGTAACATATCCGCTGACCGGCGACGTAATCTTCAGATACGGTTCAATTCCCGTCTGCCGCAATCCCTGCGCATCTACCCCCAGCAACAACAGTTGGGCAGCAAAGGCATCCTTCCGGCTCTTTGCCGACAGATAATCGGCCTTGCTCTGCTGGAACTTCTTCTCTGAAGCCGCCTCGTGCGACAAGAGATTCTTCTGACGGGCATACTCCTGTTCCAGAAACTCCGTCTGAGCCGCCGCATCCAGATACTCCTGCTGCAGGACAATATATTCCGGATTCTTCAGGGTAGCCAGTACCTCTCCTTTCTTCACGAACTTACCGGGTGAGACCGCCAAGGTATTCACTGCCCCTCCCATGGTAAATGTCACACTCACCTGATGCTGCGGAGGAAGGAAAAGAATACCGTTGAACGAAGGTGCATTCGCTACAGCCGTTGCTCCCGACACCGCATCCACCTCCGCCGAGTCGGCCTTCAGTCCGGCATTCGTCGTATCACTGGCAGCTACCGTCTCCACCGCCTGCGGCGCTGCCGCCTCTTTGTTTTCCGAACAAGCCCCGCACATCCACGGCAAGGCTAAAAAAATAAACAATCGTTTCATATCATTGATCCTAATTTATTCGACAAAAACTATTCTGTATACAATTCCATTTCCAGGACAGAGACATTGTAATTATAAACTGTCTCAAGGTAACTCCGGCGGATATCCTGCGCCGCATTCAGGCTCTGCACCAGTTCCGCGATGTCGGTCTCGCTCTCACGGAAACGCTGCAGCGCACTCTGCTGCAGGCTTTCCGCCTCCTTCAGGGCCGCACCGTCATAATAGTCCAGGCTCTTGCGCTGCTGGGTGATCCGGCTTCTCAATTCATCCACCTTCGTGGTAAGCCGGGTACGGTCCATATCTGCCTCCCATTCCGCAATGCGGAAGGCCACCTTCGCCTGACGAGCACGGCTCCGCTGCGGGAAGAACAATATCGGGAACGAGACCCCTACCATCCATGAATTCAGGTGCTGCAGCGGAGCGATTTTCTGCTGTACATAGCCGACGGAAATCTCCGGGAAGAACTTGCTTCTTTCCACACGCATCCAACCTTTTTTCTCGGCTACCTGAGCCGAGAAGTAATTCAAATAATCGGTTGACAGCAGGGAAGCATTCATCTCTTCACAAGGCAGCACCGTCAAGGCCGTATCACCGGGTACGACAGGACTTCCGGCGTAGCAGGCCCAGGCAAAACGTTTTCCGGCCAGTTCCACTTCCTCGCAAGCCTGAAGCCAACGGGTATGAATGCCCGAAGCCAGTGTAGCAATCATGTTACGCTCCGTCAGGTCAATATCTCCCTGACGGTAACGCAAGTCGCCGCTTTCACGCAACTGCTCTGCCAGTTTCTCCTGTCCTTCGTAAAGACTGCGCAGGTGATATGCATACTGATAATACGCCCAGGCACGCTTCACCTCGGCTACAATCTCTTTTCTGACCAGGTTCCGGTAGTACTCGCCTTTCTGCGTCTGGGTATTGACCAGGGCATTGCGGTAGAACGGAGTCAGCAAAGAACCCAGCGACTGCTCCACAGAGAGTTCATGGTCTTTCCGGTACTCACCGTTCAACTGTCCCCAGGAATAACTGAACGAGGTATTGCCTCCGTCCCAGATCTCTCCCCGGGAAGCCTGTGCTTTCTCAATCTCCGCGGTAGCCACCATCAGACGAGGATGACGCTGCATCGCTATCTCCAGCGCCTCATCCAGTGAGACTTTCCGTACCGGCTCCTGTGCCTGAAGCCATCCGGTAGCACCAAGCAGACAGCCCACAACCATCAGTCCCCTGCCCGACACACGCAACTTCTTCCAGGCCCACGCATGCCGGATCCGGTTCACCAGCAAATAGAATACCGGCACGATAATCAATGTCATCACCGTTGACACAATCAGTCCCCCTATCACGACCGTAGCCAGCGGACGCTGTACCTCTGCCCCGGCCGAAGTAGCGATGGCCATTGGTACAAAGCCCAGCGAAGCCACCAGTCCCGTCAAGAATACCGGTCTCAGCAAATGCTTGCAACCGTTTGAAATGATCCGACTCGTACACATCTGATAAGTCCTTTCTTTACGTAAATCATTAAAATGGTTAATCATCAGGATACCGTTCAATACCGCCACACCGAACAGGGCGATGAAGCCCACACCGGCAGAAATACTGAACGGAAGTCCGCGCAGCCACAACGCCACGATGCCTCCAATCAGCGAAAGCGGTACGGTAGAAAATACCACAAGGGAATAAATCACGCTGCGGAAGGCGAAAAACAGCAACAGCAGAATCAGCAGCAAGGCTATCGGAATCACTACCGCCAAGGTATTGATGGCATTCTGCAGATTTTCAAACTGTCCGCCATACTCAAAATAATAACCCGGCTGCAGGCGTACGTTCTTATCGAGCGACTCCCTGATCTGTGCCACCACCTGACTGATATCCGCATCGCGGACATTCACTCCGATGACAATCCGTCGCTTCGTGGCATCGCGGTTAATCTGCAGAGGTCCGTTGACCAGGTCGATGCTGGCCACCTCACTCACCGGAATCTGAATGCCCTCACCGGTACGGACAAAAAGCTTGTCGATGTTCAAGTCGCGCACTTTCTCCCGGTCCAGACGCACCACCAGGTCGAAACGGCGTTCGTTCTCGAACACCACTCCAGCCACTTCCCCGGCATAGGCCGTACGGATAATCGTATTGAGTTCCTCGATATCAATTCCATAACGAGCAATTTTGCTCCGGTCGTAATGAATCAGCAACTGCGGAAGTCCCATGGCCTGCTCCACAATCACATCCGAAGCACCCGGAATCTGTTCCACGTAACGGGCCGCTTCCTGCGCCTTCGCATACAGTTCCTCCATGTTTTCGCCATAAAGTTTAATGGCAATGTCTGCCTTGGCTCCCGTCATCAGTTCATTGAAGCGCAACTGAATCGGCTGACTGAAATTGAACTCGGCTTCTGTAATGGACGACAGTGACTCCTTCATCTTCTCTACCATCTCTGCACGGCTCCGGGCCGAGGTCCACTCCTCGAAAGGCTTCATGACAATCATGATATCGGCATCCTCCACAGCCATCGGGTCGGTAGGAACCTCTGCCGTACCAATCTTGGCCACCACATGCTCGATTTCCGGAAAGTCACTCTTCAGTTTCTTCTCTGCCTTCAGTGATACCTCAATGCTCTTGCTCAACGAACTGCCCGCCGGCAAAGTCATCTGCATGGCAAAATCCCCCTCGTCGAGCGTCGGGATAAACTCAGCTCCTAAACGAGTAAACAGCAGCAAGGCTCCCACCAGCAAAGCGAAAGAAACAGCCAGTGTTCCGGCCACCCGTTTCAGACAAAAATCCAATGCCCGTCTGTAGCCTTTTCCCAGCCAGTCAAAGAAACGGTCGGCCAACGTCGGTTTGGCAGAGACCGCCGGTTTCAGGAAGACCGAAGCCATCATCGGCACATATGTCAGCGAAAGCAGCAAGGCACCGATAATACAGAACACCAGCGTCTTGGCCATCGGTGTAAAATACTTTCCCTCGATTCCGTTCAAGGTCAGAATCGGGAAGAACACAATCAGAATAATCAATACGGCAAAGGTTGCACTCCGGACTACCTTTCCGGCTCCATGCGCCACCTCTACATTCATTTCCTCTCTGGAAAGCTTTCTTCCGGCCAGCGACCTGCCATAGAGGTGAGCCAGGATTCCTTCCATAATCACAATCGAGCCGTCCACCACGATACCGAAGTCGATGGCCCCCAGACTCATCAGGTTGGCCGACACCCCGAAGATACGCATCATGACAAAACCGAACAACATGGCCAGCGGAATCACCGAAGCCACAATCAGTCCCGCCCTTACATTGCCCAGGAAGACAATCAGCACCAGAAACACAATCAAAGCCCCCTCAATCAGGTTGCGCACCACCGTCGAAATGTTCCGGTTCACCAGTTCCGAACGGTTCAGGTACGGTTCCACGCTGACCCCTTCGGGCAACATTTTCTGCACGGCAGCCACCCGCTTCTCCAGTTCACGGGTCACCACATTCGCGTTGGCCCCTTTCAGCATCATTGCGATACCTCCCACACATTCTCCTTCACCGTCCTTGGTCATGGCACCGAAGCGCTTCGGCGCACCAAACTGCACCTTACCGATATCACTCACATGCACCGGAATACCACCGCGGTTGGCTACCACCACCTGCTCAATGTCGCGGATATCCTTAATCATACCCTCCGAGCGGATGTAATAAGCCTTTTCCGATTTCTCAATGTAACTGCCACCCGTATTCTGGTTGTTCCGGTTCAATGCCGAGAATACCTCCCCAATCGTAATGTTCAGCGAGAACAAGGCGTCCGGATCGACCGCCACCTCATACTGCTTCAGATAACCTCCGAAACTGTTGATTTCCACAATTCCCGGAATACCCGACAACTGCCTTCTTACAATCCAGTCCTGGATGGTACGCAACTCCATGGCATCATACCGGTCCTCATAACCGGGAGCCACCTTCAGCACATACTGATAAATCTCTCCCAGTCCGGTGGTAATCGGCATCAGTTCGGGCGTACCCAGTTCGGCAGGAATCTCCACCGACTGAATCTGCTCATTAATCAACTGCCGGGCGTCGAGCACCGGAACATTTTCCTTAAACACTACCGTCACCAGCGAGAGTCCGAAACGGGATACCGACCGGATTTCTTCCACATTCATGATATTACTCATACTCACCTCGATGGGGAAAGTAATGAGCTGTTCCACTTCCTGCGGAGCCAGTGTAGGCGATACGGTCACAATCTGCACCTGATTGTTCGTAATATCCGGCACTGCATCAATGGGCAGTGTCAGCATGGAGTAGATGCCTCCTGCCAACAGCAGCAGGGTAGTCAGCACCACAAACATCTTTTTCCGGATAGAAAAGTCAACGATTTTCTTAAACATATTTTCTGCTCAGATTACTTAAATAATTACACTATCTTAATGGTACAAAGATAATCCGAGACGACATGCAGGTACCCAAGAAAAAGGTGAAGCGGAGAAAATGGGCGGTGAAATCGCCCAATCGGTCATTGAATGAAACTGTCTCCCTTTTCCACTGCCACGGCATCACCACTGCCCCTTCCTCCTGATCTTTCTGTGTATCCGGCGGGCAGACCGTACGTTCCGCCGTCAGACATAAGGAAGGCAAAAAAGAAAAGCTGCAAATTTCCAATCACCTGTCATGGAAACCTGCAGCTCAAAAATCATAAAAGAGGTACCTTACTCTCCGGCTTTCTCCTCCGGGACCGCTGTACGGCGCATGCTGAATTCACAACCGCAATACTGCTGATTATAAAAGTTGTACTCTTTGATAATCGCAATCCGCCGCTCACTCAGTCCACCCTTCCGCCAGTTCTGTCCCCACCAGCATACCTCCGGATAAGGCTCAACCGCATACTGACCGGCCGCATCAATCTGCTCCAGACTCTTCCAGCGCGAAGATGCCAGCGTCGTGGTGATTACCGTAAACCCATGCTCATGTGCATAACGGGCCGTATCGCGCAAGCGCATTTTAAAGCAGCGCAGGCAGCGGCCTCCCCGTTCGGGCTCGTTCTCCATTCCCTTCACCTCACACAGCCAGGCATCGTGTGCATAATCGGCATCCACAATGTCCAGTCCCAAAGACTGTGCATAACGCGTACACTCCTCCTTACGGATGAGATACTCCTCCAACGGGTAAATATTGGGATTGCAATAATAAATGGTCGGGCGCACCCCATGCTGAATCAGACATTCGATAATGGCCGACGAACAAGGTGCACAACACGTATGGAGCAAGACCTCCTTGGCTCCTCCCGGTACCTCCAACTCAAATTTCTTCTTTTTCATCGTAATCAGTTTATTGATTCTCCGTCCTTCTCTCCCACCGCTATCGGCTTTCGCCGCGAAACAAAGGAAGCAAGAACTCCGGAACGTCCACTCCATGCTTACGGATTCCCTCCAGGCAGGACAAGGCCGCAGGAGTCAGGGTGAAATACATCTGGCGCTTATCCTTCTCTCCCAACTGGCGGATGAGCATTCCCCGCTTCTCCACGGCACTGATTACCTTGGAAGCGTGCGAAGAATTCAGTCCGGTGCGCTCCACAATGGTACTGGCCGTCACCGTCTCCTGTCCGATGCTGCAAAGCACCATCGCCTCGTTCAACGAAACCCCGTGCGTATCCATCAGTTGCGCCTCCAGCGCAGCCAGCGCCCGAAGCAAGTCCCTCATTACACAAATACATTTTATCTTTTCCATCTTCTCTTCTTTCCCAAATATTCCAACGGGTCCTACGTCCCGGATTGCAAAATTACAAAAAACAGTCCTACCGCACAAACGAATATCAGGAGACAGGTCAGACAACCGTACACAGTTTGTCTTCCTGCCTCCTTTTACTCTCTATATTTAATGGTCCACCTGTTGTGCCCCGTCGGCTGTCCGACTTACGGAAGGCCCGTACAGCCCTTTCACCTCGGAGCATTCCCGGCTGCCTGTCTTAACTACAGATTAAATAAACAGATTCACGTTCGCCTGGTCGGCACGGTCCATGTACGTAGCCACACCTCCTACCGATACATTATCGAGTAATTCCTCTTTTTTCACTCCCATCACATCCATCGACATCTGACAGGCAATGAATTCCACCCCGTTATCAATAGCCTGCTGACGGAGCGATTCCAGCGAATCTACTCCCTTGCTCTTCATCAGATAACGCATCATACGCGAACCGATTCCTCCCATATTCATCTTCGAGAGTTTCAGTTTCAAGGAGCTGGAAGGCAACATCATTCCAAACATACGGCCGAAGATATCTTTCTGTACCTGCGGTTTGCGTACCTTCTTGATGGCATTCAATCCCCAGAAAGTAAAGAAGATAGTCACTTTCTGTCCCGTAGCCGCCGCCCCGTTGGCCAGTACAAACGTTGCCAGTGCCTTATCCAGGTCGTCGCTGAAAAGGATAAACGTCTTGCCCTTTCCGCCTTCGCTCACCTTCACCGCTTCTGCCGCACAGGGAGTAGCCTTTTCAATCAATACCTTATACACTCCTGCACCTGCTTCACGGGCAATCAGCCGATTGCCGGTCGTACGGCACCATGCCTCCGCATCCCGAGGGAATCCAGCATCCGTAGCCTGAATCTCCAGGCGTTCTCCGGGTGCCAGTGCTTCCATGCTTTTCTTCAACTTCAGAATCGGTCCAGGACACTGAATGCCACAAGCATCTACCTTAACCACCTTCGCTTCCGAAGTCGTGCAAGCGCAAGACTCAGCCGTACAGTTCGTCATACCCTCACAGGCACTGCCCGGTTCCTCCATTTTATCACTCTCCTCCGGACGAGCCACCGGAGTTACCGCAGCCTTATAAGTCTTCAATCCCCCAATCAGGTTGCGTACCTCTGCATAACCGTTCTCTTTCAGAATATTCGAAGCCAGATAACCTCTCAGACCTACCCCGCAATAGAGATAGACCGGACGGTCGGACGGAATCTCACCCATCCGTTCGCGCAATTCATCCAGCGGCACATTCTTCGCACCCGGGATAGCCCCCAGTGCAAACTCATCTGCCGTACGGACATCCACCAGCGTTACCTTTGTCAGATCGGCCTGCTGCAGTTCGCGCCAGTACAGCGGAGTCATCTTTCCGCTCAGAATATTACCGGCCACATAACCCGATACGGCAACCGGATCCTTGGCCGATGAGAAAGGAGGTGCATATGCATGCTCCAGACGAGTCAGGTCCTCTACGGTACCGCCACGCTTAATTACCAGTGCATATTCATCAATCCGCTTGTCCACTCCATCGTATCCCACAATCTGTGCTCCATACAGACGGCCGTTCTCAGGAGAGAAAGTAATCTTGATATCCATCTGCGAAGCACCCGGATAATATCCGGCATGCGATCCCGAATGAATGGTAGCCGACAAGTACGGAATATCCATCTGCTTCAGTCTTTTCGCCGGCAGACCGGTAGAAGCTACCGTCTGGTCGAACACCTTTGCAATGGCCGTTCCGATAGAACCCTCGTATTTCACCTTGTTTCCAAACACGATATTATCGGCAACGATACGTGCCTGACGGTTGGCCGGACCAGCCAGGAAGTTCAACCAAGGCTTTCCGATAACCGGATGCGGGAACTCAATCGCATCGCCCACGGCATATACTGCCTCATCCGAAGTCTGCAGGTACTCATTGACATAAATTCCCTTCATTTCTCCCAGTCGCAGACCGGCCTCAGCTGCCAGACGGGTCTCCGCACGAACCCCGATGGAAAGAATCACCAAGTCAGCCTCCAGTTTGATACCCGAACGAAAATTCACCTTTACTCCGTCACCCGCTGTCTGTTCGAACGATTCCACAGCCTGTTCCAAGTAGAGCTTCACTCCCTTCTGCTGCAAATGCTCATGCACCAGTGCAGCCATCGAATAATCAATCGGTCCCATTACCTGATTGGCCATCTCTACTACAGCCACTTCGGCACCGGCATGATGGAGGTTCTCAGCCATTTCCAGACCGATAAATCCACCCCCTACAATCACCGCCCGCTTCACGGCATGCTGTTCCATGTACGACTTGATACGGTCCGTATCTGCCACATTACGCAGGGTGAAAATTCCCTTGCTGTCAATTCCCGGAAGAGGCGGACGCACCGGAGATGCCCCAGGAGAAAGCAACAGTTTGTCATATCCCTCCGTATACACCTTACCGTCCGAAGTACGGACCGTTACCTTACGCGCTGCCGTATCAATGGCAGTCACTTCCGAATGCGTACGTACATCGATGTTAAACCGCTTGCCGAAAGCTTCCGGAGTCTGCACGAACAAACGGTCGCGCTCGGTAATCACTCCCCCCAGGTAATAAGGCAAACCGCAGTTGGCATACGAGATGTAAGCCCCTTTCTCAAAAAGAACGATTTCTGCCTTCTCTGTGTTTCTACGAATTCTGGCTGCTGCAGTAGCTCCACCGGCTACCCCTCCAACGATAAGCACCTTCATAATCTGTCTGTTTTATATTCTTTAATACTGTTTTTTCTTACTGATAATTTCTTTAAATATTATTTTCCATTGGAAAACACTGCAAAGAAATATCTTTTCTGTCGAAAAATAAAATTTCCAATGGAAAATATTCCCGTTTTAAGTTTTATTAAAGAATTCCACTGTTTATTCCGGCAGAGTCACAGATTCAGGCAGATTCAGACTGAGTCAAACTGAGTCAGACAAAATCAGACAGACTTCCCAGTGGTACAGGTAATAGACGAGCAAAAACACGCTGAGCACACAAAAAAGCAGACTGAGCACATGCAGAAAATTATCGCACACGCTGAAAGGCAATGCGCGGCGTCCCGTTTGCGACATAGATAATGCCACAGCGATGGAATCCCCGTTTCTCAAGCAAATGCTGCATAACCTTATTGTCGGCATGGGTATCAACCCGCAGATTGGCACACCTGGCCTCAGCCCAATCCAGACAGGTATCGAAAACTCCTTTACCTGTTCCGTCCGATGCCAGCCGATGAATGACGGCATAGGGGGCGTCGTTCAACCATTCTCCCTGTTCGATGCGGGCATAATTCGGATCTTCTCCTTCAATATAGCAGAAGGTTCCGAAAAGATGTGGCTGTACCTCTCCCTCTCGAGATGTCTTTTCCATCACATAGCAATGCCCCTCCTCTATTTCCCGAGAAATCAATTCCCGCTGCGGATAACCATTAATCCACTGATTAGGGTTTCCCGTTGCCTGCATGAACCGACGGGCTACTTCAAAAATCTGCATCAGCTTGTCCAGATCGGCAAACTGTGCCAACCGTATATTAATTGCTGTTTCCTCCATAAACTTATCTGATTTTACAATAAATCGTCAATGACCGACCAAAAATAGCTGTTTTTCCGAAAAAAAACAGCAGAAAATCCTCAAGATTTAAAATGTTATTATATCTTTGCACGCAAATCGGAAATCGCAATGACTGCGATGTTGCAAACAAGGGGCATTAGCTCATCTGGCTAGAGCGCGACACTGGCAGTGTCGAGGTGGCGAGTTCGAGTCTCGCATGCTCCACATGAAACCGTTAACTATCAAATAGTTAGCGGTTTTCTTTTTAAGGGGAATAAGGAAGGAATACGACCTCTTTGGGCTCAGTTTGAAAATTTGGGGGGTTAGGTTAAAAACCTTAATTTTGCGTCATGAAGCAAAAAGAGAAAATCCCCGTTAGTCCTTTAGAGTTGTTGAGCCTTTTCCTTCCAGTAGGCATGCTCGA
>NZ_JABSOE010000082.1 GCF_013618865.1 Phocaeicola faecicola
ATGCTACACTCCCCATCGTCTTTCGTTGAATGGATAAGTCGGCTGGTGATAGGTTATTATTTCAAAGAACACGAACCTAATAGCTTGCCAAAGCTATATTTATTATATGCCCTTACGGGCGCACCTGTAACTGGTCTTGAGCTCCTCCTTGCCATGCGTCCATAAAGGGGGAAAGGTAGTTTTCCAGTGAGGGATACGAGGTCAAAATCGTGAAAATATCTGCATACGGTTTGTTTAAGAATTCTATCGCGTGAGGAAAGGTACAATACTTGCCGTCCTTGTAAATCCGCAAGTACCAAATAATGGCGGCAAGCAGGATTATCGGGGATTCCACGAAAAAATCACCCTGTTTCTGTATCCAGGTCTTGTTCAAATTCAGGAGAATGGTATAGGCTGATTCGTAGGCATCACTGATATCGGCCATGAATTTCGGGTTTATGGGATTGCATCTGTGACTGCGTCTCGGATCGTCAAAGTTTATCACATAGAACTCCGGTCTGACCTTGTATTTATCCAAATTTTTCAGCAGCTCGTTATAGGCTATTACGGAAAGGTCATCAAATTTGTAATCATACAGATATAGTGCGAATCCTTTGGAAATCTGCTGTTTGATAAAATTATTCACCACTGCGTAACTCTTACCCGAACCGGGCGTTCCAAGCACGATGGAAGCACGGAAAGGGTTGACAATGTTTATCCATCCGTCCCAATCCTTACCCTGATAGACGAACTTTGTCGGCAAGTTGACGGAATACTCGTTCTCCATGAGCCTTGTTTCCTGCATGAAGCTCTCATTGGCGGTATTGAACACGTCCTCCATAAGATTATTCTTCAACATACGGCTTATCCACATACCCGACATCAAGAGAAGGATATATCCTGCGGTAAGCGTTACCGTATATATGACGGCATTGGATGTCGGGCTGAACGGCAGGTCGAGCATCCACCAGTTCATGAAAAACAGCACCATGCCCGAAAGGAAAGCGGCGTATATCCTGTTCCATGTCATTTTCTGGTTTTTCACTCCTTTTGTGCCCAGACACGAGAGTGCAAGGAATATGACGGCAAACACTTTCGTTATAAGCAGGTTGCTGAACAGCCCCGCCGTTCGCTGAAAATTAAGCAGTATCTTATCGACTACACCTATATTGATACCCATATCCACGAACGACCGGTAGCAGAACCAATAGACGTGAATGACAATAAACACGATGGATATGGCCCGCATGAATTCCATGACTTTGGCCAGTCCTCTCAAATCATCTTCCTGTTGCATAATGGACTAATTTTAATATTAGAAAAATCGGTAATTATGAGATTCCGCGGGAGCGGCGTTTCTTCTTCTTTTTACGTTGCAGTCTTCGGGCAAGAGCCTCTTCCTGCGGGTCGGGACCGTTCTGCTCCATGGCGAATATCCCGAAAGCCTGTTCGATGGCACTTCCCATATCGGAGGAGAATCCGCTTTGCAGACCGATGTCCTGCATATGGGCATCCACATTGGGGATGTTGTCAGGATTATTAAAGAGCCGTTCAAAGGCATTCGCCGAGAACTCCTTGCCAAATCGGGAACCGTTATAAACTTCCCGGTTCTTGTGATCAATGAAGGTTGCGCCATAAATGCGCCCTTCCTCGTTTTCCCGAAATACCACATCTATTCCTTTTTCGGCAAGCAAGCGGGTAAACTCCTCCCGGCTGCCACGGCAACCGTGCATGGCAAGAGCCACTTCGTTCCGAATCTTCGGCTGCCATTTTTTTGCCTTATACTCGCGAATGTTGTAACCGATACGCTTTTCCAATCCTTCATACCCGTAGCGTTTACCGATAAGGGAAGACTTGATGGGCGTACATAGCGGTTTGCCCGTGTCATCCGTCATGGTATAGACGATGCCGTTATAGGGAGTGCCCTCGAAATCGCCCTTGACCTGCTTTGCCTCTATATTGAAACAGGAGAGCAATGCGCTGTATTCCCCGAAAGACTGGAAACGGTAAGTGCCGAACACGCTCTTTACGATATTGGAAACCTGCTTCTTCACGTCACCGTTTTGGTAATCCGCTTTTTTGAGGTACGGCTCAAGCAATTCCTTCCGTTTGTCTTCTACCTGCTTCAGTCCGAACTTCCGTTCCAGTTCCCGGCAGGCTTTCATCGAGCGGTTCCACTCGTAAGCGTCACTTATTTTCTCACCGTTTTCCTTCACGCAGGTAGAGACGATATGGATATGCCTGCGGTCTATGTCCTCGTGCAGATACACAATGTATGGCTGGTCGCCATATCCCATCTTCTGCATATATTCCCTTGCCAGATCCGCGAACTGTCCGTTCGTGAGGCGGTCATCCACCGATGGGTTCAGGGAGATATGCAGTACCGGCTTCTCCGTGTTCCTGTTGGCGGCAAGGTAGCTGTCGAAAGCCCATAGTGTCTGCTGCATGACATTATGGGGATTTCCGGTGATATCGGTAATCATACGGTTGCCCGTGATGATACGGGCGGTGGACTCATCCACTTTCCGTTGGTTGTAGATGACCGCTCCGTAAAGCGATACACCTCTGTTGATTTTAGCCACCATTCTGCTGTTCCTCCTTATTCCTTTTTATCAGGTATTCCTCCTCGAACTCCCGGGTAAGCATGATAATCCTTTTGCTCAGCACCACCAGATCGATGGTGGCCTTCTCCAGATTACGGAGCAAGGCGAATGCCCGTTTTTCACCGAAATTGGACTTGACAGCTTTTACCGTCTGGTTGTAGTTGTTACCGATAGCTTGGAACTGGTGATAAAAATTTGTCAGTCTGATGTAGTAATCCATCGCAGCCTTGTCGATTCTGACGACCTTCATTTCTCGTCCGAAAATCATGGCCTTGATGAATCTTGCCCGCTGTTTCATGCCTGATTTTTCAAACAGAAGCTCGAAATTCCCATTCTCTTCCGAGGTCAGTTTGATACCGTAACGGAAAACAGCCGGGTCAGTTTTCGGCTTTCTGCCCGTGCTTCCTGTTTTTCTTCTTTTCCTGTTTTCTTCCATACGCATTGAGTTTTTCTGTTACTGATCTTCCGTCATGGATTTCCGACTTTGGAGGAAATCCCTCCCGAGCCTTCAGGCGAGTGGCAAGTTTGTTTTGGGATGCCCGAATCATTTCGGGCTGCCCAAAACACAACTTGCTATGTTCGCTTGAACATGAATTTTCCTTCGTCAAATTAAGTTTTGACCTTCAGCCTCATTCTTCGGCTTCGGGAATCCTCCGCAGCGGTATCCGTTCCGTTGTCGGTGCAAAGTTATGGCGGTTTATCCTGTTGTAAAATAGCTGGTTATATGTAACGTAATGACAAATGATGACACAGGTCGTCACCTCCCTTAAAACATAGTGCAGGTATGAAAAAATACCCTTTTATTTGCAGCGTGAACGGTAAAACAAACCAATAATCAAGTGGCTGTCCGTTGTATTGTCGGTTAGCGAAAACACTTGTTGCAACAGGCGGGCAGTGATTGTTTACTTGCTTTGTTGGGGCAGATAACTATCGGTTGGTCGGTTTGCCGGTTGGTGAGCACAAAGTAACCATATCACTAACGAACCTTGTCACAAAGCAAACAACAGACAAGTAAAACAATAGTGTAATAAACCATTAAAAAAGTTCAGTTATGAAGAAGAATCCGTTATTCGTTGCGGTCAGCAACCAGAAAGGTGGGGTCGGCAAAAGTACAATGTTGGTAACACTTGCCAGTCTCCTGAATTATTCGATGGGCAAGAATGTGGCTATCGTTGATTGTGACGCCACCCAGCGCAGCCTGTTCAATCTGAGGGAACGGGACATGGAGATGGTGGAGATAAACAAGAAATACATGGTGTTGCTGGAGGAACAGAGACTCAGGGGATGCAGGATTTATCCTATCAGGCAGGCAAAGCCGGAGAATGCACGCCAGGTGGCCGGAGAGTTGGCGGCAAAAGCAGATTTTGATATCGTTTTCATAGATTTGCCGGGGTCTATGGACATATCCGGCGTTTTGCAAACCATTTTCAATGTGGATTATGTATTGACCCCCATTGCCGCTGACAATTTCGTTATGGACAGCAGTTTTGTCTTTGCAAAAAGCGTCATGAAGTGTGCGGAAAACCGGAAAAACATTCCCTTGAAAGACGTGTTCCTGTTCTGGACCAAGGTAAAGAAAAGAAGCAATACAGAAGTGCTTGACAACTATATGGCACTGATGAAGAAACAGGGGTTGAAAATTCTGGATTCAATGATTCCCGATCTCTGCCGCTATGACAAGGAACTCTCATCCCGGACACGAACCTATTTCCGCTGCTCGCTCCTTCCACCGCCGGCAGGACAGCTTAAAGGCAGCGGATTGCAGGAACTGGCAAACGAACTGATTGTAAAATTTAACCTGTAATTGAGATATGGCAAAGAAAATTGTAAAAGTGAATGAAGAAAAAATCAGGGGATATATGGTCGGTGACATTCCTGATGCCATCGAGAACGAGGATATCATAGTGGTTGAGGTTCCGGAAGAGGAAAACAATGAAAGGCAGGATACGGAAAAAGAAACTGCCCGGAAAAATCCCAAACCTTGCAATATGCCCGAATGTGACAGTAACTTTCGTCAGAAGTATCTGGTGAATACCCCCATGCCCGGACGCATCCAGGTATACCTGAACCGCAAGCTGTACGACGAGATAAAGAATTATCTCCATGTGATAGCTCCCGAAGTAAGTATTGCGAGTTATATCAGTAACATCATCGCCGAGCATATAGAACTCAACATCGAGGAAATCACCCGAATGTATAAAGACCGTTTTTCACCCCCTAAAATTCAATAGTCATGGAAACAACATTAATTTATTTTTCAGTAAAAGTCCTGTCGGCAACCTACATATTATATAAGGTATGGATGTTCATTTTCAGTCCGAAAGTTTATAATTTTTGGGATAGTCAGCTTCGTCATATGCGTATTGCACGTATCCGGTTATGGAAATCACGCAAAAAGCGGATGGCGAAAAAAGCAAGGAAAGCCCGGTATAGGGCAAGACTGGACAAGGCTGAAGCGTGGATCGCACAAGCGGAGAAGAATATCCTTAAAGTCGGGCATGAAGAGAAAACCGAAACGCAGCCGAATCCACTGGACGAGTACAATGAAGTTATCGGAAAGACAAAAATAGTCTATCTTGAAGACCCGGACGTGGCGAGAAAAACTCCCACACGTTCTGAACCTATGAAGAAAGAGCCTATAGAGGAAGATGAGGATATAGATCCGGATGATGTGATAGATGGTTTCTCTTCACAAAAGGGACTGACAGAATCGGAAAAACGGGAACTTATGTCAAATGACGGGTGTGTTCCTGACCCGGATTTTTCAAGGGCACTGACTTTTGAAGAACTGAACAATGTCGCTGATGTACTTATTTCGGGGACGGATGACAGAAAGAAAATCCGAAATGCAGCCGAAACCTTGTATCAACTTCAGGATACAGACCTGTTCAGGTTCTTTGCAACCGAATTGAGTACTCAAAGCCAATTGGAAAAACTGCTCAAGGAAAATATGCCAAATGGAAAAGAGACGCCAAAACAGTCTTTGGAACAGATTAGAATTGATTGGAATAAATACATGTAAATATGGGATCGAATGTGAAAAACAAAAAACAACAAGCAATGCCGAAGTCAGAAGCAGAATCTTTTGGCATAAAAAGAAATCCTGCAATTCGTGCCCCACGCATCTATCTATCTGAAGAAGAAATCATCAGAATTATGCGGAAAGAAGCCGCTATTAAAAAGAAGATAGGAAATCTTATTGATAGTATGCTTTGTGATGACTCACAAATTTCAGAAATGGATAATACAAAAAATAAGACAGAGGCATTCGATATAGATGAATTCGTTTAATTGTTTCCTTTTGCTGTCATAGTTTCAGAAGGCATGTCGATGTGATATCGGTGTGCCTTTTCCTGTTTTTGGAGATTTATATATCCAAACTGTCTCTTTTTGTTTCCATCGTCATATTAAATTTCTGCCAATATTGGCACTTATCTATTATGGACTATAAGATAATACTGACAAATAGGTATTTAAGAGAAATCAATGCAAAAACTCTATCTTTGCAAAAAAAATGAACGATGGCAATGACAAAAGCGATATTGGAAAAATGGCTGGTGGCGCAGAAGCGTCACCGTCTTTCAGACAGGCAGGTGCAGATGGCCCGTGAATTGGGTCTGAATCCCGACAAACTCGGCAAGATAGATAACCACCGGCAGGAGGTGTGGAAAACCCCGCTTCCGCAGTTTATCGAGGATATCTACTTCAAGCGGTTCAAACGGGAAGAGCCGGAAACGGTCAAGCCCTTAAAGCAGATTATGGCTGAAATGGAGGTCAAGAAGAAGCAACAGAAAGCGAAGAAGGAGGAACGGAGAAAACAGCGTGCCCTCTCTTCCGGTTCTGAGGAATAGGTAATGTATATATAATAAAGAAGCGAAGTGTGAAGGCCGATCGGCTTTCACACTTCGCTTTTCCATTCCAATACAGACAGCCGCTATTTCATCCTTTCATAAAGATTGATGACCGGCTTGCCGCTTTCCAACGCCTTGCTCACCGTGTAGAATGTTCCCCCTTTCGGCACAAGATCCCAATAGGCTATAACTGTATCTGCTTTACGCACCATGTATTCATCCCTGCGAAGGTAACATCCCTTGTGATAATTCTCGGAAACCATGACCACCCGGTCCATCCTTTCCAACAGACGGGCATACAACAGCCGGTCTTCCGCTTCAAACCATAAAGGCTGTTTCCGAAAAGGTACTGCCGCTATGAGCTTGATACCTTCGTATCTCTCCCTGACCTGCAAGACCGCCTCCGCAGCAGTCATATCAAATCCGCTGGCCATCCCGGTGTAGTATTCCTTGTATCCCTGCCCGTACAGTTCTGTTACCATTCCAGCCACAGCTTCCCTGATTTGTGCAAGTATCCGGGGATCGTTTCCGAACCCTTGCAGAATACGTTCCTTACGGTGTCCCGTGAAAGCCACTGTCTGATTGTTTCTTGTTTCCATGTTATCTTCTGTTTTTTGTTTTACATATATCCATTCAAACCGAACGGTATTTTATTTCCTGAAGGCTTTTCCGCCCCGGTCCGGAATCCCGCAAGGCTTGCCGTGAAAAAATACCGCAAGCGCAGCGAGGATGATTATTTCACGGCAACCAGTCCGCAGGGCCGCCTTGCCGGGCTTCTCAGGACACGGGGCTACCTTTGCCGAAAGAAATGAAATGCCGCTTTCTCCTTATCCTGTTTTTACTGTTTCATATTGCCGGGAAAACCCTTTTTGAATGGTTGAAAATTCCCTGCCGATGTAACGTGATGTCATACGGTGCCATAAGTCGTACAGTTTGTAAATCAATAAATTAAGCACTATATATTCGCAGTCGAAATCATTTTTTGTCTCACTAATTAAAAGTTTCGACACATGAAAAAAAGATTCTTTTTGGCAGCCATGACGCTGCTGGTTTCAATGGGGGCATCCGCCCAGGGCAACGGTATTGGTGGAATTACGGAAGCTACCAATATGGTCACTTCGTATTTCGATCCCGGCACCAAGCTGATTTACGCCATCGGTGCCGTTATCGGCCTTATCGGAGGCGTGAAGGTCTATTCCAAGTTCTCGTCAGGCGACCCGGACACCTCAAAGACTGCCGCCAGCTGGTTCGGTGCGTGTATCTTCCTGATTGTCGCCGCCACTATCTTACGCTCATTCTTCCTGTAATATGGCGGAATTCAATGTCAACAAGGGGATTGGGCGCAGCCCGGAGTTCAAGGGACTCAAGAGCCAGTACCTGTTCATCTTTGCGGGAGGATTGCTCGCGTTGTTCGTAATCTTCGTCGTCATGTATATGGCAGGTATCGACCAGTGGGTCTGTATCGGTTTCGGGGTCGTTTCCGCATCGGTGCTGGTCTGGGTCACTTTCAGGATGAATTCGAAATACGGTGAATGGGGCCTTATGAAACTCCATGCGCTGCGCAGCCATCCCCGCTACATCATCAGCCGGAGAAAGTTCCTCCGGTTGTTTTCTCCAACCATTAAAAATAGAAAAGCATGAAAAACGTAATGAAAACAGCCACGCTGGAAAGCAAGTTCCCGCTGTTGGCCGTGGAGAACGGCTGCATCATCAGCAAGGATGCGGACATCACCGTGGCATACCGGGTGGAATTGCCCGAACTGTTCACGCTGACACGTGCCGAATACGAGTCCATGCACTCCACCTGGGTAAAAGCGGTAAAGGTTTTGCCGAACTACAGTATCGTACACAAACAGGACTTCTTCATCGAAGAGGGATACAAGCCGGATATCTGCAAGGAAGACCTGAGCTTTCTGAGCCGCAGTTTCGAGCGGCATTTCAACGAGCGGCCGTATTTGCAGCATACCTGTTACCTGTTCCTTACGAAAACCACGAAGGAACACAGCCGGACGACCAGCAGTTTCAATGCACTTACAAGGGGATTCATTATCCCCAAGGAAATGCAGGACAAGGAAACCGTCACCCGGTTCATGGAGTGTTGCGGACAATTCGAACGCATCGTGAACGACAGTGGCCTGCTACGTATCATCCGCCTGACGGATGAGGAAATCATCGGGAGCAAAAATTCCGCCGGCATCATCGAGAAGTATTTTTCCATGTCGCAGGAAGATGCTACCTGCTTGCAGGATCTGTCACTCGGTGCCGGGGAAATGAAGGTGGGCGACAACTACCTGTGCCTTCATACGCTTTCCGATCCGGAAGACCTGCCGTCGAACGTGTCAACCGACTGCCGGTATGAAAGGCTCTCAACAGACCGGAGCGACTGTCGGCTGTCCTTTGCCGCACCGATAGGCATTCTGCTTACCTGCAACCATGTGGTGAACCAGTACCTCTTCATTGATGATTCGGCGGAAATTCTCAGGAAATTCGAGCAGACCGCACGGAATATGCATTCGCTTTCCCGTTACAGCCGTTCCAACCAGATTAACCGCGAATGGATTGAAGAGTACCTGAACGAGGCGCACAGCAAGGGGCTGACCTCCATCCGCGCACACTGCAATGTCATGGCCTGGAGCGATGACCGGGAAAAGTTGAAGCGCATCAAGAACGATGTAGGCAGCCAGCTGGCGTTGATGGAAGCCAAACCGCGCCACAACACGGTGGATGTGCCGACTCTGTTCTGGGCGGCAATACCCGGCAATGCCGGAGATTTTCCGTCCGAGGAGAGTTTCCACACCTTTATCGAGCAGGCCCTGTGCCTGTTCATCGGGGAAACCTCCTATAAGGATTCGCTCTCTCCGTTCGGCATCCGTATGGTGGACCGCTTGACCGGAAAGCCGGTCCATCTGGACATTTCCGACCTGCCGATGAAGAATGGCACCATCACGAACAGGAACAAATTTATCCTCGGCCCGTCCGGCTCGGGCAAGTCCTTCTTTACCAACCATATGGTGAGGCAATATTACGAGCAAGGGACACACGTACTATTGGTGGATACGGGCAACTCCTACCAGGGGCTGTGCAACCTGATCCACGCGAGGACACACGGCGAGGACGGGATTTATTTCACCTACGAGGAGGATAATCCCATCGCCTTCAATCCTTTCTATGTGGAAGACGGAATTTTCGACATCGAGAAGAAAGAGTCCATCAAGACGCTTATCCTTACCCTGTGGAAGCGTGACGACGAGCCGCCGACACGTGCCGAGGAGGTGGCACTATCCAATGCGGTCAATCTTTTTCTGGAGAAAATCCGCAGGGACAGCAGCATAAAACCCTCCTTCGATACCTTCTATGAGTTTATCCGTGACGAGTATCAGGATATCCTGAAAGAGAAGCGAACCCGTGAGAAGGATTTTGACGTGTGGGGATTCCTGAATGTGCTGGAACCTTATTACAAGGGTGGCGAGTATGACTTCCTGTTGAATTCCGACAGACAGCTTGATTTGCTTGGCAAACGGTTTATTGTCTTCGAGCTGGACAATATCCGTGACAACAAGGTGCTGCTTCCGATTGTCACCATCATCATCATGGAGACTTTTATCAGCAAGATGCGCAAGTTGAAAGGTATCCGGAAAATAATCCTTATCGAAGAGTGCTGGAAGGCATTGGCATCCGCCAATATGAGCAACTATATCCGCTACCTTTTCAAGACCGTCCGAAAGTTTTTCGGCGAGGCCGTGGTCGTGACCCAGGAAGTGGAGGACATCATTTCTTCTCCGATTGTCAAGGGCACCATCATTAATAATAGTGACTGTAAGATTCTCCTTGACCAGCGCAAGTATATGAACAAGTTCGATGAGATCCAGACCTTGCTCGGTCTGACCGACAAGGAGCGGGCGCAGATACTTTCCATCAACATGGCAAACAATCCTTCCCGAAAGTACAAGGAAGTGTGGATTGGTCTCGGAGGCTCACAGTCAGCAGTCTATGCCACCGAGGTGTCGCTTGAAGAATATATGTGCTACACCACTGAAGAAACGGAAAAACTGGAACTCATGCGCCTTACGGACAAACTCGGCGGCAACATAGAGCTTGCAATAAGGCAGCTCGCAGAGAGCAAACGTAACAGTAAGTAACATTCAAAAATCAAGAAAGACATGAAATTTACCGAATGGATAAGACATCGGATTGTCGGTCGCTTCCAGGAACCGGACTACCGGGAATTGCAAGAGATTGCTCAAAAAGCCAAACGTCTTGCCGGTGTGTACAATCACGGGGAACTTGCAAAGCTTATCCGGGAGTACAGTCATTCGGAAAAAGCTATTGAACAGATCGCCCTGCTGATAGCGAAATCCGAACCCTTCGATTCTCCCATATCAACGATGAACAAGGAATCCGTAGATATGATGGATGTATTGACGGATACTCCATTTATGGCGAAACACGGCTCTCAACTGACGGATATCCCACCATGGGAAGCCACATCAGTGCATGGTTTGTTCGCAATGTATACCATTATGCGTGATTGGGGATGTACGAAATATCCGATGAATAGAATTGAACGCCCGCCACATAGTGAAGTAATATCCGCAATAAGAATATTGGACTTCCAGAGAAAGAGCCGGGATGTATCTGAACTATGCGAACTCGCCTCATACAGCATGGTGCCATCGACCTACGTCAAGCTGCGCTATGGCATTGAGGACAAATGCAGTACCTATGAATGGCTCGAAAGCTATCTGATGGACAGGGATGACTGCTGCATTGAGCCTGATGTCAGGATGAACATTCCCCGTATAGAAGCTGAGATGTGTGCGGCAGCTGAAAAGGCCGTCGAGAATATCCCCGGAGTCCGTCTACCGGACTTCTATCTTGAGGGACTTAACCAGGAACTTTACAAATTGGGGCGTATCGCCGTGTCACCGGATGCTTCAAACGACCTTATCAATGTGCAACCGGATTTTCTGATCAAATACGGTATTGACAAGACCGCAGCCCCGGAAGAACAATCCCGTCAGGCACAGAAAGCCTACAAAGAACTGGATGACAGATTAGGCCGGGTTACCAGCCGCAGACTGTATGCTGACGAATTCTTCGCATCCCTCAGACACGGGAAAGAAAAAGTGGCAGAGGTAGACCGTCCGAGACCGGTACACAAGCCTATCCTCCGTAACCCGCCGTCCAAAGGGCGAAAAATGGGACTTTGACTTTCAACAGATTTTTATTCATCAATTAAAACAGAAACATCATGAAAAAGAAAATCCTCATGCTGTGTATGGGTTGCATCTTCATCAGCCTCACAGCGAAAGCGCAATGGGTAGTGACCGACCCCGGAAATCTTGCCCAAGGCATCATCAATGCCGCCAAGAACATCGTTCACACATCCTCCACTGCCACCAATATGGCGAATAGTTTTCAGGAAACCGTGAAAATCTACCAGCAGGGCAAGGAGTATTACGACGGGCTTCGCAAGGTCAAGAACCTTGTCCGTGATGCCCGCAAGGTACAGCAGACCATCCTGATGGTGGGCGATATCACGGACATCTATGTCACCAGCTTCGAGCGTATGCTCAGCGACCCGTATTTTACGCCGGAAGAACTGAGCGCGATTGCTTTGGGATACACCAAACTGCTGGAAGAAAGTGCCCATTTGCTGAACGATTTGAAGACGGTGGTCAACGAGAACGGGCTTTCCATGAACGACAAGGAAAGGATGGACATCATTGACCGCTGCTACAACGACATGCTGCAAAACCGCAGCCTGGTGCAGTATTACACCAACAAGAATATCGGGGTGTCCTACCTGCGTGCCAAGAAACAGAACGATCTCGACCGTGTGATGGCTCTGTACGGTTCACCCAACGAACGCTACTGGTAATTTCGAGGAGGATTGCTTATGGTATTGTTGGCTGTGAATTTTGACAACCTGCATCAGATTTTACAGAATCTGTATGTGGAAATGATGCCACTCTGCTCACAGATGACCGGTGTCGCCCGAGGGCTTGCCGGTCTGGGTGCTCTTTTCTATGTGGCGTATCGTGTATGGCAGGCTCTGGCCCGTGCCGAACCCGTGGATGTCTTTCCGCTTCTACGCCCTTTTGCCCTGGGGCTTTGTATCATGTTCTTTCCGACACTCGTTCTGGGTACGCTGAACAGTATCCTCTCGCCCGTCGTGAAAGGGACCCATACCATATTGGAGTCGCAGACCTTTAACATGAACGAGTACCGGGCACAGAAGGACAAGCTGGAGATTGAGGCGATGAAACGGAATCCCGAGACAGCCTATCTGGTCGACAAGGAGACTTTTGACAACAGGCTGGACGAGCTGGGTGCGTTTGACGCTATAGAAGCCTGCGGGATGTATGTGGACCGTGCGATGTACAACATGAAAAGGGCCGTACAGAATTTCTTCCGGGAACTGCTGGAACTTCTGTTCAATGCGGCGGCGCTGGTCATCGACACGCTGAGGACATTCTTCCTGATAGTCCTTTCGATACTCGGTCCGGTTTCTTTCGCCATCTCCTGCTGGGACGGTTTCCAAACTTCTCTCAGCCAGTGGTTCGTCCGCTATATCAGCATCTACCTTTGGCTTCCTGTCAGCGACCTGTTCAGCAGTGTGCTGGCGAGAATCCAGGTGCTGATGCTACAGAGGGATATCGAGCGGCTTTCCGATCCGGATTTCATCCCCGACAGTTCAAACGCGGTTTACATCACTTTCCTCATTATCGGCATCATCGGGTATTTCACCATACCGACCGTATCAAACTGGATTGTGCAGGCCGGAGGCGGTGCAGGCAACTACCTCAAGAATGTGAACCAAAGGGCATCCCAGGCCGGTTCCCTGGCGGCTGGTACGGCAGGATCAGCAGTGGGAAACATTGCCGGAAGGCTTATCAAGTAATAACAGTATAAAACATTTACAGAATGGAATTCAAATCATTGAAGAATATCGAGACCAGCTTCCGACAACTGCGTCTGTTCGGGATTGTCTATCTGTGTGTATGCACGCTACTTGTGGTTTTTTCCGTATGGAAGGCTTACACTTTTGCGGAAGCGCAACGGGAGAAGATTTATGTCCTGGATGAAGGAAAGTCGTTGATGCTTGCCCTTTCACAGGACTTGGAGCAGAACCGTCCGGTGGAGGCAAGGGAACATGTCAGGAGGTTCCATGAACTGTTCTTTACGTTATCCCCTGACAAGAGTGCGATTGAGGGTAATATCCAACGGGCCATGTTCCTCAGTGACCGTTCTGCCTATGCCCATTATGTGGATTTGGCAGAGCAGGGATATTACAACCGGATCATTTCGGGAAACATGAGCCAGCGGATTGGGATTGACAGTGTCAGGTGCGATTTCAATACCTATCCGTATGAGGTCGTGACCTATGCGAAACTCTCCATTATCAGGGAGAAGAGTGTGACCGAACGCAGCCTTGTCACACGTGGCAGGCTGCTGAACTCCACCCGCAGCGACAATAATCCGCACGGTTTCATCCTTGAAGCCTTCCGTGTGGTGGAGAACAGGGATATCAAAGTGTATGACCGTTAAAATTTTGAATGTATGAAACAAATGTTTGTAAGAATCAAGGAAACCGTTGCAGAAAAGCTTCGGGGTTTGTGTGCCGGGCTTTCTCCGGAAAAGAGAATGTTGACAGTCATCGTGCTGGCTGTCCTGTTTGCTCTCGGAAATTTCTATCTGATTTTCCGCGCCATCTATGACATCGGGCGGGAAGATGTACAGCGGGACATCATTGAGATAGCCCCGTTGGACATTCCGGATATCGTTCCTGCCGATACACTCCCGGATAAAAGGGTGCAGGAGATGGAAGAGTTTTTTAACCGATTCAATCAGAAAGAAAATGAGTAATGATATTAATAAATTAAAACAGAGGCTGGAAATCAGGAAATACCTGGTTTTTGCCGGGATGTTCCTTCTCTTCCTCGGTGCGATGTGGCTCATTTTCGCACCGTCCGAAGAGGACAAACAAAAGGAGGAGAAAAATGCGGGCTTCAACACCGAACTGCCTGACCCGAGAGGAGCCGGCATAGAGGAAGACAAGATTGCCGCCTATGAGCAGGCTGACATAAAGCGCAAACAGGCGGAAAAAATGCGTACACTGGGAGACTTCTCAGGTGTTGCGGATGAAAACTCCGGAGCTGTCGTGGCATTGTCATCGGATGCGGATACCAAGGATGGCAGTCCACGTGCAAGTGACAGAAGGAATGAAGCCCGCTCTTCATCCGTTTCCGCCTACAATGACATCAACAGGACTCTCGGCAACTTTTACGAGTCACCGCAGGAAGACCCGGAAAAGGAGGCGTTGAAAGCCGAGGTGGAACAACTGAAGCAGACGGTTGCCGCACAGAATGCACAGCCGGGTTATGAGGAACAGGTGGCACTTTTGGAAAAGTCCTACGAGCTCGCAGCCAAATACATGCCGGGTAATGGCGGCAAAAGGATGGACAGCCGCCCGGAGGATGAAGAAGCCGGACGGGATGGAAACATGAAGGCCGTTCCCGTCGGGCTGGTCTCCACTCCCGTGGTTTCATCGTTGCCGCAACCGGTCCGGGATTCCGTGCCATTAACGGGAAGGACATTGGCGGAAAGATTCCATACCCCGATTGGTCACAGGGATGAAAAAGACGTGAGGAATACCATACGCGCCTGCATCCACGGGAACCAGACTGTAATCAGCGGTCAGGGCGTGAGGATGAGACTGCAAGAACCGATGCGTGTAGGAAAACATGTCCTTCCCAAAAACTCCTTGCTCATCGGAGAAGGGCGCATACAGGAAGAAAGGCTTCACGTCAACATCCTTCAGGTGGAATATGGCGGTACCATCATCCCCGTGAAACTTGCCGTGTATGACAATGACGGACAGGAAGGCATCTTCATTCCGGGATCCATGGAAGCAAACGCTGTCAAGGAGGTTGCCGCCAATCTGGGGCAGAATCTCGGCACGAGCATCTCCATCACCAACCAGTCGGCAGGCGACCAGCTGCTTTCCGAACTCGGGAAGGGTGCCATACAGGGTGTTTCACAGTACATCTCCCGGAAGATGCGTGAAGAGAAGGTGCATCTCAAATCCGGTTACACCCTGATGCTTTATCAGAATGACAATCAATGACAACCCATTAAAATTCAATCAACATGAAAAAGTTATTTGTAATGCTTGCCCTTGCATGGGGCACCATGGGCGCCTTTGCCCAGACTGAAACCGACAGCGCAGCGGTGGTAAACAAAAAAATCACACCGGTCAAGGAAGTGTATCCCCAAAAAGAGGAAGACGGGGACCTCTATCACGGGCTGACCCGCAAACTTACCTTCGACCGGATGATACCGCCGTACGGTCTGGAAGTGACCTACGACAAGACCACGCACATCATCTTCCCGTCTTCGGTGCGTTATGTGGACCTCGGATCGCCGAACCTCATTGCAGGCAAGGCGGACGGCGCGGAAAATGTCATCCGTGTAAAGGCTACCGTAAAGAATTTCCGTGAGGAGACCAACATGTCCGTGATAACCGAAAGCGGAAGTTTCTATACATTCAGTGCGCCCATAATAGGGGCTTGATAATAATCACACTGGCAAGTGATTAGGTTAGTATTCCAATTAAGAAACCTATCCCAAACCGACTTATCCGAATGGGAAACCAAACGGGGAGTGAAGCATGTCG
>NZ_JABSOE010000083.1 GCF_013618865.1 Phocaeicola faecicola
AATCCTGTCGCTGCAAGCACTTGGCTATGACGGTGGCGAATCTTGTCATAATACATCAATTGAACTTTTTAGACCACAAAGATAAGTCAAAGAACGCTTTAATCAATTATTCGATATAAACTCTATTCTTTCAATTCATTCAAAGAACTCGTGAAGGTTTTGAATGAGCGGGTCTCGCGTTGGATGCCTGCTCCGTCAATTGTCGCCACCACAACCTTCAGGTGGACGTCGATACCGCAAGCGCGCTGTATCAACTGAGGAAATGTCACTTCTGCCATAACTGATACATTTTAGGGTTACACTATACAAAGGTAACTTCAGCTTGACTATTTACATTCTCTTGGGCGTGATTTTTTATCTCATGGGAATTTCATTTCAAATGAGGAGAAGTAAATCCAAGTCTTTTTAATCCTCTCTGAATATCAGGATGACTCATAAAAAGGTTCCAAATTAATGCAGAACGATAGTTTTCAATCATCACAACTATAGGACCCTGATCTATAGCCAGGTAAGAATGAGCAAACCAGTTATTGGTTAAGTTAAATGCATCTTTAAAACCGTATTCACCCCACAGATTCTCCCCCAATTCCTCGTAAAAAAACCGCATAGCTTCCAACGAATAATTCGGAGTATAAGCAATAGAAGAAATTGCAGCAGTGGGAGTTATAACTCCACAATCATTGCCTGGGCTATGAGCTGAGTACCCCTTATCGCCATCACTGGCTGTCAACCCCCAACACTTCTTACCATACCCTTTATACTCCTTCGGATTATCAATACAATATGCTCTATTTATAAGAGTATGAGCTTTCATCTGCTCTTCGTAGTCAGCATAACAATCTCTCAACCCACGAGGGTCTAACCCCATATAAGAATAGTGCGTAAAAAATAGCGGTCCACCCTTTTCAAAATCATTTCCTAAGGGCAATTTGATACCATAGTATTCACGACCATTTAAAAAAACATTTGATGTTGCCCATCCTTTATGATACACACCCGTTTTTATGGCATAAGTTGGAGAAGAAGCCCCTAAGACATAAGCAATATGACATTCATTATGACCCTTAATCTGATGATTCATAGCCCAACCATTATTGGGAGACCAATGCCAATACAATACATCCTGACCTTGTGTAAAGAAACTCCACTCTGCATCTCTCCACAAACGATCGATAATGCCTCGTATACTGCTTTCAACAGAATTATTCAAAGAAAAATATTGGTGAGCAGCCAAGAGTCCCTGAAACAAAAAAGCAGATTCTACCACATCTGCACCATCGTCTTTTCGACTGAAAGGAATAGTTTTGCCTGTTTTTCCATCAATCCAATGAGGCCACATTCCATGATAACTATTGGTTTCTTTATTACTTAAGAATTGTACTATTTTCAGCACACGGTCTGCCCCTTCTTCACGAGTTACAAAACCTCGTTCTACACCTACGATAATAGCCATTACTCCAAATCCAGATCCCCCAATCGTAACAATATCGTCTTCACCATTGCTGCGCTCGCGAGCCAATCCCGATTTAGGATGAGCATAATCCCAAAAATAACGAAATGTTTGTTTCTGAACCAAAGTCATTAATACTTCATCTGAAAGTTTCTTATTAGCTGTCTGTCCAAATACTCCACCAATCGAGTTAAACAACAGCATCAAACATATTAGATACTTTATCATTTTCTTAAAATTATTTTTTAGTACATAATAATCATTTACATAGTGCAAATACACAGTAGTTACCGATGGCTTTCAACAAGCTCACCTAAAAAAGATTGCTTTTCACTAGAGTAATTTTCTTTCACTTCGATGTTTACATTCTGATTGTCAAACCGAATTGTAAGATCCAAAGAGCTTACCCAATTAACATAATGAGCCTTTAGCCGAAGTACGTGTGCCTGACTCCATGCATAGCTTCCTGCTACATAGTAAAGACCATTTAATCCTTTAAAGCACCCCACTGGCTGTATAGAGTATGGTGGGTTAGTATCTAGAACACCAGTAGACCATTGTTTATAGCCAAAAGGAAGAATAAAACTATGCCCATTTCTTTCCTGAATGTGAAGTTTGATCATTTGGTCTATATATTCCAAACGGATAGTCTCCCACCCATATTTATTGGGTGAAAGCTTGATAATCTTTTTTTCATACTCATGGAATTTACTGCTTTTTCGTTTTCCTTGCACCAATGGAAGAGTATATTGTTTCTGTTTGTTTACCAATTTTTTATAACCTTTATCCTTAACAATAGAACCCTCTTTAACCACTGGAAGCAGATTATTCCACACAAAACTGCGTTGGCGACTACCATTGATAAGAGTACATTCTGTAATGACGACTACCATATCTTTTTCAGGAATAATGAGAATATATTGCCCTAAAGCTCCATCTGCACATACTGCTCCTGGATATTCACAAAGCCACATATGATAACCATAATCCTCATTTCCTGCCTCCATTTGTTTAGAAGTCATTTCATTTACCCAAGAGGCTGGCAATAATTGTCGTCCCTCCCATACACCATGGTTTAATAATAAAAGACCAAACTTTGCCAATGATTCACTTTGTATGTGAAGTCCCCAGCCCCCAGTGTTAAATCCCTCAGGGCTTAACTCCCAAGCTACATCAGTAATATTCATAGGAGTAAACAATTTCTTTTGTAAATACTCAAGTAAGGTTACTCCAGTTACTTTTTGCACAATAGCAGACAACAGATAAGAATTGATGGAGTCGTATTCAAATTTCACTCCTGGAGTCTTTACTGGTTTATGAAGGAAAGTACGTATCCAATCACTACAAGTGTTACGCATATCCCAATTGGGTGTAATGCCAGATGACATGGTCAACAAATCACGTACAGTGATACTGGCAAGGTTTTCAGAAACAGAATCAGGGAACATTTCAGGGAAAAAAGAGCCAACTCTGTCAGTAAGGCGCAGCAAATTGTCATGAATTGCTAATCCTACAGCAGCACCGACAAATGTTTTAGAACAAGAATACATTGTGTGACGATAAATAGGAGCAAAAGGAGCAGGGTATATTTCACCAATTACTTTACCGTGACGAAGAACTATCACACTGTGTATTTCTGTTTGAGGTAAAGCCATTAATGAGTCAAATAAGGCAATGACTGCACTTGAGGGAACTCCCTGTTCTTCAGGAGTTGTTCGTTGCAATTCATTAACCTGTGCAGTAAGATTATTTTGCATAAACAGATAACAAAAGATTGCTATTAACAAAAACCGTTTTTTCATAGATTCAAATAATTAGATTTCAAAATACAAATAAGCTCTATGCAGAGAGGAGACCTAACCGTTAAAGGCGTGTCTCCTCTTGAATCCATTATTTAAGCCGCAATGCTTAATTTTCTTCTCAACAATTTATTTTTTCAGCATAAGTCTTACCAATACAGGATAGTGATCGGAAAGATAGGCGTTTTGAGGTTTATCCTCTACAATCCTATAGCGATGTGTGGCATATTCATTGCTTGTAAAAATATAGTCTAACAAAACTCTTTTGTCTATAGTCAGATGCCCAAAATCATGGAATGAATATGTCGGTCCATAACATATCTCTGAAGTGTGAAGTGTGTTAAACATTTTATGTTTTTCCAAATAATGGAGTGGCTCTTCATGAGGCTCACAGTTAAAGTCTCCTGAAAGAATTACGGGCAAATCAGAGGATATCTGCTTGATTTTACGCAATATAAGCTTAATACTTTCTTTACGTGCTACACTACCATCATTATCCAAATGAGTATTCAGATAAATAAATTTGTTGTGATTATCTTTATCCTGTAAAATTACCCAAGTAGCCACACGATTATAAGACGCATCCCACCCTTTCAGCCCAAACTGCTCTGGTTTTTCACTCAATGAAAAATGCCCTTCCTCCAAAAGCGTAAAACGCTTTTTATTAAAAAAGATTGGGCTATATTCTCCTGCTTGTTTTCCGTCATCGCGACCTACCCCTACTGCTTGGTAGGAAATCATCGCTTGCTTAAGGTCTTCCATTTGATTGTGGCAAACTTCCTGCATACCTAATAAATCAGGCTGATAATAGTGAAGCATTTTATAGACCTCTTCCTTACGGAACTTCCAGTTATTATCACCATCTGAAGCTGCGTCTAGGCGGATATTAAAACTCATAACCTCCAAAGGTTTTTTTTCAGACTCAGATCGAAATTTACAACTTCCAAAGAACAAGAGACTGCTAATTAAAAACAAGGGTATTGAATATTTCATTTGAATTCCTTTTTTAGTTATCTGCATCAACTTTTATTCCAACGTGAATTGAGCTGTTTTAACAGTCTTGCTGTTTCCTCCTATCATGACATCAAATCTTCCTGGCTCAGTCACATAATTTAAATCAAAATCATAGAAATACAAAAGCCCTGGTGTTATTTCAAACGATATTTTTTGGCTTTCACCTGCTTTAATAAATACTTTTTTAAAACCTTTTAGTTCCTTTATCGGACGAGTAATGCTTCCAACCAAGTCACGGATATAGAGTTGTACGGTTTCTGCACCATCGTATTTACCCGTATTGGTTACTACTACAGAAGCAATAATCTTACCATCTTTTTGTAATACGGAATGATCAAGATGTATGTCACTATACTGGAAGGTCGTGTAAGACAAGCCATAGCCAAAAGGATATAACGGATCATTGTCTACATCTAAATAATTGCTACGAAATTTCTCAAACCATTTTCCTTGCGGTAAAGGTCTTCCTGTGTTCTTGTGATTGTAGAACAAAGGAATCTGCCCAACATTTTTAGGGAATGTCATAGTTAGCTTTCCACTAGGGTTCACATCTCCAAACAACACGTCTCCAATGGCGTATGCAGCCTCACTACCTCCAAACCATACATTTAATATTGCTGGAACGTGTGCATGCTCCCAAGTAAGTGTCAATGGGCGTCCCGTAAAAAGAGTCAATACCACAGGTTTTCCTGTTTGCAAGAGAACTTTTAAAAGTTCTTTTTGCACATCCGGTATATCCAAATTGGTACGGCAAGAGCTTTCACCACTCATCTCTGATGATTCTCCTAAAGCCGCAATAATCACATCCGATCGGCTGGCAACTCTTAATGCTTCTTGAAGCATTTCTTTATCAGAACGTTGGTCTCGGTTTAAAGAGCGACCAAACATAGTGGCACGTTCTTCATAAGTTTCATCACTGACAAGATTACTGCCTTTGGCATACAGCACATTCACTTTACCTGCTGTCATTTCTTTCAGCCCCTCATACAACGAAGGGTATTCGTTTAAACGTGCAGCTACACTCCAAGTACCCGGCATATTGCTGCGTGTATCAGCCAGCGGTCCAATCACAGCAACAGTACCTTTTTTATCTAAAGGCAATATAGGTGTTTGTCCTTTGAAACCATCGTTTTTTAATAGCACAAAACTTTCACTAGCTATTTGACGTGCCATAGCTCTATGATCTTGAGTAAATATCTCTTTTGCAGGACGTTCCAAATCGCAATATTTATAAGGATCAGCAAATAGTCCCAACTTATATTTGGCTTCTAAGATTCTACGACATGCTTGATCAATAACAGACATTTCTATCTTACCCTCAGCTACTGATTGTTTAACAGTCCCGATAAACCCTTCACTAACCATATCCAGATCAATACCTGCATCCAGGGCTCGCTTTGAAGCTGTTTGTAAATCGCCTATTCCATGAGCAATCATTTCTGAGATACCTGTAAAGTCTGTTACGACAAATCCATTAAACCCCCATTGATTGCGAAGGACATCAGTCATCAGCCACTTATTTGCTGTAGCTGGTACACCATCCACCTCATTGAAAGAAGCCATTACGCTACCAACACCGGCATCTACTGCTGCTTGATAAGGATAGAGATATTCATTGAACATTCGGTTTCTGCTCATGTCTACCGTATTGTAATCTCTACCAGCATCAGGAGCTCCATATAATGCGAAATGCTTTACGCAAGCCATTATTTGATTATTATTTTTCAGCTGCTTATGGATATCCTTTCCTTGATAACCTCTCACCATAGCTTGTGCAATTGCGCCACCCAAGAAAGGATCTTCACCATTTCCTTCACTTACACGCCCCCAACGAGGATCACGTGAAACATCCACCATCGGACTGAAAGTCCAGCAGATTCCATCCGCACTGGCTTCAGTGGCAGCAATACGAGCCGACTGTTCAATAGCTTCCATATTCCAAGTACATGAAAGACCAAGAGGAATCGGGAAAATTGTTTCATACCCGTGAATGACATCCATTCCAAATATGAGTGGAATGCCCAATCGAGACTTTTCAACTGCCAGTTTTTGAACTTCCCTAATTTTATCTACACCCTTAAGGTTAAACAATCCGCCAACCAATCCTTGTTCAATTTTTTTAGCAACATCGCTGTTAGTGGCTTCTCCCGTTGTAATTTCACCAGTAACCGGTAAATTAAGCTGACCTATTTTCTCTTCTACTGTCATCTTTGACATCAAATCGCTGATAAATTGGTCCATTGTTTGGCTAGATGAGGTAGCAGAATGCTGGCAACTGCTTAATCCTATACTCAAGGTAAAAAGTGAACCTATAATTAATTTCGCTTTTCTTTTCATATTCATAGCTATACGAGTCTTTTCATTTGTAAAGAATTAGCGTGCTTCTGATGCAAACGCTAATTCTTCATAATTATGTTAGTATTTTGATGCTTTTTATTCATCTTTTGGTTCCAAAAGCAAATCAGCTATTTGGGTATATTGGTTGAAAGGCAATGGTAAAAATTCCTTTTCTTTACTCCAACCTTTTAGTTGTGTGGCAGCCAACCCCGTGCGGCAAAGGTCATTATATCTTTCACCCCATTCGCATACAAATTCCATGCGTCTTTCATCAATAACTTGTTCGAATGTCACATTGGTAATTTCATCCATCTGAGCACGTCTTCTTACTTCATTGAAAGGAGCGTCACCATTCTTTCCAAGTTTGATTTTAGCTTCTGCATTCATTAGAAGTACATCTGCATATCGGAAAATACGAGCATTGTTATTAGTTCCATATTTGGTGCGTCCTGGGGTCAATTGGTTAAGTGGAGTGTACGCTTTACCATTCCAGCAGTCTGTCTTTTTCGGATCCAGTTGCGGTTGGATATAATCTCCATCTCTGGTAGTCTGACCTGCCAACAAAAAAGAAGTTTCAGCACGAATAGTTTCGCCACGGCTATATGCCCAGTCGCGGAATGACTTCAAGATTCCGCAGTCTCCCCAACCTCTGATGTCACTACCTTTATTCAGCGGACCTTGGCATACAAACCATTGGTCGGCATCAATAAGTTCACCGCTTCCATTACCGAAATCTGTCATTTGACATTCAAACATGGATTCATCACATAGCTTTCCTGGAATTTTAAACAGTTGATAAAAGTCGGGATAAAGCGTAAAGTTTCCGTGTTTGATGATATCATCCGTCAGCTGTTCCACCTCTGCATAATTGCCCATATTCAAATGTATTTTAGCAGCCAACATCGCAGCAGAAAAGGCTGTTACAGCACCTTTGTGTTCATTTTGGTTTGGACGAATACGAGGCATGTTAGTCATACCATATTGCAAATCACCCAAAGCATACTTATATACAGCCTTGACTGTAGAGCGTTGCAAATCTTTCTGATTATTGTCACGCAGAATAGTAACAGGTCCAAATGCCTGAACCAAACGGTAATACGCATAAGCTCTCATAAACATTACTTCACCACGATAAGCTTTGTATTTTTTTGAATCTTCTTCAGTAGTAATGTTTTCAGAATATAAATCTAGAGATTCTATGGCAGCATTGGCTGTTTTGATGATGTTATAATATTGCATCCAAATCTCATTGATACCCCAAAATGAATCATTGTATTTATATTCACTAAGGTTATAATAATCACTTCCGTTCCATTGACCACTAAATACATCCTGATCACGAATGGTAGTTATCTCCCAAATCACCCAGTGTAATCCACTGGTACGAATCTTTGCATATACGCCTGATACAGGTTGATACATATTACTGATATTGGTATAGTCAACCTTTTGCTCAGGAACTTTTCCTTCTGGCTCTTTATCCAAGAAATCGTTGCATGATGCCAATGATAAACTTAGAAGGGCTATTATCATGCATATAAATGGTCGTAATACTGTTTTCATATATATTTTTTATATGTTAATCATTAAAAATCGATACTTACTCCGAAAGTATAAGTTGAAGTCAAAGGATAAACCTCTGTATCCCAACCTTGACTATCTGACAATTCAGGAGTGAACGTATTTGCTTTGAAACTTGTAAACGGACGGTCTGCTGTCAAGCTTAAACGCACGCCTGGCAAAGTGTATGTTCCCAATTTGATGTTGCGGAAATTATAGCCCAATGTTATGTTTTGAATACGGAAATAATCCGCACTTTCCACGAAGTAAGAACTGTATTTCTGATCACTGACATTCCAAGGTTTCAACAAAGCTGCTGCAGAAGGATTGGAGTTGGTTGACCCCGGACCAGTCCAACGGTTTTCATATTGAGCACGGTCGAAGTTATAGTTCTGAGATGCATAACGCAATGCACGTTTGCGATTAAACATCTGGGCCCCTGCTTGACCGTAAGTAGTCAACTGAAAGTCAAAATTCTTATACGTCAAGCCTAAATTAATACCATAAGTGAAGTTTGGAATATATGAGCCTAGAGTAGTACGGTCATTTCCATCTAAAACACCATTGTTGTCCAAATCAGCATACTTCAAATCACCGGGCACGCATCCGTTGGCTACTGCAATAGGATCTGCTGCACATTCTTCATCTGTTTGATAAACCCCCACCATTTGGAAGCCATAAAACGAGTTCATTTCCTTACCAACGATATTCACAGTCTTTCCTCCTCTGATAATCTTTTGGCCATTTAGGTTTTTAACGCGATTTCTCAATGTAGAAATATTTACACCAATATTATAAGTAAAGTCTTTACCTATTTTATCCGTCCAATTTGCACTAATATCAATACCTGAGTTTAAGATTTGGCCGTGATTACCAGCTAAAGTAGTGGTACTGAAAGGCAACAGCGGTGATATTACAGCATTTTTAGTCAGACGATGATAGTAGTCAAAATCAATATTCAATCGATTACCCAAAACAATAAAATTAACACCTGCATTCCATTCTTCCACTTTCTCCCATTTCAACCAACTAAAATAAGTTGTGTTCTGATAACCTGAAATAGTAGAATTTTCAAAGACACCTGATGCTCCATTACCTGTATTGATAGAAGCGAATCCATCACTTGCAGCAACTTGGTCATTACCCAACTTACCCCAGCTTGCTCGTACTTTCAAAAAATCAATCCATTTCAGATTTTCCATGAACGATTCTTCTGAAACAACCCAGGCAGTACCTACCGAAGGGAAATATCCCCATTTTTCTTGGTACTTACTAGACCCATCGGCACGCATAGTTAACATCAACAGGTACTTTTCATTATAATTGTAATTCAAGCGAGCAAAGTAAGAAAGGCCACGATAACAAAAAGCGTCATCAGTAACGGTTGCTCCAGCCGCATCACCATTTTTTATATACCAGTATTCATCTACTCCTTCTGGGACATTGCTTGCTTTACCTTGCAGCATACGCCACTGTTCTTCACGCATAGAATAACCGGCCATTGCACCAAATCTGTGTTTACCTAATTGATCATTATATGTCAAGGTATTATCCCAAATATAACCATAATTCTTATTTTCTTTTTTGAGAAGTTCTGTTGTTTTTGATTGTTGCCAACTACTTACATAGTATTTTGGAGTAAAAGTCCGCTCTTGTGATGAGAGAAAGTTATAAGAGTAATTGGTCTTGAAAATCAATTTATGAGGAATAAGCTCTAATTGTGCATAAAAATTACTTAACACTTGATAACTTTCCCTGTTGGAATCAAAGTACTTGGCTGCTGCTACAGGATTATAGAAATTTGAACTATAGCCAATAGCATCTGGAGAGCCAAATTTATCAGGGAAGCCTTTATCGTTAGTTTCATCGTATAAAGCTACAATGGGCGGACAGTTGAACGCTTTTTGCCAAGCTTGATTGTTAGGAACCTGTTGTTTTGATTTGCTGAAGACACCATTAGCACCTACTTTCAGCCATTTAGTTGCATCAAAATCTACGGAAGCTCTCAAATTCATTCTTTTATAGTTATTTTCAACATCCATCACACCATCCTGATACAAATAGCTCGCTCCCATAGAATAAATAGCCTTATCAGAACCTCCATTGATATTTAAACTATGATTAGTAATTGCCGCTGTACGAAGCAAGTGATCATACCAATCATTATCCGCACCAAATGTCCAATTATGGAAATCTGAATCCTGATAACTTCCACCATAATTGTCTATTGATTGTTTGAAATGCGAAACATATGAATCGTAATTACCTTCCAATAACATTGTTGCATATTCATGAGCATTACATAATTCAAGAACATTAGATGCTTTTTGAATACCTACATAACCATCATAGGTTATTTTAGTTTTTTGATTATTCGATCCTTTTTTAGTAGTAATCAATACCACACCATTAGCTGCACGCACACCATAAATAGCTGCTGCAGAAGCATCTTTCAAAATAGACATTTCTTGAATATCAGCATTGTTAAGGAAGTTGATATTATCGTAGAACATACCATCTACAACAAATAAAGGTTTACTGTTAGCAAAGGAACCCACACCACGAATCTGCACAGTAGGACCTTCACCTGGAGCACCATTATTAACAATATTAACACCAGCCACTTTACCTTGCAGCGCAGCCATAGGAGTGGTAGAGGGTATAGCAGTAAGTTCATCGCCTTTCACCACCGCAATAGGAGCTGTAAGGTCTTTAGCTTTAGCTGCACCATAACCGATTACTACAACTTCTTCAAGTTGCTGTGAGTCTTCTTTCAAAACGGCATTGATTATTGTTCTTCCATTGACTTTTATTTTTTGCGTGAGCATACCAATATAACTAATAGAAAGAGTAGCGTTGTTGGGAACATTTAGTAACATATAATTTCCATCTACATCACTGATTACTCCATTTTGAGTATTTTCCACCAAAATGGATGCTCCGATAATTGGCTCTCCTAGTACATCCTTTATAGTACCAGAGATGTTTTGGGTTTGAGCAAGTACTGGCATACTTATAAAAAAAACACATGCCATTACACACAAAGCTTGTAGCCATGAGGTCGTTTTGAATAGAAAATGTGAATTTCTCTTCATTGCATTAAATTTTTAAATGGATAACTATTTTTCTCTAGGTTCAAAATCGTCTGCGCAGGTATTTGAACGTTGATGTATGCAAAGCTATTTAGCTTAGAGGTGAAAGACAAATAAAAGGCATCATTGAGAATACATACGAGGTAGTTTTAACTTTTGAGTGGATACACAATTACTACTTAAATGGTAATATATCTATGATATACAATTATATACGTACTCCATAATCAAAGACAAAGTATTCTCTTTGATTATGGAGTACGTATCATTTTTTTGCGATAACTCCTTATTCTATTAATAAAAAGAACTCATTGAGATTTTGGTTTGGCTTTAAATCGAGTTTTTTCCGAAGCCTGTATCTGTTATTTTCTACCGCACGCACAGACAAATTCATCAATGAAGCAATATCTTTGGTTTCCATATTTAATTTTAGGCATGCACATAAACGCAAATCATTATTTGTCAAAATAGGATAGTCTTCTTTTAGAGACTTGAAAAAATAAGGGTGTTTCTGCTCAAATTTTATTAGAAACATTTTCCAGTCATCTTCTGTATTGAGGTTTTCTGTCAACAACACATTTATTCTTCTAGTTAGCGGTATAATTGATTTTTGCGAATTAACTTGAATGATTTCATCAATTATGGACTTTAATTCGAGAATGAGCCCGTTCTTATGGATAATAAACGAAGTTTGTGTAAATAATTCAGCATTTTTGACTTCTATTTCATGTTGAAGCCTTTCATTCAACGAACGCAGTTGTTCATTTTCCAACACCTTAAGGCGTTTAACATGCTGGGTATGCCAACGTTTCTTCATAACCCAATAACTGCCGATGAGGACCAGGACAATGAAGAGCACGCAAGTTAAATACCACCAGATAGTTTTATACCAAGGAGGCAGAATCTCAAAGTTTACTGTGGTTACAGGTGAATAGTTGCTTGTTCCATCAGTAGAACGTAGATGAAGTGTATATTTCCCATGCGGCAAGCGCGCATACGAAGCACTATTCATTCTTTGAGGGTCACTCCAAGTACTGTCTACCCCATCCATTTTATACTCTACTGCTAAATTGTCAATGAAAGCATTGCTGACAAAGAAACCGACAGTAATCGTATTTTCGTCAAATGGAATTTTGATTTCTTTGCCAACTTCAAAAAAGTTCGTAAAGTTTCCATCTGATTGTATATACTTTAAACTGGGAGCATCCAATGGCTTGATTTCCTTTTGACTGTGTTGGGAGTTGTGTAAGATGAAACCTGTATCAAGGCAGATAAGAGACAAGGTATCGTTGAGTACAGAGATATTTTCATAAGCTGTAATCAGCGACAAATTATTAGCTTCTATTTTATAGGACTCTTTAATCCGTGCAAGATAACCATCGTAATAAAAGCGGTATACTGAAGAGGAAGTGATTGCCCAACTTTCTTCGTTATTGATAGGAATAATTCTTTTGATATCCTGAATATCAGCAAAGCATTGATTCAACAAAGGGTCAAGCTGCAGTTCATTTTCACTTTCATTATAGGTATAAAAGTGATTATCACCTAAGAAGAAAATACGACCGCTAGCAGAACTTACTTGCAAATGAGCTGGAAGGTTTTCATTTCTTTCATGCCCATAATAAGAAGAATAACGAAAGGATTTTAAGTCTTCCGATAACTTGCATCTATAAATACCGCGATTCGTAGTTTCGAGCCAAATGTTTTCTACATGATCGAATTCTGCATTATTTATTTGATCGGTAGGGTAATTGATACGGATAACTTCTTTATTTTTGGGATTTATGACATGAAGTTCTTTATAAGTAGTGCAGAGATAAATCTGTTGTCTATCAATAATCTGATCCATCAACTTAAAAACACCACAATCTATTCGGTAAGGCTGCCGTATGGAAAGATTTTTACAAATTTCCAACAATCCATTATTGTGACAACAGTATAGCGATTCATCCATTTTTCTAAAAGACCAAACTTGCCCCTCAGTGCCTTTAATTAGCTTCAAAGAACTAAACACATCAACTCTGTCAAGTTTGCTTTGTTGGACAATGTATACACCCTGATTAGTCCCTAAAAATAGCAAATCATTCCAAATAGTAGCGTCATAGATAGCCAATGAGTTTCTTTCTGTTGTATGAAAATAGCTAAGCCCGTCAGTATAGCGGATGTAAGCTAGACCATGATCCATGGCTACCCAAATATTATGTTTAAGGTCTTCATAGATAGCTAAGATTGTATTATTTTGTAACGAATTGGGCGCTGCGAAATGATTGAGTATTTTCCCTTCAGTATCAACTTCATATATACCATCGAGCAATGTACCTAAATAATAGCTATTGCGTTTGGAACAATAAATTCCACAATTCAATTCCTTCCCATTTAATTGGCGAGAAAGAACATTGTTCCATGGTATGAAGTTTTTACGGTCGTATAAAAAGAGCTCTCCAGTTGAAGTTCCTAAGAGGTATTGATTGTTCGGATAAGGAAGAACCACACGGGTAAGTGTCCCGTTCATAAATTCACTTCCTTCCATTTTATTCAATTGCCCATTTTTAAGTTGGAAAAGAGAGCCATACATTTCTTGAACCAAGAACTCATCTCTCACCTTATTTAAAAGCAGAAAATCCACTGAATTAGTTAACCGTTCAATGGCTTGGTGGTTATACACATATATATTAGTAAATGACTGAAAGTATATCTTATCATTATCCTTCCATATTCTCCAAAAGCTTTGATTATCCAAACTTTTGTCAGGCAGCAAGCCTGCAAGAGAGTTATAGGTTAACTCGCCACTTTTGGTTCTATTCCACACACCGAAATCTTCAAAACCTCCTGTATATATTTGGTTGTGTGAAACTACACACAAAGCTTTGATAAATGATTTATTAGGCATCGTATATAAGTTCCACTCTATTCCATCAGATTCCAAAAGCCCAGTATCATTACCAAAATACATGATGCCTCTTTCATCTTGCCCAATACTCCAGTTCTTATTGGATGCATGATATTTGTCGCGAGCAAAATTTGTGATATGAGGTTTTTGATGCGCTATAACATCTAGGCTTAAACAAAAGGTAAGTAAAATGGATACAAAAAATCGATAAGTGCTCATAAAAAAAATAGTACAAAAGGTTACCTATCGAGCAAAATTACAAAAAAATATGATAATTAGACATTATATAGATTAATTTGTTATATGACTCATTTTGTGGCTGATTCTGAAGTTGTGTAATCCACAAGCAATAAGAATCACCATATCTTCGAAACCGAATTTATGGCATCTGAATCGTT
>NZ_JABSOE010000084.1 GCF_013618865.1 Phocaeicola faecicola
CTCCCCGTTTGGTTTCCCATTCGGATAAGTCGGTTTGGGATAGGTTTCTTAATTGGAATACTAACCTAATCACTTGCCAGTGTGATTATTATCAAGCCCCTATTATGGGCGCACTGAATGTATAGAAGTTCCCGTCTTCGGTTATTACAGACATATTGGTCTCCTCCCTGAAATTGCGTGTCGTGGCCTTTACTCGGATTACATTCTCGGCACCGTCGGCCTTGCCGGCTATCAGGTTTGTAGAACCGAGATCCACATACTTGACCGGAGCAGGGAAAATGACATGGACAGTCTTGTCATACGTTATTTCCAGTCCGTGCGGCGGAATCATCTGGCTGAAACCGATCTTGCGGGTCAGCCCCTCATAATAATCACCGCTACTCTGCTGCGCCCAGGCAGCCGATACGCCCAGCAAAAGGGCAAACATCATCAGAATCTTCTTCATGTGCTTTTGTTTAATGGTTGTCTTTTCTTTCATAGTTTCCTGTATTTCATTTCTCCGGTGAATGGAGCAGTACCCGGTGTCCGGCCTTCAAAGTAATCTTTACCGTACGCATCCGTTTGGATATGTACTGGGAAACGCCCTGTATCACACCTTTTCCCAGATCGGAGGCAATCTGCGCCCCGGCATCGGTGGAAATGTTGATGCTGCTGTTCATCGAGGTTCCCATATTGGCGGCAATCTCTCTGGCAGCGTCATATTCCAGTGAACCCGGCACCAGGATTCCCTGCTGTCCGTCAAGATCATAGACTTCCAGTTCCACCGGCAGGATAGTTCCCTTGTATTCCACGGCATTGACCATGATTTCCAGACGTTCACCCTGTATGCGTGTGCCACCTACCAGTACGGTCCCTTTCGGTATGAAACGTCCGGCAACGGACATAGGCTCGGTAAGCCGCAGGCGCAAGGCCTGTCCGTCGGATACGGTCTGCGTACCATGTACACAGGCGGCAATGGTATTGCCTTCCGTTACTGTCTTCCGTCCGACAGCCGTATTGAAACCGGCATTGCGTTCTCCCGAAAAGGCGGATATGAACTCTTCGTCGCTCACAGGTCTGGAAAGCGAGGATACCACCTCATTGTGGACCTGTTTCACCGGTATGGCCTTTTTGTCCTCCGCCTTTCTGACGGGAGAAGGAGTCTCCACTGCCTGACGGTTATTGTATTTGGCGGCCAGTTCGTAGGATTTTTCCATCAGGGCCATCTTTTCCTCCATGCCTGACAGTGGCTCCTGCTTCTGCTGCTGCATACGCTCCAGTTCTTCAATCCTTTCCAGAAGCCTTTCCTTTTCCGGATCGGTCCGCGGTTCATAGATGCTTCCCAGCGTACGGTTCATTTCACGGTAGGCTCCGGCCGAAGAACTGACCGGTCCGGCATTGCCTTTTTCTGTTTCCGTTTCCGTGTTTGTTTGCCTCTCCGGTATAATGTTATCGGGAAGACGGACACTGTCTTTCCGTTCCTCTTTGGCAAACATGGACTCCGCAGCTTCAAAGAATGTCTTCCTTTTCCTGCTTTCCTGTTCCATCAGGGCCTTTTCATAGGCATCCTTCTTGTTCCATTCCAGGCGGCTGTCCTCGGGAGAAGGGATTTCCGTATTGAAACCCTGTCCTTTATCCTGCCGCTCCCGTTCCTGCCCGGAAGGTGAGAATATCAGATAAAAACTTCCCAGACACAGCAGGAACATCAGCGGATACACCACAAATCCGGCGCGTTTGCGTTTCTGTTCCTCACTCAGCGGCTTCCTGTCCTTTGAGGACCGGAGCCTGAACGGTTTCATCAGCCGTTCCATTACTTTCTTGACTTTTTCTTTCTCCATTTCTTACAATAGATTGAATGAACTCCATACGGAGTGAATCCTTTTCCATAAATTCCATTCCGGACTCCCGGTTCTTACTGCCCATAAACGGCCGGAATGCCGTATAGACACATGCGGCGGCAAACGGTACAAACAGTATCCAGAGGACGGCCTTGCGCTGTTTCGCGGTAAGTCTGTGACAGAACCCCCTGAGTTGCAGGTCCGCCTGTCTTGTCAGGTTCCTTTTCATCGTTCCACACTCCTTATGTCCTTGTTTTCCAGTATGGTCAGATGTTCGATGATAAAGCCGTTGGGGTTGTCATCGGAACGGGACGTATTCTGAAGCTGGCAGTCAGTCACCAGCGAACGTTCCGTCACATTACTCTCACGGATAATCATCTGGCGGGCATACGTCCTGGCCCTGTAGGGGTAGCCGGAAAAGTCGCAGACCACGCTGTCCACCCGTACCACCTGATTGATGTTGCCGGAAATGAGACGGTTATAATATCCTTTCTCGGCAAAATCCACATAGTAATGATAGGCGCTTTTGTCCGCCAGCTGCAAGGCACGGTTGATATTGTGCTCAATGGCATCCTTCTGTGGCGACAGCCCGAAAAAGAGCTCATGAAACCTTCTTACATGTTCCCTGGCTTCAGCCGGACGGTTCTGTGAAAGATCCTGTGAAAGGGCAAGCATCAGTGACTTGCCGCCATCAAGTACATAAATCTTCTCACGCTGTTTCTCCGCAAAGCGGTATGAGTTCCACAGGGCAAAGACGGTCACAAGCGTGCAGCATCCGACAAAGACCGCAAGCATCAGGCGTATCCGTCTGAAACTGCTTTCAATATTGGTCAGTGATTTGAATTCCATCTGTTTTCATTTTAATGTTCCTGTTCTGTTTATTTTCCACGCAGACGACCTCCGATATTTCCAAGTCCGGAACCTGCGGCACCGGCTGCAAAGCCTCCGGCCTTGGTCGCGGTACGGTTGATGTTGCGGTTGTAGTTTCCGGCACCGCCTGCCTGCACAATCCATCCGGCCACGGTCGGCACGGTAAAATATCCGATGATACCTATCAGCATGAAGATCACATATACCGAATTGGAGTTGTCCAGCGAATAGTTCGGATTGTTCTGGAGCTCCAGGATGTCGTTCTGCAGCATAAGTACCTGAATCTTGGCCAGCATACAGCTGAAAAGGTCACTCACGGGAAGCCACAGATAGACGGAAATGTAACGTGTGAACCACTGACTGAGCGTGGACTGGAAACCGTCCCACACGCTGAAGGCAAAGGCAATGGGACCGAGGATGGACAATACCACCAGAAAAAAGGTCCTTACCGTATCTATCAGCAGGGATGCCGCGGCAAAAAGCAGTTCCAGCAGACTGCGGAAGGCATCACGGATATTCTTTTCCAGATTGTACATGCCCACTTCCATATACATGCCCATGCGGGTTGCCATGGCATCGGGCGACCATCCGAGCTCGTCCAGCTGACGGTCAAACTCCTCGTCGCTGACCAGATAGGCCGTTTCCGGATTACGGAGCATGGCTTCATGTTCCAGCCTGTCCTTCTGCTCACGGTACTGCTGCATGTCCATCGTCTGCCCCTCAAGCATCCTGTGGGTTCCCTGCACAATCGGACTCAGCACCGTATTCATCGTTCCGAGTACCAGGGTCGGGAAAAGCATGATGCAGATGCCTATCGCAAACGGACGCAGAAGCGGATACACGTCTATCGGTTCGGCACGGGCAAGCGACTGCCAGACACGAACGGCCACATAGAACAGGGCACCGAGTCCGGCAAGTCCCTTGGCCACATCCAGCATATCCTCACAAAGAGGCATCATTTCATTGTAAAGGCTCTCCAGAATGGTATGGAGATTCGAGAAATCCACGGATAACAATACCATAGGCTACCAGTATTTGGAGGTGTCATTGCCATAGAGCTTCAGGACACGGTCAAGGTCATTCTTCTTGCGGGCACGCAGGAAACTCACGGCTATATTCCTGTTCGTATAGTAATTCACGAGATTGCGGTAACGGCGCATGCTGGCATGGCAGTCATCCACAACGTCCATACGGTCCTTGTCGGTCATGGAAAGGGTGCTGACGTTGATTACCTGCTTGAGGTCCTGCAACACCCCGTTGCTCTCTTCAAGAAGCCTGGTATATCCGAAAGCGATGGCATCCAGCTCTTCGGGAGAGAAGTTCTCGTCACCCAGCATCTTCTGGAAATTGGTCACATAGATTTCCGACACGTCACCGACCATCAGGATGACCTCACTGACCTTACGGGCATCCTTCACCAGATTGTTTACGGACTTGAGGGCATCATAATACCTCTTGTACTGCTCGTAGATTTTCACGGTCTCAGCAAAATTCTTGGCGGTACTTGCTGCGGTGGATGAAGTGTGCACGATATTGTCCGACATGTTGATGATACTCTGGGCAAGGTTTCCAGGATCTGTCACCACCCACTGTGCCCGTATCTGTCCGGCAAGAAAAAAGGTTCCTGCACAAAGCAGCAGCAGTCTTTTTCTCATGGACGCACCTCCTTCCTTACATAGTCACCGTTCGGAGAAAAGGTCAATACGTCAGCCGCCTCATTGTAGGCGATGTCTATGCGGTAGCCGGTATTGATGAACAGGTTCCCGTTTTCCTCCACAAGCAGATAGGTTTCCGGCCTCAGTTTACGCGCCTTGCCGCTACGGGCGAAGACCGTCACCTTGTAGGCGTCCCCTTCCTTATATATAAGGACATCGGGCTTGCCTTCCACACTGCTCCATGAACCGCACAGGCGGTCACAGTCCTTGAACCTGCTTTCACTACAGCTCTGCAGCAGCAGTGATGCCGCCCCGATCAGGCAGGCGGCCAGTCTGTACAACTGTCTGTTTTTCATGTCTTGTCTTTTTTTAATGATGTTGTTCTTGTTTTACTGAATCTTTCAAAGTCCCATCTTTCGTCCCTTCGGCTTAGGACTGACCGGAATGCGGACTTTCCCGGAAAGCCTGTCTTTGCAGGCCGACTGACGACATTCCTTGCGGATAATGGTATCGTCCTTTTTGTTTGGGGATTTCAGGCCGACCATGGTTTCAAACCTGGCATAAAGTTCCTTATAGGCCTTTTCTGCCTGTTGCCGTCTGATTTCATCCGGGGAATTCCGGTCAATGCCGTATTTCATGAGAAAACCGGAATTGATGAAAGGACTGTCAATATTCTTCGGGTTGGCTATGAAACCTCCCAGCTTTTCCAGTTCCCCGTACAGCTTGTCGAGATACTGCACGGGAGGAGGGGAACAAAGCCGCTCAAAGACCTTCTCCACGGCATGTGTCAGTCTTACATCAACCTCTATGGCATCGGGTATCTCGCCTCTGAGCCTTCTTTCCCTGTAATCTTCCGGTTCCATACTTTCAAGCCGGTGATACAACTCATAGTCTTCTGAAAATCCGTAATGTTCACGTATATCCTTCGGTATGTCCCATCCGTTCATCAGGGACCAGTAGAGACATTCGATTGTCTCCTTACGCTTTCTTTCATCCGATTCAAAACTGTCATTCATAACCGTTATGCTTTACCGTTTGACCTTTTCCTTTCCCTTCTCATTTCCGCAATGCGTTTCACGGCCAGTTCCAGATTTCCGCCCAGTTCCTTGGCCAGCTTCTGCAATTCCAGCTTTTCCGACTCTTCCGTGGTATATACGGCATATTCCTCATCGCTGACTTCCGTGGCATACACGGCCGAGTGGGTACCGCCAAGACCGATCCAGACCTCACGGTAGAAACGTCCGGGATGGTTGGCCTGATTAATGGACAGGATCTGTCCGCGTTCCTTGTCGGTCAGTCCGAGAAGCCGCTGGATATGGTCGAACTTGTTCATGTATTTCCGCTGGTCAAGAAGAATCTTGCAGTCACTGTTGTTGATGATAGCTTCCTTCACGACAGGGGAACTGATAATGTCATCCACTTCCTGGGTGACCACCACAGCCTCCCCGAAATATTTTCTAACGGTCTTAAAGAGATACTTTATGTACTCACTCATATTGGCGGACATAAGGGCTTTCCAGCATTCCTCAATGAGTATCATCTTGCGGATACCTTTCAAACGGCGCATCTTGGCGATGAAGGTTTCCATGATTATCAGCGTGACCACGGGCAGAAGCACCTTGTTTCCGCTGATATTGTCCAGTTCAAATACGATAAAGCGCTTGTTGGTAAGATCCAGTTCCTTGTCCGAATTAAGCAGGAAATCATAATCACCGCCACGGTAGAACGGTTCCAGCACGTTCAGGAAACCGTCGATGTCAAAATCCTTCTCACGGACTTTCTTCTCCTCAATCATCCGGCGGTAGTCATCACGCACAAACTCATAGAATCCGTTGAAGTCGGGTCTGATATCCCTGTTTTCCGTTATCCTGCGGATGTATGCGTTCACCGCTCCCGAAAGGGCCACCTCTTCCGAACGCCTTGGGGCTTCATCCTCACGTTTCCAGAGTGTGAGTATCAGTGTCTTGATGCTTTCACGCTTTTCCACGTCAAATTCCCCGGAATCCGTATAGAACGGATTGAAGGCGATGGGATTGTCCTCCTCATAGGTGATATAGATACCGTCCTCGCCATGTGTCCGGTCATGAATCAGGCTGCAAAGTCCCTGATAGCTGTTTCCGGTATCCACCAGCAGGATATGGGTACCCTGTTCATAATACTGGCGGACAAGGTGGTTCGTAAAGAAGGATTTACCGCTGCCGGAGGGACCGAGTATGAACTTGTTGCGGTTGGTGATGATTCCCTTGCGCATGGGCAGGTCACTGATGTCCAGATGAAGCGGTACGCCGCTCTGCCTGTCCGTCATACGGATACCGAACGGACTGGGCGAACTGCGGTAATTCGTTTCCGAAGCAAACAGGCAGACAGCCTGTTCAAGAAAGGTATAGAAACTTTCCTCAGCCGGAAAATCGCCCGCATTGCCGGGAATACCTGACCAATACAGCACCGGGGTATCTATCGTGTTGTAATGGGGTACGCATCCCATCATGGCAAGCTGGCTGCCGGTATCGTTCTTGATACGCCTGAGCTCTTCCTCGTCTTCCGCCCAGGCCAGTACGTTACAGTGGCACCGTACCGGAACAAGCCCTTTCGTATGCGCCTCGTCAAGATACATTTCTGCCCATTCATAGTTCACGGCATTGCTGCGGCTGTATTTCGACAGGGACAGCATGTTGCGTGAAGTCTTTTCCATACGTTGCAGGATTTCCTGCGCGTCATCGATGAACACGTACTGCGAATAGACATGGTTGCATGAAAGCAGGAGTCCTACCGGAGCCGCAAACGAAAGACGGCAGTCGCTACGGTCCGTGGACAAGCGCTCATAACGTATGTCCGTGCCCACACTGCCGGGAAGGTCTTCCGTATCGGAAAGCACATGCAGGCAAAGACGTTTGTCACCGATGCGCATACGTTCCGGATCAAGGCAGATGTCCTGTAATACGGGGTGCGTGTCTTCCATACCGAGAGTCAGGTATCTTTCAATCAGACCGGGACATTCTTCCGTTCCGACCACCTCTTCCGTCCTGAGACGCTTCATCCTGACATGCCCCGAATCGTTCATGATACGCTCGAACTGCTCCACCGCCTCCAGGAATTTCACGACCGAATCCCAGTCCGTGATTTCCTTGGGAAGGATATGGCTGCGGCACAGGGTACTGAAATCACTGCGGCGGCGGGCGCGTTCGCGTGTGGTCTTTGTCAGGTACAGGAAGCAGCGGTGCCTGAGATACGGGCGTTCGTTGAAATGACGCTCATAGCTGCGGGACAAGAAACTTTCCGTCCCGTCTCCTTCGCTCCGGTAGTTTTCCTTGACGAACCAGTCCTGCTTGTACAAGACAGAATAATTGGGAAGCACCTTCATAGCCTTCACCCAGGTACCGTGAATGGCTTCATATTCCGCCGCCGTCACCGTGTACAGTTCAGGCAGCTCGACCTCGAAGGCTACCGTAATGTCCGCATCCTTGCTTACGATGCAGTTGTTTTCCACGGCCAGAATCGGGAATCTGTCTTCCAGATCACAGGCCTTCAATACACTTCTCATTTCTTTCTCTTCTTTTTGGTTAATGCTCTGAATATTCTGCGACGGGCTGACAGATAGCGCGGATGGCGTTTCTCGGCCAGCATCTTCATCAGCCCGTGCTCACCGTAGCGGGCATTCATGCGGAAGGTCAGCCATACGGCCAGGGTACCGGATACCGCCCCGAAAGACAGGCATACCAGCTGGCTGACACCGGCCATATACAGGACAACCACCGCAAGAAAGACCGATACAAGGCCTCCGGCAAAAAAGAACAGGTACTGTGATTTCAAGCCCTTGAACTCAATCGGACGGCCTGCTCCCTTGTTGATACGGTAATCCATGGCTTACAGGAAGAAGGAACGGAGAATGGTGGCGGCCACAATCAGGAAGATGCAGGCGAAGAACCAGCTCGCCGCAGTCTTGGACGTATCCGGGTCACCACTGCTGAACTTGCCATACGTCTTGATACCACCCACAAGACCAAGTACGGCTCCGATGGCATAACATAATTTGGTGGCCGGATCAAAATACGAGGTCATAAGGCTGGTAGCCTCATTGATGCCGGCAAGACCCTGTCCCTGTGCGAAAGCACCTGCCGTTGCCAGCACATACAATACTGATAAAAGGATTCTTTTTCTCATTGTCGAATCATTTTGGGGTTTGACATAAATTTTGAATTCGACTGCAAATATATAAGGCTTAAGCCGCTGTGATACAACACTGTCATCAGGTGTCACCAGATGTCACCATATGTCATTCAGGAAGCCTTACAGACATAAAAAAAAGCACCCCGAAAAGATTTCCGGGATGCCTGAATATATCGGTGTCAGATATATTTCCGCCACTCGTCAGACGGTTCATTCCCATCCTTGACTTTAAGCGGTTTGGGATTGCCGTCCTCGTCAAGATACTTTTCTATCAGTTCCTCAACAATCGCGGAATTCTCCATATTGGAAAGGAACACGTCAATCAGGCTGGTCTGCCGGATGGAAAAAAGGACACGGGCTGCCTGTACGGCTTTTTCCTCATCAGCATCCTTCTGATGTGCCAGATATTCGCCGAGTACTTCCATATCCCTGCTGGAAAGGACCGGTGATACGGATTCCACTTCGGGAGACTCCGCATCAAGGTCTTCCTGGACTTCCTGCAGGAGTTTCATCTTTTCCAACTGAAGATTGCACTCCACATCTTCCTGCTGCACGTCCTCCTCTTCACCGATAAAATTCCTTTCAAGAGGCTGGCTCATGAAAGGAGCGGCAGTCTTTCCGGCATTCTCGTCAAGATAGACATAACGGGTATTTCCCATCACTTCTGCATCTGGAGCCGCAGATTCCGTTCCGCCGGTTTCTTTCCTTTCTTTCTTTACGCAAGGTCTGGCATAAAGCAGGGTACAGATGGCTCCGATACGTTTTTTCCAGCCATAAACACGGTACAGCAAATAGCCTATACAGGCAATACGTACACACAGGTATATCAGTTCTTCCATAAAGAATCCTTATAAAGAAAACGTTCAAGTTCATCCTTCAGCAATTCTCCGTGGCGTTTCAAATGTTCCTCCACGATATTGCTCACATAGGCGGATACACTCATGCCGGGAGCCATAAACGGGATAAGGCGGCTTGCCTTGTCATACAGATAGCCACGGATACGTATCTGCCGACCGTTCCCGACGGGAACATCGTTCAGATAGACACGGCAGTATTCGGGAAAGCGATTCGCTATTCCTGTTTTCTCTTTCAACTCCCTGACCTGTTCTTTCAGTGAGCAAATCCTTTTGGACAGCACATAAACACAAAACAGCAGAATGCCGCATACCAATACGGCAACAGTCAATAAAATCCACATCATTTTCAGAATGTTTTTGGGGTTTTGCGGCGAAACAGCTCGCCAAGCTCTTCACTGTAAGTCTCAAGATGGTGTGCCAGCACATTGTCCAAAAAAGCGGGCACACTCATGTCATCACTCAGAAGGGGAAGGATACGCGCCAGCCTGCAATACATGTCATAGCTGATATAGGTCTGCTTTCGGTGTACGGACTTCTTTCTGTCCAGAAACAGATTCTTGTACACTTCCACCTTCTCTTCCAGTCCAGGATCGGCGCGTATCGTCTTGCGGGACTTTTCCTGTCCCTGTGTTTTTACTTCCGACACATTTTTTTCCTTTTCTGTGACAGGAAGAACATTCTCGCCGACATCTGCTCCAGATTTACCACAGGAAATGGATTCACTGGCCATCATGTCCTTCAAGGCATCCTCATCCACCTTGAATATCTCTCTTTTCTTTGCCATAGTTCTTATCCCGGAAATATGATACGTTCCATCTCCTGGGCAAAAGCCTCAAGACGGCTGTCTTTCAGTAGTGATTCGGAAGGAGGAAGAAGGGTGCAGCGGAAATGCTGTCTGGAAGAAGGTGTCATTTCCTTGTTGAAGCGTTCAAGATCCGGAAGTACGGTTTCAAAGACCTTCAACCCCATACGGAGCACTATTGCATTATACATTACATACAGTTCCTTGGAAGTACGACTGTCCATACGGTTCCAGAATAAACGTATGTCCTTCAGGGGAGCTTCCGGGTGCTGTCCGATAAAGTCCTGAACGGTCGAGACAAAGGAAAGGCTGCTCTGCATGACCATACGGTCCTTCACGATGGGAGTAAAGATAAAATCCATGTTCATGACGGACTCGAATACGCCACGGGAATTTACCGTTCCTGGAAGATCGAAAAATATCAGGTCATAGTCGCCTTCCAGTTTGCCGGGAATCTCTGCGGCTGACTCAGGAGAGGAAGTGACAATCGGATAGGCCTTGCGGGAACCGTCCTCAAACTGACGGCAGAAAAGACGTTGGTGATACTCGCTTTTCTCAAGGTTCTTCAAATCCCTTCCCCTCAGTTTTTCCAGACTGAACTGGGGATAGTCACAGTCAACGACAGCAACTTTCAGACCTCTTACATAATTAAAATAACTGGCAAGAACCGCTGTTACCGTGGACTTGCCCACACCGCCTTTCTGATTGCTGAAGGCGACAAGAATCGGACGTTTGTTCATACCTCTTGTTTTTGGGGTTAATATTCACTTTTTTCTTTCACTAATCCAACAATGGCATTACGCTATTGTGATACCGGCATAACCGTTTAAGGACATGCTGCAATAATCCTGTACATATATACATTGTAATGTTATTGCACTATTATGTTGCCATATTATTATGTCCTTATGTTATTGCACTATTATGTTACCATGTTATTGTGTCCTTATGTTATTGCACTATTATGTTGCCATGTTATTATGTCCTTATGTTATTGCACTATTATGTTGCCATGTTATTGTATCCTTATATTATTGCAATATTATGTTGTTATGTTATTGTGTCCTTATGTTATTACACTATTATGTTGTTATGTTATTGTGTCCTTATGTTATTATGTCCTTGATGTTATTGCACTATTATGTTATTGCAATATTGCACGCTTAAACCGCGTCAAAAATAAGGTCTTTCAGGCATACAGGTAATATGTAACCGGCACCATGACATCAGATGTCATCAGATGTCGTTATATGTCATACAATCCACTATTTCACAACTGTTTACCCGGCCATAATTTTGCAAAGTCAGAACCAATGGATGGCTTGGAACATCTTCCGACGGACAGCAGCACGCCGCTCACGTCGCGCAGCAATCCGCCGGAGGTGGATTCTCTGTTCAAACGAACAGAGCAAGTTGTGTTTTTGTACGACAGAAATTATTCTGCCATACAAAAACCAACTTGCCCTCCCTAACGGTCGGGGGATTTTCCTCCAAAGTCGGAAAATCTGACGGAGAAAGCAAAACAACCCAAAAGCAGAAAAGCATGGAGAAAAAACAGGCAAGAAGGACAGGCAGAAAACCGAAGACTGATCCGGCGGACTACAAGTACAATTTCCGTCTGAACGCACAGGAGAAAAGCAGATTTGAGAAACTGTTTCTGGAATCCGGAGCAAGGGATAGGACAATCTTTATCAAGAAATCAATCTTTTCAGAACAACTGAAGGTAATCAAGGTGGACAAGGTTTCCATGGACTATTATATCCGGCTCGGGGAATTTTACAGGCAGTTTCAGGCAATAGGCAACAATTACAATCAGGTCGTAAGGGCCGTACAGAAAAATTTCGGGGACAAAAGGGCGATGTCCCTACTTTACAAACTTGAAAAGGCTACCCTGGAACTAATATTGCTCAACAAGCAGATTATGGCATTAACCAAAGAATATGAACAGAAATGGTTGCAAAGATAAGTCACGGGACAAGCCTTTACGGAGCGCTGGTCTATAATCATGAAAAGGTATTTCAGGGGACAGCGGAAATCCTGTCCGGACACCGGATGATTTCCGACCGCCCGGGACTGCCGAGCGAGGACATACGTCTGGCTCTCCTTTCATTTGAAAACCATCTGACGGCAAACAGGAGGACGGACAAGCCGGTCCTGCATATCGCCCTCAGTCCGGCACCTGAAGACAGGCTGGACAATGACAAGCTGGCGGAACTGGCAGAAAAATACATGCAGAAAATGGGATATGGTGACCAGCCGTTCATCGTGTACAGACATGGCGATACCTGCAACACGCACGTACATATCGTGAGTGTATGCATTGACGATGAAGGAAGGAAAATCAATGACTCCTATGAACACCGCCGTTCAATGACAGCCTGCCGGGAACTGGAACAGGAATTCGGACTGCGTAACAGTGCGGATACGGAAAGACGGAATCCGAAAGCGGAACTGAAAAAAGTGGATGTCTCACAGGGGGATATACGCCATCAGATTGGAAACACGCTGAAGGCTGTACTGGAAAGCTACCGTTTCCAGACTTTCGGAGAGTATTCCGCACTGCTTTCCACACTGAACATTGAAGCCCGACAGGTACGGGGCGATTACATGGGAACACCCTATACGGGTATCATCTATTCGGCTACAGACGACAGAGGGAAAGTGGTCTGCTCTCCAATAAAAAGTGCAAGGTTCGGCAAGCGTTTCGGAAATACGGGACTGTCCGAACTTATGTTACGGCATACACAGGACTTCAAGGAAGGCAGATGGGCTCCTGCCATATCCGGCAAGGTCGTATGGGCCATGCGTAACGCAAAATCGGAACAGGAATTCAGGGAACTGCTGAAACAGGAGCACATTGATGTGGTATTCCGAAGGAACAATACCGAACGTATCTATGGCGTCACATTCATAGACCATGAACGACGCGAGGCGTTCAACGGTTCACGTATGGGAAAGGAGTTTTCTGCCAACGTATTCAACGATCTTGTCTGCTGGTGGGAAGGAATACCCTGGCAGGAGAGACAACAGTCCGGTCCGGAGGAACTTTGGAAACGGTACGGCCACCGTATGGAAGAAGGCAGTGCGCTTGAACAGGCGGCAGGCATATTCTCCTTTGAGGCAAATCCGGCAGTCGATTACGAGGAAGAAGCGTTCCGTCGCCGTATGAAACGGAAAAAGAAACCTCATAAACGCAAATCACGCGGTATCTGATCAATCAAAATGACTCAACAACAGGGGGAACAACGGATTCCCCCCACAATCATCTACATCATTATGCAACAGGAAGACGATTTGAGAGCCCTTGCCAAGATTATGGAATTCGGCAGGGCAGTCAGTATTTTTATTCTGGTAGTCCACGTTTATGTGTACTGCTATCCCAGTATGAGTGCCTGGCATCTGAATCTGGATGTCATAGACCGGATACTGATGAACTTTGACAGGACAACCGGTATATTCGGCTGTATCCTTTGGACAAAACTGATGGCAGTTCTTCTGCTGGCCATATCCTGTATGGGTACTATCGGAGTCAAGGGTGAGAAAATAACCTGGCAGCGTATATGGGCGGTACTTACTGCCGGGGCGGTTCTATTTTTCATGAACTGGTGGCTGCTTGACCTGCCTTTTCCACACGAAGCGATTACTGCCCTGTATGTGGTAACACTTGCAGCCGGTTATCTATGCCTGCTCATGGCAGGACTGTGGATCAGCAGGCTTTACAGACATAACCTGATGGAGGATGTGTTCAATATGGAAAACGAATCCTTCATGCAGGAGACAAGGCTGATGGAGAATGAATATTCTGTCAATCTGCCCACCAGATTCCAGTATGGCGGCAAACTCAACGACGGATGGATCAACGTGGTCAATCCTTTCCGTGCGACCATCGTATTGGGAACACCGGGTTCAGGTAAATCCTATGCAGTGGTAAACAACTACATCAAACAGATGATTTCCAAAGGTTTTAGTACCTATATATATGATTATAAATTCGATGATCTTTCTACCATTGCCTACAACACCTTGTTGCACAATATGGACAAATACAAGGTAAAGCCGCATTTTTACGTCATCAATTTTGATGATCCGCACCGTTCACACCGCTGCAATCCCATCAATCCGGAGTTCATGACGGACATCTCTGACGCATACGAAGCAAGCTATACCATTATGCTCAACTTAAACCGCACCTGGGTGTGACCTGAAAAGTCACGTAATTGATTGTTAAACAGCAATGTATATTGCAAGATTTAACCCGCTGTTCCGTCAGCGGTAGCCTACTATAAGGTGCATCTCCAGTGATGGGTTGTGCTAAGCT
>NZ_JABSOE010000085.1 GCF_013618865.1 Phocaeicola faecicola
TTAGCACAACCCATCACTGGAGATGCACCTTATAGTAGGCTACCGCTGACGGAACAGCGGGTTAAATCTTGCAATATACATTGCTGTTTAACAATCAATTACGTGACTTTTCAGGTCACACCCAGGTCTTGTTCAAATTCAACATGATGGTGTAGCTCGCTTCGTAGGCATCGGATATGTCCGTCATGAACATCGGGTTGATGGGATTGCAGCGGTGCGAGCGGTGAGGGTCATCGAAGTTTATGACATAGAACTTCGGGCTGACCTTGTACATGTCCTTGTTGTGCAGCAGCGTGTTGTAGGCAATGGTGGAGAGGTCATCGAATTTATAGTCGTAGATATAGACACTGAATCCTTTGGAAATCATCTGTTTAATGTAATTGTTCACTACCGCATAGGACTTTCCTGAGCCCGGAGTTCCCAATACAATGGTGGCCCGGAAAGGATTTACCACATTGATCCATCCGTCATTGAGCCTTCCCCCGTACAGGAAACGGGTGGGCAGGTTTACGGAGTATTCGTTCTCGACGAGCCGGGTTTCCTGCATGAAGGACTCGTTTTCCTCATTGAACACATCCTCCATGAGATTGTGCTTGTACAGGCGGCTTATCCACAGTCCGGCCATGAGCAGGCAGAGATAACCGGCAGCCAGCGTGGCGACATAAAGTGAGGTGACAGCCTCGTGCGGAAAAGGCAGGTCAAGCAACCACCAGTTGAGAAAGAAGAGAACCGCCCCGCCCGTGAGGAATGCCCAGATACGTGGCCAAGTGATTTTTTCTCCCTTTACACCTATCGTACCCATGCAGGATATGGCAAGGAGCAGCACAGCGATGAGCTTTGTCCAAAGGATGCATCCGAATATGCCGGTCGTCCGGTCGAAATTCAGCAGGATGCGGTCTATGACATCCAGATTGAGATGCCAGGCGGTCACGCTCGGATAACAGTACACATAAACGTGAACCACCAGAATGAATATGCTTACGGCGCGTCCGAAGTCCATGATTTTGGCCAGCGCCCTCAAGTCGTCTTCCTGTTGCATAAAAATGTTCGGTATTATGGAACACCTGTCCGGACAGGTGCCGACAGGTGTTCCGGGTTTGACATGATTCTTTCAGATACCGCGCGATTTGCGGCTTGCCGGTTTCTTTTTCCGCTTCATGCGGCGGCGGAAAGCCTCTTCCTCATAATCGACGGCGGGGTTGGACTCCATGGAAAGGATACCGGCTGCCTGTTCCAGCGCACTGCCGCTTTCCACCTTATGACGGTGATTTTGCCAAAGCTCTCCGGCCGTATGTTCCCGGAGTTCTTTTTCAGGTATGCTGTCCCACCAGCGGAAAAGCCCGTCAAATACGTTGGCCGAGAACTCCTTGCCCATGCGTGAGCCGTTGAACACTTCGCGCCGGTCGTGGTCAATGAACGTGACCCCATAGATGCGTCCGGCCTCGTTTTTGCGGAAGACCACGCCGATATGGTCTTTCTCCAGCATTCTTGCAAATTCCTTCCTTGAACGTGCGAGGCGCATCGCTTCCGCCACCTGTATCCGGATTGCCGGCTCCCATTTGCCGTCCTTGAAATCTTTCGTATGGGAAAGCATTTTCTTTTTCAGCCCCTCGTTGCCGAAACGCTTGCCGAAACGGGAACTCTTGAAAGGCGGGCTGACCACCCTGCCCCTGTCATCGGTAGCGGAATAGATGATGCCTGTATAAGGTTCTCCCTTGTACTCTCCCTTTACCAGCCTTGCCTCTATGTTGAGCGTGGAAAGCAATGCGCTGTATTCGCCGAAGGTCTGGAAACGGTAACTTTCGAGCACGGCCTTGAGAGTGCCACCGACCTGGTGGCGTACATCCCCCCTGGAGGCATCCACCTTCTTCAGTTCCGGTTTCAGGTTCCTATCTTCCATCTCTGCTCCGTTTCTGAGTCCGAAATCCTTTTCCAGTTCACGGCAGACGGTCATGGAGCGCCGGTGCTCGTAAGCGTCGCTGATTTTACGGCCGTTCTCATCCACACAGACGCTCACAATATGGATGTGCGTGTTGTGCGTGTCGCCGTGTCTGAAAACAATGTAAGGCTGGTCTCCATAGCCCATCTTTTCCATGTACCTTGCCGCCAGCTCTTCCAATTGCATGGCGGTCAGACGGTCTTCCGGAGCAGGACTGAGCGCGATGTGCAGTACCGGTTTCTCAGTATTGCGGTTCGCCAGCAGGTAGTTCTCAAAGGAGAGAAGCGTAAGGCGCATGTCCTCGCTCGGCTGTCCCAGACGGTCGGAAATCATGCGGTTTCCCGAAAGAATCTCCGCCGTGCCTTTCAGGACCTTTCCGTAATTGTAGGCGAGTGCGCCATAAAGGCTTGTGCCACGGCTTATCTTTGCAACCATTTCCGTCCGTATTCTTCAGTGAGTGCAATAACTTTCTTGCAGACGAGCATCAGTTCCAGGTTGGATTTCTCCAGCTTGTGGAGCAGGGCCATCGCCCGTTTCTCCCCGAAATTGTTCTTGACAGCCCTGACCACCTGGTTATAGTTGTTGCCGATGGCCTGGAACTGGCGGTAGAGTTCTGTCAGGCGGATGTAGTAGTCCATCGAGACCTTGTCAATTCTGACAACCTTCATTTCCCGTCCGAAAATCATCGCCTTGATGAATCTTGCCCGTTGCTTCATTCCGGATCTTTCAAACAGCAGCTCGAATTTACCGTTCTCTTCCGAGGTCAGCTTGATACCGTAGCGGAATACTGCCGGGTCAGTTTTCGGTTTCCTGCCCGTGCCTTTTCTTTTACCTCTTCTGTTTCTGTCTTCCATACACATTGATGTTTCCGATTGATGTTTCTTTCTTCATGGATTTCCGACTTTGGAGGAAATCCCTCCCGAGCCGTCGGGCGAGGGCAAGTCGTTTTGGGATGCCCGAATCATTTCGGGCTGCCCAAAACACAACTTGCTCTGCCCGCTTGGGCAGAAAATCCACCTTCGGCGGATTGCTGCGCGACGCTTGCGGCGGGCAGTGGTCCGACGAACTGCGGTTATATTTTTGCCTTCTTCTTGATGATGCAAAATTATCCGGTTGTAATCGGTTGTAAAACAATGGTTTGCATGACGTGTGATGTCGTGTGATGACATGTGATGCCAAGCGGCGGAAAAGCTGCGGATAAACGGGAAAAACATTCTACTTTTGGCATGACGCAAGGCTTCAGGCATTGTAACGGTACACTGCGGTATGTGCCGTACGGGTACAATACATGCCGTGGGGCATGAATATCTTGCGGCACATAACGGAATGACGCCTGTAATGAGGCGGTGCATTCATGCGGTACTTGCCATGATGCCCTGCATGACGGGATGCCATGATATTCCGCATCCTGTATTGTATGGATACATTGTACCGCTTACGGTACGGATATAATGTAGTGGACAATGTATGGATGTATTGCTGAACGTCCTGTATTCATGCGGAAAATGCAATGATGCGCCGGACATGGGAATGCCATTGAAGAAACAAACGATAATGAACCTCTAAATTCAGGAAACGATGAAAAAGAAACCGACTTTCAGTCCCGGCCACGGGGAGAAGCACAGTGGCAAGACCGTCATCGTGGAACAGCTTGTCTTTGTCCCGGAAAGGGGCGGCAGGAAGGAAAGGTATGAAGAGACCTTTCTCAGGCGGAAAGAGGGCGAGCACCGCAAGCAGACCTACATCAGTCATGAGATTTATTCCAAGCTGTCGCGCATGCTGCCCCTACTTGGTGAAGGCATGACCGTACCCGCATTTCTGGACAATGTGCTGGCGCACCATCTGGAAACCTACAGGAGCGAGCTGGAGGAACTGTTCCGTGACAAGGCGGGGCGGATGATGTTCTGATACCCTGCCATGCCGCATTGCGGCAGAACCGGCATTGTATCATGCCATGCACTGACGCAAGAAACGCGTTGATGCCATTACGATTCAGAAAACATGTACAATAACCCCAAAATTCATACAGAAGATGAAGAAAGAACCTTTGTTCGTTGCCTTGAGCAACCAGAAAGGAGGAGTCGGCAAATCTACCCTGACCATCCTTCTTGCCAGTTACTTCCACTACCGCAAGGACAAGAACGTACTCGTAGTGGACTGTGATTATCCCCAGCACAGCATCCGGGACATCCGTGAGTGGGATGTCAAGGCTGTGGAAAAGAGCGAAACGCTCCAAAGCCGCCTGATGAACCAGTTCGGCGAGAGCGGAAGGAAAGCCTACAACATCCTGACCTCCACTCCGGAGGAGGCCAAACAGACGGCTTTTGAATTTCTGGACCGCTCCGATACGGCCTACGACCTGGTGCTGGTCGATCTGCCCGGGACGGTCAATGCCACCGGGGTGTTCCGCTCCATCGTCAATATGGACTATCTTTTTGTTCCGGTCACGCAGAACCGTATGGTCATGCAAAGCAGCATGAACTTCGTGCTTGCCATCCGTGAGCTTCTCAGCCGCAACCGGGAGTTCCCTCTGCATGAGGTGCGCCTTTTCTGGAACCAGATGGACCGCCGCGTATCCAGGGAACTGTACAACGCCTACATGGAGATTTTCAGGCATCTGAGACTTGAGGTGATGGAAACGGTGCTTCCCAAAGCCGAACGCTACAACAGGGGTATCGGGCGTGACGGCCAGATTTTCCGTAGTACGCTGTTCCCGCCTTCTCCGGGACTGCTGAAGGGAAGCAATATCGACCTGCTTGCCGAAGAAATGGAACGGATACTCGGCATTTAATCCGGACGGCTATGGCAAACAAGAACAGAACGATATACAGTGTGGACGAGGACCTGCTCAAACGTGTGGTGGCAGGGGACACTTCCGCACTGGGGGAAATGGAAGAGAGGGAATCCGTTCCAGCCGAAAAAAAGGACAGCAAGCCTGCAAGCCGGGAAAAAAAGGAGAAGGCACGTGCGTCTTCCGATGACGGTTCCGACACGGTAGACATGCGGACCGGCTATGACGAATATCGGGAGCGTTTCCTGAGCGAGCGGCTTACCGGAACCAGGCGGCAGACCTATATCCATGACTCGCTGTACCGGGTCATTTCCGGTGTGCTTCCTGTCATCGCCCCGGAAATGTCCGTACCCACTTTTGTGAACAACGTGCTGTCCGACCATCTGAAACAATACGAAGAGATAATAAACGGCATTTATAATGAACAAGCAATAAAGAAACCTGTGCAATGGAAGAAATAGTTTACCTGTCAGTGCGCCTTTCCTGTGTCTTCTACCTTTTATATAAGGTATGGCATACAAAAGGGCAAGTGCGGAAAGTATGTGACCTGCTTTATGGGGACGCTGTGTCCCGCAAGCGGAAGAAGACGGTGGATGGAGTACCGGAAGTTCCTGTGGCGGAAAATGACACGGAGGACGTTATGGGGGACACCACCTATGTCTATCTGGACGAGAATGCCGGAAAGACCGCAGCCCCGTTCATGAGCCTGCCTTTGGAAAGCGATTTTATCGGTGAGGAAAAAGATATGGGGGAAGAGGTGGAATGCAATCTCCCTCTGGAAGAGATGAGGCTCCTGAAAGAGGAACAGGAGGAACTGGACGGTAATGCGCCGGAAGTGGAAACGGTCACCCAGGCCATTACCCAGGCTGACCTTGAGAACATGGGGGACGTGATTTTCGGAGTAGGCAACGCCGACCGGGACGAGGGGAAGTCGCTGCGTGCGGCCATTACCCTGCACGCCATCCGGGAAACGGAAATGTACGCCGTCATAGAGGCGCAAGTGGAGAACAAGGAGTTCCTGACGGAATTGATGGAACGGTATCTGGACGAGGACGGCAATCCCATACGGCACAGGATGCCCAAAAAGACGGGTGTTCCTGGTAGGGACTGGCGGGAACTGCTGTAGGGGCGGTTCCGGAACTTTTCCTGTTTAAAGGAAAGAAAGCACATAAAAGACAGTTCCTGCAAATCATGCTTTCAGATGGCATGGCTTGCAGGAACTGTCTTTATTTTCGGGTAACTCTTCCCCTATTTCCATAAGTCCTCTTCTTTCCACCTTGGGGGAAATCCCATAGCCGCTGTGTCCACATTTGGATATTCAGTCAGCAATTTTTTGAAATCCGCAGTTAAGGTATTGCCCGGCGCAACCGCATTAAGCCAATATGCCATGCAACAGAATACGGCATAAAAACGGTTTGCGACCTGTGGCCTGTCCGCTATCCATGCCTGTCTCAAAGACACGGGCATTTGCGGCATGACCGGCATGGCACGGTTCCATATCCGTCCGTGATGGGCACACGCATTTCTGAGCGCATTGACCGCTTTCATCCAGCTTTCAAGAATCTCGTGTTGCGGTACACCATAAGAACGGGCTATTTTCTTTTTAATGGGAATATCGGCAAAGTTGAAGTATAGCTTGGTCAAACAACCGAATGACGCCAAATCCAACAGTTTCCATGCAGGAGGAAAACTGTCCTTGCCGTATTTCTCATAATGCTCCTTTATGAAATCATCCTTTGAGCGCTGGAGTTCCCTTTCCAGCGTTCCCAGATTTTCGGTAAACTTATGCTTGTCCACCGCTTTCTCCGCATCCATAAACCAAAAGGCACCGTGTGCCAAAGAGAACCGGTTGATGATTTTCGAACGCAATGAAACTTCGATTTTCTGTATGGCGGAGAAAACCAGCAATCTCAGCCGGGAATCAAACTCATATAGGGAAACCGCTTTTTCAAAAGAGGCTCCAGGCTTAAACCCTGCATGTCCATCCGTCCGCTCCATCGGTCGCAGGTAAGCGTCGAACCGGAAATAGCTGACATTCTCAAGAAAGGACTCGGCTTTTTTTTCATCGGCAATTTCCAGTCCTTTTGCTTTCAGAACCGCAATCAAATCGGGAATGCCAAGAGGGGGATTGGTATAATTCATAACATATCTATATAAAAAAAGTTCCGCCCTGGTACGCTGTTCGACGGGAAGCGTGGCGGATTCTAGTAATGCAAAGGTACACTTTTATTTTTACATGAGCAAATTCTCATCGGAAAATTGTTGCATGACCGATATGAAGGTCAAGCTTTTACATTGCTAAATGCCTGACCTTTTATTACATTAGAATGTATCTATTCATAAAATATGTTGTTTACTTGTGTGTAACATAAAAAATTGCTATTCCCAATACAATGGCAGCTGCAATACTTCCCAGTGCTATAAAGAGATAGTCGGGATAATAAAATTCAAGGTCAATGTAAGGTATATATCTTTTCTTTATATACTTATTCCAAAACCAAATGATGAATTTCCCTATTCGTTTTAATGTGATGATATTAGCCATTCTGTTTTCCTTATTTAATTGAAAAATAGGTAATTGCCATTCCCAAGATAATGGCACATACAAGAATCCCCAATGCTATAAAGAGATAGTTGGGATAATGAAACTCAAGGTCCATATAAGGTATATGTTTTCGTTTCACATATTTACTCCATAGCCAAATAATATATTTGCCTATACTTTCCAATCCTACAATATCAATCATTATTTTCGTTTTTTGAATATTCATTCCATAATTCGTTTTAGAAACAAACCGACCATTCAGAGGTTTTCCATTACTCTTAGAGGTCTTTTATCAGTCTGAATAACGCATATCCTATTATGATGAATAATATTCCTGCAATAATGCCAACTATCCAGAATAGTTTTATTGGATATTGAAATATAATATCCTCATATTTTATCTTTTTTTTCTGTGTATGATTATGCCAAATCCAAACTAAGAATTTTCCGACATGATAATATATACCTGGTGCACTCATTATATTTTATATTGCTCATTTTTTACAGAAAAATAAATAATTGCTATGCCCAATATAATGGCAGCTATAATACTTCCCAGTACTATAAAGAGATAATTAGGATAATAAAATTCAAGGTCAATGTAGGGTATATATCTTTTCTTTATATACTTATTCCACAACCAAATGATGAATTTTCCTATTCTTTAATGTGATGACATTAGCCATTCTGTTTCCTTTATTTAATTGAAAAATAAGTAACTGCTATGACTAAAAAAATGGCAACAACAAGACATCCCAGTGCTATAAAGAGATAGTTGGGATAATGAAACTCAAGGTCCATATAAGGTATATGTTTTCGTTTTACATATTTACTCCATAGCCAAATAATATATTTGCCTATACTTTCCAGTCCTACAATATCAATCATTATTTTCGTTTTTTGAATATTCATTCCATATACTGATTCCATAGTTCATATCGTTCCAAAATTTTTTACTTTCGACATGCATTATGTAATGTCCTCTTGCCTGCTTGAATTTTTTGCTTGCTTCTTTTTGCCAACCTTTTCCTGAAGGTTTATACATTTTATATTGTTTCGTTTTTAAAAATGGATTATATCCATTTATCAACCCTTTTTCAACTTTGCCACAAAAGCCAATAGCTTTAACCCCTCCAAAAAGGGGAAGCGATATTATATCCAAAAAAGCCTCAAACCGTTCTTCCGGTAATTGACTTGCTCCGGCAAAAGTACGTCCTGTAAAAAAGACAACAGGAGAATTAATCTTGCTATAAAGTATGTTGGCAACTATCTTACCTATGCCGTCAAGAAAAGTGTCGGATGGTGAATCCAACCAAAATTCAAGAGAAGTTAAAGCTCCAGCTTCTTTAATTTCTCCATTATCTACCGTGTGGGGTATATCTATAATCCTTCTTTCCGTTATGTCAATTATTAATAATCTTTGTCCTATGGATATAGAATACTCACTTGACAGGTCGTTCCATCTTTTTAATTCCTCAACAGTAACGTCAAACATTTCTGCAATATATGCTAAGGTATCTCCTTCAGAAACGATATATCCTGCACATCCGTTTTTGTCAAACAGCCCTCTAAGGCTTTTCTTTATCATTTCCTTTGAGGTATCAATGCATTGTATTTGAACAATGTTAGGTATGCATATTTGGTATGGCAATATATTATCATTCATATCTATGACTGTTCCATCCGCGTCCTCATAATAATTCTGATATTGTACAAAAGCATATCCTTCTCCTATGACAAATCCGGTATATGGGATTCCCTTTGCTTTATAATCCAGAAAATCTTCTCTGCTTATAAAAATATTATTGTATTGACTCATAGATAGAATTATTAAATATTATGTCCTGTCTATAAAATGTTTTTGACCGCTTATTTATATTACAGCCTAAAAAGTCAATAATAAGGATACGGATCTTGAAATGATATACTGCTCTTTATCCATGATAATCAAATAAGACGGCGTGTTTTCAAATATACGAAAAAAACAGGGAAAAAGAAAATTTTGATGTGCTTTTTATTGTTACTGTTATTTCTGGTGGAAATAAAGTAATGAAATCAATCTTCCTGTATATGAAACCATCGTGTTTCTGACATCTGATGCCATGTGATGATATGTGGTGAAGCATTTGTACATCAGTGTATTATGCCATGTATTTTTGTTGTCGAAATCAAAGAAAAGTGTAACCTAAAATGTTTCGACAATGAGAAAAAGAATCCTGTTTTCGGTATTGAGTGTGTTAGTGGCAGCGAATGCCTTTGCCCAGGGCGAGGGACTTGCTGGTATCAACGAGGCGACAAACCTCATGACCTCGTATTTCGACCCGGCGACAAAACTGTGCTACGCCATCGGCGCCGTGCTCGGTCTGGTGGGCGGCATCAAGACCTACGGCAAGTTTTCGAGCGGTGATCCGGATACCTCGAAGACGGCGGCCTCGTGGTTTTTCGCCTGCATTTTCCTGATTGTGGCGGCTACCATCCTGCGTTCGTTCTTCCTTTGAGCCTATGGAGTATCCGATGAACAAAGGCGTTGGAAAGGGAGTGGAGTTTAAAGGGCTGACCACCATGTACCTGTTTGTATTCGTGACCGGTCTTGCCGCCGTTCTTCTTGCGGTAATCGTGCTCTATCTTGCCGGAGTGAGCCAATGGATATGTATCCTCTCCGGTCTGTCAGCCGGCAGTATGCTGGTCTGGCTGGTCTTCCGGCTGAACGCAAGGTACGGCGAGCACGGCCTGATGAAGATGCTGGCAGAGAAACGCCATCCCCGTTACCTGATCCGCCGCAAGAGAATCTTCCGATTACTGACCAAAAGAAAAGAATCATGAGAAATGTACTGAAAGCCGAGACACTGGAACGCAAGTTCCCCCTGCTGGCCGTGGAGCACGGCTTCATCGTAAGCAAGGATGCCGACCTGACGGCTGTATTCGAGGTACGGCTTCCGGAGCTGTACACGGTGACGGGAGCCGAGTATGAGGCCATCCATTCGGCCTGGGTAAAAGCCATCCGGGTGCTGCCTGACTATTCGGTGGTCTGCAAGCAGGACTGGTTCGTGAAGGAGACCTACCGGCCTGATTTCGGGAAAGAGGGACAAAGTTTCCTTGCCAAAAGTTATGAACGGCATTTTAACGAGCGTCCGTACCTGAACCATTACTGTTATCTGTTCCTGACAAAGACAACAAAGGAGCGCAGCCGCCAAAAGAGTGACTTCAGCACGCTCTGCCGGGGAACCATACTTCCAAAGGAAATTGCGGACAGGGACACGGCCGTCCGTTTTCTGGAAGCGGTGGAACAGTTCGAGCGGATTATGAACGACTCCGGTCTGGTTTCCATCCGGCGTATGGGTGAAGCGGAAATCACAGGCACTTCCGACCGTCCGGGACTGGTGGAACAATACTTCTGCCTCTCGACGGACAAAGGGAACACAGTGCTGGAAGACATTTACCTCGAACCGGGGGAAATGCGCATCGGAGACAAGCGGATCTGCCTGCATACCCTCTCGGAAGCGGGCGACCTGCCCGGCAAGGTGGGAACCGACATGCGCTACGGGAGGATGTCCACAGACCGGAGCGACTGCCGCCTTTCGTTTGCCGCACCGGTGGGGCTGCTCCTGTCCTGCAACCATATCTATTCGCAGTATGTCTTTGTCGATGATGCAAAGGAAACGCTGCTGGATATGGAAAAGACTTCCCGCAACCTGCTTTCCCTCTCCCGTTACAGCCGCAGCAATGCGATTAACCGGGAATGGGTGGAGATGTATCTGGACGAGGCGCATGCGAAAGGGCTGTTGCCGGTACGCTGCCACTGCAACGTGCTGGCATGGGCCGAAGATGCGGAGGAGCTGCGCCGGGTGAAAAACGACACTGGAAGCCAGCTTGCCATGATGGAATGCACGCCCCGGCACAACACGGTGGATGCTCCCGTGCTCTACTGGGCCGGAATTCCTGGCAATGCGGGCGACTTTCCGGCGGAAGAAAGTTTCCATACCTTTCTGGAGCAGGCCGTCTGCCTGTTTACGGAGGAAACGAACTACCGCAGTTCTCCCAGTCCGTTCGGAATCCGGCTGGCAGACCGCCAGAACGGTATTCCCGTGCATGTGGACATCAGCGACGAACCCATGCGGCGCGGCATCATTACGAACCGCAACAAGTTTATCCTAGGACCGTCAGGAAGCGGAAAGTCGTTCTTTACCAACCATCTGGTGCGAAACTACTATGAACAGGGCGCGCATGTGCTTCTGGTGGATACGGGAAACAGCTATCAGGGGCTTTGCCGGCTGATCAACGAGCGGACACACGGTGAGGACGGGATTTACATCACGTATGAAGAGGAGCACCCGATTACCTTCAACCCCTTCTATACCGATTCGGGACAGTTTGACGTGGAGAAACGCGAAAGCATCAAGACACTGATTCTGACTCTGTGGAAACGTGAGGACGAGGCTCCGAAACGCTCGGAAGAAGTGGCCCTGTCAGGGGCGGTGAACGCCTATATCCGCAGGATAACGGAAGACAGGAGACTCAAGCCCGACTTCAACGGCTTTTACGAATTTGTCCGTGACGACTACCGGCGTATGATGGAGGAAAAGAAGATACGTGAGAAGGACTTTGACATTGACGGTTTCCTGAACGTGCTGGAGCCTTTCTACAAAGGGGGCGACTATGATTTCCTGCTGAACTCGGACAAGGAGGAGGACCTGGCGAACAAGCGGTTCATCGTGTTCGAGCTGGACAACATCTCCTCGAACAAGGTGCTGCTTCCGGTGGTGACACTGATTATCATGGAAACATTCATTTCCAAGATGCGCAGGCTGAAAGGCATCCGGAAGATGATACTGATTGAAGAATGCTGGAAGGCCCTGATGTCGGCCAATATGAGTGCCTATGTACTTTACCTGTTCAAGACGGTCAGAAAGTATTTCGGGGAGGCTGTTGTGGTCACGCAGGAGGTGGACGACATCATTTCGTCCCCGATCGTAAAGGAGGCCATCATCAACAACTCTGACTGCAAGATACTCCTGGACCAGCGGAAATACATGAACAAGTTCGAGCATATCCAGAAACTGCTCGGGCTGACGGAAAAGGAGAAAGGACAGATTCTCTCCATCAACCAGGCCAACCGTCCGGGAACTCCCTACCGCGAGGTCTGGATCGGTCTGGGAGGAACGCACTCGGCAGTCTATGCCACGGAAGTGAGCCCGGAAGAATATCTGGTGTTTACGACGGAAGAGACCGAGAAGATGGAAGTGCAGCGGCTTTCGGAGGAACAGGGAGGGAGCCTTGAATTTGCCGTAAGAAGGCTGGCTGAGGAAAAAAGAGAGAAAACAAAAGACAGACATTAAATCCTGAAATGTAAATGATTATGGGAAACAGACATTTATTGAGAATGGCCGTCTGCCTGATAGGGGCGGCGACACTGCTGCTGCAAAGTTGCACGGACGGGAAGGCTACAGATCCGGACAGGCTGTGCGGGTCATGGACGAGTGTGGAAGGAAAGCCCGACGTGCTGATATACAGGGAGGGCAGGAACTATAAGGTGACGGTGTTTGCCCGAAGCGGAAAGACACGACGGCTGAAGCCGCAGACCTACCTGCTGGTGGAGGAGAACGGCAACCTGTTCATCAACACCGGATACCGCATCGACGTGGCCTACAATGAGGAGACGGACATATTGACCTTCTCCCCGAACGGTGACTATATACGGAAGGAGGAACGGCCATGAAGACAAGAACGCTTATCGCCTGTGCGGGACTTTTGCTCGCGGCCGGACAGTCAAGGGCGCAATGGGTAGTTACCGACCCCGGCAATCTGGCACAAAGCATCATCAACATGTCGGACAATATCGCGCATACCTCGAAGACCGCTGTCAATACGGCGGAGAACTTTGCCGAGACGGTCAAGATTTACCAGCAGGCCAAGCAGTATTATGATGGTGCGCCCGTATAGGCGATATAATAAATGTAGCATTGGCAAGCTATTAGGTAAGTGTTCCAATATTTACCTATCATCACCAGCTTATCTGCCCACGAAAGGACGGCAGGGAGTATAGCACGCT
>NZ_JABSOE010000086.1 GCF_013618865.1 Phocaeicola faecicola
CTCATCAGGCACTACTTGATTCTTTTCTTTCATAATCTTCTTCATTTTGCAAATCTATAAAATAAAAAATACGCGACTCAAACTTGAATCCCGTATTTTCCATTTACACAAAATATTTTATAGTGCCTTGAATTATGGCACAAGACTACTTGAAACATGATATTATTTATTGTTTTATATTTATAATAATATCTTTTATATCCCTACATTTTCTAAAGTTTCTAAATAGTTGTGGTATATTTGAATTTGAATAGTTTTGATTTACAACATTAATCGTAATATCTGCATAGCTTCTAACTAGTGGCTTTATAGTTTCATTAATATATTTGTTGATATCAAGGGATTTATTTTCAAGAACAGATTTCTTAATTTTTTGCATTACTAAATGAGTTATAAATATATTTCCTAAAATTAGTATACGCTTACTTCTCTCTTCTGTCTGTTTGTTATACAATAAATCTAATTCACACTTTATTGCTCTGTTAATTTTAAGAATATGTTTCAACCTAGTAGGTGTCAATGATTCATTAAAAAGTTCAGTGTATGGTGCTGATGCTAAGGATTCCCACAACTTACCAACCTCTCTTTTAGCTTGAACAGAAAAAGTGACTTCTGTTTGACTTGCTGCAAGAGCAATTGCAGCTTCATCAAATGTATAATTATTATCATCCAAAGAAGGAATATCTATACCTCTTTTTAAATGATAATTAATACCATCAAGTCTTAATTCTTCTTTAAGTTTTAATTGTATTGGACACAAAGACACGAAATCTTTTTTCTCAACTTTATTTTGAGTATTATTTGCAATAGTTTGCCTTTTTGAGAAGTCAGAAGGAGCTCCTTCTAATGAAATAATTTTCACAAACACTTCGGCATTTGGAGAATTTTGTTGTGGATTTTTATAAAATTCCCCTATTGTCCCTACTGTTTGCGCTCCATTCACAATCTGAATATTCGTGCAACCAAAAATACCAAGATCTGTATTTGTACCACCAAAAGCAGTTTTATTTATGGAATCACATAATATCGAAATTCCATTATTGAAATATTTAAACAGTTCTGGTGAATTATTAAGTGTCTCATTCATAGCATTATTAGATTCGGTGTTGCCTAAAAAATGTCTAATATTTTTAGACAATAAGCTAATGCCATGCTTTTCCCATAACTGTGCTATTTCTGTTGCATCGACTATACCATATATAGATTTATATGGGTTAACTATTTGTCCCCAGCTCTTTATGTGAAATTGACAATCTATAGGACTAGCCAGTCCCTTCTTAAGAATATCATGAGCTTTGGCCAAATTGAAATCTATAAGTGAGGAAATTTCTCCTGACTCATTAAATTCTTTAATAAAAGGATTTAAGATTTTAAGACTTTCTTTGGATAAATTATTCCCTGTATATGCAATAACAAAATATAAATGGTATTGTGCATCACATAACGCTTGATCAATTAAACCCTGAAATCTTTTAATCTTCACCCCAAATTTATTGTATTCTCCATTACATAAATCTTCAATACCTTGAATAAATTTATGTATGTCACCTGTATTTATACTTTTATTACCATTAAAAGAAAATTTAGACTGGACAATCCACATCTTTTTTGAGATATTATCAATATAAACTAAGTCTATACCATTATCTTCATACTCATCGGTTATACATGCGCAAACATCTTGAGGTTCATAATTACCAAGAGTAACTACTGCATATGCCGCATATGCTCTAGATAGAATATGAATATCTTTGTCTTCATCTGTTGCTTTAATATCTGATGCATCTACAAAACGAATGTAATTATCTGTAAGATGCTTTCTTATTTGATTTACTTGTAAATTTGCCATCAACCTGCGATTTTATATAACGTTATTATTCTCTTTACAAATTTCTTCAACTCTTCAGAATTAGTTATCGCATAAAGTCTAAACCTCATCAATTTATAACTAATTTAATAGAATCTGATATTGATTTATTGGTATTTGATTTGAATGTATTAATATAATCTTTCTTCTCAATAATAAATGGAATAATAGATTTTACTTCTCCACTTGAAAGACTATTAAGCATATCTAAAGTTGTACTCATAGCTGAGAATCTATGATAATCCTTTGATATCTCAAAAGCAAATGCAAGAAGTTCTTTTTTGATTTGGATATCAGATGTATTATTCATTATCATAAATGCAAAATGTACTAATACATCCACATCCTCCCACTGAATATAATAATCATTATTTTCTGAGAATGTATTTAGCAATATATCCTTGATAATATTTACCTCACTTTTTTTATACCTTAGAAATATTGTTAAATCCTGCATTTTCAGCATTCTTATACTCTTTATAAGCAGGCCAAGTTCTCCTTGAATTTTGAGCAAATAGTTATACACCTTATCAACAAAATCTTTATCATTAATGCCCAATCTGTGATTAGATATTATCTCTTCTACTGATATTTCAGTATTGCGGTATAACAAGCATAATTTTATTGCATTGATAACTTCCCCTACATCTTGATATCTATCATCAGGAGATAGCTTTGTACACTTGTCTATAATCGAAAATATATCAGCCGTGACTTTTTTACTATCCATCGCAAATGGGGATTCTCCATCTGTAAATATAAAATATAATAATTTTCCTAAAGAGAAGATATCACTCCGTTTATCTGCATCTCTTCCCTTACCATCAATATATATCTCTGGAGCCATATAATCGTATGTTCCCATATATTTATCATCAGTAGGAGTCAAACAAGGAGTATCACGTTTAATAAATTTCCCAAGACCTAAATCTGACACTTTTATTTTGTCATCAACAATAAGAGCATTACCAGGTTTAATATCTCTATGAATTATTCCTTGATCATGTAGCCCTTTTAATCCATCACACAATTGCAATATATAATCAAATTTTTTCTCTTCGGACAATCCTCTTTCAACAGCATTTTCAAGCGATTCATCACATAACTCCATTATAAAATAAGGAATTGAAGCATCAATATCTTTATCAATAATTTTTACTATTCTATTATTGTTTATTGTTTCCATCATTCGTATCTCTCTCTTAAATCTTGAGACATACTCATCATCTGTTGTGTTACATATTTTTAAAGCATATTCTTTCCCATCTTTCTCAACCTTAAAAACAATACCCATACCACCATCTCCAATATACTCTTTTATTGTATATCCTTTTATTATATCACCTATTTCCATTTTTTCAATCAATTAATTATGTTATGTACCAATTATCTTAAATACAGTTATTACCTTTTATTAAACTCTCATTTAACTATGTTTTATTCTTAATGCAACCAACTATATCAAACATATTTATTCAATTCTTCAATCAATAAATGTACAGTAGTCGAAGATTCTTCCATGGCAGGATTTCCATTTGAAACCTCGTTAAGTACTACATTTGCGTTCTTTATTGCCTGTGATTGCAGGTGATAAAGCCTATTATACATGACAGTACCAAATCCTTCACTTTTTGAATATGGCATTCCTATAAGTTTTGACAGCATATCTGCATAATTCTGGCGATGGAGAGGACCTCGATAGAGATTAAAATGCAATAGAAACCAATACTCAAATGCTTGGTTACTGTAAGCAACACGGAAACCGTTCTTTTGAGCCAAAATTATTGCTTGATTGAAGTCCTTTGCAGGAAAATCATCCTTGTCAAAAACAACCCAACACTGATCATAGTAATGCTTCTTCTTTTGTTCGGTATCACGTATGCTGATTGCCTTATTGACAAGACTTATAGTATTCATTGCCTGACCTATAGCTTTGACTGTGGCAGTTGTCATACGGAAAGCCTTAAAGTAGTCTGGTTCTGTACGTACCCCTTCACATACTATGAGAAAAGACTGTTTTACATTTCTCGTTCCCTGCTTTCTGGTCAGACTGCCTGAACGATGGTCCTTTTTTGTTTGTCTTCCCATACTCATTCCTCCATATTAAAGACCCTCTCCATTTCACCGATAATGGGAGTTGCACCATATTTACCCAGCAGATAATCCCTTTCAAATGGAGTATTGCTGCGTACTTTATATTCAACCAGTGAATACGCTTCAGTAGAACCGAAACTGTTTTTCTGTGTAAACCATATCTGGTCACGGCGAAACATACCAGCGCTTAACAAGAAGGTATCATGAGTTGTAAAAAGTAGTTGTGCACCCTTTGGGTTTGTTTTTGCCGAATTGAAAAGGCCGATGATTTTACGAACCAACAGAGGATGAAGCTTTGAATTAAGTTCATCAATAACAAGAAGTTTTCCATTATCCAAAGCATCAATGATAGGATATGACAAAGAAAAATATTTTATTGTACCTTCCGATTCATTACTGCTGAATGAAAAAGCTACACTATTGGTTTCTTTTCCCTCATCATCATATTGCCGGTGAGTACTAACGATACGGTTATCTGTTTTTACGATACTGTCTATCCCCAGATCTGCATATTTTGCAAAGTTAGTAATACGCAAACGGAGATTCTCATCATCCATAGACTTTATAGCCTGTTTCCACAGTCTTTCCTCATCATTGCCAAATATCACATGCATATCATTCAGCCATTGCAGGATACTGACTGCTATCGGTTCATTGAATTGTGCCCCAGTAGACAGCAGTAAAGCATTGTCACGCACCATTTTCTTGTTTACAAGCTCTATCAATAAAGAACTTTTCTGATGAACAGTGGTTTCTTCTTCTGTCCTGTAGAATATTTCAACTTCTTTGGCTCTCTTTTTATTTGTGCGCTGGTACAGCCATTCGGCACGTACAGCTTTGCTGTCAACCTCAAAACCATAACGGTAAGTGAAACCTTCAACAATAAAGGTTGCCTCCATTGTAGTCGGCTCATCCATTGAAGTGGTATTCAACCGGAAGTTCTCTACATCAATTGCTTCTCCGGCCTGACTGTTTTTGAAAGAGTCCGTGATAAAACGCCTGTAAAAAGCAATAGCCTTTAGAACATTTGATTTTCCTGAAGCGTTTGCACCATAAATCACTGCACTCCGTAATACAAATAATCCGGTATCGGGTACAGTTATCATATCATTTGACTCGGTAAGAACATCTTTAAGAGCAGTTGCAACAAAGGATATTTTTAACTCATCCTTTATTGACAAGTAATTACTGACACAAAACTCTAAAATCATAAACTTAACTCCTTTTTTTGCAAGATTTCTACAAAAATAAGAGTTAAGTTTTGAAAATCCAAAAGATAACTGTAAATAATTGCTTGACGAATACATTTAAAAGGATTGGATTTTTCTGATGATAATTTATTATTGTAAATTCTCAATTAAAATAAGCCTTTCTGCTCAGGATATTGTTTGTATCCGGAAGTCATTTCTTCCTTCATGTCCTGTACTTCAGCGACAACCTCAGTTTCAAGATCCAGTCCGAAAGTCTCCTTCAGCTGGAGATAATCAAAGCATAATGCCTTCGGTCGGTTTACCTTTACCTTCTTAACCTGCTCTCCATTCACAATGTCGATGGTATAGTCTGGAAGTCCGCTGGGCAGAAGTATGGTAAATCTGTCCTGTTTCAGACCCAAGTATGAAGCATGGGATTTCAGGTAGGACATGATGGTGGACCAGTTTGAACGGTTGGAGGTTGAACCTGCATTCCGGCTGTTGAACAGTGACGCCACGGCTGCCGTGTTCAGATAGAGAATAGGACGTGCCTCCTTAAACTCTATATCTTCTTTTACAGACAATGGACGGAAGGATTTCATATACCTTATGCGGTAATGTGCCTTCTCAATACATTTCCCTGAAGTCTGGAATCCCTGAAGCATACTCCAGAAGTCTGCTATCTCCGAACTTTCCTGAGCCAGTTCATTCTGATTTCGTATTCCTTTGATTGCTGTATCAAACAGTTCCACATAGCTGAAAGGTACGTCAATGACTGTCTCCAGTGTCCTGAAGGTGGCCAGTGGAATAACCCAGTTACCGAATATACGGTCATGGATGGTTTCATTATCCAATTTCGCAGCCAGCTCACGCTTGGTAATGGAGTATATTTCCGGAAAGTTCTTTTCAAACAGTTCCCGGTGTCCCAATATCTCCAGGGTAAGATGGGTAAGTCCCATGTTGCAGACTGATACAAGGTCTTCATAAGCCCTTTTCTCATTCTGGTTGAATGATGTCTTTGAAAAGGCAAGGAAGATAACACGGGTATAGAGTGCCATGTCCTGAGTCGGCTTGTCCTGACCACATAAAGCTACACCTGTTGTGACAATGGTCTGGGCTGCCATACCGTCCGTATTTGTATTCTTCTTTGTCTGGCCGCCACCGCCCCATAGTCCTTTCAGATAGGCTATCTTGCGGATGTCGAGGTCGTTCTTGTATTCATCAAGCACGGCAAGGGTATTGACGGCCTGTGATACACGGTCGTTCATGGCCGGTACGGAAGTTACACCGAGATTGGGCGGATCCACTCCGTGCAGAAAGAAGGACTGGAGGGAAACAGCCAGGGTTGTCTTACCGGTTCCTTTTTCACCGAAAAGGTTCAGGATGGGAAAGTGGCGGGTACATCTGAATATGATGTCACGGAAGAGAGTGGCAAGAAGGTAACAGAAGGCTACGCTTGCATTCTCACCGAACACTTCCATCAGTCTTTTTACGTAATCATATAGTTTTATCCCGTTGCGGTTCTCATGTACCATGAGTCTTTCAAACTGGAATATCTCCGGATTGTTGAGATAGATTTTTGAAGTGGCCGGTATATAGAAGGCCATGCCGTTGATACCACGGACTATACCCAATTCGTCAACAGCATTGAATGTGCCTGCAAAAAATATTCCGTTTCCAAAAGCAAAGAATCCTTCAGCTGTATTCCAGCCGAGTTTTCTGATACGTTCTGCCGTATCGGTCTTTGAGTACAGGTATTCCTTTACACGGTTGAGTTTGTCTATCTTGGCCAGCCATACATAATTGCCCAGTGAACCAACCTTCTGTTGGAAGTTGCTCAGCGAGCATAATTCAGACTCCTTCAGTTCTATGACTCTGCATACATTGTACATATTCCTCATACGGAAGATTCTGGTTCCGTTTATCTCATCCTCGATATGGAACAGTGGTTCCATTATGAAGTTGGAGATTCTTGACGGTTCATCATCATCTTCACCGATGGAGTAGTAACAGTTTTCCCTGACGAACAGACCGAACTGGCGCAGCAGTTCAGCTTCACGCTGCATCTCGTTCATGGCCGCAGGTTTGTCGTTCCTTCTCCTGGCTTCCCCGCGTGCCTGGGTAACGGCATCACGCCATAGCTTTACCTTGCCGTGCAGTCTGGAGAGTTGTTCTATGCACTGGTCATACACAAGCTGGTCTTTTATATAGCGCAACAGGTCTGCTATTTCCGCAACACACTTTCTTTCCTCTACCATGGAACCGGCTACCAGAAAACGTTTCTGTGCCAGCCAGATGATAAAATGCTTTTCTTGAAGTGAGGTATAATCCTCCCTGCTGCGGATATAGCTGTCGGCATCATTCTTGACATATTGTACTTCACCTTCTGCCTCGGATGGTATTTCTGCAAAAGGAAGTTCCCTGACTGTTACATGGAATCCTTTTCTTATGGCTGCAGCCCCGTTGGTCATCACCGCCTCAAATCCCGGTCCGTATGGCTTGCCTTCCGCAATATCTGAATCAGGAATGAAACAGAGTGAAGATACATATTTCTTCAGCTGTTCAAACTGGCTTTCACTCCAGGCTGTTCCAAGTGACGCTACTGTATTGTCGTATCCAATCGACTGCATTCTCAGGACATCAGGAGCACCTTCCACAATGATATAATAGTCGGCATCACGCAATCTGACGGCACGGTCAATACCGAATACTGTTTCTCCCTTGGAGTAAATCATGCTTGTTGCCGAGTTGATATACTTGGGAGCTTTCCTGTTGTCTCCGATGTATCTGGCCGTATAGGCAATGATGCGTCCCCATCTGTTTCTCACGGGAATCATGATACGCTGTCGGAACATGGCGTATGTGTTTCCGTCCTCGCCACGCTTGAACATACCGAGTTCGTACAGCAGTTCTTCGTTCAAAGCCTTGTTTCTGCAGAAATCCATAAAGGCCTGACCGTCCTTCGGTGCATAGCCTATTCCGGCAAAGGCACAGAACTCCTCATGCCACCGGCCGTATGCGTAGGCTCTGGCATCAAGGCTCTCTTCCCTGTCTGTTGCTCTTAAATTTTGCAGGAAGAAAGACTGTACTGTATCGAGAACTGTCAGAAGTGACTCCCGGTGCCTGGCTTCGGCCAGCTGTTCCTCACTGCGCTCTTCACTGATGTATTCTACCGGAATATTATGGTTCCTGGCAATAAATTCCACGGCGGCACTGAAGGAAAGGTTTTCCTTTTCCATTATAAACGTAATGGAATCACCGCCACGGTTACAACTGAAACAATGGAAGAGATTCTTGCTTGGGGTAACGGCAAAGGAACCGGTCTTTTCAGAATGAAAAGGACAAAGCCCCATCAGGGTTGAGCCTTTTCTGGACAGTCTGGCATAAGGACTGAGTACGTCTTCTATGGCAAGTTCCCTTACTTTCCGTATGGTTATTTCGCTTATCATAACGTACTGAGCAGGTTCCAACAATCGATTATTGACTGGCCGGAGTATTTCGGACGGCTGATATTATTAGGATTGAGCGGTTGGATATACCCGTTTTCTCTGTATTTTTTGAGTGTCTTGTTGCTGATACCGAGTTCAGCACAGGTGCGCTTGACTGAATAGACACCGTTTGGATCGCACGCTGGTCTGATTTCTTTCATTATTATAAAATCATTATGAATGTGCGATACAAATACCTGTCCGACTTTATTTTAAACTATAAGCTGGCGAACAAAGGTTACTGACGCACATTCCTGTACCTACTATAATTGTTTTCTTTATATTTCATAGAGTATCACGGCTAAATTAAACATATATAGTTTACCACTATTAAAATATTAGCCATAATATGTTTATCATTTGTCTTTTTTGACTGGTCTTTCAGTCTGTTTCGACTGACTTTCATCAAAATAGTCCTGGGTGGTACGCTGCAGGAGCCTGAGGTCTGCCGTGCGGTATTCCACCTTACCGGGTCTTTTATAGGAAACCACCTTTCCCTGACGTTTCCATCTTTCTACATTCCTGCGGCCAAACAGCTCGTATGCCTTCCTCTGGCTGATGAATTCAGGATCATCCTTGTCGGCTTTCAATTGCCTGACAATTCTGGAGGAGAGGTCATTCAGGAATGTTTCGTATGGTATAAGATGGTCCAGAAACTGTAATATCTTCATATAAACCTGATTTGGTTTCTATACTGTTCGTTTTACCGTGATGGTTTGGTTTTCTCTGTCAGTCCTGGTCTTAAACTGACGGTTATAGATGGCACCAAGCTCTGAAGCCTGTGTACGGACGCTTTTCAAACGTGAAATGGGAAATGAAACGGATTCACCTACTTCAAGGGCAACAAGTGCCGGACGGATTTTTTCTAAGTTTTCAGACATAATTGTTGGATGTTTAATATTTAATGTTTAACTTTGTATTCACCAAATGAATAGGTTACACTACAAAGTAACATAAAATGGTTTATATAACCAAATATTTGTTTGATGATTTATTGTTTAAGATATATTTATTGAAGGAATCGCATGGATAATGACATAAAACACGTGCATGTAGGTCAGGCTATCGACAAAAGACGCAACGAGCTTGGATTGAGCAAATCTGAGCTTGGGCGCAAAATAGGTGTACCGCAGCAGCACATAAACCGCATACTGGAAAGGGAGACAATGGAAACGAGCAGGCTTATTAAAGTCAGCGAAGCATTGGACTTCAATTTCTTTTCCCTTTTCTGTCCGAGACAGCATCATATATCAGCACACCTTGCAGCCGTTTCATTGGATGGAAATGCAAATAATCTGATAGGTGATGCAGAACTGGCCGTACAGTTATCTAGCGAAAAGAAAGAAACAGAGAACCTGAGGGAAACAATCAAACTTCTGAAAGAGCAAATAGAGAGTCTGAACTCACAGATTTTACGTCTTGATTCAAACCTGAAGGATAAGGACGTGATTATTGAACTATTGAAAGATAGGAAATAAACAATACTGAAATTTAAATGAATGCGTCATCTCGTTACAGAGAGGTCAAATCATTCATCCTTAATATCTATTGCAACTGTTCCAAGCATTGTATCAAGATGCATACAGATTACATACACAAATATTGCATCTTATTGAAATACAGATATGTATTGGAGAGGCTCAAGCTGCGATAGAATAATAATGCTAAGAAAGTAGCAGCTTTAGAAAAAAGTCATACCAAAGCGCATACACTTCACATACACCGGCAATGTAACCTATTGGGGAATAATCGTATATGAAAGTGGCGCAGGCTGCTATTGAGGAAGCATAAGCAATAAAGGATAATATTTGATTTAGGCTGTAATGGACTGTTTTTCAGACATTACAGCCTAAGTTGTCTTTATTTGGAATAATTGTTGTAATGCTCTTCCTTATCCTTAAACGGAAAAGGAAGCAGAGAAATTCTTCTATTTTCTTGAAGGGCAAAAAGAACAGAACAGTAACTGCATAAGAGTTCAATCACGAAGCTGCAGGAAATATCAGTTTCATCATATAAAGTATATTTTTTAGCAATATGAGAATTTTCAATTTATTAATTGCCATATGTTTATCAATACCGGCGTATAGTCAGAGTTTTAATCTTAAAGGTAAAATAATTGATGAACAAAAAGAGAGTATTCCATTTGCCAATATAGCACTATACCATTTAAGTGACACTGTGAACATTGAAAAAGGCAGTGCTTCTGATTTGTTAGGAAATTATTCTTTTCAAAGCGTTGAATCTGGAGATTATATATTACAGATCTCATATATAGGATACAAGACAAAGTCTATTCCTGTCACTATAGACAAAGATGTGGTACGGAATGTCATTCTTGAAGCTGATACACAATTAATAGAAGAAGTGGTGGTTGAAGGGAAAAGAAGTATCCGTAGCATAGATAAAACATCATATACTTTCTCTGATACTCAAATTGAAAAGGCTGAAAATGGACGCGGGCTTATTGCAACTTTGCCAAACCTTCATATAGATAGGACGAGTAACACTTTATCAACTATAAACGGTAAAAACATCCTGATTTTAATAAATGGAATAAAGGCGACTGATGATGACTTAAAACTGATACCTGCAGATAAGATTAAGAATGTAGAGATTTATGATGTACCTCCTATGCGGTATATTAACGATGCGGAAAATGTAGTCAACGTCAGAACAAAACCTTTGGATACTGGATGGAATGGTAATATATATGGAACGTTGGGACAGATGTTTTCCAATGCTTCTATTGCTTTGTCCTATATCAAAGGAGATAATAAACTCACGCTTAATTATGGCACACATATCAATATGAAACGTGATATAAAAGACCTGGAATCAGGCTACTATAATTATGCAATTAACGATGATCAATATATCTATGATTATATTCGTGAAAGTCAGTCATGGGGTCATCAACATAATATCGGACTTACCTATTCTATCAGTAAAGAAGACAATTATGATTTCCAAATAAAAGCACTTGTAAATACTTCTGATGAAAAGCTGGATGCCAATAAGAATATTCTGTTTAAGCAGAACGAATTTCAGGAAGAACGTACTGGTACATTAAACGATTACAAGAAAACATTAGTTCCGACATTTGATGTATATTATTCAAAAATACTCCCAAAGAATAATTCGATATCATTTAATGTTGTAGGTAGCTATTTCGACAATGAACAAAAGACACATTCGATGGAAAGTGGCAGTACCGGTTTTGATGATAAAATGTCCATAAATAATCAAAAGAAAACACTTATCGGAGAGTTTGTATATGAGCATGGATTTACAAGCGCAAATTTGTCCTTTGGATATCGAGGACATTTTAATTTTCTAGCAAATAAACTAAAAAACTCAATGTCTGAAGAGTTGCAGAAACAGAATATAAATACACAAAAGCATTATGCTTATAGTGAGATAAGCGGAAAACTAAAATCATTCATGTACCGTGTCAGTTTAGGGGCCAATTATGATATGCAATCTGAAGGAAACGGATTTCATAATTTGACATTTACTCCACTGATTATGGCTGGATATAACATCAATGATGCAAATAGCATACGTATTACATATAATTCCAGTACACAGATGCCGGACATGCTACAAATGTCTGATGCAAGAATCTTGATAATGAACAATTTCTATCAGACAGGTAATAAAAACTTGGAAAACTCTCACCTGCAGTCATTGAATTTAAGTTATGACTTGTACTTGAAAAAGTTTTCTTTATCGGCAAATTTATTTTATGATTATACCAGTAATAGTCTATTCGATTCATATCAATATGGCGATGATTGCATACTGTTTCAAACAGGTAACGCTGAAAAAGACATACGGAGAGGTGTTGAAATCAATCTAAATTACACACCATGGGAATTTCTCCGTATCGGTGGAAGTATAGGAGCCAATCAACAAATTTTTCAACCTTCAAAAGAGATCCAAGAATTTAATTATTGGTCATATCCTGTTTCATTATACCTTTCTGCCCAATATAAGAATTTCTCATTTGATCTTTACCAAAAATTTGGCGGTACATTTTTATCAGGACTTTATAAAACTGGGATAGAGAAAGTCTCGTATGTTAACTTCGGATATACATACAAAAGTTTTAATATAAACCTTCAATGTTTTTTCCCATTCATAAAAGACAAATATTTAAACGAAACCATACCTGGCAGTATAGTTTATCATAAGACAGATTACCATATAAAACGAAAGGATCATGCGTTTGCATTAAACGTCTCGTGGAATTTTGGTGTCGGCAAAAAGAAAAAATCTGTGCGGCAGAATATAGAAAACTATGATAGTGATAATGGACTATTCAAGATAAAATAAACAATACTTTCTTCAATTGTATCTGCCAAGCTAAGTAATACAATAAAGAGGGATATTCAGTAAATGTCCCTAAAAAGTAAGGTGGCATATAAAGTCGATAGAGTATAATCACTTTATATGCCATTGCTATTGCCCTTTTTCTGTGTTTTTTCATATAATCCTATCAGTTGGACA
>NZ_JABSOE010000087.1 GCF_013618865.1 Phocaeicola faecicola
AAGTAAGATGATGTTACAGATGGAGAGCCGTATACATGGAGACGTGTAAGTACGGTTCGGGGGCAGGTAAGCGAAAACCTACCGCTGTAAAGCGGAAAGGCGTTGTTTGCCGAGCCTACAGATAACCAAAGAGAAGCTCAATCAGGACATGGAGAACCTTGCCGCAAGATTGAACGGCGTCGAGGAATTTGCAGGTTGCACCATCTAAAAAGAAAAGCCATGAAACGTGACACAATCATCATCGAGGACAAGGCAGTCAGCGTAACCGGTAACGACGTGTGGATGACCGCCACCGAAATAGCCGGATTGTTCCATACGACCGTCCCGGCAGTGAACGCCTCCATCAGAGCCGTCCGCAAGTCGGACGTGCTGAACGACTACGAGGTGTGCCGCTACATGCAGCTTGAAAACGGGCTGCACGCGGACGTGTACGCCCTTGAAATCATCATCCCGGTCGCTTTCAGGGTGAATACCTACAACACCCACCTGTTCCGCACATGGCTGGTGGGAAAGGCACTCTCACAAGAGAAACGGCAGACATACGTGATGTTCATACAGAACGGAAAAGCCGGGTATTGCTGATTGCACATACCCCATAAGACAAGTAAACGGGTAGCACCACAAAAGGTGTCACCCGTTTACTTTTTCATGAAACCGCCTCACTCCAGCGGCTTGCGGTAGTTCGCTTCCAGTACCCCGCGCAGCCCCGTTTCCGGGTAAAGCACCTTCCCTCCCAAAAGTATGAAGGGCAACACGCGGTTGTTGCGGTATTCCTGCAAGGTGCGCCGGCTCACACGGAGCAGTTCCGACACCTCGCCGTCCGTCAGGTAACGTTCCCCGTCCAGCGGAGGACGGTAGCTTTCCAGAAATGCGGACAGCCATTTCGAGCCTTTGCGCATATCCTGCACCACAGAGGCTATCGGCTCGTCTTCCATCGTAAAAACATCGTTGTTCTCGTTCATCATAACTTCGGATTCAGTGGGTGAATAAATCAAATCATCTGCCGTGCGGATAGAGCGTGCCGACAAGCGGTATCAGCCGCTTCACCTCCTCTGGCTTGTAATAGAACCTGCGGTTTATCTGCGAGTAGCCGATAAGCCGCCTGTCACGCAGCGTCTGCAACGTGCGCGGGCTTATTCTCAACTGCCCGCAGACCTCCTCGCCCGTGAGCCATCTTTCCATGCGCCCCGTGTCGCTTTTGCGCCTCAGGGCGGCGACCTTCTCCGAGAGTGCGCCGAATGCCGCCACCATCATCTCGAAAGTCTTTTTCTCGATAGATACTATTTCCATATTCATGTCATTTAGAGTTTGCCGCAAAGGTAACGAAACGGCATACAAGACGTATCGTTTTCCGCTGAAAGGCTGCCTGTTGCGCCGTTTGACCGGGTTACGGAGCCATCTTCCGCAAAAATCTTACGTGAGTCACGTAGTGAGTTGTTAAAGCCCCTTTTGTTTATTGCCGAATTTTGTCGCAGAAACAAAAAGAAAGGACTGAACATGAAAGTGATAACAATGGAAAGTTCCGCCTACAAGGAGATGATGGCGCAGATTGCGAACATCGCAGGGTATATCCGCGAGGCAAGGGACGAGAAGAAACGGAAGCGGGAAACCGAAGACAAGCTGCTTGACACGGCACAGGCGGCGAAGATGCTCAACGTGAGCAAGCGCACCATGCAGCGTATGCGCACCGACCACCGTATCGAGTATGTGGTGGTACGCGGAAGCTGCCGCTACCGCCTTTCCGAGATACTGCGGCTATTGGAGGACAACACAGTAAGGAACGAGGAAGGGACAATAGACACCCTGTTCCACAACCACACGCTGCGCACGGGCGGCAAACCAAAAGGAAGGAGGACATAGGTCATGGAACTGCTCACACGAAACAACTTCGAGGGCTGGATGCAGAAGCTGATGGAACGGCTCGACCGTCAGGACGAACTGCTGCTGGCGATGAAGGCTGAGGGGAAACAGCCCACTATCACGGAAAGCATCCGCCTTTTCGACAATCAGGATTTGTGCATGTTGCTCCAGATAAGCAAACGCACCCTCCAACGCTACCGCAGCGTAGGCGCATTGCCCTACAAGACGCTGGGCAAGAAGACCTATTACAGCGAGGAGGACGTGCTGACATTCCTTTCCAACCATATCAAGGACTTCAAAAAGGAAGATATAGCCTTCTACAAGGCTCGTATCCATAATTTCTTTCATAAATAACCCATTAAAACATTTTTCAGATGGCAAAGAAAAAAGACGAAAAGGACGTGCTGGTAGTCCGTGACGAGAAGACAGGCGAGATCAGCGTGGTAGCCGGGCTGAACGCGGACGGCACACCCAAGCGCACCCCCGCAAAAGCGGAGAACGCGCAGAGTTTCCTGCAATTCGACCGACATGGCGACGTGCTGGACAACTTCTTCAAGAACTTCTTCCGGCAGTGCAAGGAACCCAGCCGCTTCGGTTTCTACCGCATTGCGGCAGACCAAGCTGAAAATCTCTTAGAGGTGATGAAGCAACTGCTGAAAGACCCCGAAGCGAACAAGGAGCTGCTCGCCCCTCACAAGGTGGACACCTCCGACTATGAGAAGAAGGTGCAGGAAGAGATGGCAGCACAACAGACAGAGAAACAAGAACCTCAAAAACAGGAGAACATGGAACAACGGAAAGAACAGCAACAGGACAAATCCGAACAGATGCAGGGCAAACGTGGCTACCAGCCCATCGACGAGAGTAAAATCAACTGGCAGGAGCTGGAGGACAGATGGGGCGTAAAGCGGGACAACCTTGAAAAGTCCGGCGACCTTACGAAGATGCTCAACTATGGCAAGTCCGACTTGGTAAAGGTCAAACCGACCTTCGGCGGCGAATCATTCGAGCTGGACGCCCGCCTCTCCTTCAAGAAGGACGGTGAGGGAAACATCAGCCTCGTGCCGCACTTCATCCGCAAGGAGCAGAAGCTGGATGAGTACAAGGAACACAAATTCTCCGACAATGACCGGAAGAACCTCCGCGAAACGGGCAATCTCGGTAGGGTCGTGGACATTGTGGACAGGGAAACGGGCGAGATCATCCCCTCCTACATCAGCATCGACCGCAAGACGAATGAAATCACGGACATTCCGGCAAGCAGGGTGCGCATCCCGGAGCGCATCGGCAAGACGGAAATCACCACGCAGGAGCGGGACATGCTCCGCGCCGGACTGCCCGTACGCGACAAGCTCATCGAGCGCAACGACGGCAGAAAGTTCGTCACCACCCTGCAAGTGAACGTGGAGCAGCGCGGCGTGGAGTTCGTGCCGGGAACCGGCAAGTCGCCCCGTACCGCACAGACACAGGAAACCAAAGGCGACACATCGAAAAGTCAGGCGCAGGGCGGGGAAAATGCCGCACAGACCAAGAAGGAGCAACGCCGCAACACGTGGACGAACGAGGACGGCAGCATCCGCCCCATCAGCAAATGGAGCGGCGTGAGCTTCACCGACCAGCAGAAAGCCGACTATGTGGCGGGTAAAGCCGTGAAGCTGGAGAACGTGACCGACAAGCAGGGCTTCCATGCCACGATGTATATCAAGTTCAACCCGGAGAAGGGACGCCCGTACCGCTACGACACGAACCCTGACAATGCACAGCAGGTTGCTCCGTCCAACGAGAGCCGCACGCAGGTGGCGGTGAACAACGATGGCAAGACCAACGAGGCTACAAAGAATCTGAGAGAGCCGTTGCAGAAAGGTCAGACCAACCCGAAGGACGCCCGCCAGCAACAGCAGCAGGAGAAGCCGCAGAAGAAAACGGGCAAGGGCATGAAAATGTAATCCCGTGTCCGCCACTGAATCCAAAATAAAATCCAAAGTATCAACAAAAAAGAAGAAGACATGAAGACAATCATTGCAGAAAAGCCCTCCGTGGCACGTGAAATCGCCCGCATCGTGGGCGCGACAAAGAGAGAGGAAGGATATTTCGAGGGAGGCGGTTATGCCGTGACATGGGCATTCGGACACCTCGTTCAGCTTGCCATGCCCGACGGCTACGGCGTGCGCGGATTTGTCCGTGACAACCTCCCGATTATTCCCGACACATTCACGCTCGTCCCCCGTCAGGTCAGGACGGAGAAAGGTTACAAGCCCGACAGCGGCGTGGTGTCGCAGATAAAAGTCATCAAAAGACTGTTCGACACAAGCGAACATATCATCGTGGCGACCGATGCCGGACGCGAGGGAGAGCTTATCTTCCGCTACCTCTACCACTATACGGGTTGCACCACTCCTTTCGTGCGCCTGTGGATCAGCTCTCTCACCGACAAAGCTATCCGCGAGGGACTGCGGAAACTCGAAGACGGCAGCAAATACGACAACCTCTACCTCGCCGCCAAAGCGCGGAGCGAATCCGACTGGCTCGTGGGCATCAACGGCACACAGGCGTTATCCATCGCCGCCGGACACGGCACGTATTCCGTGGGGCGGGTGCAGACACCAACGTTGGCTATGGTATGTGAACGCTACTGGGAGAACCGCCGCTTTACGTCCGAAGCATTCTGGCAGCTCCATATCGCAACGGACGGTTGCGACGGCGAAGTCGTGAAATTCTCATCCTCCGAGAAATGGAAAGAGAAAGAACCGGCGATGGAACTATATAATAAGGTAAAGGCGGCAGGTTGCGCCACTGTCACGAAAGCCGAGCGCAAGGAGAAGACGGAGGAAACTCCCTTGCTCTACGACCTGACCACGCTCCAGAAAGAAGCCAACGCCAAGCACGGCTTCACGGCGGAACAGACGCTTGAAATCGCGCAGAAACTCTACGAAAAGAAGTTGATAACCTATCCGAGAACGGGAAGCCGCTACATCCCCGAAGACGTGTTTGCCGAAATTCCCAAACTGCTCGCTTTCATCGGCACACAGCCCGAATGGAAAGACAAGGTGCGGGCAAAAGCCGCCCCGACACGCCGCAGCGTGGACGACGGCAAGGTGACAGACCACCATGCCCTGCTCGTCACGGGTGAGAAACCGCTCTTCCTCTCCAAAGAGGACAATACCATCTATCAGATGATTGCCGGGCGCATGGTCGAGGCATTCTCTGAGAAATGCGTCAAGGATGTGACCACTGTCACGGCGGAATGTGCCGGAGTGGAGTTTACCGTAAAAGGCAGCGTCGTGAAGCAAACCGGATGGCGTGCCGTCTATGGCGAGGAAAAAGAGGAAATTACCATCCCCGGCTGGCAGGAAGGCGACACGCTGACACCGAAAGGCTCGTCCATTACCGAAGGAAAGACCAAACCCAAGCCGCTGCATACCGAAGCCACCCTGCTCTCGGCAATGGAAACGGCGGGCAAGGAAATTGAGGACGACGCACTGCGGCAGGCGATGAAGGACTGTGGCATCGGTACTCCCGCCACACGCGCCTCCATCATCGAAACGCTTTTCAAGCGCGGTTACATGGAACGCTGCAAGAAGTCGCTTGTTCCCACCGAAAAAGGACTTGCCCTCAATTCCGTCGTCAAGACGATGCGCATCGCCGATGTTGCCATGACGGGCGAATGGGAAAAGGAGCTGGCGCGTATCGAGCGCGGGGAACTGTCCGACGACACCTTCCGCAAGGAGATAGAGGCGTACACACGTGAGATAACCTCCGAACTGATCTCGTGCGACAAGCTCTTCGGCAGCCGTGACTCCGGCTGCGCGTGTCCCAAGTGTGGCACGGGCAGGATGCGGTTCTACGGCAAGGTGGTACGCTGCGACAACACGGAGTGCGGACTGCCCGTGTTCCGGCTGAAAGCGGGACGCACCCTGTCCGACGATGAAATCAAAGACCTGCTCACCGAAGGGCATACCAAGCTGCTCAAAGGGTTCAAGAGCAAACAGGGCAAGAGTTTCGATGCTGTTGTCGCCTTTGACGGGGAATATAACACGACTTTTGTGTTCCCGGAGGCTAAAAAGGACAAGAAATTTTCAGGACGGAAGAAATAGTATTAACTTTGCCACTTGTTCAGAGTAATGAATTGTTCTTCGATACCGGATTACACTCATACTTTGGATTTAGTGGTGGCACTCGGAGGGATACCGAGTGCCTTTTTCTTCCTTTTTCCAACCGATTATCCCGTTAATTATCAATCCGCTAAATCCAAAGTAATGAACAACAAGAAGAAAAACGAGGGTCAGACCGACTTTTCCTATTACGGTCTGTACCTGCTGGACTATCTCCGCACGAACAAGTTTGAACAGGCTGACGACACCGCTTTCATACGGGAACGGGCCGACCGTGCCGCCGAAACGTATGAGAGGGCACGGCTTGAAGGCTATCCCGCCGATGGTGCGCAGGAACTGGCGATGGACACGCTGCTGCGCGGGCTGCATTATTCCCGTTACGCCATCCTCCGCGAAGTCGTGGAAAACGAGTTTGCCGATGAAGTGCCGGAAGAGAAGCGTGAAGCCTTTGTCCTGAAACTGCTGCCGCTTGTCGGCAACGTGTTCTCCGTCTATGACCTCTCGGATGACAATTTCGCCCTGTCTTCCGATTACGACCTGCTCTACACGGAGCTGACGGGAGCAACCGTCCTTTACTTAGACGAATATGGCGTTTAACCGCAAACAGAAACTGCGGGACAACATCGAGGCGATACGGACGGCATTCATCCTTGACAGGGAAAATAGGACAGCGACAACCGAAGAGCGTGCCATACTTCAAAGGTACTGCGGTTTCGGCGGTCTGAAATGTATCCTCAACCCTGCAAAGGAACTGACGGATGCCGTCCGGTGGGCGAAATCCGACCTCGAACTGTTCGCCCCGACGGTGGAGCTGCACAGGCTTATCCGTGAGAACAGCAAGGACGAAACAGAGTACAAGCGGTTTGTGGATTCGCTGAAAGCGTCCGTGCTGACCGCTTTCTACACCCCCAAAGAGATAACCGACACCATCGCGGACGTGCTGGCAGATTACAGCGTCCGCCCCGCCCGTATGCTCGAACCGTCGGCAGGTGTCGGCGTGTTCGTGGATTCCATGCTGCGGCACAGCCCCAATGCGGATGTGATGGCTTTCGAGAAGGATCTGCTCACGGGTACAATCTTGAGGCATCTCTATCCCGACCAGAAAATGCGCACCTGCGGTTTTGAGAAAATCGAAAGACCGTTCAACAATTATTTCGACTTGGCGGTGTCCAACATTCCGTTCGGTGACATTGCCGTGTTCGACGCGGAGTTTCAGCGGAGCGACTCTTTCGGCAGACGCTCCGCCCAGAAAACCATCCACAACTATTTCTTTCTCAAAGGACTGGATGCCGTGCGTGACGGCGGTATCGTGGCGTTCATCACCTCGCAAGGGGTATTGAATAGCACCAAGACCTCCGTGCGTAACGAGCTGTTCAGTCAGGCCAATCTGGTATCCGCGATACGCCTGCCCAACAACCTGTTCACGGACAACGCGGGCACGGAGGTGGGCAGTGACCTGATTGTCCTGCAAAAGAACCTCAGCAAGAAGGAAATGTCGCAGGACGAGCGGCTGATGACCGTGATACAGACGGACACGAAAACCGCCCTGACCGACAACGCCTATTTCATCCACCACCCGGAACGCATCGTGCATACGATGGCGAAACTTGACACAGACCCCTACGGGAAGCCCGCTATGGTTTATCTGCACGAGGGCAAGGCAGCAGGCATCGCCGGGGATTTGCGCCGTATGCTCGACGAGGATTTCCATTACAGGCTTGCCATGCGCTTGTATTCGGGTTCAATCCGGCAGGCAGGAACGGAAGAAAAAGTTGCCGTTCAAAATAAAGTAGAGCGTCCTGCCATAAAATTGGAAACAGTATCCTCGGCGCAGACGGTGGAAACTCCGACAGAAAAGCCGCAACCCGCAGATGAAAAGCCGGAGATAGAACCGCGCCCGCAATATTCCGCAGGCGTGCAGCTCACCCTGCTTGACCTCTGGGGGATGACGGAAGAGGTCAGCCAACCGAAAACCTCCAAAAAGAAAAAGACGGTGAAAAAGGCAGTTACGGCAAAGTCCACTCCGCCCAAACCGAAAGTCACGGTTACACCGACAGCTCCAACTGCAAAACCCGCAATGGAGAATAAGGAGGTGAAAGCGGAGAACACCGCCAAGCCTGCCGACCCGGACGACATCTATGCCACACTGGACTGGGATACCAATCCTCCCATCAACGGTTTCTATGAAATGATGATGGGTTTGACGCCGGAGCGTAGGAAAGAACTTCGGGAACTGGCAAGGCAGCATAACGAGAAACAAGTGGCGGAAAAGACGGAAGTGAAAGCCGTGCCGGAAACTTCCCGTGAGCAGCCACGACAGGAGGAAACACAGCCGGAGGCAGTCGCCGCACCTGCCGTTACAGATACCCCATCGGAAGCGGTGGGGACTTTCCTTTTCCCCGACATCGAAGCGGAAAAGCCGAAGGAGGAAGTCGTGGACCTTTCTCCGCGTGCCTACCACCGCACGCCGGAGATGCACCTGCGCGAAGGGTCGCTGGTGGCTGACCGGGGGCGTCATAACATCGGCTACCTGAAAGACATCACGCCATACGGGGCGACATTCCAGCCGCTCGACCTGAAAGGATACCAGAAGGAAAAGGCGTTGTTGTATGTGTCGCTGCGTGACGCCTACGAGCGTCTGTACCGTTATGAATCGCTCCGGCGCGAGGCAAATGTTCCGTGGCGAGAGCATCTGAATACCTGTTACGATGAGTTTGTCATGCGCTACGGCAACCTCAACGCCAAGCAGAACGTGAAGTTAGTGATGATGGATGCGGGCGGGCGCGACATCCTTTCGCTGGAACGGATGGAAAACGGAAAGTTCGTCAAGGCGGACATCTTCGAGCATCCTGTTTCCTTCGCGGTGGAGAGCCATGCCAACGTAGGCTCTCCCGAAGAAGCCCTGTCTGCGTCGCTCAACAAATATGGTACGGTCAATCTCGACTATATGCGGGAGATAACCGACAGCACGGCGGAGGATTTGCTCACTGCCCTGCAAGGGCGCATCTACTACAATCCGCTCGTGACCGGTTACGAAATCAAAGACCGTTTCATCGCCGGAAATGTCATAGAGAAAGCGGAACGCATAGAGGCATGGATGGGTGACAATCCCGAAAATGAGCGTATGCCGGAGGTGAAGCAGGCGTTGGAGGCTCTGAAAGATGCCGAGCCGCAGCGCATCGCCTTCGAGGATCTGGACTTCAATTTCGGGGAACGCTGGATTCCGACGGGTGTCTATGCCGCCTACATGAGCCGGCTGTTCGACACGGAGGTGAAAATCGCCTATTCCGCAAGCATGGACGAGTTTTCGGTGGTGTGCGGCTACCGCACCATGAAAATCACGGACGAGTTTCTGGTGAAGGGGTATTACCGGAACTATGACGGTATGCACCTCCTAAAACACGCCCTGCACAACACCTGCCCTGACATGATGAAGTCCATCGGCAAGGACGAGCATGGCAACGACATCAAGATGCGCGACAGCGAGGGAATACAACTCGCCAACGCCAAGATTGACGAGATACGAAACGGCTTCTCCGAATGGCTCGAAGAGCAGTCGCCGCAGTTCAAGGAGCGGCTTGTGACGATGTATAACCGCAAGTTCAACTGTTTCGTGCGCCCGCGCTACGACGGCTCCCATCAGACCTTTCCCGACCTCAACCTGAAAGGGCTGGCAAGCCGGGGTATCAAGAGCGTCTATCCCTCACAGATGGATTGCGTCTGGATGTTGAAACAGAACGGCGGCGGAATTTGCGACCACGAGGTGGGAACCGGTAAGACGCTGATAATGTGCATCGCCGCGCATGAGATGAAGCGTCTGAATTTGGCACACAAGCCGATGATTATCGGGCTGAAAGCCAACGTTGCGGAGATTGCAGCCACCTATCAGGCGGCATATCCCAACGCACGTATTCTGTACGCTTCGGAGAAGGACTTTTCGACCGCCAACCGTGTGCGCTTCTTCAATAATATAAAGAACAACGACTACGATTGCGTCATCATGTCGCACGACCAGTTCGGCAAGATACCGCAGTCGCCGGAATTGCAGCAGCGCATCCTGCAAGCAGAGCTTGACACGGTGGAGGAAAACCTCGAAGTGCTACGGCAGCAGGGAAAGAACGTGTCGCGGGCGATGCTGAAAGGATTGGAGAAGCGCAAGCACAACCTTGAAGCGAAGCTGGAGAAGGTGGAACACGCCATAAAGTCACGCACGGACGACGTGGTGGATTTCAAGCAGATGGGCATCGACCACATCTTCATAGATGAGAGCCACCAGTTCAAGAATCTGACTTTCAACACGCGCCACGACCGTGTGGCGGGATTGGGAAACAGCGAGGGAAGCCAGAAGGCACTTAACATGCTCTTTGCCATACGCACCATACAGGAGCGCACAGGAAAAGACTTGGGTGCGACCTTCCTCTCCGGCACGACTATCAGCAACTCACTGACTGAATTGTACCTGCTGTTCAAGTACCTGCGCCCGAAGGAGCTGGAACGGCAGGACATAAGGTGTTTCGACGCTTGGGCGGCGATATTTGCCAAGAAGACGACGGATTTTGAATTTAACGTGACGAACAATGTGGTCCAGAAGGAGCGTTTCCGCTACTTCATCAAAGTGCCGGAGCTTGCCGCCTTCTATAATGAAATCACGGACTACCGCACGGCGGAGGATGTGGGCGTTGACCGTCCTGCCAAGAACGAGATACTGCACCATATACCGCCCACGCCGGAACAGGAGGACTTCATACAGAAACTGATGCAGTTCGCCAAGACGGGCGATGCCACCTTGTTGGGCAGGCTGCCGCTTTCGGAAACGGAAGAAAAGGCGAAGATGCTCATCGCCACGGACTATGCCCGGAAAATGGCACTCGACATGCGCATGATAGACCCGAATTACGAAGATCATCCCGACAACAAAGCGAGTCACTGTGCCAAGATGATCGCGGAGTATTATCAAAAATACGACGCCCAGAAAGGCACGCAGTTCGTTTTCTCTGATTTGGGGACATACCAGCCGGGCGACGGGTGGAACGTCTATTCGGAAATCAAGCGCAAACTGACGGAGGACTACGGTATACCGCCAAGCGAGGTGCGCTTCATTCAGGAGTGCAAGACCGACAAGGCGCGGAAGGCGGTGATAGACGCCATGAACGCCGGGACGGTGCGTGTGCTGTTCGGCTCTACCTCTATGCTCGGAACGGGTGTGAACGCCCAGAAACGGTGTGTGGCTATCCATCATCTCGATACGCCGTGGCGACCGTCCGACTTGCAACAGCGTGACGGACGCGGAGTTAGGGCAGGTAATGAGATTGCCAAACATTTCGCCGGGAACAACGTGGATGTAATCATCTACGCGGTGGAGAAGTCACTGGACAGCTACAAGTTCAACCTCCTGCACTGCAAGCAGACTTTCATAAGCCAGCTCAAAAGCGGTGCGATGGGTGCGCGTACCATCGACGAGGGGGCAATGGACGAAAAATCGGGCATGAATTTCTCGGAATACATGGCGTTGCTCTCCGGCAATACCGACCTGTTGGACAAGGCGAAACTGGAAAAGCGGATCGCATCGCTCGAAGGGGAACGCAAGTCGTTCAACAAGGGCAAGCGTGATTCGGAGTTCAAGCTGGAGTCAAAGACCGGCGAGTTGCGCAACAACACGGCTTTCATAGATGCCATGACGGAGGACTGGAACCGCTTCCTGTCGGTGGTGCAGACCGACAAGGAGGGCAACCGCCTTAATATAATAAAGGTGGACGGAGTGGATTCCGCCGATGAGAAGGTCATCGGAAAGCGTTTGCAGGAGATAGCCAAGAATGCCACGACCGGAGGGTTGTACACGCAGGTCGGTGAACTTTACGGTTTTCCGATAAAGGTGGTGAGCGAAAGGATACTCAAAGAGGGATTGGAGTTCACCGACAACCGCTTCGTGGTCGAGGGGAACTACAAGTACACCTACAACAACGGGCATCTGGCGATGGCTGACCCGTTGGCCGCCGCCCGCAACTTCCTCAACGCGATGGAGAGGATACCCTCCATCATCGACCAGTACAAGGCGAAGAACGAGGTGCTGGAGATGGAGATACCGCAGTTACAGGAGATAGCGGGTAAGGTGTGGAAGAAGGAGGACGAGCTGAAGCAGTTGAAGTCCGAACTTGCCGCCCTTGACCGAAAAATTCAGCTGGAGCTTGCGCCACCCACGCCCGAAGTCGCAGAAAAGGAGAATGAAGGGCAACAGCTCAAGCCGGAAGCGGAAGATGTGAGGAACAGGCAGGCGCAATATCCCGAAAATGCACCGCCGCAGATACGCAGTCCGGCGGATAGTATCGTTGCCAACCATGTCATAATCGGGCGTCCGGGACTGTATGCCAAGGAGGAAACCCGGTCCAAAGGATTGAAAATATAACCTAAGGAATTTTATCTGAAGTATTAATAAGGGCTATCCCAAAAGGTCTAAAAGTAAATTTTATCCTTTCTGCAAGTATCTATAGGATGGCAACTGCATTTTTTTCTTTTTGGGCAGCCCTTATTAAAATTTATTCTTATTTTAGGTTATATACATTCATGTCCATTTATGTAAAAAATTCCTGCTGACCTTGTTTATGTCTTGTCAGTCACCATTTGCAAAACCATATTTGACCCTCAAAGAGGCTGAATTTGATAAGTAACTTGCTACATACTCATAATAAGGAGCTAAATAGAACACGAATGGGAAATACACAAATGCTAAACTAAAGAAGATATTGGCCAAAATAAACGCTATACCGAGAGAGAAACTTGATTTTTCAACTTCCTAAAACGGTGTTGTTCAAACATTTCTACTTATTTGTACTTGCCAGTTGAACCTACGCTTCCCTAATAAAATGTCTATGGTAAAAAGTTAAAAAATCCTCCCACTTTTGTTAGATATATTTTTTTGTGTAATTTTGTAATCGTTATGCGGCAGTAATAATATACATATTAATACGAGTTAGTAATCCTGTAG
>NZ_JABSOE010000088.1 GCF_013618865.1 Phocaeicola faecicola
CTGTCGCTGCAAGCACTTGGCTATGACGGTGGCGAATCTTGTCATAATACATCAATTGAACTTTTTAGACCACAAAGATAAGTCAAAGAACGCTTTAATCAATTATTCGATATAAACTCTATTATATTATTCTTCTCTATTTGAAACTTAAGATGCTATTAAGGATGCTCCCAAAATCCTGTTTTTCCACATTATAAAAAAAGCCGGGACACTTAAGTTCCCGGCTTCACCTCATATTTACAACGTACCTTGTTTTAATTTTTCTACAAACTGATCAATCCGATGCAGTTCCTCCGGAATCTGAATATTCTGGGGACAATGAGGAACACACTGGTTACAACCGATGCAATGGTTAGCCTGGCGCAGCCGGGGAACACTTCTGTCATACCCGATCAGAAAAGCACGGCGCGCCTCACGATAATTTTCAGCCTGACGACTCTCCGGCATATGGCCCTCATTCACACATTTGTTATAATGCAACAATATGGACGGAATATCGATACCATAAGGACAAGGCATGCAATACTTACAGTCATTGCAAGGAATGGTAGGAAACTGCATCATCAAATCAGCCGTATCATACAAGAACTGCATTTCCTCCCCAGTTAGCGGCTGCAACGGACAAAAACTGCTCAAGTTATCCTGCAGGTGCTCCATGTATGTCATGCCACTCAAGACAGTCAGCACCCCGGGGAACGTCCCTGCAAAACGAAAAGCCCAGGAGGCCACACTCCTATCCGGTTCCCGCTGCTTGAGTCTGGCCACAATATGATCATGCACTTTAGACAAACGTCCTCCCAATAACGGTTCCATAATAATGGCAGGAATATTCCTCTTTGCCAGTTCCCCATACAGGTACTCTGCATTCGTGTTGCGAGGATTAATCTCCTTTGCATGTTGCCAGTCCAGATAATTAAGCTGAATCTGTACGAAATCCCACTGATATTCCTCTTGCTTGGAAAGGAGATAGTCAAACACCCTTATGTCCCCGTGATAAGAGAATCCCAGATTACGGATCCGGCCTGCCCGACGTTCCTCAAGCAAGAAATCAAGCACCCCGTTATCAATATACCTGGCACGCAAGGTCTCCATCCCATCATCCCCCATACCGACTCCATGCAAGAGCAGATAGTCAATATAATCCGTCTGCAACTCCTTAAAGGAGTTCCGGTACATCGCGATCGACGCCTCCCGACTCCAGGTGGAAGGAGCAAAGTTAGAAAGTTTGGTAGCGATAAAATACGTGTCACGCGGGTGGCGGGCAAGAGCAATACCAGTCGCCCGTTCCGAACGCCCCTTGCAATAAGCAGGAGATGTATCAAAATAATTCACTCCATGTGCAATGGCATGATCCACCAGCGCATTAATGGTTTCCTGATCCATAGGCTCATCCCCTCCCGGAAGGGTCGGCCAGCGCATACACCCATATCCAAGGAGAGAAACTTTGTCCCCAGTCTTAGGATTCGTACGATACGTCATCTCCCCCAGTTGGGCCTTTGAAGCCTTATCGTCCGTACTCTTTTTTCCGTTACAGCCAGTAAGCCCAGATACAACCAGTCCGGCGCTTCCCACTATTTTGAAAAAATCCCGACGGGACATTTCTTTATGCTTATCTTTTTTCATATACAAATCTTTTTAATCAGACAATACGATGCGCCTCATGGCCTTCCACATAAATCGCACTAAAAGAACGTGCCGGGCAGAGGTTCTCACAAGCACCGCAACCAATGCAACGTTCGGTATTAACCACCGGAATTTTCAGAGATTCTGAATTCGAAGGATCGGAAGCAACCATCTGTATGGCTCCTGTAGGACAATGACGGGCACAGTTCCCGCATTCAACCCCATCAGTCAACGGTACACAGTTTTCTTTTACCCATACCGCATGACCGATTTGTATCGATGATTTCTCAGCCACAGTAATGGGACGTATGGCTCCCGCCGGACAGACCTCACTGCATTTGGTACATTCGGGCCGGCAATAACCGCGTTCATAAGACATTTCAGGCTGCATCAGCTTAGTCAAGTCAGTTGATGGACGCAGTACGCCATTAGGACAAACCGAAACGCACAACTGGCACGCGGTACAATGCTGAGCAAAACTGCGGGCACTCAATGCCCCCGGAGGAACAATCGCAGTAGACCGTTCGGGAATTTTCTTATCTTCGATTACCGCCAGACCACCGTCCACTTTCTTTTCCTGAGCCTTCAAGGCAGCTGTAGTGGCCAATGCGGCAGTAACCGCAAAGAACGAGCGGCGCGTTTCATCTATTCCACCGGTATTTACCCGATCGTTCTTTCCAGTTTCCACATTTTTTTCATTCTTTCTCACCCACCGATAAGTGATAGCCTGATGCCGGCAGGTATCAATACAGTCCATACATGCCACACAACGGCTGTAGTCTACCCGATGTTCCTTGCCATCAATACATGCCGCCTTGCATTTCCGTGAACATAAGCCGCAGGCATTGCATTTGCTTTCGTCTATCGTGATTCGAAATAAAGAAAACCGTGACAAAAAGCCGAGGACCGTACCTACCGGACAGATTGTATTACAATACGTCCGACCGTTTCTCCAGGCCAATATTGCAAGAAGTATGAAAGTAATGGCTGCAATGACAAAGGTCGGCAGACTGCGCATCCAGATATCGGTCTCATAAAATGCATAACTGTCCATTCTCTCGGCAAAATAGGCAAGCAGGTTATTTCCCCATTGATAAACCGGAGACAGAAGATTCTGTACGATACGTCCATAAGAACTGTATGGAGCAAGCAAGGCTGCAAGTGAACCGACTCCCGAGAGCAAGGCTACGACAAACACGCCCAACATGCCATATCGCAAAACCTTCTTTTCAGGCGAATAAGAGAAGCGGTACTGTTTTTTTTTTCTTTTCCCGCTTATCCATGAAATGATATCCTGCATCACTCCAAGCGGACAGATAACCGAACAATATACACGTCCCAGCACAAAAGTCAATACCACAAGTGCCAAGACAACTCCCACGTTCAGCGCCAGTATAGCAGGCAGGAACTGAATCTTGGCCATCCATCCCAGCCACGCATGTATGCTTCCGGAGAAATCCAGAAACAACAATGTGACTCCCAGAAAAAAGAGGACAGCCAATGTCAATCTTATTTTTCGTAGCATAATGATAAAATATATCTTATAAACTTAGTCTGTATTCATTAATGATCTTCCGGAAGCCCCGAGCTGTTTGTATGCCGGTCACAATGTTTCCGTACTTCCAGACCATATTCCCCAACGTACTGATTCCCTGTTTTTCATCAACTGTAAAAGTCCGGAGAAAACCAGTATTAATACAAACGCAAAAATAAATAATTTCTGTATTTCCGTATCACAAATACCCCTTAAAAATCATCCCTTCTTTTTCATATATAATCTGCTCTCCATCCCTATATAGAAACTTCAGTCCATAAAAAATTATAGCCGCATAAAAGAATAAGATGTTCTATTTAAAGAATTGACAGAAATGCATCTTGATTCAGTTCTTCAATAAGGCTATTTTTGCTGAAAAATATACTGATTTATGAATACTGTTGAAAATATTTCAGTCAAACAATTAAAAGACTCCGGACTGGGAATGAATGTATTAGAAGACGACATCATTTTATCGAGCAACATAGAAATAAAAGACAATTTCTTCGAAGCTCCATGTCGTCTGGATGCCTTTATGCTGGTATTTTGCGTCAATGGTGAAGCCGACATCCAGATCAATCTCCATAAATACAGGATGTATCCCGGTATATTAGCTTTCAATATACCGGAAAATATCATTCAGATAAGCAACATGAAAAACCTGAAAATCCATCCTATTATCATATCATCCTCTTTCTTGAAGAAGATGAACATCAAGTTGAATGATCTGATAAAACTCTATGTCTTCGCAAAGAAAGTCCCCTTTGTATCATTGGAATATGCAGAGTTAATGACTTTGGAGAAATATTATTTTTTGCTTGAAGACATCATTCTAAGCAAGGAAGAACAGAAAGAGGCGATAATAGAAGGTCTGCTGCAATCCCTGTTCTGTAAATTGAATAGCATCGTACAACGTTTTCAAGATACGGACTCCAATTTACCGGCCAAAGGACACAACGAAGAAATCTTTGAATACTTTATAGAACTCCTTGCCCAACATCATACCACAGAACGCAGCCTCAGTTTCTACGCCGGAAAAATGGGCATAACCGCAAATTATCTTTCCAAACTTATCAAAGAATATAGCGGTAAAACTGCCGTGGAATGGGTCGACGAATATGTGATACTCGAAGCTAAATCTATGATCAAACATACTCAATATACGATACAGGAAATTGCCTACAGACTGAATTTCCCCTCTCCGTCCTTTTTTGGAAAATATTTTAAGCGGCTGACAGGAATGTCTCCCAAGCAATATAAGTTGTCATGACACAAATAACCAGTAGCGCGGTTATATTCCAGCTATCGGTTTCCAAATACATTAAAAATATGAAAAAGAGACAAGTAAAAATCACTTCATGGAACGGACTTTTTTACGGGTTAATGATTGTACTCATCCTGAACTCGTTCGTTTTTCCATATGTTCTGAACAAAAAGATTATTGAGACAGACTACGGTACATTCATCTCAAACATAGAAAAAGGGAATGTGCAGGAGGTCAGCATTGACCAAAATTGTATCTATTTTGCGACGAAAGAAGACGGAAAGCAGCATTATTTCAAGACAGGTGCCGTAGATGATCCCGGTCTCGTGGAAAGACTGCTGAAAGCAAGCAGCAACAACGAAAGCGGAAAAATCGTTTTCAATAAACAAATCCCTAAGGACAACTCTCCGCTCACCGATTTTTTCCTGATGTGGATTATGCCTGCACTGGTATTTTACCTGATCTGGAGAGGCATGAGTCACCTGATGCAGAAAAAGATGGGAGCTGCTTCCGGCAACTTCATGTCTTTCGGCAACGGCGGGGCAAAGATTTATGCCGATTCAGAGGTAAACACAACCTTTGCAGACGTAGCCGGCCAGGAAGAAGCCAAAGAAGGTCTGAGTGAGATCGTTGACTTCTTGCACAATCCCGCAAAATATGCATCAATTGGAGCAAAATTACCCAAAGGAGCCCTGCTCGTCGGCCCTCCGGGAACCGGAAAGACATTAATCGCCAGAACTGTTGCCGGAGAAGCCAAAGTCCCGTTCTTCGCAATATCGGGATCGGATTTCGTACAGATGTTTGTCGGCATGGGAGCTGCTAAAGTCAGGGACCTATTCATGCAGGCCAAAGAAAAAGCACCCTGCATCATCTTTATCGATGAGATAGACGCTATCGGCAAGAAAAGGAACTCCGGCCCGATGGGAGGCAATGATGAAAGGGAACAAACCTTGAATCAGTTACTAACCGAAATGGATGGTTTTGACGGACAAAAAGGAGTCGTTATTCTGGCAGCTACCAACCGTCCGGAAAGTCTGGACAATGCCCTGCTCCGTCCAGGCCGGTTTGACCGAAGAATCATTATGAACCTGCCCGACCTGGAAGGCAGAAAAGCCATACTTAATGTACATCTGAAAAGCATAAAACATGACTCCATAGATGTCGGTCTGATAGCAAGGGCTACGGCTGGTTCATCCGGTGCGGAACTTGCCAATATTGTAAACGAGGCTGCATTGCGTGCCGTAAGAAACGGGAAAAAACGTGTAAGCACTTCAGATTTGGAGGAATCAGTAGAAACTGTCATTGCCGGTGCCCAGAAAAAAGGTATGGTAATATCCGAAAGGGAAAAGAAAATCATCGCCTACCATGAGATCGGACATGCCTTGGTAGCGGCCATGCAGACACATTCAGCACCGGTACACAAGATTACAATCATTCCCCGCACGTCCGGTGCATTAGGATATACCATGCAAGTAGACAGCCAGGAACAGTTTCTTCTGTCCAAACAGGAACTATTGGATAAAATTACCACATATACAGGTGGACGTGCAGCAGAGGAAGTTGTATTTGACATAATAACGACCGGGGCTTCCAACGACATTGAGCAGGCCACCCGTCTTGCAAGAGCCATGGTGTCACGCTATGGCATGAGCGAAAAATATGGAATGATGGCACTTGAAACGGTCAACAATGCCTATTTGGGAGGGGACACCACGCTTTCATGTTCACCTGCCACGGCTTCTGATATCGATAGCGAAGTACGGGAGATCATTGAAACGGCGTACCATAAGGCAACCGGAATCATCAAAGCCAATCGCAGGAAAATGGACGAACTGTCTGAATTTCTTCTGGAAAAAGAAACAATTACGGGAGATGAGTTTATGGAAATATTAAACCGCCAATAACAGGAAGATACATGCAGGGGAAAAGTATCCACTGAGACTTGCCCTCAGTAATACAAAAGGAATTCTCACATATCATGTAACAAAAATCGATTGAGTATGCCAGTTTTGACAATCAGTGACTTGCAGGAATATTCCACTCTCTTCAATGGGAAGTGTGGAGAAGCCTTGGCCAGAGAGCTTATGAAAATTCTATGTGTATCCAGCATCAATGAGCTGTACGACAAACATCAGTCTCTGGAAGGCCCGGACTTCACGAATGCCATTCTGAAGGATTTGGGTATCACCTATGAAATAAAAAAACTGGAAAGCATCCGTACCTTGAATGACGGTGCATTTATCACGATAAGCAATCATCCTTATGGAGGTGTAGACGGACTGGTCCTTATCGATTTTCTAGGACGCTTCAGGGAGGACTACAAAATAATGGTCAACAAGGTGCTGAAGAGAATTACCACATTGGATAATAATTTCATAGAGGTAATACCCAAAGGAGGCAAACGGATCAAACCGGAAAAAGAAAGTATACAGGGAGTGAAGACAATATTGAAGCACGTAGCCTCGGGCCATCCTGTCGGCATATTTCCTTCAGGAGCTATTTCGGATTTTAAATGGAAGAAATGGCGTGTAGAAGACAGAAAATGGCAGGAAGCCGTGATACGGCTTATAAAAAAACTGCACGTACCCATTTTGCCGATAAGATTTCCGGGAGGTAATTCAGCTCTGTTCTATGGACTGGGGTTATTGAACTGGAAAATCAGACTGCTAAAACTACCTTCGGAACTGTTCAATAAAAAGGATAAGCCCGTGCAGCTTGTTTTGGGAGATATCATCACGCCGGAGCAGCAGGATGCTCATCCGGATATAGAAGAATTCGGGAATTACCTGAGAGAAAAAGTGTATAAATTAAAATAGAATTATGAATAAAGAGAAGAAAGAAGCCTCAACAAGAATACAGACATCAATTCTTAATGGGGTAGAAAAAAAGGCTTTAATCTATTTAGCCAACCGACAGCCTAAATGGATGACATCGAACATCCTTACAGTGATAGGCATGATGGGAGCAATCATTATATCGCTGGGATATATCTTATCACAGATAAACCTGAATTACCTGTGGGTAAGTTCATTGGGATTCGTCATCAACTGGTATGGAGGAGGATTCACTCGACGGCACATTAGCCAGAGTAAGAAACAGACAACGCCCTGTATTTGGCTATTATCTTGACCATACCATGGATATCATAAATGAATTTTTCATCTTCATCGGTTTAGGAGTCTCCACACTCATTCATTTTGAATTGTCCATGCTCCTCTTTATCGTCTATCTGATGCTCACCGTCAATGTAAGTATCAATGCACATCTGAAAAAAGAATTTAAACTGACCTATGCCAAACTAGGTCCTACAGAATTCAGAGTAGTGGCTATTCTTGTCAATACCCTTTACATCTACAGCCATGCCTTGCACAGTTTCACACTGCCTCTTTCTTACGGTGGAAAGGAAATTATCCTGAGTTCCTTTGACCTAATGGGCATTGCCGTGCTATTCATACTCCTGACAATGTATGTAGTGACGATTATTAATGACATTAAGGATTACAATAAAATCGATCCTCCATGTTAAACGTAACGGCCGGACGGTAACGCCCTTTCTGTCGGGGCGATTTATCAGACAGATTTCCACAGACAGCTCTTATGCAACCCGGTTGCAAGAGGATAATCCTACCTTTGCCTCAGAAAACAATTAAAGCATTGAATCATGGCAGAAAATCATCGTCACACACATGGCCATACTCATCACCACAGCCATGGCGGATCAAAAGGAAAGATTATGCTCATAGCCGTTGCAGCCTTATTGCTTACGGGAGCAATCCTGATAGAGAAAAACAGTAACCTGACAGCCCTACAATTGTTGCCTGTCTATCTGGTTCCTTATTTGCTTATCGGTTACAACACCCTGAGAGAAGCCGGCGAAGGCATCGCCAAAGGCAATTGGTTCAATGAGCATTTCCTGATGTCCCTGGCCACCGTCGGTGCCCTTTGCATCGGTTTTCTCCCAGGGGCTGAAACGGAATTTCCCGAGGCCGTGTTTGTCATGCTTTTCTTTCAGATTGGTGAACTGTTCGAAGACTATGCAGAAGGCAGAAGCCGTGACAGCATCTCCCATCTGATGGACATCCGCCCGGATACAGCCCACGTAGAACGGAATGGAAGCCTCCTCACCGTCTCTCCCGATGAAGTCAAGGTAGGAGAAAACATCGTTATCCGCCCCGGAGAAAAGATTCCACTGGACGGAGTAATAACAGAAGGCAGTTCTTCGCTGAATACCATTGCGCTGACCGGAGAAAGCATGCCGCGTATGGTAGAAACCGATGACGAGGTCATGTCCGGATGCATCAACCTGAGCGGTGTCATCCGCGTAAGAACCACCAAGAGTTTCGGAGAAAGTACCGTATCGAAAATCATCGGTCTGATAGAGCATGCCGATGCCCGGAAATCAAGAAGCGAATCATTCATCACCCGCTTCGCCCGAATATATACCCCGATTGTGGTAATTGCCGCCCTGTTGCTTGCTCTCGTTCCCCCGTTATGCACATCAGCAGCCTTCATGGATGTTTTCCCCGTCTGGCTGCACCGTGCACTGATTTTTCTGATTGTGTCATGTCCCTGTGCTCTGGTCATCAGTGTACCTCTCACTTTCTTCGGCGGACTGGGTGGCGCCTCGCGCGAAGGTATTCTCATTAAAGGAAGCAGTTACATGGATGTGCTCGCGAAAGTAAACACCGTGGTATTTGACAAGACCGGTACGCTCACCCACGGAGAATTTGCCGTAGAAGCCGTACATCCGGAAGATTTCAATGAAAAAGAACTGCTGCATCTTGCGGCGCACGTAGAGCATTACTCTACTCATCCCATCGGAGAAGCTCTCCGCTCGGCATTCCCCGACGAAAAGAACGATGGATGCAAAGTGACGGAAGTGGAAGAAATCGCCGGCGAAGGCATCAAGGCCAATGTAGCCGGACGAGCCGTATATGTGGGCAATACGAAGATGATGAACCGCATCGGAATAAAATGGAAAAACTGTTCTTGTGTAGGAACCATTATTCATGTAGCCATCGACGGGAAATATGCAGGCCATATCGTAATCAACGACCGCATCAAAGATGAGAGTTTTCAGACAATACCCTCACTCAAAAAGCTGGGAGTGGAACAGACCGTCATGCTCACCGGAGACAGAAAAGAGGTTGCGGCCAATGTAGCTGAGAAACTGGGAATAGACAGATGGTACGCAGAGTTATTGCCTGCAGATAAAGTAAAATACGTAGAACAGCTGCTTGCAGAAAATCGTACGGGCAAGGCCCTTGCTTTTGTAGGTGACGGCATCAACGATGCCCCTGTACTGAAACGTGCAGATATCGGTATTGCCATGGGTGCACTCGGCAGTGACGCAGCCATAGAAGCAGCCGACATCGTACTGATGGATGACAACCCTTCCAAGATAGCCTCAGCCATCAGTATCTCACGCCGCACAATACGTATAGCCCGTGAAAATGTAGGATTTGCCATTGGCATTAAGATTGCCATTCTGCTGCTCGCCTCCGTCGGACTCGGCACAATGTGGATGGCGGTATTTGCCGACGTAGGGGTTACCGTACTGGCCGTTTTCAATGCCATGCGTGCATTAAAGACAAACTGATATGCCGGTAATCGTCAGAAAATCCAACACCTATGTAAATATAAGAAAACTTTACCGCAGTTGTCCGTGCTTATATCAGAATCATTTTTCTTGTATAAGCAAAGCAACTGCGGCAAAGTTTTTAGCCACAAGAATTTTTAGGCATTCCAATCTTCAAGGAATAACGAGAAACATCCACCAAACAAAACAAAAACTTATTACGTTCGTGCTGAAGTAAATTCAACCATAACATCCAGCAGACACAAAAGATCTCTTCATTTAATAAAAACAGAATTTTTCTTTATATCAGACAAATAATCGTTATATTTACCCATTAATCAGATTTTATAATAAAAGACCAGCAGAAACATAAGAAACAATAACCATAAATCTGAATAAGAAGTAAACATAGCCCGATGGATATTCTTTCTAAAGACCAGCGACATAAAAACATGGCTGCCATACACTCAGCCAATACTAAACCGGAAATGATAGTCAGAAAGTATTTGTTTTCCCATGGATTCAGATACCGGCTGAACCATCCACGCCTTCCCGGCCGTCCGGATATTGTTTTAAGGAAATATCACACTTGTATTTTCGTCAACGGCTGTTTCTGGCACGGACATAAAGGGTGTAAATATTACGTTATCCCCAAATCGAATACAGAGTTCTGGACAAACAAAATCAATCGTAATATTGCACGCGATGAAAGAGTACAAAAAGAACTTGCCCAAATGGGATGGCACTGCATTACAATATGGGAATGTGATTTAAAACCTCAAAAAAGAGAACAAACTCTTATTTCGCTGGAATATACGCTTAATCATATTTATTTGAAAGACCATACGGTCAGCTACTCCATAAACGAAGAGGAGGACATGCTCATGGCAGCAGAAGAGATGCAGAATGGCTATGCACTCATTTCGTCTGATAAATAGTCTCCCTTATCCACTTCCATATAAAACATATTCTATAGCTGCCTCCGTTATGGGTCATTCTCCGCACAGAAAGAAATAGAAGTTACGATTCTAAAATTTCACGACAAGCAATCACGATTTCATACAAAACATACAACACAATCGGACAAAGCAAGCTATCCAAATACTGAGGAGTCAGACTATAAATTCAATAAAACCAAGGACCGACAAGTACGTTAAAGCCCATCAATCTGCCCGTCATCAGACAAAAGAATCAGTGCATCATACATAAAAAAGATAAACAAAATCAGCTATCAGATTTTGATAAAAAAATTAAATGATTACCTTTGCTCATATATGAAAACACTAATTCACATATTTCTCACTCTACTTGCCCCCTATTTATGCGTATCCTGTAACGATACGAAGGTAAAGAGCAAGCGGATGATACCTGTCGGAATACTGGCGGACGGAAATCTCGCATTTCGGCGCGGCACCGGAATCCTGAGCCATATCGTAACCACTGCCAGCAACGACGGGACGTATTCGCATGTGGGAATACTGAAAAAGATTGACAATGAATGGTTCGTCATCCATGCAGTTCCCGACGAACCTGATTTCGAGGGGGACGTTGACCGTGTCAAGGCGGACTCGCTATCACGCTTCTTTGCCAACGACCGAGCCGTTCGCGGCATCATTGCACGAGTCACGGAAGATACCCTCGCCGCTTCAAAGGCTGCACGCATCGCCTGGGAGATGTCACAAAAAGGAATTCTTTTTGACCATGACTACAACCTGAACGATACGTTACGGATGTATTGTACCGAACTTGTAGAGTTTGCTTACCAGAAAGCAGGTATCTGCCTTTCGGAAGGCAGGCGCACACAGATTAATGTCCCTTCAATGAGCGGGACCTACCTGATGCCCGACGATATTGTCGCTAACAAACGGTTGAAAATACAATATGCTTTTCCGTAAATTCAGACCTTTTATTTTTTAATCTTTTATATCTATTAACTTTAAAACGTAAACATTATGATGAAACAACTGATTCGTTTAGGATTGATGCTGGTAGCGGTTCTTGCCATGGTATCTTGTACTCCGAGCACACCTGGAGCTGCACTGAAACATTACATGTCAGCACTCAGCGACAAAGACTATGAAGAGTTCGTAGAAGGAGTCAAACTCTCTGAAACAGATGCCGCTAAGGCACAAGAGGGGCTCAGTAGAAATTTAGTGGGGATAAATTTGTAATCTAATCGAATAGTTCTTTACTTTACAGCATGGAAAACGATTATTTGAGCATGTTGGCCAGTATTGTACTGCCCACACAGATATTGGATTA
>NZ_JABSOE010000089.1 GCF_013618865.1 Phocaeicola faecicola
AATCCTGTCGCTGCAAGCACTTGGCTATGACGGTGGCGAATCTTGTCATAATACATCAATTGAACTTTTTAGACCACAAAGATAAGTCAAAGAACGCTTTAATCAATTATTCGATATAAACTCTAATGTTTCATTCGTTTTCATTATATTTGAATAAGATAGAATGCGGTTCGGCATAGCCAAACTTGAAAACTCCGTTTTCGTTTGTCTCTGCACTCACCTTTCACTATATTTGTATCATATTAGCCTTTGTAATTTTTTTGTAAAATATAAGGATGTAAGCATTCGTGATTCAATATATGAAGATAAATTTTAGACATATCGTATTAGCCATCTCTCTTGTATTGTCTGTTTCTGCTTTGTATGCCGAATCGTTTGACGGTATGTTCGGTGTCCGCCACATCGACCGTACGGATGGATTGAGCAGCGAAAGAGTTTTCTCGATCGTTGAGGATAATGACAATGTGATGTGGATTTCCACCAGAACCGGAGTTGACAGATATAATGGCCGTACAGTAAAAAATTATGCATTGTCTTCTAATTACTATTACGGTGATCTGGCAGGAAGAATCACCAGGCTTTACTTTGATGACAAACTGGGACTTCTGGCATACGACCATACCGGACGAATATATAAATATCAACCGAATACGGACAGTTTTGAATTGTATCTGTTTTTGGGCGAATATATTGAGGGAGAAATCATTCTTACTAAAATCTTTTCCGATGAAAATGGAACGCTCTGGTTTGGACTGAGCAGAGGACTATACTCGAGAAAATCAGACGGTACCATATCTTGCGTGATTAAAGACAAGTACATAAATGACATAGCATGTTTGGGCGATTCTTTATTTGTGGGTACATCGACTGGTATTTTCCGGTTGTCGTATCAGGACAATTTTGTTTCCAGCCCACTTGCAGAAGGCAAGAATGTACAAACTCTTTATCTCGATGAGTCTGAGAATAAATTGTGGATCGGTACCTTCAACAGCGGATTGTGGACCCTGGACCTCAAGAATCATTCATTACATGGGATAAAAGGCCAGCACCTGTCATTTTTAAATCCCATCCGTGCCATTACTCCTTATGATCAAAACAGAATACTTGTTGGGATAGACGGTGGCGGAGTATATTTTGTAGACAAGCATACCTCTGAGACCAAGTTGTTTGTCAATACAGAAGACAGTGGAGAGTTCTTTTTATATGGCAATGGAATCTATGCCATCACCAAGGACTTTCAGGATAATATATGGATAGGCAGTTATACCGGCGGAGTGTCTGTGGCTATTTCTTTGACATATCCTATCCACACAATGACACACGAACGGGGGAATCCGCAGTCGCTGGTAAATAATAATGTGAATGATGTAGAAGAGAATTCCAACAACGACCTGTGGTTTGCCACGGATGATGGCATCAGTATCAGAAATAAGTCGGATCATTGGTGGAAGCATATATTAAAATCTATTGTAATAGTAGATTTATGCAAGTCTGACAATGGAAATATCTGGGCTGGAACTTATGGAGACGGCTTGTATCTGATTGATAAAGCGGGACATGTGATCAGGCATCTTACTCAAAATCCGGGAGGCCTTACTACAAATTATATTTTCTCGGTGAAGGAGGACGAAGCCGGAGATGTTTGGATCGGGGGACTTAACGGAAATTTAATCATAATCGACCAACAAGGAAAGCGTAAAAATGAGTTTGATATCAACTGGGTTCATTCCATTGAAGAAGTTGATTCCGTAAGAATGGCTGTAGCTACAGTAAACGGCTTCTGTATGGTAGAAAAACAGACATCCCGGTTCAGTCGTTACGCCACAACCCGTGAGTTCAACAACAAGAATGTCAGTGCTTATATCATTTCGATGTTGTTTAACGGCGACGGTACCGTATGGCTTGGCACAGAAGGAGGCGGATTGAATCTGTATGACATGAATTCAGGTGACATAAAGACAATTACCACTAAAGAAGGTTTGCTGTCGGATGACATATACAGCCTGCAGCGGGATAATAAAGGGCGTATTTGGGCAAGCACAGGTAAAGGACTTGCAGTCGTGAATGACATGAAGGTTTCGAACCTGAATTATATTCATGATACAGACAAGACATATAACAAATCGGCATGCATCAAACTTTCTGATGGCAGGTTTGCTTATGGAAGTACTAATGGGGCTATTTTCATAACTCCTGATGCGATGGCTGTTGAGAAATACGAGGCACCTGTCAGAATCACCGACTTGAAATTGGAATATATTTCTCCCGAAAAGGAAATCGAGATGCGTCCGGCCATTTATGACATGCTCATGGATAAGAAAGTTGAGCTTGATTACAGTCACAACTCATTTTCTGTGACATTTGAGTCAATAAACTATCGCTTTCAGCATGATATCGCCTATCAGTATATTCTCGAAGGATACGAAAAATCATGGAGTGCGGTATACTCGAATGAAACTGTCAGATATACCAATGTATCACCGGGAATGTACACACTAAAAGTCAGAAGTTTAAGAAAAAGTAATGGAGAAATCATCTCAGAAGATGCACTTTCAATAAACATCGACCAGCCGTGGTGGAACTCATGGTATGCATGGATAATATATTCGTCTTTAGTCTTCGGTATATTTTATTTCATCCTCAGATACAAGAGCAATCAGCTTCAGAAAAGACATAATGAGGACAAAATAAAGTTCTTTATAGAAACCGCACACGATATACGGACTCCTGTAACCCTTATCATGGCCCCTCTGGAAGACCTCAGTAAGGAAAAAGGCCTTTCGGAGGAAGTAAGTTACCTGCTGGAAACCGCGCGCAACAATACACGTAAGCTGCATACACTTGTCAGTCAACTGCTTGAATTTGAGAAAATAGATACGAACAGGGGAAATGTAACTCTTAAACCAGTCAATATCAATGATTTGTTGGTGAAGGAATGTGTAAGTTTCCAGTCATATTGCGACAAGAAACAGTTGCATATAAAGATGTCTTTGCCGGAGCATGACGTATTTGCAATGGCAGATGAGCAGATGATGGAAATGCTGCTTGACAATCTTATTTCGAATGCCTGCAAATATACCTTGGCAAACGGAACAATCAGCCTGTCGCTTTCAACTGATAAAAAGCATGTAATGATAGAGGTGCAAGACACCGGTATCGGCATCCCGGCGGATGCAGGCAAACACCTCTTCAAGAATGTCTATCGCACAGTTAATGCGAGAGAGACCAACGAGCCCGGCACAGGATTCGGGCTGCTGCAGGTTCAGCGTCTGGTGAATATGATGCATGGAAAAATCTCATACAAATCTGAAATCAACAAGGGCAGTACCTTCTATGTTACGTTACGCAAGGCCGATATAGATTCTTCTTTTGACAATAATACGGTACATAAACAGATATCTCCGGCCCCAGATAATACGAAGGAGTATATGGGGGATGATGCTGAAAATATCAAGGAACCGTCTAACACATTGCTCATCGTTGAGGATAATGATGAACTGCGCTGCTATTTAAGGAAGATTTTCGAGCATGATTATCGGGTCATAGATGTTTCTGATGGAAGCAAGGCCTTGGAATGTTTGTCGGAAGAATATCCGGACCTTATTCTGTCGGATGTAATGATGCCTGGCATACAGGGCGACGAGCTCTGTCGTATAGTAAAGGAAAATCCCCAGACATCCGGCATACCGTTTATATTGCTGACTGCCAAAGTAACGCACGATGCCATGGTTACCGGTCTGAAGAGCGGAGCGGACGATTATATTCCCAAACCTTTCAGTGCGGAGATTTTAAGATTGAAGGTACATAGCATTCTCGAAACCCGGAATCATCTGCGTGAATATGTGCTGAAAAATGTGGTGGCACAAATAGAGAAAAATGAGACTGCTGCCGCCGAGACTTTGGACAGTGGGGATGAAATACGGCAGACAGATGAGTGCAAGGTTCAGCAGGAAGCCGTACCAGTATCCGAGAATGATTTGAATTTCATCAAGTGTGCCACACAACTCGTCATCGACAATATGGAGGATGAAGAATTTAATATTAATCAATTGTGTCAGGAAATGGCCATGAGCCGTACCTTATTTTACAACCGTCTGAAATCGCTGACGGGCAAGGCTCCACAGGACTTCATCCGTCTGATCCGCCTCCAGAGAGCAGCAGAATTGTTGAAACAAGGAAAACCTGTGACTGATGTAGCCGCAGAGACCGGATTTGTGAATGCTAAATATTTCAGTATATTGTTCAAGAAACAGTTTGGCATATCACCCAGCAAGTTTATGGAACAAAATTAACAGACAGTTCTGTACCGATATTACGGGCTGACCCATCAATAATGTCTCATTATGAGCATTGTTGATGGGTCAGCCCGTTTTTCATCTGTATGCTTGGTTAAAAAGCAAAAATGATAGATTTCAACCCTTTTCTGTCAGCATTCAAACCCTCAAAAACAGGATTATACCCAATTTTGCTGACAGCTTAGCAAGCTGAATATAATCTTTTGTTAACAGAAAAAGGAAGTGAAAATACATAATGTTTAACCAAAAAACTATCGGTAATGAAAACAGCAATCTTATTTCTATTATTCTTTTTTGGAATGAATCTGCAATCGTGTTCTACGAACAATGAACCGGTGAAGCCTGATAATCCGGAAGAGGAAATCAAAGATGATAATGACGGACAGGAGGAGAAACCGGAACAGCCGGATGAAGATGAATCCTCCAAACAATGGGAACTTGTATTTACAGAGGATTTCAACACATTTGATAATTCTGTCTGGACCAAAGAAACCCATGAGCCTGGTTGGGTGAACAATGAACTTCAGGAATATATCGAAGACTGTGTCAGTGTAGGGAAAGACGGTGATAAGACAGTACTGGTTTTGACGGCCAAGAGAGAAGGTGACAAATTTTATTCCGGTCGTGTAAACAGCAGAGGCAAGAAAAGTTTTCAGTATGGTAAAGTAGAATCAAGCATAAAACTTCCCAAAACGGCCAATGGATTATGGCCGGCATTCTGGATGATGGGAGACAACGACAAGGAATGGCCTGCCTGTGGCGAAATCGATATTATGGAAATGGGAGAAAAAGCCGGTATAGCCAATAATACGACAGAAACATACATAAATTCCGCAATTCATTATGGTCCGGATGTAGAAGGCCATGAACAGATTTTCCAGACCAAGACCCTGGAAAAAAGTCTTCAGGATGGCAACTATCATGTATATTCCCTGGAGTGGAATGAAAACGAACTTATCGTAAAGGTTGATGACATCCTGATCAAGACCTTTCATATCGGACCGGACAGTGGCCGTTTTGAATACTTTAACGACAAATTTTACTTCTTGTTCAATTTGGCTGTAGGTGGCGACTTCCCAGGTATAACAGATCCGGCACAAATCACGGCTTTGAAAGATGGAGAAAAGGCCCAGATGTTCGTCGATTGGGTGAAAATATACAATTAATCTTAATACTATTACTTATTAAAAACTTATGAGAAGATTAAACTACAAGTACACATTGTATTGCGGTACATTGTCTCTGTCCCTTTTTGGAGGAATGCCGCAGTTGAATGCCGGGGTTACGGAAACCCATCTTACCGTAATGCAACAGAACCGGCAAGTGTCAGGTAATGTCAAAGATGCTGCGGGAGCTATCATCGGTGCTTCGATTGTAGAAAAAGGTACAACCAACGGAACCATTACCGATATGGAAGGTAACTTTGTCTTGAATGTGCAACCGAATGCTACGCTGGTTATAAGTTTTGTAGGCTACAAAACAAAAGAAGTAAAAGTGGGTAGTGGTCCACTGAATATCACCCTCGAGGAAGACAGCAAGGTGTTGAATGAGGTCGTTGTTACCGCATTGGGTATCAAGCGCGAACGTAAGGCACTTGGCTATGGGGTTGATGAAGTTAAAGGAGAGACTTTGACAAAAGCAAAGGAAACCAATGTGATTAACTCTATGGCCGGTCGTGTACCCGGTCTGGTTGTCAGTCAGACTGCAGGTGGCCCTTCAGGTTCTACGCGTGTACTTTTGCGTGGTAATACCGAAATGACCGGCAACAACCAGCCTTTGTATGTCATTGATGGAGTACCTTTGGATAATACGAACTATGGTAGTGCCGGTACGGAAGGAGGTTATGACCTGGGGGACGGTATTTCAAGCATTAACCCTGATGATATCGAGAACATGTCTGTCCTTAAAGGTCCTGCAGCCTCAGCTTTGTATGGCAGCCGCGCCAGCCACGGTGTAATTCTTATCACGACCAAGAAAGCAAGTGGTAAGGATGGGGAACGTATGAGCATTGAATATAATGGTACGCTGACATTCGAGACTCAACTTGCCAAATGGAACGAAGTCCAGCAGATATATGGTATGGGCAGTGACGGCACTTACAGTATAAATGCGGTTGCGAACACCAATAAGAGCTGGGGTCCCAAGGCCGACGGTTCAAATATGCTGGATTACTTTGATGGCGTCTCGCGTCCGTATCTGATAATTCCTGATAATGTTTCAGGTTTCTTCCGAACAGGCTTGACTGCAACCAATACATTGACGTTAAGCTCAAGCCATGGAAAGTCGGGAGTACGTTTCACTTACACCGACATGCGTAATAAGGATATCGTTCCGAATACCAATATGAGCCGTAACATCTTCAACCTGCGTGCCAATACGAGTATGGGAAAGGTCGATCTGGATTTCAGTACAAACTATACACGCGAATCAGTAAAGAACCGTCCGGCACTCGGCGACAGCAAAGGTAATGTCGGTAAGAACCTGATGACTCTGGCTACTACGTACGACCAGGAATGGCTGAAGACATACCAGGATGAGAACGGTGAATACGCCAATTGGAATGGTTTGGATCCATACAATGTAAACCCTTACTGGGATGTCTACAAAAACTCGAACCAGTCGGATAAAGACCAGTTCCGTTTCAATGGTAAGGCGATATGGAACGTTACGGACCATTTTAAACTTCAGGGTACTGTCGGAGCCGAGTTCAACTGGTATAAGTTTGAGGATTTCAAGGCTCCTACCACTCCTGGTTATGAGGCCGGCAGGTTGCAGATAAGCAATTTCAGGAACCGTATGTACAACTTCGAGATGTTGGCTTTGTACAACAATTCCTGGGGGGATTTCGATTTTAATGCGACATTGGGTGCCAATTTATATAAGGTGAACAATGAAACGACAATCACTACGGCTCAGGACATGAAGATACGTGAGACTGTGGCGCTGATGAGCTTCAACGAAACAAGTGTGGAACAGAATTACTACAAAAAGCAGATAAATTCTATTTATGGTGCCGTTAATGTAGGATGGAGACACCTGGTATATCTTGATGCGACATTGCGCGGCGACCGGTCTTCTACATTGCCGCTGAATAACAATACATATATCTATCCTTCATTCTCCGGCAGTTTTGTATTCTCTGAGCTTATAAAGAATCACCAGCTTCTGCCCTACGGCAAACTCCGTGTTTCTTGGGCACAGGTGGGCAGCGATACAGATCCTTATCAGCTGGGACTGGTATATACGAAATCTAAATTCACTTATCCCGGATATACTTTAGGTTCTATCAGCAACAGTACGATTCCGAATCGGGATTTAAAACCGACAAGAACCAATTCATACGAAATGGGACTGGAATTGAAATTCCTGAACAGCCGCATTGGTCTGGATTTTACTTATTATAATCAGACTAGTAGAAACCAGATTATGGCAATGGCAAGTTCATGGGCTTCCGGTTATACATACCGCATGATCAATGCTGGAGAAATCCAGAACAGCGGTATTGAAATAGCCTTGAACACTCGTCCTATCCAGACAAAGGACTTTTCATGGGATTTGAACTTCAACTTCTCCAAGAACAATAACAAGGTTAAGGAACTGGTTGACGGTATCGACCTGTTCGAGTTGGAAAAGGCTACATGGCAGGATGTGCAGGTAGCTGCCGTAGTGGGAGAAAATTTCGGTTCCATCATTGGTCCTGATTTCAAGCGCAATGAAAATGGTGACATATTGATTGATCCAAGCACCGGCCTGCCACAATACGACAACAGCAATCATATTTTGGGTAACGCTTCATGGGATTGGACAGGTGGTGTGATAACGAACTTCACCTACAAGAACCTCTCTCTTGCTGCGGTATTCGATATTAAGGTCGGCGCCGATTTGTATTCAATGTCTGCCCGTGCCGCATACGAATCCGGTAAGGCACTGGAAACATTGGAAGGACGCGAAGAATGGTATAAATCAGAAGAGCAGCGCAAGGCACTTGGTATCAGTGAAGCAAACTGGACACCTACCGGCGGTTTCATTGCTCCTGGTGTAATAGACAATGGTGACGGAACATATCGTCCTAATGACATTTACGTAAACCCTGAGGACTATTGGATGAATATCAGCCGCTATGCACCGTCAATGTTTGTCTATGACAACTCGTATATCAAATGTCGTGAAATCACATTGAGCTATTCATTCCCTAAAGCATGGTTGAAGAATAAGGTGAAAGGATTGACAGTGTCTTTCGTTGCACGTAATCCGTTTATCGTTTGGAAAAATATTCCTAATATCGATCCTGATTCAAACTATAACAATACTACAGGCATGGGTATGGAATACGGCTCATTGCCTTCACGTAAAAGCTATGGTTTCAATGTCAACGTGAAATTCTAATTAATCCTGAATCATTTCAAAATGAAATACACAATGAAACGTTACAAATCATATATAAAAACAGCAATGTGCCTGGCATTAGCACTTGCTTTTACTGCCTGCAGTGATGAATACATGAACGACATGAATACAGATCCGTCGAAAGCTGAAAAGATTGATCCTAATTCACAGTTGACTTTTGCCGAACTGCAGACATACGGCGACCTTGGTATGATAGAAATATACCGAAGCTATATAGGTGCTTTCACGCAGCAGCTTATGGGATGCTGGAATACCACAAACTACGGGGGGCAGCACAAAATTGACAATAACGAAATGAATCGTTTTTGGACCAACCTTTATACCACGGGTATCAAGAATCTTGTAGATGCTGAGGTAAAGACAGAGGGCGACGAAAGCAAAGTGAATATACATGCCGCCGCAGTGATTTACAAAGTATATCTTATGTCTATCATCACAGATACATACGGGGATGCTCCATACTCAGAGGCAGCCAGAGGCTTTATCAGCGGTATAACAAGTCCGCGTTATGATACACAGGAGGAAATCTACAACAGTTTCTTTACAGAGCTGACTGATGCCGCTGCCGCTTTGGACGACAAGAAAGATGAAATCACCGGTGATGTGATATTTAACGGAGATATAAGTAAGTGGAGAAAGCTTGCAAATTCTCTTCGCATGCGTTTTGCCATGCGTATCTCTGATGTTGCCCCACAGAAGGCACAGGAAGAGTTCGAAAAGGCATTTACGGATCCTGCCGGCTTCATGACCAGTGCAGACGATGACGCATTGATTGAATACATGGAGCTTACGTTCAATTTCGGCCAGGAAGCATATACTGATTACAGACGCAATGCTTTGTCACAATTGTATTTTGGCAATGACCCTGCAAACAATCAGACTTATATCTGTTCTACATTCTTCAATACCTTGAAGGACAATGACGACCCTCGTACTTTTGTACTTACCCGCTGTTATTTCGACAAGGGACTGACTCAGTCAAATCCGAATAACCGCATTGACCTGACAGACGAGATGCTGGCACTGGGTGCACAGTTCAATCCTTCGAAACCGGGTGAATTCTGGTATGAACCATGGCCGGATAATGGATATTGGAGTGAAATCATAGAGGACCTTAAAGAAAAGTATCCTGACAATGCAAATTACTCAAATCCGTGGCTGCAGGATGCTACCCGTCCTAAACTGGCCCAGAATTTCCTGAAATCCGACAATCCGGGTGTCGTCATGACATACGCTGAAGTGGAGTTTCTATTGGCAGAGGCTAAACTTAAAGGATGGAACGTAGGGGCTGCATCCGTGGAACAGCATTACGAAAATGGAGTCAGGGCTTCGATGGCGTTTCTGGTTGACAACTATGATTGCGAAATCGACAACCAGGATATAAACGATTATATCACCAATCACCCTATTTCTGCTCTCAGTGACGAAGGCAAGAAAGAAGCAATAAATACTCAAGCCTGGATTCTTCACTTCCATAATCTGTCAGAATGTTGGGCTAACATTCGTCGTTCAGGATATCCCAAGCTGAAATCTCCTGCTGAATATGGTTATGCGGCAGATAAGCTGACCGGGGGATACGACATTCCTGTACGTTTGTGCTACCCGATACTTGAATCTTCTTACAATAAGGAAGGTTATCAGGAAGCATTAGACCGTATGGGGGGGAACTAACAGTTGGAATATTCCTGTATGGTGGGATAAAGAATAAAAATCTGATACACAAAACAACTTAAACTTCGTATTAAAATGAAAAGAATATATTGGATCTTATTTATATTGCTCGGTGCAGGTTTCTCTTTTACATCCTGTAGTGAAGAAGAGCCGTTTTCTACTGCAACAGCAGACGACGAGCCTCGTATCATAGCTCCTACATTTCCCGAGCGTGACGCTAATGGTGGACTGGGAACTATTTCTGAAATAGACCGGGATGTGTTGTTCTCCATAACGGTAACAACTACACCTGCTGATTTCACTTCTGTGGTCTGGACTCTCGACGGTGAAGAAGTCGGAACAGAAAAGACGTTGGAGATGAATCTGGATGCCGGTGTTTATCATCTTAGAGTTGATGTCTCAACCCCTGCAGGAAAGACAACTTTCCGTGAAGGACTCGTAAAAATAAAAGCTCTGGCGGAAGATCCCCAGAGCGAAGAAGTACTATCAGAGCGCATGGTTGCCACCGGGAAATGGGCACGTCTTAGCGGAACAAATCTTGAGAAGGTTGCAAAAGTGGCATTAAAGCAGATAAATGTTGCCGGATCTGAAGCTGATCAGGAAGTGGAAATCGATGATATCACCTATGTGGAATCAGAAGGTTATATTGAGTTTAAAATTCCTTCAGAATTGGCTGACGGTGAATATCGTGTGGCATTTATCGATGCGGAAGGCAATAGATACGGTGCCAATACCATGGAAGTTACTTCCCGGGCACTGGTGACTGCAGGACCCGAGAACAAGCGTCCTGATGCAGAATGGACTATTACCGGCTTGAATCTTGACAAGGTCGCTTCGCTGTCATTGGGAGGAAATACAATCACTACCTTCGTTGAACAGTATTCCACCCGTCTTACATTCATGTCACCTGCAATTGCAGACGGAGATTACGTACTGACAGGTATGACAGAATCCGGAGAAAATGTGAATTTCTATATTGATGGAGAAATAAAGACTGAACTTGCGGTTACGGTAAAAGATTCTCCACTGGAGGTTGAATTATGGAAAGGACATCACTATGTATCATGGGATTTGCCCGAAGGTGACCCTAACAGGTTGTTTGATGCAGTACAAAATGATGTAAAGAGTTTGCCTGCAGGAACAAAACTAAAGGTATATTATTCCATTAAATCTGATGATAGCTATCATAAAATCAGATTCGCTTCCGGATGGTGGAACGAACTTCCCGGGTATCCTGAGTTTGAAGTCTATGCCGACGGGGTCAGTGACATCATACTGTCGCAAGAAATACTTGACCTGTTAAACTCACAAGATGGATTCCTTTGTGTCGGCTTCGGATATTATGTGGATAGAATCACTTATGAAGAATAATTTATTTCCCTTTAAAAATAATTGAGAAACATGAATTTAAGAAAAGTATTATTGGTATCGTCAATTATCGGAAATGAGGCTGTCTCAAAATAAACTTGAGATGGCCTCTATTGTTTCATCTCAGATTGGATTCATTCGAATTTTTCTAAAGAGAGAAGTTTATAAGCTTAGTTTTGAAGATTTTATCCTTTCAAACT
>NZ_JABSOE010000009.1 GCF_013618865.1 Phocaeicola faecicola
AAGATGATTATGAGCCGATTTAATTTTATGAGAATTAAATTTAGAATTATCGGAGCTGTATGCGGTGAAAGTCGCACGTACAGTTCTTAATGGGGAAAGCGGCAGCAATGCCGCCGACCTACATAACAACCTTAAACTATTGATTATCTTATGGATAAAAACTATGACTTTACTGCAGTACCACACGGATATGCACTCTGCCTCTATCCGTCTTGTACGCATTCCGAAAAATGCATCCGTCATTTGCTTACCTCCCATCTGCCGTCCGACATGGAATATCTCAGTATCATCAACCCGAAATGCACAGGCACGGACTGCCGGTATTTTGCCCCCGACCGCCAGGTACGGTATGCCCGCGGATTCACCCGGATCTTTGACGAAGTACCTTTTGCCAAAGTGAGAGACATCCGGCAAATCCTGCTCCGCAGATACGGAAAAGAGTTATATTACCGCTACCGGAGGGGAACTTATCCGATTCCGCCGAAGGAACAGCAGTACATTGAAACAGTGTTCCGGACTCAGGGACTTACCCATCAGCTGAGATTCGACAGTTATGAGGATAATTACGAATGGAGATAAACGCTGGTGGAAATAGAAACGAACGAAGATAAATACGAACGAAGATAAATAAAGGAGTCGGACATTCGGTCTGGGGAAACAATCCAAGATTATCATGGGGAGGAAACTCCAGTTTCACAATTATGCAACTCAAGTTTCACTTCCAGGAAACAAAAGTTTCATCATCGTGCTACTTCCACGAGGAATTCCTGTGGAGAATCCGGAAAATCTTCTTAATTTTGGCAGGCAGGTTTCCAACAACTGCAGCATTGAATACTTACTTATATATTGTCACATTATGCTTGAACGCGACTATATCATGCGGCTCATCCTTCAATTTTTCGAGGCACTGGAGAAACTGAAGGAGGAACGGGAAAAAGGAAAGGAAGAGGCGACCTTGCAACAGGATACCGGCAGTATGTACCGGTGCTACTTCCAGCAGTCGGAACGCTTCTTCTACGAACAGGATGTCCCCTTCATCATGCATTATCTGGGGACGGCCTTTCCTCCTCAGGAATTGCTGCAACGCATAGAGATACTGGCCGAACTGTTTTATTTCGATGCCTCATTAAAAAAATCAGACGCCGAAAGAAACAGCCTGCTCAAAAAAGCGCTTGAACTTTTACAGTACCTGGATACCCACAGCAATACTTTTTCACTGGAAAGACGGCAGAAAATCAGGGAAATCAGCGAGACGATATACCAATAGACGGATTTCTGCAGAAAATCGAGTTAAAATTCATGTTTTTTCTTATAAAATGTACGATTAGAAAAAAAGTTTTTCTATATTTGCTTACAAAATGATAATAACAAGACGTTAATTCATATGGAAAAGATTGATAATCTCGACAAGCAGATTCTGGAAATCATCTCCCAGAACGCACGTATTCCTTTCAAGGATGTAGCTGCCGACTGCGGTGTATCGCGTGCAGCTATTCATCAGCGCGTACAAAGACTGATCGACTTAGGCGTCATCATCGGTTCTGGATACCATGTAAACCCCAAGAGTCTGGGATATAGTACCTGTACTTATGTGGGTATCAAGTTGGAAAAAGGATCAATGTACAAGAGTGTGGTAGCCGAACTGGAAAAGATTCCTGAAATCGTGGAATGTCATTTCACTACCGGTCCTTACACCATGCTGACCAAACTGTATTCTACTGACAATGAGCATCTGATGGATTTGCTGAACTCAAAGATTCAGGAAATTCCGGGAGTGGTGGCTACGGAAACACTGATTTCGCTTGAGCAAAGTATCAAGAAAGAAATCCCTATCCGTAAATAGTCTATGGAATGGCTTGACACTTATCACATCGGCGGTCTGGTCATCGGAATCTGCACCTTCCTGATCATCGGCATTTTCCACCCTATCGTGGTCAAGGCCGAATATTACTGGGGCACGAGGTGCTGGTGGTGGTTCCTGATTGCCGGTCTGGCTGGAGTAGCCGGTTCGGTCATGGTAAGCGATATCCTGGTTTCCAGTCTGCTGGGAGTTTTCTCTTTCTCGTCTTTCTGGACGATTAAGGAAATATTCGAACAAAAGGAAAGAGTGAAGAAAGGATGGTTCCCAATGAACCCGAAACGCAAGGATGAATATTAAATTCCGGATACCGATACAGTATCATATAAAAAACGTCAGTGAAAACTGGCGTTTTTTGTTTTTTATCTCTTCCTGAAAGCTTTCTGCAGACATCCCTGAAATTGTTTTGCAGACGAAGCACCGCCGGTTTCCGGACAGCCTCCGTTTTTATTCTCCAGCCATGACGGATGTATCAAAAATATTTTATAACATTGTACAATAATTATTTTAAAAGGACTAAATATGAAGATTTCCCAAAAACTTGTGGCAATTGCCTTGTGTGCATGTTTGTATGCGCCCACACAGACTTATGCCTATTCTGAAAGGAATATCCTGCAAAAAGAGTTTGTGGCCGATTCTCTCCGTGCTTATCTCGTACCCGGTCAGAAATGGGTAAAATATCCGGCCTATGCCGACCGGACAGGCTGGGACAACCTTTTCGGACAGAATAAGGAGAAGGTCATCAAGAACGGTGAGAAATTTCTGAACTATGAATGGAAGGTAGTCAAGGCGAGTGACTACCTGGAATATGAAAGAAGCGGAAACCGGAAGGTGATGGAGAATCCTTTTGATGCCAACAACCAGGCCATCGTGCAACTGCTGTTTGCCGAACTGGCGGAAGGTAAGGGGCGGTTCATGGACCAGCTGATCAACGGGGTGTTCCATTCGTGCGAAATGACTTCCTGGGCACTGTCGGCCCACCTGGTACGCCAGCCCGACGGACGTTCACTCCCGGCATACGACTATGATATGATTGACCTGACAGCGGGCGACCTGGGTAATATGCTTTCGTGGGTGTATTATTTCATGCACGAGTCGTTCGACAAGATCAACCCGGAAATTTCACGCCGGTTATACCATGAACTCGACAAACGGATCATGGTGCCTTATCTGGAGGACGATTCGTTCTGGTGGATGGCGGTCAACTATAAGGACGGGGACATGATCAACAACTGGAACCCGTGGTGCAACAGCAATGCGCTGATGACGTTCATGCTGCTGGAAAACGATACCGACCGACTGGCCAAGGCGGTGATGAGAAGCATTGAATCGGTAGACAAGTTTATCAATTACGTGCATCAGGACGGTGCCTGCGAAGAGGGGCCTTCGTACTGGGGACACGCTTCCGGAAAACTGCTCGACTATCTGGTACTGCTGTCGGATATTACGGGTGACAAGATCAATATCTTCGATAATCCTCAGATCCGGAACATGGGAGAATATATCTCGAGAAGTTACGTAGGCAACGGATGGGTGGTCAACTTTGCCGATGCTTCGGCCAAGGGAGGAGGCGACCCGTACCTGATTTTCCGCTATGGAAAGGCTATCCAGAGCCAGGAACTGCTGGCCTTTGCGGGTTACCTGAATACCGGTAAGGGAATCGGACTGAAAAGCCGGGATGTGTACCGGATTCTGGAAGCGTTCCAGGTAGACCGGGAGCTGCAGCAGATGAAGGACCCGCGAAAGAGCCCTGACTATACCTGGTATCCGGAGACAGAGTTTTACTATGCACGGAAGGGAAAGGCTTTCTTTGCCGCAAAGGGAGGTTATAACGACGAGAGTCACAACCACAACGATGCAGGTACCTTCTCTTTGTGGGTCAACGATACTCCGATGCTGATTGACGCCGGAGTGGGAACCTATACCCGTCAGACCTTCAGTTCGGAACGATATACCATCTGGACCATGCAAAGCAACTATCACAACCTTCCGCTGGTCAATGGGGTGCCTCAGAAATACGGACGCAAATACAAGGCAAAAGTGCTAGATGCCGCCAACGGGCGCTTCAGCGTGGACATTGCGGGAGCCTATCCGGCAGAAGCGAAAATCAAGGAATGGAAGCGTTCTTATCAGGTTAAGGGCAACCGCCTGGACATCCGCGACCAATTTGAACTGACAGAGGCCTCTCAGCCCAACCAGGTCAACTTCCTGACATGGGGAGAGGTACAGTTGGAAGAAGGTCAGGTTACGATTCAGGTAAACGGACAGAAAGCCGTCCTGAAGTTCGACGGAAAGGCATTTGAGGCAAAGAAGGAAAGCATTGCCCTGACCGACCCGAGATTGTCGAATGTATGGGGTAAGGAAATCTACCGGATCTCACTTACCGCCAAGCAGGTTGCGGATAAGGGAGATTACCGCTTTACCGTCAGCTACTGATGCGGCACCTGCTGCTGCGACAGTGATGCACATCAGACAGCAGCCATGCGGATGACATAAAAAAAGACAGCTCCGGAAGTTCTTTTTCATACTTCCGGAGCTGTCTTTTTTATGAGATGTAAACAGGATCTCTGTTTCAGAACATTCGGCTTACCCGTTCAATACCTGCTACCAGTGCATCGGCTTCTTCCTTGGTATTGTATATACCGAATGAAGCCCGTACCGTACCCTCGATGCCCAAACGGCGCATCAGCGGTTCTGCACAATGATGACCGGTGCGGACAGCTATGCCCAGACGGTCGAGCAAGGTACCCATGTCAAAATGGTGGATATTACCTACCAGGAATGAAATCACTCCTCCCTTATGGGCAGCCTCACCGAAGATACGCATGTTCGGTATCTCCTTCAGACGCTGCATGGCATAAACCGTCAGTTCATGCTCGTAGGCTGCAATCTGGTCCATTCCGATGGCTGATACATAATCCAAAGCCTTGGCCAGTGCCGTCGTACCAATGTAATCCGGCGTTCCCGCTTCAAACTTGAAAGGAAGCTGGTTGAAAGTGGTCTTTTCAAAACTTACATTCTGAATCATCTCACCCCCTCCCTGATAAGGAGGCAGCTTGTCCAGCCAGTTCTCCTTGCCGTATAACACACCGACTCCAGTAGGACCATATATCTTATGTCCGCTGAACACGTAGAAATCGGCATCCAGGTCCTGTACGTCGACCGGCATATGCGGAATACCCTGGGCACCGTCAATCAATACCGGTACCTGATGGGCATGAGCCATCTCAATGATCTGCTTCACCGGATTGATGGTTCCCAGCACATTGGAAACATGGGCTACAGAAACCAGCCGGGTACGCGGAGAGAAAAGTTTCTCATATTCATTCAGCAGGAGTTCCCCACGGTCGTTCATCGGAATCACTTTCAGTACAATTCCCTTGCGCATGGCCTGAAGCTGCCAGGAGACGATGTTGCTATGATGCTCCATGACGGAAACAATGACCTCATCTCCCTCCTTCATCTGACTTTCCACAAAGGAAGAGGCTACCAGATTGATGCTCTCCGTAGTGCCCCGGGTAAAGACAATCTCATTGGTGCTGCCGGCATTGATGAAGCGACGTACCGTTTCCCGCGAAGCTTCGTGCAAATTGGTAGCCTGCTGCGACAGGAAATGTACCCCCCGGTGTACGTTGGCATTGACCGAATAATACTCCTCTACTATGGCATCGACCACACAGCGTGGTTTCTGTGTCGTGGCTCCATTATCCAGATATACCAGCGGCTTGCCGTATACCGTACGTGACAATATCGGAAAATCTTCTCTTATTTTGTTTACGTCGTACATAAGCTATCGATTATTTTATTTACAAATGGCGCAGCCCTGACACTTGTTCAACTCACCGCGGAAACGTTTCTCAACCAGCAGGTGCAGACGGTCTTTCAAAGCGTCCATACGGATATTGTCGATGACTTCGTTGACGAAGGCAAACATCAGCAACAGGCGGGCTTCCTTCAGACTGATACCACGCTGCTGCATATAGAACAGTGCATTTTCATCCAGTTGACCTACGGTTGCTCCGTGTGAACACTTGACATCGTCAGCATAAATCTCCAGCTGCGGCTGGGTGTACATACGTGCCTCACGGGTAGCACAGATGTTGCGGTTCGTCTGCTGAGAAGAAGTATGCTGGGCTCCTTCGCGTACCAGTACCTTACCGGCAAACGCTCCGATGGCCTGATCGTCGAGCACATACTTGAAAAGCTCATTGCTGGTACAGTCGGATACCCGGTGGTCAATGAACGTATGGTTGTCTACCTGTTCGTTTCTGTCGGCAATGGCCATACCGCACAGGTTGACTTCAGCTCCCCTTCCTGACAGGTATACTTCCGTAGTGTTGCGGGTAGTACCGTTGTGCAAGGTCATGCCGTTGAGCAGCACGTTACTGTTTGCCTGCTGGTCGACATAGAGGTTACTGAACCGTACCGTACTGTTATGCGTTTCCTCCAGTTCATAAAGATCGAAGACTGCATTCTCTCCTACATAGGCTTCGATGACCTGAGTAGAAAGGAAATTCACTTCGTCCATGGCATGGTCGCAGATAAGCAGACGAGCCTGTGCGCCGTCTTCCACGACAATCAGCAAGCGGCGGTTGACCATAAAGTCCACATCCGCACGCAAGATATTCACCAGCTGGATCGGACGTTCCAATATCGTATTCTTAGGAATGTACATCAGTACACCGTCCTGTGCAAACATGGTATTGAAAGCAGTGACCGCATCCTTTGATGTATCCGCCAGTTTACCATAATATTTTTTCACCAGTTCGGGATGCTGCTCAGCCATATCCTTCAGGCTGCCGAAGATCACTCCTTCAGGCAACTGTGCAGAAGGATGATCGTGCTTGTCGAAAGCATCATTGACCACAAAGTACAGCGAAGTACTCATGTTCGGCACGTCACACTTGAACACCTCATAAGGATTCACCGGAATGTTCAGCCGGTTCAGGTTCAATCCGTAATCGGGAGCAAAGAACTTGCTCACATCCGTATACTTATACTTTTCCTGCTTGCGCGTAGGGAAACCCAGCCGTTCGAAATCGGCAAAAGCTCTGGCACGGGGTACATTCAGCACCTCGGCACTGTGCTTGCAGATCATCGCCTCGCACTGCGTGAAAAGATCGATATATTGCTGTTCTACTTTCATGATTATTCTCCCAGTTCTTTCTTAATCCAATCGTAACCCTTTTCTTCCAGTTCCAAAGCCAGTTCCGGTCCGGCAGTCTTTACAATACGTCCCTTGTACAAGACATGTACGATATCCGGCTTGATGTAATCGAGCAGACGCTGATAGTGAGTAATCACAATGCAACTGGTTTCGGGAGTCTTGAGCTTGTTCACTCCTTCGGCTACGATACGAAGGGCATCGATATCCAGTCCGGAATCGGTTTCATCCAGGATGCTCAGTTTCGGCTCCAGCATGGCCATCTGGAAAATCTCATTCCGTTTTTTCTCTCCACCCGAGAAGCCCTCGTTGACAGAGCGATTGGCCAGTTTGCTGTCCAGTTCCACAATCTCTCTCTTCTGGCGCATCAGCTTCAGGAACTCGCTTGCCGACAATGCAGGAAGTCCCTTGTATTTACGCTGTTCGTTGACTGCCGCACGCATGAAATTCACCATGCTTACCCCAGGAATCTCTACCGGATACTGGAAAGACAGGAACAAGCCCTCATGGCTACGGTCTTCGGCGCTCAACGCCAGCAGGTCCTTGCCTTCGAAAGTCACCGAACCTTTTGTCACTTCATAAGCAGGATGTCCCACCAGCACGTTACTCAATGTACTCTTACCAGACCCGTTCGGTCCCATGATTGCATGTACTTCTCCGGCCTTAACCGTCAGGTTAATACCCTTCAATATCTCTTTGCCATTAATGGTGGCATGTAAATCTTTAATTTCTAACATAATCTTCGATTAAGCTTTATTTTATCCTACACTTCCTTCCAGAGAGATAGAGAGCAACTTCTGTGCCTCTACGGCAAATTCCATCGGAAGTTTATTCAATACTTCTTTCGCATATCCGTTTACGATCAGTCCTACTGCATCTTCGGTAGAAATACCACGCTGGTTGCAGTAGAATACCTGGTCTTCGGAAATCTTGGAGGTAGTGGCCTCGTGTTCCACCACCGCTGTCTCATTGTGGATATCCATGTAAGGGAAGGTATGCGCTCCACACTGACTTCCCAGCAACAGTGAGTCACACTGGCTATAGTTGCGCGCATTGTCGGCCTTCTCAGCCACACGTACCAGACCACGGTAAGAGTTCTGGCTCTTTCCGGCACTGATACCCTTGCTCACAATCGTAGAACGGGTATTCTTGCCCAGGTGAATCATCTTGGTACCCGTATCTGCCTGCTGGTAGTTGTTGGTCACAGCCACCGAATAGAATTCGGCAGTCGAATTGTCACCGCTCAGGATACAGCTCGGATACTTCCAGGTTATCGCAGAACCGGTTTCCACCTGTGTCCACGACAACTTACTGTTCACACCCTTGCAGTTTCCACGCTTGGTCACGAAGTTGTATACACCTCCCTTTCCTTCCGCATCACCCGGATACCAGTTCTGTACGGTAGAATACTTCACCTCCGCACGGTCGAGCACCACAATCTCCACAATGGCGGCATGCAACTGATTCTCGTCGCGCATAGGTGCCGTACATCCTTCCAGGTAAGAAACATAACTGTCGTCGTCTGCCACAATCAGCGTACGCTCAAACTGACCGGTATTGGCCGCATTGATACGGAAATAAGTGGACAGTTCCATCGGGCAGCGGACGCCCTTCGGAATATAGACAAACGAGCCGTCACTGAACACAGCCGAATTCAGCGCAGCGAAGAAATTATCCCTGTAGCCGACTACCGATCCCAGGTATTTCTTCACCAGGTCCGGATGCTCACGTACAGCCTCACTCATGGAGCAGAATATGATACCCTTCTCCATCAGCGTTTCCTTGAAGGTAGTCTTTACCGAAACCGAGTCCATGACCGCATCCACAGCCATTCCACTCAGTGCCATCTGCTCCTCCAACGGAATACCCAGCTTGTTGAAGGTCTTCAATAACTCCGGATCGACCTCCTCCATGCTCTTCGGTCCTTCCTTCTTCTTGGTAGGGTCGGCATAATACGAGATTGCCTGATAATCAATTTCAGGAATCTGCAGATGTGCCCAGGTAGGCATCTCCATGGTCAGCCAGTGGCGGTAAGCCTTCAGGCGGAACTCCAGAAGCCATTCCGGTTCCCCCTTCTTGGCCGAGATCAGACGTACCACGTCCTCATTCAGCCCCTTTTCTATAATATCTGTATGCACATCCGTAGTGAAGCCATACTTGTACTTCTCCTGCGTCAGTTCTTTTACATATTTATTGGGTTCCTCTTGCATATTTCAGTATCTATTAGTTGTTTAGTAACATTCTTTACAGTCGGGAAAAAAACATTGGAAAACTCCCCTATCGGATAATATAACACAGAAGCCTTCTTTACGGTTCGTGTAATTAAGGTATCTTTTGAATCTATATATTCTATAAAATGAATCGCGATGCCCACCAGCAGCAGAAATTTCAACGCTCCGACACCTGCTCCCAGCATCCGGTTGACAAATCCCAGGTGCACCACCTCAATCACCCTTGTCAATACATTTCCCAGCAACAGAAACAATACGGGAACAATGATCCAAATCAGTATAAAAGCCAGTACCTGTGCAAACGTCAGTGAAGTATCCAGTTCGGCAGCCAGTTTCTCACCTACGGCCACAAACATGGCCCGGGCAATCAGCAGGCCCGCAATCAGTCCCACGATAGAAGCCAACTGCTTGATGAGGCCCTTCATGAAGCCCAATATCGCCCCCAGACCTACGACAATCAGAATAATCCAGTCAAGTTCCGTCATATCATTACAAAACAAGTAATGCCATTCTGAACAAGCTCAATGGATCTGTACTGCATCCTCTTCCGCATCCACAGATCCTTCGCCATGCTCAGGATGACATTACCTTTTATCCGATTAAAACCCCGTTACAAGGTTTGTTTTACTTCAATTTCCTCATAAGTTTCAATCACGTCTCCTACCTTCAAGTCATTGCAGTTAGTCAGACTGATACCGCACTCAAAGTTAGTAGCCACTTCCTTCACATCATCCTTGAAGCGCTTCAACGCATTGATAGAACCGGTAAATACCACGATACCGTCACGGATCAGACGAGCCTTGTCGGAACGTTTTACCTTACCAGTCTTTACCATCGCTCCGGCTACCATACCGACCTTGCTGATGTTAAATACCTCACGCACTTCGATAGTAGCAGTTACCTGTTCCTTCAAAGTCGGAGCCAACATACCTTCCATGGCCGACTTCACCTCCTCGATGGCATCGTAGATGATAGAATACTTACGGATATCCACACCTTCCTGTTCAGCCAGCTTGGCCGCATTGCTGGAAGGACGTACCTGGAAACCTACGATAATGGCATCCGAAGCCGCAGCCAGTGACACATCCGATTCTGAAATCTGACCGACACCCTTGTGGATTACATTCACCTGAATCTGCTCGGTAGACAACTTGATCAGTGAGTCGCTCAATGCCTCTACCGAACCGTCCACGTCACCCTTGACAATTACATTCAGTTCATGGAAGTCTCCCAAAGCCAGACGGCGTCCCACTTCATCCAGCGTAAGCATCTTCTGCGTACGCAGACCCTGTTCACGCTGCAACTGCTCACGCTTGTTGGCAATTTCACGTGCTTCCTGGTCGGTATCGAATACGTGGAAGGTATCACCTGCAGCAGGAGCCCCGTTCAATCCCAGGATCAGTACCGGTTCAGCCGGACCTGCTTCTTTCAGGCGCTGGTTACGTTCGTTGAACATAGCCTTTACCTTACCGTATGAAGTACCTGCCAGTACGATATCTCCGACATGCAATGTACCGTTTGATACCAGTACCGTAGCCACATAACCACGTCCCTTGTCCAAAGACGATTCGATGATGGATCCGGTAGCCTTGCGGTTCGGATTGGCCTTCAGGTCGAGCATTTCCGCTTCGAGCAATACCTTTTCCAGCAACTCCTGTACGCCGGTACCCTTCTTGGCAGAAATATCCTGCGACTGGTACTTACCGCCCCACTCTTCCACCAGGAAGTTCATGGCAGCCAGTTCCTCCTTGATCTTGTCCGGATTGGCATTCGGTTTATCCACCTTGTTGATAGCGAACACGATAGGTACACCCGCTGCCATCGCATGATTGATGGCCTCTTTTGTCTGAGGCATCACATTGTCATCGGCAGCCACAATGATGATTACCACATCGGTTACCTTCGCACCACGGGCACGCATGGCAGTAAACGCCTCGTGTCCCGGAGTATCCAGGAAGGTAATGCGTCGTCCATCCTCCAGTTTCACATTATACGCACCGATGTGCTGAGTGATACCACCCGCTTCACCGGCAATTACATTTGCCTTACGGATGTAGTCCAGCAACGATGTCTTACCATGGTCAACGTGTCCCATGACGGTCACAATCGGTGCACGAGGCTGCAGATCCTCTTCTGCATCCGCCTCCTCTTCAATGGCCTGAGCCACTTCAGCGCTGACATATTCAGTCTTGTAACCAAACTCTTCGGCTACCAGATTGATGGTTTCTGCATCCAGACGCTGGTTGATAGATACCATGATACCGACACTCATACAAGTAGAGATAACCTGTGTCACGGAAATATCCATCATGCTTGCCAGTTCGTTTGCAGTAACGAACTCGGTCAGCTTCAATATCTTGCTTTCTTCCTGTTCCAGTTCCTCCTGTTCCAGCTGACGGTTCTGGATAGACTCACGTTTTTCCTTACGGTACTTAGCCGCCTTGTTCTTACCCTTGTTGGTCAGACGAGCCAAGGTTTCCTTCACCTGCTTAGCCACATCCTCATCGCTCACCTCCGGTTTCACTACCGGCTTCTTCAGGCGATCCTTACCGTGCTTATTATTCGGTTTGCCACCCTTGTCTCCGCGTGGAGCATTGTTACCTCCACCGTTATTGCCGGCAGCACTGATATCTACCCTTTCCTTATTGATACGGTTGCGTTTCTTCTTTCCACCCTCACCGGCAGCATCCTTGTCACCCCGGTCATCACTCTTGCGGATTTCCTTGATGATGGCATCCTTCATCTGCTTCCGCTGCTCCTGACGCTGCTTGTCCTTTTCTTCTCTTTCCTTACGCTTTTCCTCCTTCGATTTCTTCTTAGGACGCGTAGACTGGTTCAGGGCAGCCAGGTCAATCTGGCCTACCACATTAATTTTAGACTTAAATTCGGTCGGACGAATTTTAAAAACTTCACTTTCCTGATTCTGCTGGGTTTGTGTTTCTTGGGTCTCTTTCTTTTCTTCCATCACCTCTGATTTCAAATCTTCTGCCTTTTGTTCCGGCTGTATCTGTTCTTGTTTCACACTCATTTGAGGTTGCTGTTCGTGCTTTTCTGCCACAGGTGCCGACAGAGCTTCTTCCACAGCCTCTCTGTCATGCTGAGCATCCACACGAGGTTCTGCCGCAACCGGTTCCGGCGCGGTCACAGCCTCTGCTTCCACCTCTTTTTCTTTTACAGGCTCCACCACAGCCGGTTTTGCCTTTTTCCTATTCAAACCGTCCAAGTCAATTTTGCCCACAGGCTTAAATTTGGGACGTATATCATCAGGCACCACTGTCTCCACCACTTCCGGCTGCTTGGTCTCCATCTGAAGATCCTCGATGGAAACAGAGGCCTTGTTACGATCTTTATTCTGCCGTTCCTGGAAAATTTTTTCAGACTCTATTTTCAAATCCTTGTCTTTGCTAAACTCTTTCACAAGTGCAGCATATTGTTCTTCCGTAATCTTAGCATTAGGATTAGCCTCAATAGCATATCCTTTTTTCTGCAAAAAGTCCACTACTGTAGCAATCCCCACATTCAAATCTCTTGTTACTTTGTTCAGTCTAATCATAAATTTCTAAGTTTTTTAATAGAGTCCGTAATCTCTGCCTTTCTCAACCGCTCATACATCTTCTCATTTTCCAAAGGCAGAAGTTGAAAAAATTTTAATCATCTCACACACCAATACGGTTTGCCTGTCAGGCATCCAACCATACCTCTGCAACAAGATACTAATTTTCCTCGAACTCTGCTTTCAATATTCTCAACACATCATCTACAGTGTTCTCTTCCAAATCCGCTTTTTCAATCAGCATTTCACGCGGAGCGTTCAATACTCCCTTGGCTGTATCAATACCGATACTCTTGATTGCATTGATAACCCACTCGTCAATTTCATCCTTGAATTCATCCAGATAGATATCCTCATCCATCGCAGCCTCATCCAGTTCACGGTATACATCGATGGTATACTCAGTCAGCATACTGGCCAACTTGATGTTCATACCGCCCTTACCGATAGCCAGAGACACTTCCTCCGGTTTCAGATACACTTCAGCCTTCTTTTCTTCCTCGTGCATTACGATAGAAGAAACCTTTGCAGGGCTCAGTGCACGCTGGATGAACAGCTGGATATTCGAAGTATAGTTGATTACGTCGATGTTTTCATTACGCAACTCGCGCACAATACCGTGGATACGAGAACCCTTCACGCCTACGCAAGCTCCTACCGGATCAATACGTTCGTCATACGATTCTACCGCAATCTTGGCACGCTCACCCGGGATACGTGCAATCTTGCGCAGCGTAATCAGTCCGTCATTGATTTCAGGTACTTCCTGTTCAAACAGACGCTGCAGGAACATCGGAGAAGTACGGCTCAGGATAATCTTAGGATTATTGTTGCGGTTGTCCACACGCGCTACCACCGCACGTACGGTTTCACCCTTGCGGTAGAAATCGCCCGGAATCTGTTCTGTCTTCGGAAGCAACAGTTCATTGCCTTCGTCATCCAGCAACAGAATCTCCTTTTTCCAGATCTGGTATACTTCGGCAGCCACCACAGTACCTACCTTGTCGATATACTTGTTGTACAGACTATCCTTTTCGAGTTCCAGGATCTTGGATGCCAGCGTCTGACGCAGGTTCAGAATGGCTCTACGGCCGAACTTTTCGAAAATTACCTCATCAGTCACTTCCTCACCCACCTCATAAGAAGCATCTATCTTACGCGCTTCTGTCAGTGAAATCTGCAAGTTTGGATTAGTCAGTTCTTCATCAGCCACGACCTCCCGATTGCGCCATATTTCGAAATCCCCCTTATCCGGGTTAACAATTACGTCATAATTCTCATCCGTTCCGAACATTTTCGCAATTACACTGCGGAATGATTCTTCAAGGACGCTCACCATTGTAGTACGGTCGATATTCTTCAAATCTTTAAATTCCGAAAACGTGTCAATCAAACTGACAGTTGCTTCTTTCTTCGCCATATTATTTAAAGCTAATTAAGTATTTGGTGTATTTTATCTCATCATATGTAAAGGTCACACTTTGTTCCACCAGCTTAGGACGCTTTGCTCCTTCCGGCTTAACTTTTACTTCGACAATAATCGTAAAATTATTTTCGGTTACTTCAGTCAGTACACCGGCCCATTTCTTACCGGTCTTGTCCATGACTTCCACATCCTTTCCCAGGTGAATCCGATACTGCTGAAGGACCTTAAACGGCTGGCCTATGCCTGCCGATCCCACCTCCAGTTCATAATCCTCTTCTTCACGGTTCAGCTTCGATTCTATGAAGCGGCTCAATTCCACACAATCATCAATCCATACGCCATCGGCATGATCGATTTCGACTACAATCTTATCATCCGGGCTTACGGTTACGTCTACCAGAAAATAATCCTTACCCTCCAGCCACTCTTCGACAATTTGGGTTACAACGTTTTTATCTATCATGTATTAATTATATAAGAACAAAAAAAGGAGCTTAATCGCCCCTCCACCTTTTCATCCATCTCGGCTACAAAGATATAAAATATTATCTTGCAGCGCAAAATATTAGCATAATTATTTCATATTTCATTTTTTTAGCGATATTAACGACAGGGAAATACCCTCTGCCCGCCCCGATGCATCACAGGTGTCACCGGTACTTTTTTCTTTTTTCCCTGTCTGAAAGCCGGTTTTCCGATGCCCGCTTCCGGTCCCCACCCGCCGCAACCTTTTTGTCATATCCCTGTATAAGAAATATCAAACGGACGCAATTTTCCCGTAACACCGCCGCCGTACTTTTGCAGCGTAAAACAAAACAGGCATGATAAATTACAGCAAAACGATTCTGACGGCCTCCCTGATCACCGCAAGCATCAGCGCCCAGGCCTATACGTTGAAAGGTACGGTCATAGACCATTCTACCCAGGAGCCGCTTATCGGAGCCACCGTGCAGGTAGCCGGAACCACCATCGGTGCCATTACCGACATCGACGGGCATTTTGAGATAAAAGGCATCCAGAAACGCAAGGAATGTACCCTCATTATCCAGTACGTATCCTATCAGACACAACACATCACCATACAAGGAAATCAGGAACTGGTTGTCGCCATGAAGCCCGACAACCAGCAACTGGATGAAGTCACTGTCGTGGCAAAAAAGAATCTTGAAAACGAAAAAAGCCTGATGGTAGAAAGACAGCTCTCCAGCGTAGCCATCGAAAACCTCGGTGCAAAGGAGATGAGCACCAAAGGCATCTCCAACGTGGAAGAGGGAGTCAAGAAAATCACCGGAGTATCCGTCGCTTCTGCCGGACAGATTATCGTCCGCGGACTGGGCGACCGCTACAGTACGACGACCCTCAACGGACTCCCCATCGCTTCTCCCAACCCCGACAACAAACTGATTCCTCTGGACCTGTTTCCTACCTCGACTGTCAAGAACATCACGGTGAGCAAGGTTTATGAAGCCAGTGCCTTTGCCGATTATTCCGGTGCCCACATCGACATCGGTACCAAGGAACTTACCGGAGACGATTTCTTCAGCGTATCACTCAATACCGGAGGAAAATTCAACACTCTGGGACAGAAGATGCTGCAGATGGACCGGAGCAGCCTGTTCACAACTCCGAAGATCGACCAGAATTTGCTGGACATGAGCCTTTCCGATTTCGAAAAGTATGCGGCCAAAAAACCGCTGTTCGATACGTCCTTCGATGTAACGGAAAGAACGGCTCTGCCCGAACTGGGAGGTAACATCGGATTCGGCAAGAACATTACTGTCGGAGGAAACAAACTGAGCATCCTGGCCTCACTGGGTCTCAGCAACGAACAGCAGAACATGAAGGAGGCCTCGGTACGTACCCTGGAGGCTTCGGGAAACATTCTGAACGACTTCCAGTACGACAGCTATACCAACGAACTGAAAATTGCCGGACTGGGCAGCCTGGGATATTCCTTCCGCCAGCAAGACCAGCTGAGTTATACGTTCTTCTACGCACGCAATGCCGTAGACACCTACATGAAACGTGAAGGATACGATTACGAGGACCATAACCTGATTGGCAGCAACAGTGTCACTCACTTCTACAGTCTGCAGAATCATCAGCTCAGCGGAAAGCATTTCTTCGGTCCCCAATGGAACCTCAGCTGGGGAGCCTCCTACAGTCAGACAAGCAGCGACGAGCCCGACCGCAGACAGATCATGTTCGAGAAAAAAGACAACCGTCTGGAACTCTTCAAACTGAACCGCCAGGAAACCATGCGTTATTTCGGTACGCTGGACGAAGATGAATGGGCTGCCAACCTTTCCGGAGAATACAAATTCGGAGAGAGAAGCAAGGTACAGGCCGGATTCACCTACAAGGATAAGACCCGCGACTATTCGGCCAGCCGCTTTTACTACAACCTGAACAAGATTGACCCTGAGATTACGGATATCTTTACTCCGTCGGATTACCTCAATCAGGACAACATCAACCAGGGACTGGTCAGCATCGAAAGACAGAAACTCAAGAAAGATACTTACGATGCCGGTAACCGGATCTATGCGGGCTACCTGCTGACCGACTTCTATCCGAACGAAAACTGGCTGATCAACCTGGGGGTACGCTACGAGATGAGCAAGCAGTGGGTGAATTACTTCAACGACCAGAGCATTGCCGAGCGGAGAGACCTGAATGCCAACGACCTGTTCCCGGCCATGAACCTGAAATACAGTTTTGCCAAGGCACAAAGCCTGCGGTTCTCGTTCTCACGTACCATCACCCGTCCGTCGTTCATCGAAATGGCGCCATTCCTTTACCAGGAATCGTACGGTTCTTCACAAATCCGAGGTAACAAGGACCTGCAGAACGGGTACAACTATAACATCGACCTCCGCTACGAGCTGTTCAAGGACAATGGAGACATGCTTTCGGTAACGGCCTATTACAAATACCTGGAAGCTCCGATCGAACAGATTCAGGCACTGTCGGGTGGAACTACCATACAGACATTCCGCAACGCGACCGACGGACTGGCTGCGGGAGTAGAGGTAGAATTCCGCAAGGAAATCGCCCGGGAACTCCGCATCGGTGCCAACGCTTCTTACATGTACACCAACGTAAAACTGCCCGAAGGTGGGGTATACACCAACAACCAGCGTGCCCTGCAGGGAGCCTCTCCTTATCTGGGCAATGCCGACATCACCTACTCGCCGCGATTCGGCGAACACAGCCAGTTGAATGCCGCACTGGTCTACAACCTGCAGGGACCGCGCATCCACTCCGTGGGTATTTCCGGACTCGGCGACGTGAAACAGCAGCCGCTGCATACCCTGAACCTGGTAGGAGGCTTCACGTTCAACGAACACCTGTCGGTCAAGCTTCAGGTCAGCGACCTGCTGAACCAGGCAGTCATCTTCAAACAGGAGGTTCCCCAGACCGGAGAAACGGTGGAAGTGGAACGCTTCAAACGAGGAAGCAGCTTTGAAATCGGTATTACATACAACTTATAAAAGATCACAGGATAATTACAAAACAAACACTTAAAAATGAAGATTATGAGAAAAGACTGGAAAACAACAGCTATGGTTATTTTTGCCGGTATGATTGGTTTTACCGCTTGCAGTAACGAAGAGGGAACAACTCCGACAGGACCCGAAGAAGGAAGCTATGTACTCCAAGGAAACATCACTGAAAACAGAACCCTGGAAGCAGGAAAAGTATATAAACTGACCGGTGGGGTACACGTAAAGAAGGGGGCCACACTGACCATCCCGGCAGGAACCACCATCAGTGCCAACTACGAAGAAGACATTCCTTACCTGCTGATTGAACAGGGAGCGAAGATTGATGCACAGGGAACGGCCGAAAACCCCATTATCATGACTTCCGACGAGAAGAAGGAAGGTGCCTGGGGCGGTCTTCACATCTGCGGATACGCTCATACCAACAACTCGGGAAATACGGTTTCTGAGATCGGTAACGCACCGTACGGAGGCAACAACGACGAAGACAATTCAGGTATCCTGCGCTATGTCCGCCTGGAATATACCGGAAAGGCACTGGACGAGGAACATGAAGCCAACGGCGTTTCTTTCTACGGAGTAGGAAACGGTACGACAGTAGAATACCTGCAGGCTTACAAAGGCTCGGACGACGGATTTGAGTTCTTCGGAGGTTCGGTCAATGTAAAGCACATGGTCGTTACCAGCTGTAGCGACGACTCTTTCGACTGGACAGAAGGATGGAACGGAAAGGCTCAGTTCCTGGTAGCTTATCAGGAAAACAAGGAAAGCCTGGGATATGACTGCGACTGTCTGATGGAATGCGACAACAACGGCAACAACTTCGGGGCTTCACCGGTTGCACATCCGGTCATTGCCAATGCCACTCTTATCGGAAACGGCGGAAGCAAGCAGGGGGTACGTCTGCGCGCAGGAACACAGGTGGAACTGTACAATATCCTCATCACCGGTAAAGACAAACCGCTGACCGTAGAGACTGCCGAGACTGAGAACGCACTGGTCAACGGCGACTCCAAACTGGAATACGTAGCCCTCAACAAAGTGCTGGAATCGGGAGAAGGCCTCTATACCAATGAGATGTTCTCACAGGCAACGGGCAACCTGACCAACCAGACGTTCTCATGGAGCAACCTGTATGTAGGAACAGTAGACGGAGGCAAGGATTTGTCGGCCGACAAGTTCTTCACTCCAACCGACTTCAAAGGAGCAGTACAGGCAGGAAACGACTGGACTGCAGGATGGACCTTATAACCTATACACACAACTTGATTTAATCGTTACTCCGGGGGCGGACGAAAGGCCGTTCCCGGAGTTTTTTTCTCCAGTTTTTGGACGGTTCGGTCTTCCTTCACCGAAATTTGACTTACATTTGTATCTGTAAACCGATACATGTAGCATTATGAACAAAAAAAGCATCAACAGCAATAAGCAGTTTATGGTGGGCAACGGCATCCTGGCCTTCGGAGTGTTTTTCATTGTCTGCCTCTTCCTTTACCTGGGATTCCGCGGTCAGAAGAAAGAAGGCGGAGTGCCTCAGGTGTATCCGGATGTCTATACCATTCAGGTGGCAGGCAGTTTTGCCGGCGACAGTCTTTCCATCTATGTCAACGACAGTCTGCTGCTGAACCGCACCCTGACCACTGCCAGTGTCAAGTTGCAGATCAACCGTTTTGCGGAAGAGAACGCACTGCTGGTGGTCGACAACCGCAACGACGAGATTACTCCGTTCAACCTCAATCCCAAGGGCAGTTCCGTACTGATTGAGAAGCGGAACGGAAAGATTTATATCGAAGAAACTGAGAGTACCCGGAACTGATATCTTTTCCGGCGCCATCCATCACAAAAAAAGCATCCCGGCAAAGGGACTGAACAAGTTTCAGTCTTTTGCCGGGATGCTTTTTTTATAGGTTCAGCCAATCAGCCGCTTACTTTTCAGGCATCATCACCAATACCCTGTAGTTGTTCTGCTGCATGATTTCATTCACATATGCTGAAAGATCTTTCGGAGTAATCGCCTCAATCACCTTTGCAGCCTCTGTGCACACTTCAGCCGGTTTCAGTTCATTGCCGGCAATCATGGCACACCAGTAACTGTTGGTATGTTCGTTCTCCGCATACTGTTTCACCATGAATTCCTTCACCTTGTTGAGTTCTTCCGCAGGTGTTTCCTTTGCCAGTTTCTCAAACTCGTTGCGGATGATTTCAATGGCACGGTCTTTCTTTTCCGGTTTCACCTGGAAGATGGTCTGGTAAACCACAGATACCTCGGCTACTCTGTCCTGAGCGCCCTGAGTATATATGCTGTACACCGCTCCTTCCTTTTCACGCACCTCACTGATAAGGCGGGTAGAGATAATCTGTGCCGACATGGATGCCAGAAGGCGGTTCTTGAATGAATAAGGCATCTTTCCGCTGACGATGACAGCCGCACTACCCTGCGGTACTTCCATCTTCATGGTAAATTCCTTCTCTTCGTTGCCGGCCTTGATTTCGAGTGCGCTGTCGTACTTCACTTCGGCTTTCTTTCCCTTTACAGAAGGCAGTGAACCGATGTACTGTTCTGCCAGTGCTTTCAGTTCAGCCTCATCGAAGTTGCCGCTGAATACAAACGTAAACTCGCCTGCATTGGCCAACTGTTCATGGATAATGTCCAGAATACCTTCACGGCTGGCCTTTTCGATGTCGCTCACTCCAAACACCTGTTTCATCGGAGAGGCATACAGGAATTCCTGTACCTTCTTCTGGAAGACAAAGTTCGGATTCTCTTCCTGATTCTGCAGCAAACCTTTGTACAGGTTCTGCATGGAAGCAAACTCATCCGCTGTCACATTCAGTCCGGTAAAGGTCATGTAAATCATCTCCATGTAAGTCTTCAGGTCCTTGGGAGTCGTATTCCCTGACAGGCCGCGTGAATATTCATCCAGTGCGATGTTCAGCGATACCTGCTTTCCGGCCAACAGCTTGCCCAGGTCGGAATTCGTGAAATTACCCAGTCCGTGCTGTTCGAGTACAGCCGGCATAAAGAGCAGGTCGGCAGCCTTGTCGTTGCCATATACCGATGTACCTCCCTTGGCAACTGCCGTCAGACTGATTTCATCCGACTTGAAGTCGGTCTTCTTCACAATCACCTTGGCACCGTTGGAAAGCACCCATTCCTTTGCACCGAAGTCAGACAATACGTTTTCCTTCACTACCTTTCCGGCAGCAGGCAGTTCACTGACCAGCGGTTCGTTCTTCACGTTATCCACATAAGGAGCAATGTCCTCGGCTTCCACCTGACTCAGCAGGGCAAGTACCTCTTCGTGGGTCGGACACGCCTCTCCCTCACGCTCCGGCATCAGTCCCAGTACTACCAGGTTCTTGTCCGAGATGAGCTGTGAGAACACCTGGTTGACGGCCTCCACCGGAATCTGGTTGACAATCATGCTCATCATCTGGTACTCTGTCTCTATTCCAGGGATAGGCTTCTTGTCGATAAAGTTGCGTACGTACGATTCTGCCAGTGTCTTGTTCTCCTGCTGGTTGCGGTTGTTGTACGCCTTTTCCAACTGAGAAAGATACTCCGTACGGCAACGGGCATATTCCGTGGCTGTGAATCCACCTCTCTTGGCACGCAGGGCCTCACGGTATACCGCCTTCAGACCTTCGTCGAAAGTATTGCCCTTCGGCACCATCACCAGCTGGAAGGCCTGCTTGGTCTTGGCCATCAGGAACTCCTGGTGACTGGCAGCGGCTACGGCAAACGGAGCGTCAGCCTTCTGTCCCAGTTCGTTCAACCGCATCTGCAGCATCATCTCTGCCATGTCGAGCAGGTATTCGGTAGTCACGTCGGCCATCGTACCCTTCAGTGAATCGGGCAGTGCATCGTACTTGAACATCAGCTGTGCCACGTAGTTGCTCTGTTCCTTGTCGGCCCCGAAAGCCACAATCGGCTTCTCATTGTCGGCCACCGGATAATAGACTCTTTCGGCCGGATTCACCGGAGTCTCAATCTTGGAGAACATCTCCTTGATTTTCCCTTCGATACGGTCTACATCGATGTCACCCACCACTACAATACCCTGCAGGTCGGGACGATACCACTTCTCGTAATAATCACGCAATGCCTGGTGCGGGAAATTATCCACCACTTCCATGGTTCCGATAGGCAGACGATAAGCGTAACGGCTGCCCGGATAGATTTCCGGAAGCAGTTTTTCGACAATTCGCATGCTCGGAGGAGTCTGGCTTCTCCATTCCTCGTGAATGACAGAGCGTTCCTCATCGATTTCCTTGCCGTCGAGCAACAGTCCGTCGGCCCAGTCGCACAAAATCATCAGACAGGAATCCTGCACACCGATGCGCTCGGTCGGTACGCTGGAAATACGATACACCGTTTCATCAATGCTGGTATAGGCATTCAGGTTCTGGCCGAACTTCACACCCACCGATTCCAGCCATTTGATCATGGAGTTTCCGGGGAAATTACGGGTTCCGTTAAAACACATGTGCTCCAGGAAATGAGCCAGTCCGCGCTGGTTGTCTTCTTCCAGAATACTTCCCACTTTCTGTGCAATATAGAAGTCCACCTGATTCTTCGGATATTCATTATGACGGATATAATAAGTCAGTCCGTTGTCCAGTTTACCGATTCTCACTTCCTTGTCTACCGGTACAGGAGGCATCTGCTGTTGTGCCCTGACCACTGTCGGCACGCAGGCAAATCCCGCCATGGCGATAAACGCCAGTCTCATTACTTTTCTCATAACTTTACTTTTTTAGGTTATACCGTTAAATTTTGATTGCACAAATATATAGGCTTCCTACCACATTCTATGTTATCATAAGGTTAACATTCTTATTTAACTAAAAAAATTTCTCATATAACCCATTCAGACAGACCATTCCCCAGATACAAACTGCCCCCGAAGCAGCTATCCGACTGCTCCGGGGGCAGTGAATCCCGGCTTTCCTTTGCCCGGAATCTCCACTGTATCCCGGGACCTTACTGCGCTCCCAGGTTCTCAAACGTCCGCTCTTCCTTCACGACTCCCGACACAATGCCTTCCGCATAATAGGTTTCCGCCAAAGGAAGGTACTTTTCAAACATTTCCTGAGTCACCTCCCAGTCATTGCCTTCACACCACGGAACCTGCGCCTTTCCACAACGGTCCACAAACCCCAGTTCCCAGTCGCCCAGTTCCGAATAAAAAGCATTTGCCCGGAAAGCCTCTCTTCCATGCGTCAAAGGCAGGTTCTCTTCCACATACGGACGGCCGCTGCGCAAAGAATCGGCCAGCATGGCATAAAACTTCTCCCACCGTTTTCCATAATAGTCTTTCAGAAGACCGCACCATTCCCTCCACGAATAATCGAAAATCAGCGGATCTCCGTCGCCGCCCCAGATCGTTACCAGGGCCGTCGCATCCCTTTCAAACAAATCCTTTTCGGCCTCCGTCTCTCCCCACGAACGGGCATCGGCAAGCCATCTGTAGAAATTAAATTCCGGACGGGTATGCAACAGCCGGTCTACGTCCTCCAGCAAGGCCAGGAAGCACTGGCTGTGACGCTCAAATTCGGCAAGATTCCCCTTCCGGTACGCCTCCACCGCCTTCTTATGAATCACCTGACCCAGGTTGCTCATAATCTGCCGCTGCACATCCATCACGTCAAACCGGTACGCATCCGACCCCTTCAGTTGCGCACTGTCCGCCATCAGCAACGACTGCACCCTGATCAGCAGTTCGGGAGGATACGGAATGCCGAGACCCGCATTGGGGCCCGACTTCTTGACGTCCAGTGCCGGACGGGCCGCCAGGATGGAACTCCGTTCCGTACCGTTGGTACCCGGACGATAAGGCCCTTCCAACAGACAAAGCAGTCCCTGACAGGCATGCTCACTCTGCGGTCCGTAACGGCGCAAGGCATATTCCTTCAGCCACTCCTTCAGGTCCACCTTCCCCTTGTGCAAAGGCATCTCAAAAGCCAGTTCATAATACAGCGGATTCTGCTCGATGGCCTCCATGAACAATCCGCTTCCGCAGATATTCGGCGACTTTTTCACCGCCTCCTCATACTGGTTACCTGCCAGCAGCTGCAAGTCACCATGAAGGTTGATTCTTCCCCCAAAATTATGTAGGTTGCCCGCCACTGCCGGATACCCCCAGTAGGCACTGTCCTGCTGGCACCGTCCTCCGTTCAGGTCCAGAATCAGCAGCTCGTCTTTGGGAACCGCCTTCACGATAGGCTCACGCAAGCTCCAGGCCTGCATGGCCCAGACAGCCTCCGGGTCAAAATTCCGGAACAACGTATTGATGGACTTGCCCACGGCTCCCAGGTATTCGGGAGTATCTACCGGCGGCTGGCTCTCGTGGAAGGGATCGGCCGCATACACCCCATGAGCCCCATACAGTCTTTTCTCTTCTTCCAGAAAGTCGCGGCCCAGTACCTGAAACAGCGAATCAGTCGGGTCCAGTTGTGCAGCCCCGGTAAACCCGCACCAGGAAGGCTGAAGACGGATTTTCGCCTCCGGATACTTGTCTTTCAGTTCACGGGGCACATATCCCGAAAAGCCCTGCTGGATGGGCTGCATGCCCAGTTCCAGCTGGCGCTCCATGATTTGCTTTCCCAAGCGGGCATGTGCATCAATCCACGACTTCGGAAGCGGACCGCCATAGCTTTGCAGGTTCTGCATCCACTGCCAGGCCATGTGTCCGGGAGCAGCCAGGAACGCACGGGCCTCCTCGTCTGTAAAACGATGCTTCAGCAACGTATTGTACCATACCGCCTCCAGTCCGACCACCGACAGCGGCATATTGATGGAGTTCATGGCCATGTAGTCGATTTCACGCTGCCACCGCTCCCAGTCCCACCAGGGGGCAGAATAACTCAGGGTACAGTAATTCATGTAAACGCGGTATTTGCCGTTGATGGTATTCCTCACCGCCTTCTCCGGCAGCGGCAGGCGCTCCGGCAGGTCCAGTCGGTTGCCCAACCAGGACACGTGCACCCGGCAAGTATATTTCAGATACTGGTTGTAAGCCGTAGCCAGCGCCACCGGATTGTTGCCACGCAGCACAATCCGCCCGTCCTGCGGCACGATTTCATAGACATCCATTCCATGCTCAGGAGGAATCAGTTCCAGCACAAACTGTTTTCCATACCCGGGTGTTACCCGCTCAATCAATGCGTAAGCGGCCTCAATCTCAGGAGTCACCTGCTTACATCCTGTCATCCACAGGATACCCCATAACATACAAAGCCAAATTTTTGTTCTCATAGTAATCATTTATCTGTTTTCATCTGATGTGTCATACAAGATGCCCCTGCCCAGCGCCTGCCTGTCAGGAACCGGCAATATGGTGTTTCTCTACGTAATCAGGGTGGCACGCAAAAATAGGCAATTCCCTGAAAAAAACGTTCGTCTCCTCTTTTATCTTTACTGAACTGCAGCCCAAAGGGCTACTTCCTTTCTTTTATACAGCAACCGGCCTTCATGGATAAGCGTAAGGCCGGACAGTGTTTTTTATCTGCTCCTTCTTCATAAACAGAATCAGCAGCATGATTTGATTAATTTGCGCCGTTGATTAATCCATTCACGCTGCTGATTCAAGGATTCACGACGCTCAGTCAACTACTGTTCTTTATTCATCAACCTTGCCGTACCGGTCTTTGGGGGTTTCCTTCCCCAGGAAAAGACTTTTCCAGAAACGTGCGGAGACCACCGTATTTTCTTTCTATACCGCCCCGTTGCCGTTTGTCTAAAAATCATACATCCGGTGTCTAAATATTAGACATTCGGCCAAAGAGAGAATATCTAAAACCAACTGATAATAAAGTAGATAATCTCTTGGCACGCTCTTTGTCTCCGGGAAAGAGGAACACTTTATTTTGTAAGAATCATGAAAGGATTACATACCTATTTCATCTTTTTGAGACGCAACCCTTCTTTTGCTTTCGTCAACCTGTTCGGACTGACCACGGCATTTGTCTTTGTACTGCTGATAGCGAATATGGTTACCCGCCAGCTGACGGCCGACCGGAAACTGAAGGATGTGGAACGTATCTATGTCTTGTCGAACGAACATTACGCGGCCTCCCACTACCTGGTGGGAGAACGGCTGGCTTCGCGGTATCCCGACATAGAGGACTGGTGCGGAGTGAATACCGAGGGGATGGACAACCTGATATATGCCACGTACCAGGATAAAAAGACGAGGGTCAGACTTCATGCGGTAAAGGAAAATTTCTTCCGTTTCTTCTCGTTCCGCCTGCTCCACGGCAACCCCGACCAGGTGCTGGCCGACCGCTACAGCATAGTACTGACCGAATCGGGGGCCCGCAGGTTGTTCGGAAACGAAGATCCGGTGGGAAAGACCTTGCAGCTTTCGGGCGGCAAACAGCCGGTCTACACCGTAACCGGCATTGTGGAGGATATGGACCGTTCGCTGTTCAGTGCAGAGACCGACGGCTTCGTCCCCTTCGATATGGTAGATTACATCAACTATGGCAGCAGCCGGAACAATCCGCAGATGAACAATGCGGGAGGCACCATGATCTTTGCACGCTTCGCCAAGGGATGCGACCCGAACGCAAAGAACAAAGACCTGCTGGATTTCCAGAAGAGTTTTTTCTGGCTGTACCAGTTCAACTACATGGAAAAGGCTTTATGGATACCGATGCGCGAACTGTATTTCTCAGAGATACTGGCCCCGAATATGGAACAGTACAGTCTGACCAAGGTGGTGATATTCGGAGTCTCCGGCCTGCTGATTCTGCTGATGGCTATCTTCAACTACCTCAGCATGAGCGTGGCACAGATCAGTTTCCGTGCCAAGGAAATGGCTACCCGCCGGCTACTGGAATCGTCGCAGACTGCCATCTTCTGGCGGATGATGGGCGAAGCCTTGCTGATGGTGGCGGCGGCGCTCGGACTGGCCTTCCTGATTGCACTGGCCATCGAGCCGCAGGTCGATAAGATTTTCCATACACGGACCGACCTGTATGGCGACCTCGGACCGCTTACCCTGGGCAGTTACCTGGCAGTAGCAGTGGCAGTCGCCTTTCTGGCCGGCTTTGTACCGGCCTCCCTGCTGGTACGCTACAAGCCGATAGACATTGTGAAGGGCAACCTGCGCAGGAAGACCAAGTCTGTTTACCTGAGGGCCCTGTACGTACTGCAAACGGGACTGACGCTGGCCATGCTGTGCTGCAGCATCTATCTGGGCAGGAAAGTATACTGTGTCTTGCATGAGCCTCTGGGGTATAGCTACGGACAGGTACTGGACTATCCGCGCACAGGGACCCTGCAGCAGATGAGGCTTTTCAGAAGCGAGGCACTGAAACGGCCGTTCGTAAAATACGTGTGTTTCACGCAGGGAACCCCCAACAGCCGGGGCAACAATAACTCCATGCAGGCCTATACCGGACAGGATGATTTGAAGAACATCAGTTTCCAGGTGTTCCGTACCGATACAGTGTTTACGCATATTTTCCGGATTCCGGTACAGCGGAAGGAACGGGCAACGGGGCACGGAGAGACATACCTGTTTTCGGAAAGCACTTTCCGGGAACTGGCACTGAAGCCGGAAGAGGTGACGGAAATCCGTACGCAGGACGATGCCTTCCCGGTCAACGGCTATTTCGGCGACCTGAAATTCGGTTCGATACTGGACATTCAAAGTCCGCACCTCATCTCGGAAATGCCGGCCGACAGCATCCGCCCCTGGAACATACTGGTAGACGTACAGGGAAATGATCCGGAAGCCTGCCGGAAAGAACTGGACCGGTTGTATGCCCGCATCACAGAAGGCATTCCCTTCGATTCGTCCTGGTATGCCGACGAGGTAAAAGAGACGTACCGCGACATGATCGGGATGCAGCAGCTGCTCTTCGGATTTACGGCGGCAGCGTTCATCATCTCTCTGTCGGGACTGACTGCCATGAGCCTGTATTTCATCAGTCAGCGGAAGCGTGACATGGCCGTACGGAAGGTGTTCGGCTCGACCCAGCAAAAGGAGATGATGCGGCTGATGAAGTTCGTACTGGTCTCCCTGGGCATGGCACTCGTCATGGCACTGCCGCTGATCAGTATCGGTGTCCGGCTGATTGACCGGGCCGTGAATTTCCGGAACGGTATGGAAGGATGGATCCTACCGGTAGCCTTCCTGACCGTGGCTCTTCTGTCATTGGCCTCCATCTGGCTCATCAGCCGGCAGGCGGTAAGAGAAAACCCGGTCGACCATCTGAAAACCGAATAATTCCTCACCACAAATAAATTAATATCATTAAACATATACCATTATGATCAAGATTGAAAATCTCAGCAAATCCTTCCGCACTACGGAAGTGGAAACCATTGCACTGAATAATGTAAGTCTGGAAGTCGGCGAAAAAGAGTTTGTGGCCATCATGGGCCCCTCGGGCTGCGGCAAGTCGACCTTGTTGAACATCCTGGGACTGCTGGATAATCCGTCATCGGGCAATTATTACCTGGACGGAAAGGAGGTAGGGCATCTGAAAGAGAAAGGCCGTACCCGCGTCCGGAAAGGAAACATCGGTTTTGTGTTCCAGAGTTTCAACCTGATTGACGAGCTGAATGTATTTGAGAACGTGGAACTGCCGCTGACTTACCTGAACATCCCTGCCGACGAGCGCAAGCGCAGGGTGAACGAAATCCTGTCGCGCATGAACATCAGTCACCGGGCCAAACATTATCCGCAGCAGCTTTCGGGCGGACAGCAGCAGCGTGTGGCCATTGCCAGGGCAGTGGTATCGAATCCGAAGATTATTCTGGCGGATGAGCCTACCGGAAACCTGGATTCGAAGAACGGACAGGAGGTCATGGAACTGCTTACCGAACTGAACAAGGAGGGAACGACCATTGTCATGGTGACGCACAGTCAGCGCGATGCAGGATTTGCAGGAAGAACCGTCCACCTGTTCGACGGACAGATTGTGTCTTCTATCGATGAGATGTAGGTCATCGGCCAGCTGACAGAAAGGTACAAACGGATGACTGATCACAGTATTAATGAATGAACAGATAACAGCATACAGGATATGAAACGGGCTTTTCAGAATCTTTTCCGGAAGGGGGAAGGGAATCCGATCAAGATTATCTGCCTGGGCGTGGGACTGGCCATCGGACTGGTCATGCTGGCGGAAGTTATCTTCGAACGGTCGTACGACAATTTTATTCCCCGGCTGGAGGATACGTATCAGATACAGAGTGCTTATGCGAGTTCGACCGACCTCAGCGAGCACAAGCAAAGAAATTATTCAAGTGTATCGGGGGCCATTGCTCCCGGTATCAAGACGTATTGCCCGGAGGTAGAGGCGGCTACACGGTATACGGAACTCAACTACGAGATGAAGCTGGTGACGGAAGACCAGCGGATGATACAGGGTAATGCGTTTTTCTGCGACAGTGCTTTCTTCGATGTATTCCCGCGCGACCTGCTGGTGGGAGAAGATCCGCATACGGGACTGGAGAAGGCGAATCAGGCTTATATTTCTTCGGAAATGAGTGAGAAACTGGGAGGCGAGATAGTTGGGAAGACCCTTTACTGGAAAGAATTTCCGCAGTTCCAGCTGACCGTGGCAGGGGTCTTCGAGGCCTTTCCGGAGAATACGCACCTTCCGAAGATGGACGTGCTGGTGGCCATGCCTACCATCGGACAGGTAAGCTGGGACGGCAGGAACAACTGGGTGGGAAATGACCGTTATGCCGGATACATACGGCTGGCTCCGGGCACCGACCCGAAAGTGCTGGCCCCGGGGGTTGAGCATATGATGGATGTGCACGGAATTACCGAAAGTATACGCCAGGCAGGCGGTACCCTGAAATACAGTTTCCAGCCGGTGGAGGAACTCTTTACGGCCTCCGATTATAACCGCATCATGAACCTGGTCTTCCTGGGATTCGGCATCATCATGCTGATGGTGGCGGTACTGAACTACATCCTGCTGGTGGTTTCCTCACTGGTCAACCGGGCCAAGAGCATTGCGACCTACCGTTGCTACGGGGCCGGCAACAAGGAGATTTACCGGATGATTTTCGCAGAGTCGGGACTGCACTGCTTCCTGAGTCTGATACTGGCGGTATTGATTGTGTTCGGCCTGCAGGACTTTCTGCAGGAGCAGATCGGCCACAGTCTGTCGTCCCTCTTTCCTCCTGCGACTCTGGTGGTATGCCTGGGAGTAACCCTGGCCGTGGCTGCGGCATGCGGTCTCCTGCCGGGATATTTCTATACCCGTATTCCGGTGACTTATGCCTACCGCCGGTATACGGAACATAAACGGTTGTGGAAACTGGGACTGCTCTTCGTGCAGTTCCTGCTGACCTCGCTGTTTGTGTGCCTGCTGACCGTCATCGGTCTGCAATATCATAACCTGACGCATTTCCAGACCGGTTTCGAATACCGGAACGTAGTGTATGTCTCACTGCCCGGAACGAAACCGGTGGAACGGGAACGGTGTGTGCAGGAACTGAAAAAACTGCCGAATGTCAGTGGGGTGACCTGGGGATATCAGGAGATGTTCCTGACCTGCAGCGGCAATAATGTGTTCATGGAGGGAGAAGACAGGCAACTGTTCAACGTGGCGGATATGTACCTGGTGGGACTGGATTATCACCGGACGTTCGAGATTCCGGTCATTGAGGGACGCACGTTCACCCCTCATCTGAGAGACAGCCTGACACAGGAGGTGATGGTGAGCCGCAGTTTTGTGGAGAAGATGAAGCAACTGGGTATCTGGAAGGATTCTCCCATCGGAAAGACCTTCTGTATTACGGATCACCAGGGACAGGCCAGAATATGCGGGGTGTATGAGAACATCCAGCTGGGATCGCAGGTAGCTGAAAAGTATGATTCCCGTCCTACGGTCATGTTTTACGGGAATGAGCCCAACCACCAGCTGTATATACGACTGAAAGAAACGGGCAGCCGGCAAATGGAAGAGATACAGCGGGTGATTACGGAGACCATGCCCAGTCAGGACAAGAAGGTATACAGTCTGAACATGGACATGGAGAACCTCTACAATGGGGTCCTGCACATACGGAACAGCGTCCTCTTTGCCGGCATCTGTATCCTGCTCATCGCACTCATCGGACTGACGGCCTATGTAAGGGATGAGGTCAACCGCCGCCGCTCGGAAATTGCCATCCGCATGATACACGGTGCAGGCATCGGCAACGTGGAACGGCTCTTCCTCGGCGACCTGCTGAAGACGGCCTTGCCGGCAATACTGACAGGAGGCATGGTGGCTTACCTGCTGAGCCGGCAGATGCTGGAACTGTTTGCCACGAAAATCGACCTGACGGCAGGGCTGTTCGGCGGATGCATGCTGGCCGTACTGGGCTGTATCCTGGCACAGGCTGCAGGACTGATAAGAAAGGCGGCACAGACCAATCCTACCATCAATCTGCGGACGGAATAGCCTAGACGGCATCCGTCTGGCAGACGGAAAATAACATGGACAGAGAAGGCTGAAAGGGATTCAGAGTAATACACACGCCGGTGGAATCAAGGAGTTTTCCAAGTGATTCCACCGGCGTGCTTCGTTATTCAAATTCCAGGACGAAGGTGGTGTTCCATCCTCCGGTACCGGCCTGCAGGAGACTGATGCTTCCTCCCGAAAGTTTCATGATCTGGCGCGACAGCGAAAGACCGATGCCGTTGCCGTCGCTGCGGGTAGTGAAGAAGGGAACGAATATCTGCTCGGCCACGTTGTCAGGAATGGCCGGACCGTTGTTGCTGAAATGCACAAAGACATGGTCTTCCTTCGAACTGTACGCACGGACGTGAATCCGTCCTTCCGCCTCTCCAATGGCCTGCACGGCATTCCGGGTCAGGTTGATCAGCACCTGCCGGATCAGGTTCGGGTCGGCATAAATCATCAGGTCGGAGGGCTCTATCTGTAACGTCAGACTGACGGACGGAGGAACCAGTCCCAGCCGCTCTACCTGCTGCAGCAAGTCGAGCAGGTAAAAAGGTTCGGGAGAAGGCTTCTGCAAGGCGGAGAACTTCCGGTAGCTGTCGACAAAGGAAATCAGACCGGCAGAAGTATCGTGAATGGCCCGGATGCCCTCGTACAAAGGAGTGCCCAGTACATCCGGACGCTTCAGGAAAGTCTCGCTCAACGAGGAAATCGGAGCAATGGAATTCATGATCTCGTGCGTCAGTACCCGGGTCAGTTTTACCCATGAATCCAATTCCTTCGCATCCAGTTCACTGCGAATATCGTTCAACGTCAGGATACGCACCTGTCCACTTCCCAGTTGCATGATGGAAGCCCGCACCAGCAGCTGCACCTCCCCTTTGGGAGTAGACAGGCGGATGTGGCAGCGCTCCCCCGTGCGCAGGTTCCGCAACTGACGGGGAATCTCCTCCCCGTACCGCTCCAGCTGCTGCAGGGTAGCCAATACCGGCAAACCCAGGAGAGAAGCCGCCACTGGGTTGGTCTGTATCACCTTGCCCTCCTCATCCAGTACCACAATGCCCGAAGTCACGCTGGAAAGAATCTGTTCATAAAAACGTTCGCGCTGCTCCATCAGGTGCTTCTGCTCTCCCATCAGATCGCCGAACTGGTTCAGGGTATCCTGCAGGATCCGTTCCCCGCCCGAATGTCCATAAGCCGGAAGGCGGAACGAATAATCACGGTTGCGGATGGCCTCCAGCATCAGCCAGCTCTTCTCACGCAGCTGCTTCTGTGCCTGCCGGTAGAGCAGGAAGGCACCTCCGCACAACAGCAAGCCTGCTGCCATCTCCTTCCAGTTGTCCTGCACCACCCCCAAGGTAACCAGTACGGTACCTATCACCAGGGCCAGCAGACGGAAGGTCAGTGAATAAATCCATCTAGAGTCCATAGCGTTTCATCTTGTTATACAATGTCTGCCGCGTAATGCCCAACTGGGCAGCAGCCTGAGAAAGATTTCCCTCACACTGTTCGATGGCGCGTTTCACCATGCTCCGCTCCATCTCATCCAGGGTATGAAATTCGGTAGCCGCTTCCTGTACCGGCGCTGCAGCCGGAGCAAGCGAAGCATTCAGCTGCAGGGTATCTGCCTGAATCGTCTCACCGTCGGACAGGATGACCGCCTTCTCCACCGCATGCTGCAGTTCGCGGATATTGCCCGACCAGGGATGTTCCAGCAGGCGTCTCGCCGCCTCGGGAGAGAAGGTCTTCTCCCCGCTGCCATACTGACGGGTATACTGCTCCAGGAAACGCTTGGCCAGCGGAAGGATGTCTTCTTTCCGTTCCCGCAAGGCCGGAAGGTGAAGGTGAATGGTGTTGATGCGATAAAGCAGGTCTTCGCGGAATTCCCCGTTACGGACCATCTCCTCCAGGTTGCGGTTGGTGGCACAGATCAGCCGGATATTGGTCGGACAGGGAGTATTGCTTCCCACCTTCACATAGGCCCGTTTCTGAATCACGGTAAGCAATTTGGCCTGCAGGTGATACGGCAGGTTGGCTATCTCATCCAGGAACAAGGTACCTCCGTCGGCAGCCTCAAACCGTCCGGCACGGTCAGTATGGGCATCCGTAAACGAACCCTTCACGTGTCCGAACAGTTCACTTTCGAAAAGCGACTCCGTCACAGCCCCCATATCCACGGAGACCATCGGTCCGGAATGCCGATTCGACAAGCGGTGGATTTCGCGGGCCAGCATGTCCTTTCCGGTACCGTTCTCCCCGGTAATCAGGATATTGGCATCGGTGGTACTCACTTTCTCGACCAGCATGCGCAGCGGACGTATGGCAGCAGAATTGCCCCAGAACATGGTAGACTCCTGAACGGCAGGGGCCTTTCGGGAAGCCTTCGGGTCTTTTCTGTCGCCACAGACTTTCTGATAGGTTTCCTGCAAGGTCTGTACCAGACGGGTGTTGTCCCAGGGCTTCACCACAAAATCAGAGGCCCCTTCCTTGATGCCCGTCACGGCAAGATTGATATCGGCATACGCAGTGAAAAGTACCACTCCGGTACGGGGAGAAAGGCGTTTGATCTCGCGCAACCAGAACAGTCCTTCGTTTCCGCTGTTGATACCCGACGAGAAGTTCATATCAAGCAGCACCACATCGATTTTCTCCTTGGCCAGGAGGGTAGGAAGTGTCACCGGAGAACTGAGCGTCAGTACGCGGAAGAAATAATCGCCCAAAAGGTATTGAAGCGAAGTCAGAATGTTACGGTTGTCGTCTACAACCAGCAGGGTTCCTTGTTTTGTCATTTTCATCAGATTTTTTGCACGAAGCAAAGATAAGGAAAGATAAAAAAGGAAGGCGGATTGGGAGTGACAAAAAATTAGACACTTGCTGTCTAATTTTTTGTCATCTCTGCGGAAACGATATTTAACAAGTCGCTGTATCAAAGCAACTTACATTTATGGCACGGATTTTGATTTATCTCCGGCGAAGAAAATAAGCAAAAATGAAAAAGACGTTTCAAATCGGACATGTGATTCTCTGGCTGGCCTGCTGCAGTCTTTGCAGCGTACAGGCACAGGAGATCTGGGATATCGACCGCTGCATGGAGTATGCCGTGGCGCACAACCGCACGGTCAGACAGCGGGCACTGGAAACGGACAACTACCGGGCCAGCCGCATGAAAGCCATCGGACAGTTCCTCCCGGGCATCAGCGGCAGCATCGGCGCACAATATAATTTCGGACGTTCGGTCGACCCGGAAACCAATACCTATCTTTCGAAGTCGACATTCAACAACGGTTATTCGGTGGAAGCCTCTGTATCGATATTCCGCGGAGGCAGCCTGATCAATCAGGTACGCCAGGCAAAGGCCAATCTGCTCCTGGGCAAGGCCGCCCAACAGGAGGCATACGACCAGACGGCCCTGGAAACCTTCCAGGCATACATCGATGCGGTTTATTATTACGGGGCTTCTTTACTGGCCGAAAAGAAACTGGCGGAAAGTGACTCCCTGCTGTACAAGACTTCGTATCAGGAACAACTGGGACTCAAGGGAAGGGCTGATGTGGCACAGATGGAGGCGCAGCAGGCTACGGACGTATATGAGCTGACCCGTCAGCGGAACCTGTTCCGGACAGCATTGCTGACACTCAAACAGACCATGAATTATCCGGCTGCCGATACGCTGGTACTGGATACCCGCCTGCTGACCGATGCGGTCTGCGAGCAGATGGAGTGTACCCCGGAAAATGCGGATGAGATCTTCCGTGTGGCACTCTACGGCAATCCGACCCTCCGGCAGGCAGCCCTGAGACAGCAGAGTGCCCGCCTGCAGCGGAAGATGACCTGGGGCAACCTTGTGCCTTCCATCAGTCTGTTCGGAGGAGTCTCTACCTCGTACTACAAGGAACTGCACCGCTCGGGATATCCCGGTTTCCGGAGCCAGTTCGACAACAACATGGGATCGTATGTGGGCATCAGCATGAGTATTCCGATTTTCAACCGGTTGTCGGGAGTCGCCGGTCTGAGACAGGCACGCAACGATTACCGGATTGCGCAGGAACAGTACGAAGCACAGAAAGAAGCACTACAGAAACTGATACAGCAGGCAGTGCAGGACCGGGAAGGCTACCTGAAGGAAAGCATACAGATGGAAAAGAAAGTCCGGGCCGACTCGCTTGCCTACCACGTGACCCGACGGAAGTTTGAAGAAGGACTGATGACTTCCCTCGACGTACAGAACAGTGCAAGCACCCTACAGCAAAGTCAGATAACCCTGCTGCAAAGCAAACTGACCTACGTAATGAAATGCCGGCTGGTAGATTATTACAAAGGAAAGGAAATCATCCGGAGAAAAGCAGGAATCAAGTAACGAATAAATCATTGGAATCATGGATATACAGTTGGAAAAGAAAAAAGGAATACAGAAGAAACACCTGCCCTACCTCATTGGCGGAGGCATCATCCTGTTGCTGCTGGGCATGATTGTATTCGGGAATCATGCGGCTACCCTGAGGGTCGACCGGGAGTCGGTCAATATCGCCCAGGTGACTTACGGGGAGTTCAACGATTATATCCGCCTGAACGGACAGGTACAGCCCATCTCGGTGGTACAGCTCAGTCCGGAAGAAGGAGGTATCGTGCAGGAGAAAGTGGTAGAAGAAGGCACACACGTCAAAAAGGGGGATGTGATTCTCCGCCTGAGCAACTCGAACCTGGACTTGCAGATACTGAATGCGGAATCGGAACTGGCGGAAAAGCAGAACCTGCTCCGCAATACGCAGGTGACCATGCAGCAGGATAAATTGAACAACGAGACGGAGAAGGTGCAACTGGACATGGACATCCGGCGCAAGCAGCGTACTTTCTCCCAGTACGAACGGCTGTATCAGGAACGGCTGGTCAGCCGGGAGGAATACCTGCAGGCTAAGGAAGACTACGAAGTATCCCGGAAAAAACACAGCCTCATCAACGAACGGCTGATACAGGACTCCATTTACCGGAGCATCCAGATGGACCAGATGGAGGACAATCTCCAGAACATGAGAAAGAATGTGCTGCTCATACGGGAGCGGAAAAACAAGCTGGAGGTACGGGCTACCATCGACGGGGAACTGGGGCTGCTGGATGCCGAACTGGGACAGAACATTACTGCCGGACAGATGGTGGGGCAGATCAATGATCTCTCGGATTTCAAGATTGAGGCAATGGTCGACGAGCATTACATCGACCGGGTGACCGGCGGACTTCCCGGCAGTTTTGAACGGCAGGGCAACCGTTTTCAACTGAAGGTACGCAAGGTCTACCCCGAGGTGCGTGAAGGACGTTTCCGTACTGACCTGGTGTTCGAGGGAGAACGGCCGGAGAATATCCGGAGCGGACAGACCTACTACATCGACCTGCAGTTGGGAGAACCGACCGAAAGTGTACTGATTCCCAAGGGAACCTTCTTCCAGGTAACCGGAGGCAACTGGATTTTCGTAGTCGACAAGGAGGGCAAGAAGGCTTACCGACGTCCCATCCGCATCGGACGGCAGAACCCGCAGTATTATGAGGTACTCGAGGGACTGGAGCCGGGTGAGCAGGTCATTGTCTCGGGATACGAGAGCTACAAGGACAATGAAGTGCTGATTCTGAATTAAACAAATCACCAAGAATGATCAACCATTTTATATTATACCATTATGAAAAAGATTATGTGTACACTGGCCTTGCTGGCCAACCTGTTTTTATCTACTTCCTGCATTGCAGGCAGTACGAAGGATATCGTCAACGAAAACCGTGAGGTCGCTCCCTTCCATTCCATCGCCATCGAAAGTGTGGGAAGCATCCATTTCACTCAGGCAGACCATTATTCCCTGCGGCTGGAAGGAAAGCCGGAGCTGGTCAAACAGCTGACCAACGAAGTGAAAAACGGTACGCTCTGCATCGACACAAAGAAAGACAAGAGCCTGAAAGGAAACATCAAACTGGATATTTATATCACTGCTCCCGATTTGAAGCAAGTGGATTTTGACGGAGTAGGCTCCTTTGAATGCAAGAATGTGCTCAAGGCGGAAGACATTGCCTTCAATATTGACGGAGTGGGAAAAGTGGAAATCGGCAACCTGCAGTGCAATCTCCTTCAGCTCGATTTTGACGGAGTAGGAAAGGCAGATATACAAGTAAACTGCCGTCAGCTCAAGGCCAACATCGACGGAGTGGGAAAAGTGACGCTGAGCGGTTCTGCCGACCAGGCGGACATCCGCAAGGACGGCATCGGGGTATTCAACACCCGCAACTTGAAAGTAGGTAAATAATTTACTGTTCACACATACCTCTAACGGTTTTAAAGATGATGAAAACACTGTTCCGTAATTTCTCGCATACGTTCCGGCGCTTCCCGACCACCAGTCTGATGAACCTTCTCGGACTGGGCCTCGCCTTTGTCTCCTTTTTCATTCTGATGGCCCAGGTAGACTATGACGCTAATTTCAATAAGGGCATCAAGGGCCATGAAAAGATTTTCCGGGTAGAGATAAATCCGGGAGAGGAGTATGACTGGCAACTGTGGATGGCGCGTCCGCTGGCGGAACTGATAGGAAACAGTTCTACACACATCCGGGATATCTCCATACAGCCGACCTACGTATCCAGCTACGACCTGACAGTGAATGAGCACCGGTTCCACGAAAAGGTACGGTTCGGGTTCGGCAATTTCATCCGCCTCTTTCATCCACAGATAATTGCCGGTTCGGAAGCGGCCATCGAGAAGCCGCATACACTGCTGATACCGGAATCGATGGCACTGCGGCTCTTCCAGACCAGGGATGCGGTAGGTAAACAGTTGTTTTTCAACAAGCAGGATGAATGGACTGTGGGAGGAGTTTACCGGGATTTTCCTGAAAACTCGCTGATAGGCGACTGTATTCTGATTACCCTTAATCCTCAGGAGAATAAAGACAATTGGAAAAACTGGAACTACTTTTGTTTTCTTTCCCTGGACGATGCCGCTCATGTCCGACAGGTAGAATCAGATATCAAGGAAGAACTCTCCCAGTTTCTTGCAGCCTCTGGGGAAACCATCGAGGGACTGCCTGAAATCCGGCTGACTTCCATCACAGACAGTCATTTCTCTCCGGTAGGCAACAAAGGGGCAAGCAGTCGCACTACGGTCTACCTTCTGTGCTGCATCGCCTTCCTGATTGTGGGAATCGCCGGTATCAACTACATGAATTTCTCACTGGCGGAAACACCCATGCGCATCAAGAGCATCAATACGCAGAAGGTACTGGGAGCCACTACCGGTTCACTCCGTGCCGGCCTGCTGGCCGAATCGGTGCTGATCAGTCTCTGTGGCTTCGTACTGGCCATGTGCTTCCTCTGTCTGCTCAAGGATACCGGCCTGCAGGAACTGGTTTCTGCCACTCTGAGCCTGTCCAAGCATCCTCGTCTGGTGGGAATTACCTTAGGCATCAGCCTGCTGATAGGCATACTGGCAGGCATTTATCCGGCCTGGTACGTGACCTCCTTCCCCACTGCCCTGGCTCTGAAAGGTTCGTTCGGACTCTCCCCTAAAGGAAAGTTGCTGCGAACGGGACTGGTCTGCTTTCAGTTTCTGATTTCCTTCATACTGATCATCGGAGTAGGAATCATGTATCAGCAGAGCAACTACATACGGACTTCCGAATACGGATACGACAAGGAGGCCATCCTCATCGGCAATATGAACACGGAAAGCAAACGGCAGAAGGAAGCCATTGTCAGCGAACTGACCCGGATTCCGGGAGTGGAAGGAGTGGCCTTTTCCCAGTTTGTCCTGAGTTCGGGAGACGATTACATGAGCTGGGGACGAGGAAGCGGTGACAGGAATATCTTCTTCGACGTACTGCCGGTTGACTCCCGCTACCTGGAGGTCATGGGCATCCGCATTACGGAAGGACGGAACTTCAGACAGGGTGACGGAGATGTGTATATTTTCAACGAGGCAGCCCGTACCAAATATCCCTGGCTCAAGGTGAATGAGCCCATCAATCCCGGAGACTACACGGTGGTGGGATTCTGCGAAAACATCCGGTTCAGTACGTTCCACAGCGATGACACCACCCGCCCCATGGCTTTCTTCCTCTATGGAAAAGACCATGAAGGATGGCCGGGAGACAACTTCCTCAATGTCCGTATTGCCCGGGGACAGGATAAAGTGGAAATCATCCGTACCCTGCAAGAGGCAATGAAAAAGTTCAGTCCCGGACACGACTTCAATTTCCGGTTCATCGACAAGATTCTGGACAATACCTACCGCAACGAACTCCGGTTTGTCCGGCAGTTTTTCCTGTTTTCCCTGCTGGCCATCGTCATCTGCATAATCGGCGTCTTCGGACTGACCCTGTTCGAAAGTGAATACCGCCGCAAGGAAATCGGCATCCGGAAAATCATGGGCAGTTCTACCCGGGAAATCCTGTACATGTTCAACAGGAACTACCTGCTGATTCTTACGGGATGCTTCCTTGTAGCAGCGCCTTTCGGATGGTGGATAGGACACGAATGGCTGCAAAGTTTCTCAGAGAAAACACCGATATGCGGCTGGATATTCCTGGCCTCGTTCCTGACGGTAACACTGATTACCCTGGTGACGGTAACGGTACAGAGCTGGAAAAATGCCTGTGAGAATCCGGTTCACAGCATCAAGACGGAATAAGCGGTCCGTCTTTGACACGTACTCTTTTGTTTTACTAAATAGATGCTTTCACGGAACAGTTCTTTCCTTGTCATTATATGATTCGGAAGAACTGTTCCTTTTTTTCTGGAATAAGGAAAAATTGCGTACCTTTACCTCCGTACAATCACATAGGCAATATCTTCAATTATTTTAAATAAATCTTTACACATGAAAAACTTTTTACTCACATGCGGATTCCTGGGAGCCTTCGGGAGTTCCTTTGCCCAAGAGCTTATCTTACCCCAACCGTCCGTACAGCCCAGTCGGGCACAACAGGAACAGATTGCACGGAAATACGGAATGTTCATCCACTTTGGCATCAATACGTTTCATGACGAAGAATGGACCGACGGAAGCAAGCCGGCCTCTTCGTATGCACCTTCTGCCATCGATGCGGAACAGTGGATACGTACCGCCAAAGAGGCAGGAATGAAATACGTGATACTGATTGCCAAACACCATGACGGCTTCTGCCTGTGGGACAGCCGTTACACGGAATACGACGTGGCCAGCTCCGGCAATCCGACAAACGTCATCGAGGCCGTTGCCAGGGCTTGCCGGAAATACGACATCGGACTGGGACTGTATTATTCGTTGTGGGACAGAAAGGCCAATGCCGATGTAGAAGACTGGAAGAAAGACGAGGCATACAACCAGTATATGCTGAACCAGCTTACGGAACTGATGGATATCGTAAACGACTATACGAAGGTAGTGGAATTCTGGTTCGACGAAGGATGGGTAAAGCAGAACTACCGCTGGCCCGTGATGGACATCTACCAGACCATCAAGCAGAGGATGCCGGAATGCCAGGTGGGAGTAAACTGGACCATCGGTGCCCCGGAGAATGCGGATAAGCACCCGGTGATTCCGCAAGAGCAGAAAGAGGGATATCCGATACGGTATTTCCCCAGTGACTTCCGCTTGGGTGCCCCCTATCTTCCAACGGACAACGATCCGAAAATATTCGTCCACAACGGACGGCAGTATTATATGCCCTGGGAATCGACCGTCTGTATCAGCAAGCGCTGGTTTTACAATACCACCGACAACGAGTTCAAGTCGGTCGATGAACTCGAAAAACTTTTCTGCCAAAGTACCAAGAACGACAATATCCTGATCCTGAACTGTCCTCCCAACAGGGACGGCAAACTGAGAGACCAGGATGTCAACATTCTGAAAGCACTGTATAAACGGATAAAGAAGTATTTGTAACACATTACATAACAACCCTCTTTCTATATATCTGAAAAAGCAGGGTCCTTTCTATTTTTTCAGATATATAGAAAGAGGAATTCTCGACTAAAATATCTACCTTTGTCGAGGACTGCCGCACAAGGTCCTACGACCATTACAGACAGCAGTCCGGCAATAAACAATAATTAATTCAAATACCATGAAATCCAACACAGTAATTAAACTATTTTGCTTTTCATCAGTAGGAGTTTCATCGCTGGCTCTTACTTCGTGTTCCGAACCTCAGAAACAGGACGAACGTTTCAATATTGTCTATATCATGACCGATGACCATACGGCGCAGATGATGAGTTGCTACGACAACCGCTATGTGGAGACGCCCAACCTGGACCGTATTGCAGCGGAAGGAGTAAAATTCACCAACAGTTTTGTAGCCAACTCGCTGAGTGGTCCGAGCCGTGCCTGCATGCTCACGGGCAAGCACAGCCATGCCAACGGATTCTATGACAATACGACCTGTGTATTCGACGGTTCGCAACAGACCATGCCGAAGCTGCTGCAGCAGGCAGGATACCAGACAGCCATCATCGGAAAATGGCACCTGGAAAGTCTGCCTACCGGATTCGACTACTGGGAGGTCCTGCCCGGACAGGGGGATTACTACAATCCGTCTTTCATCGAAATGAACAATGATACGGTGACCGAAAAGGGATATCTGACCAACCTCATTACCGACAAGAGTATCAACTGGCTGGAGAACCAGCGCGACAAGAACAAGCCTTTCTGTCTTTTCATCCATCACAAGGCCTGCCACCGCGACTGGCTGCCGGAACTGAAGTACCTGTCGCTGTATGAGGACAAGACCTTTACCATGCCCGACAACTTCTACGATGACTATGAGGGCAGGGAAGCGGCCAAGACTCAGGAGATGAGTATCCTGAAGGACATGGACATCATGTATGATACCAAAATGTACGATCCGAAAGGTGAGTCACGGCTGAAAGCTACGTACGAAAAGCTGATCGGCCGTCTGGATCCGGAAGACCGTAAAGTATACGATGCCTTCTATCAGCCTATCATCGATGAGTTCTACAAGAAGAACCCGCAGGGAAAGGAACTGGCCGAATGGAAGTACCAGCGTTACATGCGCGATTATGCGAAGGTGCTGAAATCGTTTGACGATAATGTAGGAAGGGTGCTCGACTACCTGAAAGAACATGACATGCTGAAAAATACCCTGATTGTCTATACTTCCGACCAGGGATTCTATATGGGTGAACACGGATGGTTCGACAAGCGTTTCATGTACGAGGAATCCATGCGTACCCCGCTGATCATGCGTCTGCCGGACAATATGGCACAGAAGGCCAAGGGAGATATTCCGCAGATGGTACAGAACATCGACTATGCTCCTACGTTCCTGGAACTGGCCGGTGCAGAGATTCCGGAAGACATACAGGGAGTTTCACTGCTGCCGCTGCTTAAGGGCGAGAAACCAGCCGACTGGCGCAAGTCGCTGTACTATCATTTCTATGAGTATCCGGCCGAACACATGGTGAAACGTCATTACGGAGTACGTACAGAACGCTACAAACTGATTCATTTCTATAACGACATCGATGCGTGGGAACTGTACGACCTGCAGGAGGATCCGAAGGAAATGAACAACCTGTATGGTAAGGCGGGTTACGAGAAAATCACCGAGGAACTCAAGGCGGAACTGGTAAGACTGCAGACACAGTACCACGATCCGATAGAGGAAAAACTGAAGAAATAAGATTTCAAAGACGGATATCTGATAATAACGGACGGCTCCGGCAGGCAGAGTTCAGGCTCTGCAGACTGCCGGGGTCGTCCGTCTTTTTATGCATCTCTGCGGCGGACAGTGCTTGTCCCCTGAAATTCACGCGCCAGCGGATAGAACTCGAACTTCTTCAGGAGATACTCCATCTGGTCCAACGACCGGGCCACCCCGTCCGGGGAGGGCAACTCCCTGCACTTGAACACTGCCGTCAGCAGTCCGTTATAAGGTATTAGGTTCTGGCAACTCTCTTTATCACGGCAGTATACCTCCCACTCTGTCCAGAACGCAGCCGTCAGCCGTTTTTCGGCATCCATCCATTTCCGTTCGGTACCGGGCATAGGAGCAAAATATACTCCCGCAACAAAACATTCGTAGGTGTGAAGGGTCTTTCCCTTCAGGCTCATTTCCGGCACCATTGTATAGGCAATCTCAAACTGCACGTCGTTCCGGAAAAGCATATAGTTGGAGAAACGATAGCAGTACACTTCGGTGACACCGGGGAAGTAACGGCCTATGAAATCCTGCAGTTTCCGGGTAATCTTTCCGGAAAGCACAAAAGAGTAGTAATAGGAAACCAGCCAGATGAAGGGCATAAAAACGATAAAGGGAATCCAGACAGAGCCGCTCATCAGCACCCAGTCCATTTCCTCTCCACTCTTCCAGACATGATACAGAAAAGATACAAGTATCACTATTCCGCTGGCCAGTACAGGAATACCGGTGTACAGGGTGGTGAGTTTCCACCATTTCCAGCGGGAAGTGTACAACAGGTGCTCACCTGCAAAAACATGCTTGAAATATTCCTTGAAAGACAGGTTGTCTCCTTTGATATAAGTAGGGGTTGTCTTGATCATAAACGTCTGCAATTTAAAATTACCGAAATAACAAATTTACGAATAATCTTCCTGACTGCCAATTCCTTTTCCTGAATATCAGTAAATAAAATCCGGAATGATTTCTTTCGTTCTCCAACCTCCGTATGCGGGTGATAACCCCCCGCCTGCCGGGTCGTACAACCTCCGTACGGAAGTCGAAGAACCTGGCAGGCGGGGTCAGAGATTTTTCAACTAAAAAAAACACACTCAATATATAAGAAAAGCAGTTTCTTTACTTATTGCACAAGAAAGTCCGTCAGACCTTCTCACCGCGTATCAGTACCTTTTCACCACTGGCAAGGGTAGTAGCAAACAGATAAGTATCTCCCCCCTCCTTCAGCTTGAGTTTCTTCCGCAGTTCGGCCACGCTGGACGGGAAGTTGCGGACAGTGAGGTTCGCCTTTTCCACTCCCTCCAGCAGGACTTTCAAGTCTTTCTTGCCAAACCCGGAAACGGCAGTCACCCGGAAGCGGCGTCCCGGGAAATCAACCAGTCCGGAAGAGGTATAAAGGTGACTGTTCGGATGAAGTTTTTCCACTCCGTAGCGCGTGGCCAGCAGGCGGTAAGGACCGGCTTTCAACAGGGCTGTCCCCGGCTCATACAGATAGTTGCCTACGGACTCAGCCAGAAGGCATCCGGCTGACTTTTCTTCGGAAAATGTGAACTGGAAATGCTGGTGTACGGAGTTATTAACAACCTGTTCACAAGTTATAATCAACTCACCTGCAGCTGCTTCCTCTTCATCAGGAGCCTTACGAAGGAGGATTATCAACTCTTTGCACTCGTTATTCACCGACACGACATGGATGCGGCGGACGTATTGCAGATCGCGCAATGCCGAAGCCATATCGAGCATGGGAGAGAGTTTGATCATGACCGTTTTCCCTTTCTCAACCAGCAGGGGCTCCAGGCGGCAGACATCGGGTTCGCATTCGGCAATGGCCACTGTTTTTCCTCCATGACTGTCACGGCGGGCAGGGTCAAGGAACAGGCAGTCGACCGGTTCCATCGACTGAAGGTACTCCACTGCATCGGCGCAATGGATGCGTACGTGAGGCAGGCCCAGCAACGGGAAGTTATGGGCGGCAATCCGGCAGAGCGTTTCCTGCCGCTCTACATAGTCGGCACAACGGAAATTGCGGGCCAGGAAAGAACAGTCCACCCCCCACCCCGCCGTCAGGTCGGTCAGGGTATCCCCGCTTACCAGGGAAGCCTTGTAACGGGCCGTCACTTCCGAAGAACACTGCTCCATGGAGAGATGCTGCGGATAACGGATTCCTGCGGTCTGTGCCCAAAGCGGCACCTTCTTTTCAGCAATCTGATAACCGGCAATCTGCACCACCGCCTCGGCCATATCCACTGCCGGATATTTCTTTGCCTGCAACGCCAGTGTCCGTACGTCGTCACCACGGTGACTGTCAATAAACGCTAAGGTTTCGGGAGACAATTCTTTCATATTTTTTCCGTTCTAACAAACATTCCACAATAACAGGGACAAAGTTATAAAATAAACCCATAGTACAGGCAATAAAAAAAGGACCTTGAAGCGCCTCACGGCGATTACAAGATCCTTTCTAAAAAAACCTCTCAATATAACAAATCTAAAAAAATTACTTTTTCAATAAATAGTCATCTATCATCTTCTTGAATTCCGATTTGGGCATGGCCCCGTTCACTACCTGAGGCTTACCCTTCAACGGGATGAACAGCAGGGTCGGAATGCTCCGTATGCCAAAGGCGGCAGCCAGTTCCCTCTCCGCATCCGTATCAACTTTGTATACATCAATCTTTCCCTGATACTCGGCAGCCAGTTCTTCGATGATGGGAGCCACCATCCGGCAGGGTCCGCACCAGGAAGCATAGAAATCTACGATGGCCGGTCTTTCGCCCTCAAACTTCCATACGTCGGGGTTGGCCTCATAGTTGTATATCTTCGACATAAACGCAGCTTTATCCAGATGTACGGCAGCCTTCTTCTCCTTCTTTTCAGTAGCCGAACCGCCTTTTGTTCCGGAAGCATTGCCACCGCAGGCGGTCGTAACTACCAGCATTGTCAGCATCAAGAATAATATCTTTTTCATATCGGTTGCTATTTGAATGATTGTCTTCTCTATTTAATTAACAAACAAAAGAAAGAAATGGTTCAAGACAAAAACCCGATTCTTTATAAAAAAGAATTAAAAAAACGCTTATTTGACGGTAATCTCGCGTACCGGCTGCTGCTTGACGGTGTCGAGAAGGGTATCCGAATATTTTACTTTTCCAAAATTAATCCGGTTCAGGTCGATGCAGCGGATGGCACTGTCGTACATCGTACGGAAATAGATCTTGCGGTTCTTCATGTCCGTAGCCGAAGTCCACTGGGTCGCACTGGGGATATCTGCCGGCACCTGGCCCTGGGCAAACTCAATCCCTACCGGAATGTCGAAGTTGTTCAGAATCTGGAAGCCCTGGAGCACCGTAGCAAATGCATCGGGCTGTACGGGAGCCGTTGCCTGATAAAAGGCTGCACGGACGAAGCGCGAAGGAGGGGTTACGTCTCCCGGCAAACCCAGGAAACCGCTGCCGGCCCCGAAAGAGCGCAGGGAAAGGGCTCCAAGCTGTTGTCCGGGGGCGCTTCCGGAATACAGATTGACGTAATTGTTCAGGTTGGTCAGCTGCCATTCGAATCCCGGAGAATTGGTCAGCACGCCCAACTTGTTTTCATGGAACTGAAGCATTCCGTCTACAATTTCCAGGACAATCTGACGGCCGGACAAATCGGCAAAACGCCAGTGAACGGTAGAGGCACGGGGGTCGATGGCTATCACATGGACTTTCTTTACGGCTTCCATCACTTCATCGACCGTACGGCAGCTTCCCAATATCCACGAAACCAACTGCAGGTCGGCAATGCTTTCAGCCTTCAGTGCCGGCTGAAACGCTTCGTACCTGCCGTAGTTGAGGAAATAAAACAGTCCCGCAGACAGTCCGGCCTCGTTCAGTCCTTCGGCCACAAATTCCTTCTGCTCCACTGCCAGCCCCACGTAACCGTAACGGGCCGTAAACTTCATTCCGTCGGTACCGCCCGGTACATACGACTGCTGGGTGTATCCGCGAGGCACAATCACATAGCGGCTGTTCAAGTCACTGCCACCCCATTCGATGGTACGTGCCAGAATCTGTGTACTGTCTTTTGAGGCAAGCGTAATACCCGTGCAGGCCGAGGCCTGTGAACACTGAAAGACGGTTGCAATCGCCGTCAAAGCTAAAGTCAGCATCTTATTTTTCATATCTTCTACATTTTAAAAACGGGTCTTCAGTGATTGCAGACCCACACAACAAAAATAATTTTTTTCTGTGAAAAACCGACTGTCTGTCAGTCTTTTTATGTTTCTCACCCGAATTTATCATTGCTTCCACAAGGCATCGTCGCCCAGCGAAAGCGTATAGAGTCCGATCAGACGATAAGTGAACGTACCGGCACTGTTCGATATATACGGATAAAGAGTCGGCTGTTCGTTCATCGGCAGATAACGTACTTCCTTACGGTACAACATTCCTTCTCCCTTCCAGGGCGGACCGTCATTGTTGTCCACCATGTAGATGGCATTGATTTCTCCCGCCTCATCGAACTCGGCTCCCCAGATATTCACGGCATGGTCACCGTAGCCGGAGAGGTTGAATGCCACCCCTACCGCCTTATGATGCAGCAGGGCATCCTTCACCAATGTCTGAAAACGCTCTTTGGTAACCAGCATGTCATAGGTTCCCAGCGAACGGGTACCCAGCAATCCCCGGAAGAAACCGGCACGCGGGTCCGGAGTATCGGTATCGAATATGTTCTTTGAGAACACACCGTTGAAGAACCAGTTCAGTCCCTTCAGCACGTCATTACCCTGATTGGGGAAGGATTCCTTGAACAGGCGGAACACACTGCTTTCCGTCATGGAAGGAATCTCCGACGGACCGGTATAATGACCCCATTCACGGATTTGCCGGGCACAGTTGTCCATCCACCAGTGAATCAGGTTTGAGGCAGAGGCAGCCCAACACAACCGCGAGTCAGTTCCACCCAGTTTCGGCTGTATCTTATTGCAGTCGTACCAGCCGCATCCCTCCCACCAGGGCAACCGTTCACGGTTCTCCCCGGTCCACCGGCTTTCCTCCGGTGCAGTGATTCCGTCGAACCACAGTTTCCGTCCGGCCCAGGATTCTTCTTTCTTCTGAATCCGGAGACGAAGCACCGTTTCCTTTCCCTGTTCCAGTGTCCGGAAAGGACGTCCGTCGATTTCCTCGGGCAATGAAAGCAGACTGGACCGTCCGCCCAGTTCGATACGGATGCAGCCGGAACGGATCGGGTCGACCGGCTGGGCAGGCAGAATCACATAAAAAGTACGGGAATTCATCCGGTAAGGCACAATCGATTCGGGAGCCTGAGCGGCCACGGTCCATTCTCCGTTCCCCGGATTCACCTGTACGGAACGGACCCCACGGACCGTCAGTCTCATCTCATTCAGTTCCTGTTCCGAATAGCCGTCTCCTTCGCTGATGACGATACGGAGGCGCGACATCGCGTGACTGAAATGCAGGTCGACTCTTTCCTTATACCCTGCCTCTGCAGTAGCCCACAACAGGTCGGCCGCTTCCAGACTGTCCTTGGGAGCCTGGTCCGAAGGTACCGTATGCATCCAGCTTTCCCGACTCATCTTTCCGGATGCAGCCGGATAAAAAGCAGTAAACCGTACCGTCCCTGCCTGTAAGTCTTCCCAGGTAAGCGGACTGTTCCAGCGGTTTTGCTCCAGCCACAACCTGCTGACTTTCCGCATTCCGGTTCCGGCAAAAGCCAGTACCGACAGGCTGTCTCCTTCCGTAAAACGGCCGTTCCCGGCCTCATCCAGGGAAATACGACTGTTTCCGGTATTCTCCCACACTATGTTCCACTCTACGGCTGCTCCTTCCGTGCGTTCGGCAAGGGCAGCACTTTCTTCCTTCTGACAAGCCATCAGTCCCACCAGTCCTGCAGCCATCACAGCTATCCATCCTTTTTTTCTCATTTCATTCAACGCTTGTTATATGAAAAACAATAAAATAACCGGATTTGTTTTTCACGGAAGCATAAAGAAAATGAACATCCGCCGATTTTATCCGCTCCCTCCGTTTCCTGCGCATCTCAGGTCTTTTCCGGCAAGCCTTCTCCCGGGCCGATAAAAAGTCTGCATCCTTTCTCATATATATGCAGGTTTTACGCAACCGGGAGACCCCAAGCCCCATCCGGGAGATGATTTACAAAAAATTATACATCGGAACGGAATTACTGATGAGATGAAGGCAACCGTTTTTCCTGAATTTTCTATATCTTTGGATAAGATAGGATGGCCCCGGCAAGACCGCATCCGAAAACCGGATTTCCAGTGCCTCTCCCCGGCTTCCATCGTTTTGTATAAGCAACCAACCACAGTCTTACTATGATACGATTTTTTTTATTTGTGATATTGCTTCTCTTGCACACTGGCATATGCGCACAACTGACGTTGAAGGAATGCCAGGAAGCAGCCCATGACAGTTATCCGCAGGCCAGGCAGTACCAGCTGATTCAGCTCGCCGAGGAATATTCACTGCAGAATGTCCGGAAAAGAAACTTACCTCAAATCAGTCTCAGCGGAAAGGTCTCCTGGCAAAGCGAGGCCACGACCTTCCCGTTTGAAATTCCGGGTACCGGCATGAAAGGACTTCCGAAAAACCAGTATCAGGTCTTGGCTGAAGTCAGACAGACCCTCTGGGACGGAGGGCAGACTCACTATCAGAAACAGCAGGTACGGGCCGAAACGGAAGAAAAGGAACGGCAGCTCGACGTCAGCATGTATGCCCTGAACGACCGGGTGAACCAGGTTTTCTTCGGCATCCTGTTGCTGGAGGAACAGCTCAGGCAAAACGACCTGCTCCGGAAGGATCTGGAACGGAACCTTCGTGACATCGGTACTTATCAGCAGAACGGGCTGGCCAACGAGACGGATGCCGATGCGGTACAGGCAGAAATACTGCAGGTCGGACAGCAGCGCCAACAGTTGCAGTCCAACCGAAGGGCCTATCTTCGGATGCTTTCCCTGCTTACGGGAAAGGAACTGGGCGAAGATACGGTACTGGAACGGCCCACCGCAGATGACGGATGGGATGCCGCCATCATCCGGCGACCGGAACTCGAGTGGTACAGGGCGCAGGAACAGCAGATAGAGGTTCAGAAGAAACGGTTGAAAAGCAATTACATGCCACAGTTCGGTCTGTTTGCCCAGGCTGCCTACGGCAATCCGGGACTCGACCTGTTCAAGGATAAGTTCAGGACGTATGGCATGGCCGGTATCCGGTTTACGTGGAACTTCGGCTCACTCTACACACTGAAAGACGACAAACGGAACCTGGAGACCCGCCGGAAGATGGTAGATACCGAGCGGGAACTGTTCCTCTTTCATACACGCCTCCAGCTGATCGGCCAGCAGGAGCGCATCCGGACACTACGGATGCAGCTGCAGGAGGACGACGAAATCATCCGGCTGCGCACCCGCATCCGCAAGGCAGCGGAAGTCAAGGTGGCCAACGGCACACTGAGCGTCACCGAAATGCTGCGGGAACTTACGGCCGAGAGTCTGGCACGGCAGACGAAGGCACAACATGAGATGGAACTGCTCATGGAACAATTCAACATGAAACAACTGACCAATTAATTTATCGCCTTATGAACATCAGGATAGGGTTATTGGCAGGAATTGCGGTACTGACTGCCTGCCATACGGAAAAAGAGTTTGACGCCACCGGGGTATTTGAAGCTACGGAAATCATCGTCTCGGCCGAAGGAAACGGCAAGATTCTCTCACTGGACGTGGAAGAAGGAAGCCGGCTGGAAGCCCGGGAGGAAGTGGGAGTCATCGATACCCTCCAGCTTTTTCTCAAGAAATGCCAGCTGGAGGCCAGCATGAAGTCGGTAGGGCATCAGCGGCCGGATATCAGCAAACAGATTGCTGCCACCCAGGCGCAGATTGCTACGGCCGAACGGGAACGGAACCGGGTGGAAAGACTGCTGGAGGCCCAGGCAGCCAACCAGAAGCAGTTGGACGACTGGGACAACCAGCTGAGTGTCTTACACAAACAACTGGAAGCCCAGCTTTCTTCCCTGAGTCATACGACCAGCAGTCTGACAGCCCAGGAATCCTCCATTGCCATTCAAATCACACAGACCGATGACCTGCTGAAAAAATGCCACATCACGGCCCCGATTGACGGAACGGTACTGGCCAAGTATGCCGAAGCCGGGGAACTGGCCAGTGTAGGAAAACCGTTGTTCAAAATCGCCGATACCGAGCACCTGTACCTGCGGGCTTATGTCACCTCCCTGCAGCTCTCGGAAATCCAGTTGGGCAAGACCGTCAAGGTGTACGCCGATTTCGGGGACAAGCAACTGGCAGAGTTTCCGGGAGTCGTATCCTGGATAGCCGACCAGGCCGAATTCACCCCCAAGACCATCCTGACCGATGACGAACGGGCCAACCTGGTATATGCCGTAAAAATCGCCCTGACCAACGACGGAACCATCAAGCTGGGCATGTACGGCAAAGTCAAATTCTGAATCGTCTGAACTTACAGCCACAAAGCAATGGAAGACATACTTCACATCCAAGGGATAAGCAAGCATTACGGAAAGGTAACGGCATTACAGGAAATTGCCTTTCAGGTTTCTCCGGGAGAAATCTTCGGGCTCATCGGTCCGGACGGAGCAGGAAAAAGTACGCTGTTCCGCATCCTGGCCACCTTACTGCTCCCTGATACCGGAGACGGGAAGGTGCTGGGCTTCGACCTGAAAAAAGAGTACCGCCACATCCGCCGGCACATCGGATACATGCCCGGACGCTTTTCGCTTTACCAGGACTTGACGGTGGAAGAAAACCTGCATTTCTACGCGACCTTGTTTCAGACAACGGTCGAGGCACATTACGAACAGATACGGGCCATCTACGAGCAAATCGCTCCGTTCCGGGACCGGAGAGCCGGGGCGCTTTCGGGAGGGATGAAACAGAAACTGGCTTTGTGCTGTGCCCTGGTACATGCGCCCAAACTGCTTCTGCTGGATGAACCCACTACGGGAGTGGATCCCGTTTCCCGACAGGAATTCTGGGACATACTGAAGACACTGGCCCGGGAAGGAATCACCATTATCGTCTCCACTCCTTTCATGGACGAGGCACTGCGGTGCGACCGTACCGCTTTCCTGTATGAGGGGCGCATACGGGGCATCGACCGCCCGGAAGTCATCCTGAAACAGTTCAGCGACATCCTATGCCCCTCCGGTCTGGAGCGCAACCCTTCTTCGGGGAAATCCGCCCCCATTATCCAGGTCGACCGGCTGGTCAAGCGTTTCGGCGACTTTACGGCTGTCGACCACATCTCCTTCCAGGTCAACCGGGGAGAAATCTTCGGTTTTCTGGGTGCCAACGGAGCCGGAAAGACCACTGCCATGAGAATACTCTGCGGACTGAGTCTGCCCACCGAGGGGACGGCCACGGTAATGGGATACGATGTCCGGACACAAAGCGAACAGATCAAACGGAACATCGGATACATGAGTCAGAAGTTCTCACTGTACGAAGACCTGACCGTAGCCGAAAACGTACGGCTCTTCGGAGGCATCTACGGGATTCCTGAAAAAGAGATTGCCCCGAGAACGGAAGCGATGTTGAAGCGTATCGGACTGGAGAAGGAACAAAAGACGAGGGTGCACGACCTGCCTCTGGGATGGAAGCAGCGACTGGCATTTTCAGTAGCCATCTTCCACCGGCCGCAACTGGTTTTCCTGGATGAGCCGACCGGAGGCGTGGATCCGGCAACCCGGAAACAGTTCTGGGAACTCATCTATCAGGCAGCCGACCAGGGCATCACCGTCTTCGTCACCACACACTACATGGACGAGGCGGAATACTGCGACCGGATATCCATGATGGTGGACGGACAAATCCGGGCACTGGACACTCCAGAGGCCCTGAAGCAGCAATTCGGTGCCCGGAACATGGACGAGGTATTCCGCAGGCTGGCAAGGGAATCGACCCGGCAAACCTAAAAAGGCATTCCCATGAAGGACAATTCGGAATACTGCCTTCCACATCAGTAGTACCACAGAGAAGAAAAAGATATTCGACTGAAACCGCCTTCCGCAGGCCATTCAGAAACCCAACAGATTATATGACCGCATCATGAAACAGTTTATTGCATTTATCCGGAAAGAATTCTATCACATCCTGCGCGACCGGCGTACGATGCTGATCCTGATTGGTATGCCCGTTGTACAGATTATCCTGTTCGGCTTCGCCATCTCCACCGAGGTTCGCGATGTGAAGACGGCCGTGCTCATCTCTTCTTCCTTTCCCGATTGCCAGAAGATGGTAGAACGCCTGGATGCCAGTGAATATTTCTCTGTAGAGTACGTCGTACATTCTCCCCGGGAGATACAGGAACTGATGAAGAAGAACCGCATCGAACTGGCTGTCTGTTTCTCGGACAATCTCCATCAGGCAGACTTCCGGTCGTACCCGGTCCAGGTGATTGCCGATGCAACCGACCCCAATCAGGCCGTCAGCCGCAGCAGTTATGCCACTGCCATCCTCCTGCAAGCCATCGGAAGCCTGAAAACCGCCGGCAGTCCGACCACCCTTCAGGCTACGCCTCCGGTCACCCTATACAGCAAACTGCTGTACAACCCGCAGATGAAAAGTGCCTACCAGTTTGTTCCCGGTGTCATGGGCCTGATCCTGATGCTGCTTTGTGCCATGATGACCTCCGTTTCCATCGTCAGAGAAAAAGAAACCGGTACGATGGAAGTGCTGCTGGTTTCTCCCATGCCGCCCCTGGGCATCATACTTGCCAAGAGCGTGCCTTACCTGATTCTCTCCCTGGTCAACCTGGCCACCATCCTGATATTGTCCGTCTACGTGCTCGACGTGCCGATTGCCGGCAGTCTGACTGCCCTGATTGCCGTATCCCTACTGTTCATCTTCGTCTCCCTGGCACTCGGACTGTTTATCTCCTGCCTGACGCACACACAGATTGCTGCCCTGCTGATTTCGGCCATGGTACTCATGCTGCCTACCATCCTGCTGTGCGGCATCATCTTTCCGATTGAAAGCATGCCCCTCCTGCTGCAAGGCCTCTCCTGCCTGATTCCGGCCCGGTGGTACGTCGACATCGTACGCCGTCTGATGATTGAAGGAGTCCCCATCAGCTACCTGTGGCAGGAAATCTCCATCCTTATTCTCATGGGCATCGCCCTCATTGCACTGACTACCCGAAAATTCAACGACCGACTGGAATAACCTCAAGCAACCTCCGCCATGATATTACGTTACCTGATAGAAAAAGAATTCAAACAAATGCGGCGCAACAGTTTCCTGCCCCGCCTCATCCTGGCTTTCCCGTGCATCATCATGCTGGTCATGCCCTGGGCGGCCACACTGGAAATCGAGAATATGAGACTTGCCATCATCGACAACGACCACAGTACGGTCTCCCGGCAACTCATACAGCGTTTCGATGCTTCCCGCTATTTTGAACTGACCGGTATCTTCGCCTCCTACTCCCAGGGAATGGAAAGCATGAGAAGAAGCCGGACAGACATACTGCTCGAAATCCCTCAGGGCTTCGAGAAAGCACAGGTTTGCGGTCAGAAGCCCTCCGTACAGGTCACCCTCAATGCCGTAAACGGAATGAAAGGAGGACTGGGCAACTCGTACATCCAGCAGATTCTGAACGGGCAGCCTCAGCCCGTCACCCTGCAGTATCTGTTCAACCCGCACCTGAACTATAAACTATTCATGATTCCGGCCCTGATGACCATGCTGCTGCTCATGTTCTGTGCCTTCCTTCCGGCCCTGAATGTCGTCAGCGAAAAAGAAACCGGCACCATCGAACAGATCAATGTCACTCCCGTGAGCCGTTTTACCTTCATACTGGCCAAGATACTTCCTTACTGGAGCGTGGGATTCGTCGTGCTCAATCTCTGCATCCTTCTTTCCTGGCTCATTTACGGCATCACTCCCGCCGGAAGCCTCCTTACCATCTACCTGGCCGCACTGGTGTTCGGACTGGTCATGTCCGGAATGGGACTCGTCATCTCCAACTATTCCTCGAACATGCAGCAGGCCATGCTGGTCATGTGGTTCTGCCTGCTCACGTTCGTGCTCATGAGCGGACTCTTTACTCCCATCAGCAGCATGCCCGACTGGGCACAATACCTTACCTATATCAATCCGCTCCGCTATTTTATGGAAATCATGCGCATGGTCTACCTGAAAGGAAGCAGCCTGTCCGATATCCTTCTCCCCATCTCTGTATTAAGCTTTTTCGCAGTCGTACTCTACGGATGGGCCATACTCAGCTACCGGAAACAAAAATAAAGGGCACTTATTATTATATAATATTTAACATTTCCGGAACACAATCCTATTGTTTTATTCGTATATTTGAAAAACACGAACTTTAAAACGTAAATATTATGAACGCAAATCCAGTTTTCAATTTACACATCCCGACACGAATCCTGTTCGGATGTGGAGAAATCAAGAAATTAGCCACCGAGACTTTACCGGGAAAGAAAGCTATGATTGTCATTTCTGCTGGAACCTCTATGAAAAAATATGGCTACCTAGATAAAGTAATCGGGTTACTGGTCGAAAACGACGTAGCGGCTATTGTATATGACAAGATATTACCCAACCCTATCAAGGCACATGTCATGGAGGCTGCAGCCATCTGCAGGGAACAAGGATGCGACTTCATAATCGGACTGGGAGGAGGAAGCTCCATCGATTCGGCCAAGGCAATTGCCGTAATGGCCTGCAACGAAGGTGACTTCTGGAATTACGTAACCGGAGGAAGCGGAAAGGGACGCCCCATCAGCAAGGCACTGCCGGTGGTTGCCATTCCTACCACTGCCGGAACAGGTACCGAAGCCGACCCGTGGGCAGTGATTACCCACGAGGAAAAACAGGAGAAAATCGGTTTTGGAAATATCCATACCTTCCCGGCACTTTCCATCATCGATCCGGAACTGATGGTATCCATCCCTCCTCACCTGACAGCCTATCAGGGATTTGATGCCTTCTTCCATGCGGCAGAAGGTTTCATTGCCAACTGTGCCACCCCTATCAGCGACCTTTATGCACTCGAAGCCATCCGTCTGCTGGCCAAATACCTTCCGGTAGCTGTCAACGACGGAAAGAACCTGAAGGCCAGAGCCAAGGTAGCATGGGCCAGCACGCTTGCGGGACTGGTAGAATCGACTTCCAGCTGTACTTCCGAACATTCACTGGAACATGCCATGAGTGCCTATTATCCGGCATTGCCCCACGGCGCCGGGCTGATTTCCATCAGTCTTGCCTACTTTGAGACTTTCCGCAACGACTGTATGAAACGCTACATGAAGATGGCGGAAGTCATGACCCAGAAGAAGAGCAACCGTCCGAGCGACTTCATCGATGCCCTTGCAAAGATGCAGAAGGAATGTCACGTAGAAGACCTTCACCTCAGCGAATGGGGCATCAAGGCCGAAGACCTGCCTCAGATGGTACAGAACGCCAGAGAAACCATGGGTGGACTGTTCACCCTCGACCCGCGTCCGCTGACCGACGAAGAAGCACTGGCTATCTACCAGAAATCATTCAAATAAATTAGGTTATAATCCTCATCAAGCCCCGGTCCTTCTCCTGAAGCCCGGGGCTTTCCGTTTTCCATAATTTTCCTTACATTTGCAGCATGGAGACCACACACACAATGAATCACATCATCAGCCACATGACTTCCTTATGCCCCATTTCGGAGCAGACCCTCGCTATCCTGAAAAGCCATCTTACCTGCTGTCATTTTCCCAAGCGATACCAGCTGATCCAGGCCGGAAGATACTGCAAATACGCATACTTCCTGGAAAAAGGCATCACACGCTCCTTCTGGCTGGTAGACGGAGAGGAAATCACGACCTCCTTTTCCTGCGAGGGAGGAATTGTATTCAGCATGGACGAACTGTATTACGGGAAAAAAAGCGAAGAATATGTAGAGACCCTGGAAGAAGTCGAAGTCTACCGGATTGCCCTTACCGACCTGATCCACCTGTTCGAGACCAATCTTGAAATATGCAACTGGGGAAGAATCATCCACCAGAACGAATACCGGAGACTGCACCGCAGCCACAAGGAACGGCTCACCCTCCCCGCCAAGGCCCGCTATGAAGCCTTCCGGGAACAGTTTCCCGATGTCTGCCAGCGCGCCAACCTGAGCTATATCGCCTCTTACCTGGGCATCACACTCTCTACCCTGAGCCGCATCCGTGCCGCCGACTGATTTCCGGAAGGTCCTCCTGCGAATTTGACATAGGACAAGTTTTTACGGCGAAAGTTTTTATAGTTTTGCGCCAAAACTGATTCATTCATTTTAAACTTACAACCTATGTCTCATACCACACTCACGTCATCGGCCGCCTTTGCCGATACCAAACCCCATTACGCCATTCTCGACGGCCTGCGGGGAGTCGCCGCCCTGATGGTGCTGATTTACCATTTCTTTGAAGCATTTGCCACCAGTCCCCTCGACCAGCGGTGCAACCACGGATACCTTGCCGTACAGTTTTTCTTCATCCTTTCCGGCTTCGTCATCGGATATGCATACGACGACCGGTGGGGAAGAATGAGTACCGCCGAATTTTTCAAGCGCCGCCTCATCCGTCTCCATCCGATGGTTTTTATCGGAATCGTGTTCGGTATTCTTTCTTTCCTGATACAGGGAAGCACACAGTGGGACGGTACCCCCATCTCCCTCAGTTGGGTATTGCTCGCAGGACTGTGTACGCTGTTCATGATTCCGGCTGCTCCCGGAAACCGGATTGAAATCCGGGGCAACGGTGAACTCTTCCCCCTCAACGGCCCCTACTGGTCGCTGTTCATCGAATACATCGGCAACATTATTTACGCCCTTATCCTGCGCCGCCTTCCCCGGAAAGCCTTGAAATACGTCGTCCTGCTTACCGGCCTGGGAGTGGCCGTCTATGCCATCGGCAACGGTTCGGGATACGGACATCTCGGAGTCGGCTGGACCCTCGCCAACCACTATGTAGCGGGAGGAATCCTGTGCATGATGTTCTGTTTCTCTGTCGGCATCTGGATGTCGCGCGTTTTCAAGCCGCTCCCTGTCCGCGGCGGATTCTGGATCTGCAGCCTGAGCCTCATCGTGCTGGTAGCCCTGCCTCACTGGGGAACCGCCGATACCCCCTGGATCAACGGCATCTACGACACCCTGTGCGTAACCCTCCTGTTCCCGGTGATCGTATGGACAGGTGCTTCCTCCCTGACCAGCGACTCGCTGTCGACACGCATCTGTAAATTCTGCGGAGACATTTCCTATCCCGTATATGTCATCCACTATCCCTCGATGTATCTCTTCTACTCATGGGTATGGAACAATCAGATACCCTTCTCCCAGGCATTGCCCGTTGGAGCGGGAGTCATCCTCGGAAACATTCTGCTGGCATACCTGCTGCTGAAAATATACGATGAGCCGGTACGCAAATACCTGGCAAGAAAATTCCTCCGCTAGGTCTTTTCATACATCAGGCCGTATCCTTCAGTGCAAGGATACGGCCTGCCTGTTTATCCGTCTTACTTCTTCGACAAATCTTCCAGTGATTTTCCCTCGTACTTGCAGATTGCCTCTTTGTAGTCGGAAGGAATCTCCACCGGTTCTTTCGTAGAGATATCATAGCCCACCAGTACCGTCCGGCACTGGCATTTGATCATGCCGTCACGACGGTCCACCGCCCGCTGCAGGAGTGTAAAACTCTTGTTGCCCAGATGCACCACCGTTGTCTCTATCGCCAGATCGTCCGAAAAAAATACCGGAGCCAGAAAATCAGCATTGATATTGGCCACCACTACCGCAAACTTTCTCCAGTCGTGCTCTCCGAACACATCCCTGAAATACGACGTCTTGGCCAGGTCGTACAGGGAGAAATACACCGAGTTGTTCATATGACCAAACTGGTCTACATCGCTGAAGCGGATCTGTATCGGAATGATATGCCGGAAACTTATTTCATCTGCCATAATTAGATTGATTAATTTTACTTCCAAAGATACATCTTTTATCATCATACATAAGTCTGTCGCCGTTTTTTTTCTTACTTTTGTCGCATTATTACAGAAATCTGTCAACAACAAAATTTAAAACAGGATGAAAAAGAATTACAGTAGAGAAACGCTCTGCGTACAAGCGGGATGGACTCCGAAAAAAGGAGAACCCAGGGTATTGCCCATTTACCAAAGTACGACCTTCAAATATGACAACAGTGAACAGATGGCACGTCTGTTCGACCTGGAAGAAAGCGGTTATTTTTATACCCGTCTGCAGAACCCTACCAACGATGCGGTAGCTTCCAAAATCGCCGCACTCGAAGGAGGAGTGGCTGCCATGCTGACCTCTTCGGGACAGGCTGCCAATTTCTATGCCGTACTGAACCTGTGTGAGAGCGGAGACCACTTCGTATGCGCCTCAACCATCTACGGAGGCACATTCAACCTGTTCGCCGTTACCATGAAGAAGATGGGCATCGACTGTACCTTCATCGATGCTGACGCTTCGGAAGAAGAAATCGGCAAGGCATTCCGTCCCAACACCAAATGCCTCTTCGGTGAAACCATCTCCAACCCCAGCATCAATGTCCTGGATATCGAGAAATTCGCACGCATCGCCCACAGCCACGGTGTGCCCTTGATTGTGGACAATACCTTTGCCACTCCGATCAACTGCCGCCCGTTCCAGTGGGGAGCCGATATCGTGACTCACTCTACCACCAAATACATGGACGGTCATGCGACCTGTGTGGGAGGTGCCATTGTCGACAGCGGCAACTTCGACTGGGAAGCCCATGCCGACAAGTTCCCCGGACTGACCCGTCCCGACGAGTCTTACCACGGACTGACCTATACCAAGGCTTTTGGAAAAATGGCCTATATCACCAAAGCTACGGCACAGCTGATGCGCGACCTGGGCTCCATCCAGTCGCCTGAGAATGCCTTCCTCCTGAACCTGGGACTGGAAACGCTTCACCTGCGTATGCCGCGCCACTGTGAGAATGCACAGCGCATCGCAGAATGGCTGGAGGCCAATCCGAAAGTGAAATGGGTAAACTACTGCGGACTGAAGAGCAGCAAATACTACGAACTGGCACAGAAATACATGCCCAACGGTTCTTGCGGTGTAATCGCCTTCGGTCTGAACGGTACCCGCGAAGAAACCATCCGCTTCATGGACAGCCTGAAACTGGCATGCATCGTCACCCATGTGGCCGATGCCCGCACCTGTGTGCTTCACCCAGCCAGCCATACCCACCGCCAGCTCACTGATGAGCAGCTCATCGAAGCCGGAGTGGCTCCCGACCTGATCCGTCTGTCGGTAGGTATCGAAAACGTAGACGATATCATCTCCGACCTGGAACAGGCATTGGAACAGATTTAATCCGATGATCTATTCATAACTTATCGGTTACCGAAGCCGGACCGTGCAGCCTCAACGCAGCACGGTCCGGCTTCTTCATTTTCGTCCTTCCGTTTTTTTTATTACATTTGCCAAAAGGAGTAATCTCTAGACTAAAAACGATATCTAAACTAAAAAACGCAATGAAAGAAAACGTTAACCAGAAGCTGCGAACCGTCAGCTACACACTCTCAGGCATCTTGCTGAGTTGTGCCCTATCTTCACCGGCATCTGCAGCCAATGAATCACTGCCCTACTGGAAAGACATCCAGACCGTATCCGTCAACCGGGAGGCTCCCCGTTCTGCCTTCATGACCTATGCCGACAAGGAACAGGCCATGACCGGCAAATACGAGAACAGCCCTTACTACCAGCTGCTGAACGGTACCTGGAAATTCTACTACACCGATTCGTACCTGAACCTTCCGGCCGACATCACTTCTTCCGACGGAGGAAACGTAACCTGGCACGACATCAAGGTTCCGGGAAACTGGGAAGTACAGGGATACGGAACCGCCATCTATACCAACCACGGGTATGAGTTCCAGCCCCGCAATCCGCAACCGCCGCAACTTCCCGAGCAGACACCCGTAGGCGTTTACCGCCGCACCCTCAGTCTGCCGGCCGACTGGGAAGGCAGAGACATCTACCTGCACATCGCCGGTGCCAAGTCGGGATGCTACGTCTACCTGAACGGAAAGGAAGTCGGCTACAACGAAGATTCCAAGAATCCGGCAGAATACCTTATCAACGATTACCTGAAAGAAGGCGAAAACGTACTGACCCTGAAAATTTTCCGCTGGAGCACCGGCTCATACCTGGAATGTCAGGACTTCTGGCGCATGAGCGGCATTGAGCGCGATGTCTTTGTCTACTCGCAGCCCAAGGCTTCGGTGCAGGACTTCCGCATCACCTCTACCCTCGACGATACTTACCGTGACGGTATCTTCCGCCTGCAGATGGAACTGAAGAACCACCATCCGAACCCGGCCGACCTTCGCGTAAGCTACGAACTGCTCGATGCCAAGGGAACCACCGTGGCACAGGAAGAAAAGCAGGTAAGTCTTCCGGGCAATACTCCCCAGACACCGGTACAGTTTGCTGCCGACCTGAAAGAGGTACAGACATGGACTTCGGAACATCCCAACCTGTACCGGCTCCTTATGACGGTGAAAGAAAACGGAAAGACAACCGAAGTCATCCCCTACCACGTAGGTTTCCGCCGGATTGAAATCAAGGAAATCGACCAGAAGGCCGCAAACGGCAAGAACTACGTAGTGTTGCTCGTCAACGGACAGCCTATCAAACTGAAGGGAGTCAATATCCACGAGCACAATCCGCTGACCGGACACTACGTTACGGAAGAGCTGATGCGCAAGGACTTCGAACTGATGAAACGTCATAACATCAACACCGTCCGTCTCTGCCATTATCCGCAGGACCGCCGTTTCTACGAACTGTGCGACGAATACGGACTGTACGTATACGACGAGGCCAACATCGAGAGCCACGGTATGTATTACGAACTGCGCAAGGGAGGTACGCTGGGCAACAACCCCGAATGGCTGAAGCCGCACATGTACCGCATCGAGAATATGTTTGAACGCAACAAGAACTACCCTTCTGTCACCTTCTGGTCGCTGGGTAACGAAGCCGGAAACGGATATAACTTCTACCAGGCTTATCTTTGGCTGAAGGAAGCCGACAAGCAACTGATGGACCGCCCCGTAAACTACGAGCGGGCTCAGTGGGAATGGAACTCGGACATGTATGTACCGCAATACCCCGGAGCTGCCTGGCTGGAAAAGACGGGCCGGATGGGTACCGACCGTCCGGTAGCGCCTTCGGAATATGCTCATGCCATGGGAAACTCTACCGGAAGCCTTTGGGACCAGTGGAAGGCCATTTATAAATACCCGAACCTCCAGGGAGGATACATCTGGGACTGGGTAGACCAGGGCCTGGAAGTCACCGATGAGAACGGAAAGAAATACTGGGCTTACGGAGGCGACTTCGGAACCAACATGCCGAGTGACGGCAACTTCTGCTGCAACGGTATTGTCAGTCCCGACCGTACTCCGCACCCGGCCATGAACGAGGTGAAGTATGCACACCAGAATGTCGGATTCCGTGCCGTCAACCTCGAAACGGGAGAGTTTGAAGTAGAGAACCGCTTCTACTTTACCAACCTGAACCGCTACAAGCTGACGTGGGAGGTGAAGGCCAATGACAAGGTGGTGCGCCGCCGTGCCATGACGCTCGACCTGGCTCCGCAGCAGAAGCAGACCGTACGCGTTGACGTCAGCGGACTGAAGCCGAAGGCAGAGACCGAATATTTCGTCAATTTCCAGGTATACACCACTCAGGAAGAGCCGCTGATACCGGCCGGATACGAAATTGCACACGACCAGTTCCGCCTCCCGGTAGAAAGCGGAGCCCGTACCTTCCGCACTGCCGGACCGCAGTTGAGCTGCAGTGAACAGGGAGACCTGCTTACCGTACAGTCCTCACAGGTTACCTTCACCTTCGACAAGGCCAAAGGAATGGTGATCTCCTACAAGGTGAAAGGCACCGAATATTTTGAAGACGGATTCGGTATCCAGCCCAACTTCTGGCGGGCTCCGAACGACAACGACTACGGCAGTCAGATGCCTCGCCGCCTGCAAATCTGGAAGCAGTCGAGCAAGAACTTCAATGTAGTGGATGCCTCCCTGCAGATGGACGGAAAAGATGCCGTACTGAAGGCTACTTACCTGCTGGCAGCCGGCAACCTCTACCTGGCTACGTACCGGATTCATCCGTCGGGCGTGGTGAAAGCCGACTATACATTTACCTCTACTGAGATGAAGGCCGCCGAGACAGAAGCTTCGGAAGCTACCCTGAAAGCCACCTTTACTCCCGGCAATGAGGCTATTCGCAAGGAAAGTTCCAAACTCGTGGTTCCGAGAATCGGTATCCGTTTCCGCATTCCGGCTGCCATGAATCAGGTAACTTACTTCGGACGCGGACCGGAAGAAAACTACTGCGACCGCAACAACGGTACACGGGTTGGTCTCTACCGCAACACTGCCGACGAAATGTACTTCCCGTATGTACGTCCGCAGGAAAACGGACACCACACGGACACCCGCTGGCTGAAACTGGAAAAGAAAGGCGGCAAAGGACTGGCACTCTATGCCGACCTGCCCTTCGGATTCAATGCCCTCCGCAACGCTGTGGAAGATTTTGACGGAGAAGAAGCCGTTCACAGAGATTACCAGTGGAACAACCGGGATGCAGAAGAACTGAAGCACGACGTCCGTACGGCCCGCAACATCAAGCCGAGACAGACACACATCAACGACATCGTACCTCAGAATTTCGTAGAGGTCTGTGTAGACATGAAGCAGATGGGACTCGGCGGTTACGACAGCTGGGGGGCTATTCCCGATCCTCAATACCTGATTCCGGCCAACCAGGAATACCGTTGGGGATTCACCCTGGTACCGATGTAAAACCTGCAGACCGATGAACGATCATAAGTACCGGCAGGCAGTCCGGTGACCGACTGCTGCCGGCTCATACAGAAGCGCCGTATCACTCCCGCTAACCGGGCGATGATACGGCGCTTTCCGTTGCCGGGAAGGCACGGTATTACGGTCTTTTTTCCTTCGCATAATTTACATCATTCCCTTTCATAGAATATCATTCTCCAACCTCCGTGCGCGGGTCGTGCAACCTCCGTATGAAAGTCGGAAAACCCGGCACCGGAGGTTGTACACCCCCCAATGCCGGGTTTCAGAAAAGATCTTCCTCTTCCGGAAAATCCATCATGGTATTTTTCTTTTCCGATTACAGATTCAGCCAGACTTCCGGATTCAGCTTTGCCGTTTCCTTCCGCAACTGGAAATGCAGGACCGTATCCCCGGCCTTGTCCGTATTCACCTGTCCGATGACATCCCCTGTCTTCAGGATACTTCCCTTCTTGATCAGCACCGAACTCAGGTTGCAGTACACCGAAATATAACTGCCGTGACGGACCAGTACATTCGCCAGACCGTTGTACTGGAAAATGGCCGAAACCTCTCCGTCGAAAATCGCACGGGCCTGAGCCCCCGGTTTCCCCTTCAGGTCAATTCCCTTATTGTCCAGACGAACGTTACGGAGCACCTGATACTGCCCGTAGCGGCCCACCAGCACATAAGGTCCGGTAATCGGCACCGGCAACCTTCCTTTGTTCTGTTCGAAGACTCCCGACAGACGGCGGCTCTCCGCTCCCCCACGGAAACGGTCCACCTGCCCCTTCGGTGCCGGCTGAGCCGGTTTTCCTTCCTCCTTCCGGGACTGTCCAGCCTTCTTCCGCTCAGCAGCCTCACGCTTCCGGGCCTCTTCTTCCCGCTTGCGCGCCTGCTCAATCTCTATTTCAATCAGACGGTCGATCTGGGCATTCAGCCGTTCAGCCGACTGCCGCTTCTTCTTGATTTCCGCCTGTATCGTCCACTGCTTCTTCTGCAAGGAAGCCAGCAAGTCCTTCCGCTCCTTTTCCTGAGCCTCCAGTTTCTTGCGTTCGTTTTCTCCCTGCTTCAGCATCTCCTCCTTGGCACGCTGGCTCTCCTGCAGCGTCCGCTGCTTCTCCTGCACCTGCTCCTGCTTGCGCACCAGCTGGGCAGCCTGCAGCCGCTGATAATCGGCATACTCACGCACATAGCGCAGACGGCGGTAAATCTGACTCAGGTTATCGGCAGAAAAAATAAACATCAGCTTCTCCTGCACCGACTTGTTGCGGTACATGTAATTGACCGACTTCTCATACCGTTTCTTCTTCTCGGCCAGTTCCGCCTGCAACTTCTTCAGTTCGGCCTGTACCCGCCCGATTTCCCGCTGAATGACCTGCACATCGCGTTCCACCGCTGCCAGGTACTTCTTACGCTCCTCTATCTGCCCCGACAGCAAAGCCAGGTTGTTCAACTGACTGCTGACATCCTTCTTGGTAGACTGCAGCAGCGACTCCGACTCGGCAATCTGCTTCTGCAGCTCTACGTGCTGCTTCTCCAGTTCCCGAATCTTGCGCGTACTCTGTGCATGTACTCCCCACGCACACAGACACAGACAGATTATGCTGATTATTCTTTTCATTTGATAAACATCTTCAACAACTCCTGAAGCGAAATCTGCTTATAGCGTGACGATACCTCCGAAACCGTATCCCAGTCGCCTCCGGTTGACAAACGCGAAAAATCCATATTCAGGATGGTCGGAGAGGAACTTCCCTCGAGTACCACCTGCATGTGAGCAGGAAAGCGCCGTGCCCCCAGCGGTTCAAAACGGTCGTACTTCCAGTTCAGAGCATAAGGAAGCCCCGCTACCCCCACATGCGTCTCCAGCAGCGAACCGTCGGCAGCAGAAGTACGGAAACGATACGAAAACTGTTTGGAAGTCTTGGCACGGATGACCGCATCCTCCCCTTCGGTCTGCACAAAGAAATACCTGGCATCCCCAGTTTCCAGCTGCAGCTTTCCCGGGAAGAAAATCTCATTCAGGAAAAGCGACTGCAAGACATTGAAACTCAGGTCTACCTGCCACGAGTTACGAATTTCCTCGAACGAAGCCTGTACATACCGCTTGTTGATGCGCTCGATAGCCAGCAAGCCCTCCGGAGTAATGTCCAGACGAGCCACCTCGATCCCCAGCAGCGGTGCCACCGACAGACGGATCAGCTCCCCCTTCTTCAGCCGCATCGTTGCATTCACCTTCGTATTACCCTTCGCACCCAGGTCGAGCTGCAGCGCCACCTTTCCACTCAGCGTCTGCCACTCCGGCGACAGTTCAATCACCTTCTCCAGGTACGCCTCCCCGGTGAGTCCCCCCACCATCGGTTCTCTTCCCGCTTTCCGCGAAGCCGTACAGGCTGCCATTCCTACGGCAACCAGTACCCACACCATATGTCGGATTATCCTTCTCATTCAGCCACGTATTTTTTCAATGCAATTTTCCGTTTCAGCCGCTTGATTTCCTGTTCCGTCGGCGGAGTCGAACCCTCTTCCTCCACCTTCATGCCATCGGCCTTCTTCCAGTATTCCAGGGCTTTTTCCTTCTCTCCCAGATGATAGTAGATATCACCGCAGTGCTCCACAATCACCCGGCTGGAATCCCCCCCGTTGCGGAGCGCCTGATCAATATAAATCCGGGCCTCCGTATATTTTCCTTTCTCGAACAGAATCCAGGCATACGTATCCAGATAAGTCGCATTTTCGGGTTCCGCCTTCACCGTCCGGTAGCTCAGTTCCTCCGCCTTATCCAGCTGCTTGCGCTCCACCGAAAGGAAATACGCATAATTGTTCATGGTTCCGATATTGTCCGGATTGTACACCAGCGAAGAATCGTAGGCCGCATACGCCTCGGCATGCATGTCCTTTGAATGATACATATCGCCCAGAATGGAATAAAAATCGGAAACCACATTCTTGTCACTCTTCTCGTTTACCTGACGGACTCCCTTCAGAAAGACATCCAGTGCCTGGTCCGTATCCTTCTTCTGGTAATACGCCAGTCCCAGATAATAATAAAACTCCAGTGCCTCCGGATTATACTGAAGAGCCGGACGGGCAATCTGAATCACATCGTCCAGGTTATTGTCGCGCAAGGCATAGCTCAGCAACTGCAGGCGGGCAGGCTTGTTCTCAGGGTCGAGGTCGAGCACCTGATGCAGCACCGGCACCGACTCCTTCTCCATCCGCTTGGTAACGAGATACTGCGCACAGAGCATGGCCATATCCGCATTGGGCTGCGGGCGTTTCAGAATCTCCCGGAACAGCGACACAATCTGCGTACTGTCCTTGTCGGTCTGTTCCGACTGCAGAATCATCTGACGCATGATTTCCATCTTGGTATCGGTCTGCACATTCTCGTTGACCAGAATCGTATCGAGCTGCAGGTGATACAGGCTGTCCTGCCCGGTTTTCTGATAGTAGGAAGCCAGCGAAAGCAAGGCCGGCGCATACCCCGGTTCCTCCTTCAGGATATGCCGGTAGATGTCATAAGCCTCCTGCGGCTTCTCGTTGTCGAGATAGACATCTCCCAGAATGGTCTGGTAACGCATGTCATAAGGATACTCCTTCGAAAGGTTCTCAATCTCGGTAAAGGCCTTCTCCTTCTGGTTCAGGTACAGGTACATCCGGAACTTCTCCATACTGATCTGTTCGGATTTTCCGTCGAGTTCTTCCAGCCGGTCGAGGGTATTCACCACCTGTTGATAACTCTTGGTCTGATTGTAAAGCTCAATCAGCGACATCAGCGGTTCCAATCGTGCCGGAAACTGATCGGCCATGTTTTCATATACGGTAATCGCCTTCGGGAAATCCCTCTTGCGCACGTAGAACGAAGCCAGTGTCTGCTTGTACCAGAAGTTCGACTGGTCGGACTGTACCGCCTGCTTCAACGCCTGTTCTCCCTTTTCCTCCTGTCCGAGGAACATATAGAACTGGGCGACCTCATACAATGCAGCCGCCGAAGCCGGATGAATATCGAGACAATGCTGATAAAGTTCGTACGCCGCATCGTACTTTCCCAGCTGCTTCATCCGGACAGCCTCCAGGAAATAATAATCGAACTTACGGCGAGCCTCGGGAGTCAGCGGATCACTTTCCGTCTGTACGGCCACTGCAGCGGCCGATTTCCGCGAACTGCCGCAGGAAGTCCATCCCAGCAGCATTCCGCATCCCATCAATATATATAATATCTTACGCATAACCTTCTTGCTTTAACCTACTCCGGTATGTCCGAAACCTCCGGCACCCCGCTGTGTCTCATCGAGTACCTCCACTTCCTGCCATTCGGTCTGCTCATAGCGGGCAATGACCATCTGTGCAATGCGTTCTCCGTCTTCTATCACAAAATCTTCGGAAGACAGGTTCACCATAATCACCCCGATCTCGCCTCTGTAGTCGGCATCGATGGTTCCCGGTGTATTCAGCAGGGTCACTCCCTTCTTCAGTGCCAGTCCGCTGCGCGGGCGGATCTGCGCTTCGTACCCCTCAGGTAACGCCATGTAAAGTCCGGTAGGCACCAGACAACGCTGCAAGGGTTTCAAGACCACAGGCTGGTCGAGATTGGCACGGAGGTCCATCCCCGCAGAAAAAGGAGTTGCATACTGCGGCAGTGGATGCTTGGATTTATTGATAATCTGAATCTTCATGTAACTTATTTCTTTATTATATTATATTTTGCGAAGTTACACATTTCAGAGAATTTACAGTTATGTTTACCATTTTTTATATATTTCGCACGGCCTCCCTTCCGGTTTTCTTCCGCCGGTGCCCGTGTCACATCTCCCTGTCTTCCGGGCCCCTCATCTTCCTCCCTGCCCCGCCCGGCAGACACCTTCCGCTTTTTTCCGCCGCCGGACCGGTTTTTCTTGCGGCAACCTTATTTTTTCCCTATGTTTGCAGCATCAAGCAGAATAGATGATATCATGGATTGGAAACAATTAATCTCGAACAAGCGTTTCGGTCTGGAGTCGTTGCATGAAAAGCGGAAAGACGACCGGACGGAATTTCAGCGCGATTACGACCGGCTGATTTTCTCTGCCCCTTTCCGGCGGCTGCAGAACAAAACTCAGGTATTTCCGTTGCCGGGCAGTATCTTTGTGCACAACCGACTGACGCACAGTCTGGAAGTCTCCTGTGTAGGACGCTCGCTCGGAAACGAGCTGGCCACCCGACTGCTGCAGCGGCATCCCGAACTGAAGAACTCACACATACAGGAAATCGGAGCAATCGTATCGGCTGCCTGTCTGGCGCACGACCTGGGGAACCCTCCGTTCGGCCACTCGGGAGAGAAGGCCATCGGAACCTATTTTTCGGAAGGGAAAGGACTGTCCCTGAAACCGCTGCTTACGGAAGCGGAATGGAGCGACCTGACCCACTTCGAGGGCAATGCGAATGCCTTCCGCCTGCTGACACATCAGTTCGAAGGAAGACGTCCCGGAGGTTTTGTCATGACTTACTCTACCCTGGCGTCGGTAGTGAAGTATCCGTTTTCTTCGCTGCTGGCAGGCAGCAAGCAGAAATTCGGTTTCTTTATCAGCGAACAGGAAGATTACATCCGGATTGCCGAAGAACTGGGAATCACCCGCCTCAGCGCTGCAGGAGAACCGGTAAGGTACGCACGTCATCCGCTGGTCTACCTGGTAGAGGCCGCCGACGACATCTGTTATCAGATGATGGACATTGAGGATGCGCACAAACTGAAAATCCTGACTACCGAAGAGACCAAGGAACTTTACTCCGGCTTCTTCAGTCCGCAAAGGCTGGAGCGTATCCATGAGATCTGCCGGCTGGTAGAGGACACGAACGAACAGATTGCCTACTTGCGGACATCGGCCATCGGAGTGATGATCCAGGCCTGCATACAGACCTTCCTCGACCACGAAGAGGAAATCCTGGAAGGGCGTTTTGAGGGACCTCTTATCAAGCAGACTCCCGCCGGGGTACGGGAAGCCTACCGCCACTGTGCCGAGGTAGCCGCACGGAAGATTTATTGCTCTAAGGACGTACTAGACATCGAACTGGCCGGTTATCAGGTCATTACAACACTCATCGACCTGATGATCGAGGCGGTAAGGTATCCGGAAAAGGCATATTCCCAACTGCTCATCAACCGGGTATCCAGTCAGTACAATGTCAATGCACCTACGCTGTACAACAAGATACAGGCGGTATTGGACTACATCTCAGGAATGACCGACGTCTATGCCCTCGACCTGTACCGGAAGATCAACGGAAACAGTCTGCCGGCGGTATAGCCGCAGTCCGTCCCGACATCGTTCAATGACCGATGAACCCTTTGTCAATACTCCCTGCCACAACAGTCTCTTTCTCTGTTGTGGCATTTTTTTTGAATGGAAGTGTAAGTTTTTCTCCTTTATACCGACTAACCTGATAAAACACAGAAGTTGATTGATTATGGAAAAGTCATTGATAGAAAAAGATTTTCTGGACATGCTGGAAACACATAAGCGGGTAATTTATAAGGTATGCTACCTGTACGCCTCGGATACCGAACATTTGAATGACCTTTATCAGGATACCGTCCTGAATCTTTGGCGTGCCTATCCGGCTTTCCGGGGAGACAGCTCGCTGTCTACGTGGATATACCGGATCAGCCTGAATACCTGCATCTCTTATCTGCGGAAATCAAAATCGCAGGTGGAAGCCATCACCCTCCCCGTCAACCTGGAAATCTCGGACGAGAACGACGGGGGCAAGTCAAGCCAGCTGCACGAACTGTACCGGCTGATTCATGCACTGAACCCTCTGGAGCGTGCCATGATTCTATTGTGGCTGGAGGAAAGGAGCTACGAGGAGATTGCCCAGATTATCGGTATTTCCAAAAACAATGTAGGCGTACGCCTCAACCGCATCAAAGATAAATTAAAGAAAATGTCGAACCTGTAAATGCTTGAAACATGGAACTGGATGAATTGAAAAAAAACTGGGAACTGCTGAATGACGAGTTGAGAAAAAGTGAGATACTCAACCGCAAAGTTGCCAAAAAACTGATTGAAAAACGTGCGTTGTCTGCCCGGGACCGTCTGGTAAAAGCCAACATACTGGCCATCGGAGTCATTGTATTCTTTCTGGCCGTCATTCCGCTGGCTGCCACACAGGTAACCATCCGGCAGGAGGTCTTATGGCTGGCATATACCGTACTTCCGGCTACGATGCTATACTCTCTGTGGAACATACACTTCCTGTATAAATTCGATTTGCAGTCGTCTTCGCTGCTCAAGTTGCGGAAATGGGTGATTGCCTACAAGCAGCGGTTGAGAGCCGAACTTTACTGTACCCCGTTTATTGCGCTCGGCCTGTTCCTTGCCGTGTTCTTCATTCATCATCATTACCGGAGCCTGTGGCTGACGGTATTCGACGGGCTGATGTTACTGGCCGGAGGCATCGCTACCTATTTGGGATACCTTCACTGGGATAAGCGCTCGGTCCACGAAATCGAAACCGGACTCCAGGAACTGGAGGAATTCGAAAGCAGCCGGTAAGCCGGACAACCCACACAATAAGAACAGCCCGTCAATGATCATGCAATGTCAATGACGGGCTGCTTTTATAATCAGTAAGAATATCTCAGGCAAGGTTATTCATCATACTCCGCTGGAGAATCAACCTTTTGTCACCACCGGACGGGCACCGGATGTCAGCTGCAAGGCTTCCGGATGCTCTTTGATATAAGACTCGATATGACGTACCCGTTTCTCTTCCAGGATTTCGTCTACCGCAATCAGGATACCGGTTTCCTCCACATCCCCGAAACCGTCGTTGATGGCTGTACCAAACATACGCATGGTAGGAGAAAGGCTCATATAAGCATTGACCAGAGGAGGGATGTTGTATCCCAACTTGCGGACTTCGGTATTCAGCACCTTATAGTCTTCCTTAAACGTATCGTGGCAGAACAGCTCCTCAAGCATCTTCGTATCTGCCTCAATGCGCAGCGGCTGCATCGGAACAATCAGGTGATCCTTGTCAGAAAAATGTTTTTGAAGGAAGAACAGAATCATGTCACGTCCCAGACGGCTGTAACTTGGATACATGGTCATCTTGCCGAAGAAATACTTCACATTAGGCTTGATAACGGTCAGCGCTCCGAGTCCGTCCCAGAGATTATCCAGCGCAAAAAGGCCCTTCGATCCGGCCCGGGTAGACTGATATTCAAGCGTTACGAACGAGCGTCCCAGCTCAATGGTAGTAGGGAGATACTCTTTCAGAAACTTTTCAGAAAAATCAAACATATGCGCGGTAGCCAGTACCGGTTTGCCGTGTTTGTCGAACTCCACTTCATCGCCCAGCAAGTAACGGTATCCGCCCAGAATTTCTTCAGCCTCAGGATTCCACACAATCAGCTGCTGGTAAGGATTCTCCATCAGGTCGTACTCATCGAGGTCCATAGAGAGCCCGGTTCCACCTCCTGCCGCACGAAACGCGATCTCACGCAGACGACCAATCTCTTTCAGCACATTGGGAGCATTCTTCCAATTTACAATATAAATCTCATTGTTGCTCTTGTTGGTCATTCTCAAGCGTCTCTCGGCTGTCAGTTCCGATTTCAGCACTTCTTTGTCAATCGGTCCAATAATATCTTCCATATATTTATTTTATGCTCTTCTTAAATTACAGTTTGTATACTAGCTCGCGCACATATCCGGCCCATTCTGCCGCACTCTTCGAGTGGTCGAAGGTCTGCCAGGGAATCGGCTTCCCGATGGTCACCTTAAAGGTTTTGTGACGATTCCTGAACATCTCGTCGGCCAAGTACAGCATCGCAATATTAAACTTGATACCCAGGAACTTGCAGATATTGGCCAAGCGGTAGAAGAAGTCAGAATTCCGGCCTTCGAAATGGATAGGCACCACATATCTCTGAGTCTCGACACTCTTTGAGATAAAGGTTTTCTTCCAGGCCAGGTCTTTTATGACACCTCCCTGCCTGCGGGAACACAATCCGGCCGGGAACATGATGATGTGACTGTCGGAACGGAAACCGGCCTCGACCATGCGGGGAAAATCACGCGACTGCGACCCCGTCTTGTTGATAGGAATGCACAACGGAGCCAGTCCGTGCAGATTCATCAGCAAATCATTGACCAAATATTTAATCTTTCCCTGATAATGCTTGCCCAGCAAGTAACCAAGGGCAACTCCATCCTGACCGCCCAGCGGATGATTGGATACAAAGGTACATAATCCGTCCTGCGGCAGATTCTCCAGTCCGTGAACGTCCAGTTTCACATCCAGAAAATCCATGCACGCTTCCAGAAAATCCACACCACTTCGATCTTTTACACTGGTCAGAAAAGCATTAATCTCTTCCTGATGCACAATCCTCTTCAGATAAGAGACCAAAAAACGGGGAATCCGGCCTGCCTTCTTTCCAGCTTTTTCTTTTATAATCTTGTCAATATCAATCAAAAATATCGAATCGCCAGCCATTATTCAATTCATAGATTTGTTTGCAAAAGTAACTTATCTTTTGATAAATCCCTACATATTTGATGAAATATGATGATAATTACCTAAAAAAAGCAGAAAAGTCGGGAAAACAATGCACAAATCGGCAGGCATTGAGCAATATTCATACCCGGTCGGGACCCCTCAAAAACGCAGGAAAAAGAAAACATCCGGGCAGCCCGGATCACTATTCCCGGAAGCCGGTATACCTGTTGATAACTTTTTATATTTTTCCGAAAATTTATATCCGCTAATTATAGGGAAATATGTAATTTTACACACTCTATGTAATATAATAAGGTAATTTCACTTTAAGTTTACAAAACAATGAACGAGACGGAAACAATTTATCACATTCCCGTATTGCTGAACGAAAGCATTGACGGGATGAATCTCCAGCCTGGAGGTATTTATACAGACATGACCTTCGGAGGAGGGGGACATTCCAAGGAGATACTTCGCAGAATGGACAAAGACAGCCGCCTGTTCAGTTTCGACCAGGATGAGGATGCGGAAAAGAACATCGTCAACGATCCGCGGTTTACGTTTGTACGGAGCAATTTCAGATACTTACATAACTTCTTGCGCTACTACGGTGTGGAAAAGGTCGATGCCGTACTGGCCGATCTGGGGGTATCCTCTCATCACTTCGATGATGCAGAACGGGGATTTTCCTTCCGCTTTGACGGAAAGCTCGATATGAGAATGAACAAGCGGGCGGGAATGACGGCAGCCGATATTGTAAACAACTACGAGGAAGAGAAACTGGCAGATATCTTTTACCTGTACGGGGAACTGAAAAACAGCCGGAAGCTGGCATCAGTGCTGGTCAAGGCACGCACGCAGAAGAGCATACAGACCATCGGTGATTTTCTGGAGGTGGTGAAGCCGCTGTTCGGACGGGAACGGGAAAAGAAGGAACTGGCCAAGGTGTTTCAGGCACTACGGATTGAGGTGAACCAGGAAATGGAGGCACTGAAAGAAATGCTTTATGCAGCCACCGAGGCGCTGAAGCCCGGAGGAAGACTCGTAATAATCACGTATCACTCCCTGGAAGACAGGATGGTAAAAAACCTGATCAAGACAGGAAACGTGGAAGGGAAAATGGAGCAGGATTTCTTCGGAAACATCCAGACGCCGTTCCGGGCTGTCAACAACAAGGTAATCGTACCCTCTGATGAGGAAATAAACCAGAATCCGCGTTCACGAAGCGCCAAGCTCCGCATCGCTGAAAAAAGATAGGCATATGGAAGAGAAAGACAACAAATCGCATATTACGCTGAAGAGCATTTTGGGTGGAGATATCCTGGCACATGATTTTTTCAAGCGCCAGGCCAATCTGATCATCCTGATTGTAATCATGACGATTCTTTACATTGACAACCGGTATTCGAGCCAACAGGAGCTGATTGAAATAGACCGTCTGAAGAAAGAACTGACAGACATCAAGTATGATGCGCTGACCATTTCTTCCGAACTGACCGAACGAAGCCGTCAGTCGCGCATCGAAGAATATATTTCATCGAAGGGAACTCCGCTGGAAGTGGCCGATACCCCTCCTTATCTGATAAAGGAATAAGAAAATGATACCAGGACAAAAGAATATAATGCTGAGATACACGTTTATCGTGTTCATTATGGCACTCTTGGCGGTTGCCGTAATTGTCAAGGCCGGAATCATCATGTTTGCCGAAAGACAGTACTGGAAGGATGTGGCCGACCGGTTTGTAAAGGAGAATGTGGAGATCAGACCCAACCGGGGAAATATCATTTCGGCCGACGGGAAGCTGATGGCCAGCAGTCTGCCTGAATACAAGATTTACATGGACTTCCAGGCAGGGGGCATGACGAAAGATACCATGCTGATGAATCACCTGAGCGAAATCTGCAAGGGACTGCATGAGATTTTTCCGTCAAAGAGTGCCCAGGAATTCCGTACACATATATTAAGAGGACGGAAGAAGAAAAGCCGCCATTACCTGCTTTACCCCAAGCGTATTTCGTATATCGAATACAAGGAGGTACGCAAATTGCCGGTACTCAATCTGAGCAGCAATCGGGGAGGTCTGCATGCAGAGGCGTTCAACCAGCGGAAGAAACCGTTCGGCTCACTGGCCATGCGTACGCTGGGAGACATGTTCCCGGACATGGCACAAGGAGCCAAAAACGGTCTGGAACTGACCTATGATTCCATCCTGAGAGGATACAACGGAATCACACACCGCCAGAAGGTAATGAACAAGTACCTGAACATCGTGGACAAACCGGCTGTAGACGGATGCGACATCATTACTACTATTGACGTGGATATGCAGGATATCGCCGAAAAGGCTCTTGTAGACCAGTTGAAAAACCTGGAAGCCCTGTCGGGTGTGGCAGTTGTCATGGAAGTGGAGACCGGTGAGGTGAAGGCCAATGTCAATATGACCCGGGGCAACGACGGGAACTACTACGAGATGCGCAACCTGGCGGTCAGCAACCTGATGGAACCGGGTTCGACTTTCAAGACGGCCTCCATCATGGTAGCCCTGGAAGACGGATACATTACACCCGACTACGTGGTGGATACGGGAACCGGTCAGGTGAAGATGCACGGCAGCTGGATGAAAGACTGGAACTGGTACAAAGGAGGATATGGAGCCATTGACGTGACGCGCATCATGGAAGTATCCTCGAATGTGGGTGTATCCAGCATCATCGATAAGTTTTATAAGGACAATCCGCAGAAATTCGTAGACGGGCTGAAGCGGATGAACATCGATACGCCGCTGAACCTGGGCTTTGTGGGAGAAGCCAGTCCCCGTATCTGGGGTCCGAAGGAAAGGGAAACCATCAAAGGTGCCCTGCCCTGGAGCAAGACCACACTTCCGTGGATGAGTATCGGATACGAAACCATGATTCCTCCTATTTATATATTGAATTTTTACAATGCGATAGCGAACAACGGAACCATGGTCAAGCCGAAGTTTGTGAAGGCCATTTCCAAGAACGGAGAAATTCTGGAAGAATTCCCGACCGAGGTCATCAATCCGAAAATCTGTTCCGACTCCACGCTGCACATGATGCACACCATCTTGCGTAAGGTAGTTTCGGAAGGACTTGCCAAGCCAGCCGGCAGCAAGCAGTTCAGTGTTTCGGGAAAGACAGGTACGGCACAGATTTCTCAGGGTAAATCGGGATATAAGTCAGGAGGTGTCAGCTACCTGGTCAGCTTCTGCGGTTACTTCCCGTCGGAAGCCCCCAAATACAGTTGCATTGTATCCATCCAGATTCCGCACGGACCGGCTTCAGGAGGTCTGCAGGCAGGAAGCGTATTCAGCCGCATTGCGGAACGGGTATATGCCAAGCACCTGTATCTGGACCTGGCTACTGCCAAAGATTCGACTTCCGTTCTGGTACCGGATGTAAAGCAAGGAGACCTCTCCGAAGCAGCACTGGTACTGAACGAACTGAATATCCGTCATAACGGGACCGACCTCACTGCCGGAATACATCCGGTATGGGGAAAAGCAACCCATACGACCGAGAATGTGGACCTCAAGGAACAGAAATTCAGCAAGGGACTTGTGCCGAACGTCATCGGAATGGGTGCCAAGGATGCGGTCTTCCTGCTGGAAGAGAAAGGCTTGAGAGTGCGTTTGTCGGGAGTCGGACGAGTGAAAGGACAAAGTCTGCAGCCGGGAAGTTTCCTGCGCAAGGGACAGACCATTACATTGACATTAACTAATTAGAAATTAAGCTTATGAAATTAACAGAAATCATTCAGCCGGTTACCCTCACCGAAACGGTGGGATGTACCGATCTCGATATTACCGGTATTCAGATGGATTCACGCCTGATTGAACCGGGACAATTGTTTGTGGCCGTAAGAGGTACACAGACCGACGGACACGCCTACATCGACAAGGCGATTGAAAAAGGAGCGGTAGCAGTGGTATGCGAACAGATTCCGGAAGTACGCCAGCCGGGAGTAACTTATCTGAGCACTCCGGATACGGAGGATGCCGTAGGTAAACTGGCAACCACTTTTTACGGAGATCCGACCTCGAAGCTGGATCTGGTAGGAGTTACGGGTACCAACGGCAAGACTACCATTGCCACCTTATTGTATGACATGTTCCGTCACTTCGGATATAAAGTCGGCCTGTTGTCTACCGTATGCAACTACATCGACGGAGAGGCTATCCCGACCGACCACACCACGCCCGACCCGATTACCCTGAACCGCCTGCTGGGAAGAATGGCCGACGAAGGCTGTAAGTACGCCTTCATGGAAGTCAGCTCACACTCGGTAGCCCAGAAGCGTATCGGAGGACTGAAGTTTGCAGGAGGTATCTTTACGAACCTGACTCGCGACCACCTGGATTACCACAAGACGGTGGAGAATTACCTGAAGGCGAAAAAGGCTTTCTTCGACGGACTGCCGAAAACAGCTTTTGCACTGACCAATGCCGATGACAAGAACGGCATGGTCATGGTACAGAATACCCGGGCCAAGGTTGCCACCTACTCCCTGCGCACCCTGTGCGACTTCAAGGGAAAGGTACTGGAAGATGGTTTTGAAGGTATGCTGATGGACATCAACCAGCGCGAAGTCAACGTACAGTTCATCGGACGCTTCAATGCCTCCAACCTGCTGGCCGTATACGGTGCGGCCTGTCTGCTGGGCAAGCAACCGGAAGAGGTGCTGATTGCGCTGAGTATGCTGCGCCCTGTATCCGGACGCTTTGATGCTCTCCGCTCACCGAAGGGCTATACGGCCATCGTAGACTATGCACACACGCCGGACGCACTGGAAAATGTACTGAATGCCATCCAGGAGGTACTCGACGGCAGAGGAAAGGTCATCACGGTAGTGGGAGCCGGCGGCAACCGCGACAAAGGAAAGCGCCCGCTGATGGCTCAGGAAGCCGTAAAACAGAGCGACAAGGTGATTATCACTTCCGACAATCCGCGCTTTGAAGAGCCTCAGGACATCATCAACGACATGCTGGCCGGTGTAAGCAAGGAGGACATGTCGCGCGTGCTGGCAATCGTAGAACGCAAAGAGGCTATACGGACAGCCTGCATGCTGGCCCAGCCGGGAGATGTGATACTGGTAGCCGGAAAGGGACATGAGAACTATCAGGATGTAAAGGGAGTAAAGCATCATTTTGATGACAAGGAGGTTTTAAAGGAAGTGTTTGACAACGAATTATAATTGAAACAATGTTATACTATTTATTCAACTATCTGGAGCAGTTTGATTTTCCGGGAGCCCGCATGTTCGGCTACGTATCTTTCCGGTCACTGATGGCTGTCATCCTGTCTTTGCTGATTTCCGCTATTTTCGGTGAATATTTCATTAACCTGCTGAAGCGGAAACAGATTACGGAAACGCAGCGTGACGCATCCATCGACCCTTTTAATGTGGGAAAAGTGGGAGTGCCTACCATGGGAGGTATCATCATCATTGTAGCCATACTGATTCCTTGCCTGTTGCTGGGTAAACTGCATAATGTATACATGATACTGATGCTGATTACTACGGTCTGGCTGGGTACGCTGGGCTTTCTGGACGACTACATCAAGGTATTCCGGAAAGACAAGGAAGGACTGCACGGAAAGTTCAAGATCATCGGTCAGGTAGGATTGGGACTGATTGTCGGACTGACGCTTTATCTCAGTCCGGATGTAGTGATACGGGAGAATGTGGAGATACAGCAGGACGGACATATTGTGGACGTAGTGCACAAGAACCACGATGAGAAATCGACCAAGACGACGATTCCGTTCTTCAAGAACAACAATTTTGACTATGCAGACCTGGTTGGCTTCATGGGAGACCAGGCACAGACAGTGGGATGGATTGTCTTCGTGCTGGTTACCATCTTTGTGGTAACGGCGGTATCCAACGGGGCCAACCTGAATGACGGTATGGACGGTATGGCTGCGGGTAATTCGGCCATCATCGGAGTCACGCTGGGAATACTGGCCTACGTGTCGAGCCATATTGAATATGCCAGCTACCTGAATATCATGTATATACCGGGAAGCGAGGAGCTGGTAATCTATATCTGTGCCTTCATCGGAGCATTGATCGGTTTCCTTTGGTACAATGCCTTCCCGGCACAAGTATTCATGGGAGATACGGGCAGTCTGACCATCGGAGGTATCATTGCCGTATTTGCCATTATCATCCACAAGGAACTGCTGATTCCGATTCTTTGCGGAATCTTCCTGGTAGAGAACCTGTCGGTAATCCTGCAGGTGAAATATTTCCAGAAAGGAAAGAAAAAAGGAATCAAACAACGGGTATTCAAGCGGACACCGATACACGATCATTTCCGGACCACAGTGGCACAACTCGATCCGAACTGTACGTATCTGTTCACCAAACCCGATAATGTATATCATGAATCCAAGATTACGGTCCGTTTCTGGATTGTAACCATCGTACTGGCAGCCATTACGATCATAACTTTAAAAATACGATAAAACCATGGCAAAAAGAATTGTCATTTTAGGAGCAGGAGAGAGCGGCGCGGGAGCAGCCGTTCTGGCAAAGAAGAAAGGATTTGACACCTTTGTTTCGGACATGTCTTCCATCAAGGATAAATACAAGAAAATGCTGGATGACAGAAATATTGAATGGGAAGAGGGCAAGCATACGGAAGCACTTATTCTGAATGCGGATGAGGTAATCAAAAGTCCGGGTATCCCGAACGATGCACCTATCATCCTGAAGCTGAAGGAGAAGGGTATTCCTGTAATCTCTGAAATCGAATTTGCGGGCCGCTATACGCATGCAAAAATGATCTGCATCACCGGAAGCAACGGTAAGACTACGACGACTTCGCTGATTTATCATATTTTCAAGAAAGCCGGACTGAATGTGGGACTTGCGGGAAACATCGGCCAGAGCCTGGCTTATCAGATTGCGGAATGCGACTATGATTATTATGTCATCGAACTGAGCAGTTTCCAGCTGGACAACATGTATCAGTTCCATGCCAACATCGCCGTGCTGATGAACATCACACCAGACCATCTGGACCGCTACGACTATAACATGCAGAACTACGTAGATGCCAAGTTCCGCATCATCCAGAACCAGACAGACAACGATGCATTCATCTTCTGGAACGATGACCCGGTCATTCAGGGCGAACTGCACAAGTACGGCATCCACGGACGTTTCTATCCGTTTGCCGAAAAGAAGAAAGAGGGACTGGCAGCTTTCGTAGAACAGAACAAGGTCTGCTTCACCAAACCGATTGAGTTCAACATGGAGCAGGAAGAACTGGCGCTGACCGGTACGCATAACCTGTTCAACTCAATGGCTGCCGGTATCTCGGCCAACATTGCGGGAATCCGCAAGGAATGCATCCGGGAAGCATTGAGCGACTTCAAGGGAGTGGAACACCGTCTGGAAAAGGTAGCACGGGTACGGGGTGTTGACTACATCAATGACTCAAAGGCTACCAATGTCAACTCTTGCTGGTATGCCCTGCAGAGCATGCGTACCAAAACCGTACTGATCCTGGGCGGAAAGGACAAGGGAAACGACTACAACGAAATCGCCGGACTGGTGAAGGAAAAGTGCAGCGGACTGATTTTCCTGGGACTGCACAACGAAAAGTTGCATGCGTTCTTCGATTCCTTCGGCCTTCCGATTGCCGATGTACAGAGCATGAAAGATGCCGTAGATGCTGCCTACAAGATGGCCCAGAAAGGCGAAACCGTCTTGCTCAGTCCGTGTTGTGCCAGCTTCGACCTGTTCAAGAGCTACGAGGACCGGGGAGACCAGTTTAAAGAATGTGTAAGAAACTTATAATTAAAATCTAACTGTCTAGCATGGACTTGTTGAGAAATTTTTTCAAAGGAGACAAAGTGGTATGGATTATTTTCCTGGCACTCTGTCTCGTATCCATCATCGAGGTGTTCAGTGCATCCAGTACACTGACTTATAAAAGCGGGGACCACTGGGGCCCTATCACGAACCACCTGATTCTGCTGACGGTAGGTGCGTTTGTGGTCTGGATTACGCACAACCTCCCTTGCCGGCTGTTTAAAATCGGTATTCTGCTGTATCCGGTTGCTATCATACTGCTGATTATCGTACTAAGTATGTCGGCCATCAACGGGGCCAGCCGGTGGATCGACCTGGGAGTGGTACAGTTCCAGCCTTCGGAACTGGCTAAAATGGCGACAATCATCACTGTGGCATTTATCCTGTCGCGAATGCAGGAGGAAAAACAAGCCAACCGAAAGGCTATCAAATACATTCTGATAGTAACCGGATTCACCTGTTTGTTTATCGTCACAGAAAACCTTTCGACCGCCCTGTTGCTGGTGATCAGTGTATACCTGATGATGATTATCGGGCGCATTCCTTTCAAACAAATGGCCCTGCTGACAGGAGCTGGAGTTGCCGCCCTGGTCATCGGATTAAGTACCATCAAATACGTACCGGCAGAAACCTGGGATACAATCGGACTGCACCGTATGACGACCTGGCAGAACCGTCTGAACAGTCATTTCGACAAGTCGCAGATTCCTCCAGAGAAGTTCGATATCGACGGGGATGCCCAGATTGCGCATGCCAACATCGCTCTTGCCACAAGTCACGTGATTGGTAAGGGGCCGGGAAACAGTGTGCAGAGAGACTTTCTTTCGCAGGCTTTCTCCGACTTTATCTATGCCATCATCATTGAAGAGCTGGGACTGATCGGAGGAGGTATTGTGGCCTTCCTGTACATCTGGCTGCTGATGCGTATCGGAAAAATAGCCCGATATTGCGACAAGTCTTATTACTCTTTCCTGATTATGGGAATCGGTTTCCTGCTGGCTACACAAGCCATGTTCAACATGATGGTGGCCGTGGGTATTCTTCCGGTAACGGGACAGCCTCTCCCGCTGATCAGTAAGGGAGGAACCGCCACACTGGTCAACAGTGCGTACATCGGCATTATTCTCAGTGTAAGCCGCTACGTGGAAGAGCTTAAAAAGAAAGAACAAGAGGAGGCACTGACTGCTGCGGGAGAGAAACAGATTCCCTCTGATTCACAGCCGGAGCCTGCCGGAGAAGCATAATAAAGTGAAAGGATTCTGATAAAAAAGTAAGACTCCACATTATTCGGAGAAGACCAATAAAAGTGGAATTTTACGCATCCTTTTTATAAGTTTATTCGTTAACTTTGCAAAAAATAAGAAGTTATGGAAGATCATATAAGAGTCATTATCAGCGGAGGAGGTACAGGAGGACATATTTTCCCTGCAGTCTCCATTGCCAATGCCATAAAAGAACAGCATCCGGATGCGGAAATCCTCTTTGTAGGTGCAGAAGGACGCATGGAAATGCAGCGTGTACCCGCAGCCGGATATCCGATTATCGGTTTGCCGATAGCCGGATTCGACCGTAAAAATCTTTTAAAGAACTTCTCTGTAATCATCAAGTTAATACGCAGCCAGCTTAAGGCGCGCAAAATTATCAAGGATTTCAAACCGGATGTGGCGGTAGGAGTTGGAGGATATGCCAGCGGACCGACGTTGAAGGTGGCGGGTATGATGGGAGTTCCGACCCTGATACAGGAACAGAACTCTTATGCCGGTGTTACCAATAAACTGCTGGCCAAACGGGCTTGCAAGATTTGTGTGGCTTACGACGGCATGGAACGCTTCTTTGCACCGGAAAAGATTCTGCTGACCGGAAATCCGGTCCGACAGGGACTGACCCGTACGCATCTGACCAAAGAGGAAGCCTTGAAGCAGTTCGGACTGGCACCGGAAAAGAAAACCATTCTGATTCTTGGAGGCAGCCTGGGAGCGCGGACCATCAACCGTTGCGTAATGAACCATTTCCAGGAGATTGCCGGATCGGATGTACAATTTATCTGGCAAACCGGAAAATTCTATATCAATGAGGCCAAAGAAGCGGTACGGGCTTTCTCAAAGGAAAAACTGCCCATGCTGCATGTAACGGACTTCATCTCGGACATGGCAGCCGCTTATCGTGCCGCCGACCTGATCATCAGCCGTGCGGGAGCCGGTTCCATTTCGGAACTCTGCCTGCTCGAAAAGCCGGTCATCCTGGTACCTTCGCCCAACGTAGCCGAAGACCATCAGACCAAGAATGCCATGGCCCTGGTCAACAAAAAAGCGGCATTATACGTTAAGGATAGTGAGGCAGACAAGGAACTCATCGGACTGGCTATCCAGACGGTAAAGCAGCCCGGACAGTTGCAGGAGCTGAGCAGCAACATTGCCAGACTGGCTTTCAAGGATTCTGCCAATGTTATTGCCGAAGAAGTCTATAAACTGGCCGTTAATTATAAGAAAGGAAAGAAGAAATGAATATCAATACACTAAACACAGTATATTTCATCGGAGCCGGTGGTATCGGTATGAGTGCCCTGGTCCGGTATTTTCTCTCTAAAGGAAAGAAAGTGGGTGGATATGACCGTACTCCCAGTGAGCTGACTCAGAAACTGGAGGAGGAAGGAGCACAACTGCATTACGAAGAGAATGTATCGCTCATTCCCGAGGCGTTCCGTAATCCGGCAGACACGCTTGTAATTTATACACCGGCCATTCCGGCTACCCATCAGGAACTGGTTTATTTCCAGGCGAACGGATTTGAGATCCAGAAACGGGCACAGGTACTGGGTATGCTTACTCAGACCGAAAAAGGTTTGTGCGTGGCCGGTACGCATGGAAAGACCACCACTTCTACGATGACGGCTCATCTGTTGCATCAGTCGCACGTGGGCTGCAACGCCTTCTTAGGGGGAATCTCCAAGAACTACCATACCAATCTCCTGCTTTCGGACAGCAGCGAGTATGTAGTCATCGAGGCCGACGAGTTCGACCGTTCTTTCCATTGGCTCAAGCCTTATGCAACGGTCATCACGGCTACCGACGCCGACCATCTGGACATTTACGGCACACGGGAAGCTTATCTGGAGAGTTTCCGTAAATATACTTCACTAATCCGGGAAGACGGATTCCTGATTCTGAAAAAAGGCCTGGACCTGGTACCGGACCTGACAGAGGGAGTTACTTTATATACTTACAGTACCGAAGAAGGGGATTTCCATGCAGAGAATATCCGCATCGGCAACGGGGAAATTATCTTCGATTACGTTTCTCCATTGGGAAATATTCCGGACATCCAGCTGGGAGTACCCGTATTTGTAAACATTGAGAACGGAATTGCAGCCATGGCACTTGCGCAGATTGCCGGAGCCGACAGCCAGGAAATCAGAAAAGCAATGGCCAGCTTCCAGGGAGTAGACCGCCGGTTTGATTTCAAGATCAAGAACGACCGCATCGTCTTCCTCAGCGACTATGCCCATCATCCTGCCGAGATACAGCAGAGCATCAGTTCCATACGTACGCTGTACCCTCACCGTAAGATTACGGCAGTCTTCCAGCCGCACCTGTACACACGTACCAGGGACTTCTACCGAGAGTTTGCCGACAGCCTCTCCTTGCTCGATGAGGTCATCCTGCTGGACATCTATCCGGCACGCGAACAACCCATCGAAGGGGTAAGCAGTCAGCTGATATACGATTGTCTGAGACCGGGAATACAAAAATGCATGTGCCACAAGGAAGAGTTATTGCCTTTGCTCAAGACGCATGCAACCGATATCTTGATTACATTGGGGGCCGGTGATATAGAAAACTACGTTCCACAAATATATGATTTACTGAAAGACAAATGACAAAACGGATTCTTATACTTTCTTTGCTGACAGTGATAACAGTCTACCTGGCAGTAGCTGTTACCGCCTTTAACAACAGGTCAGACCAACAGACTTGTAAGGGTATGGAATTATCCATCAAAGACAGTGTAGATTACCAGCTGGTGACTCCCGGTGAAGTGAAATCCATTCTCAAGCGGAACAAAGCACTTCCGGAGGGCAAACGGCTGGAGGAAATCAATGTCCGGCATCTGGAAGATATTCTTTCACAGCACCCGTTTATCAGCAGTGCCGAATGCTATCTTACTTCCGGAGGAAAAGTCGCACTTGAAATCAGCCAGCGGATTCCGTTTGTCCGGGTAATCAGCAATAACGGAGACAATTATTATCTGGACAGCGAGGGAAAGATTATGAACGTATCCGACAAAGCCGTACACGTAGTAGTCGCCACCGGATTCATCGACCGGAAATTTGCGCAGAACGAATTGTTCGAACTGGGTACCTTCCTGCACAATGACAATTTCTGGAATGCACAGATAGAACAAATATACATTACTCCCAAACAGGAGGTCGAATTAGTACCCCGCGTAGGAGATCACGTACTCTTTTTGGGAAAACCTGGTGATTATAAAGAAAAATTCAGTAAATTGCAGACTTTCTATAAGGAAGGGCTGAACCAGGTGGGATGGAATAAATACCGCCGGATCAGCATTGAGTTTAGCAATCAGATAATTTGTACAAAAAAAGAAAAATAACGATATGGCAGCAACAGACTTTATAGTAGCAATCGAACTAGGCTCTACTGAAATCACAGGTATAGCTGGAAAAAAGAATGCCGACGGGAGCATTCACATATTGGCTTATGCCAGTGAGCGCTCTTCAGACTGCATCAAGAAAGGGGTTATCTACAACCTGGACAAAACTACCCAGGTGCTCACATCTGTCATCAACCGACTGGAGCATATGCTGGAGGCCTCTATTAAGAAAGTGTATGTAGGAATCGGAGGACAGTCTGTAAGAACCATAAAAAATACAGAGACCAAACAGCTGAATGAGGATACGAAGATTTCTCAGGCCCTCATTGATGCCATCATGACCAGCAACCGGGAACTTCCTCTTGTAGACCAGGAGATACTGGGAGTAGAACCGCAGGAGTACAAACTGGGCAACATTCAGCTGACTACAGAACCGGTGGGCATACCGACTGATAAAATTGAAGCGCATTTTCTGAACATCATCGCACGGAGCTCACTGAAAAGCAATATACGCCAGTGCTTCCGTCAGACCGGATATGAGATTGCCGATTATCTGATTTCTCCGCTTGCGACAGCCAATGTGGTACTGAGCGACAGTGAGAAGCGTTCGGGATGTGCGCTGATTGACCTGGGTGCCGACACGACTACCGTTTCGGTATACAAAAGCAATATCTTAAGACACCTGGCCGTTATCCCGTTGGGCAGCAATAACGTGACAAAGGACCTTTGCAGCCTGCAGCTGGAGGAGGAAGATGCCGAACAGCTCAAACTGCGCTACGCCAGTGCCTATACAGAGACTGCCGAAAACGAAGAAGATCCCAACAAGGAATACAGCCTTGACGGCAAATATGCAATCCGTGCCTACAAACTGGAAGAGATTGTCGAAGCCCGTGTCAAGGAAATCCTGGAAAATGTCTGGAACCAGATTAAACTCTCGGAATACAGCGACAAACTGCTGGCCGGAGTGGTGCTGACAGGAGGTGGATCGAAGATGCCTAACATCGACAAGGCCTTCACACAGATTACCAAGATTGAGAAGATCAGAATCGCTCAGTACGGCTCCATCGAACTGGACAACCGGACAGAGGCGGTACTGAACGACGGAACTCAGAATACCCTGATCGGAATCCTGGCTGCCGGTAAAGAGAACTGCTGCAAGATTGATCCCCGCAAAGGACATCAGTTCGATTTCATGACGGAACTGCAGGAGAAAGACAAGGAGGCCGAACTGCAGAAAGCAAGAGAGGAGCAGGAAGCCAAACGGAAGGCCGAACAGGAAGCCGAGGCAGAAAGACTCCGTCTGCTGCAGGAAGCGAAAGAACAGCAGGAGCGCGAGCGGGCTCAGAAGAGAAAAAATGAATGCGACGCCCTTCTGAACGAAGCACGCCAGTTGCTGAGCAAGAAAAAGATCGGCGATGCACTTGAAAAAGCAGAAAGTGCACGTGCCATGAGAATTACCGAGAAGCAGGACGAAATTGAAGAACTGATCCGGGAAATCGAAAAGCAGAAAAGGGAGAACAATCCTTTTACCAAATGGCTCAACCGATTGAGAAACGGGGCCGAAGAGATGATGAACGATTAATATTTACTGCATAAAAAGAAAGAAATATGTCTGACGAAAAGATTGTGCCGTTTGATTTTCAGAATGGTACACCGAGCATCATTAAAGTGATCGGTGTAGGAGGTGGCGGCGGAAATGCAGTCAACCACATGTACAGAGAAGGAATCCACGATGTTACTTTCGTGGTATGCAATACAGATAACCAGGCACTCGAAGAATCGCCTGTCCCCATCAAGCTTCAGCTGGGACACGAAGGACTGGGAGCCGGTAACCGTCCGGCACGCGCACGTGCTGCCGCTGAAGAGAGTCTGGAGGATATCAAGAATATGCTCAATGACGGATGCAAGATGGTATTTATCACTGCCGGAATGGGAGGAGGTACCGGAACCGGTGCGGCTCCGATCATCGCTCAGACAGCCAAGGAAATGGGCATTCTGACAGTCGGAATCGTGACAATCCCTTTCCTGTTCGAAGGCAACAAAAAGATTGACCAGGCACTCGACGGTGTGGAGGAAATGAGCAAGCACGTGGATGCCCTGCTGGTCATCAACAACGAGCGTCTGCGCGATGTATATTCAGACATCAGTGTACTGAATGCGTTCGGAAAAGCCGATGATACCTTGTCGGTTGCTGCGAAGAGCATTGCGGAAATCATTACCATCCGTGGAAAGATCAACCTCGACTTCAACGATGTGAAGACAGTGCTGAAAGACGGAGGAGTAGCCATCATGAGTACCGGATTCGGAGAAGGAGAAGGACGAGTGACACAGGCCATCAACGATGCCCTGCATTCTCCGCTGCTTAACAACAACGATATTTTCAACTCCAAGAAGATCCTGTTCAACATTTCATACAGCACCAGCAGCGACCTGATGATGGAAGAAATGAACGAAGTACATGAATTCATGAGCCGCTTCGGCAAGGACGTGGAAACCAAATGGGGATTGTACATCGACGACAGCATGGACAAGAAGGTCAAATTCACCATTTTGGCAACCGGCTTCGGTATCAAGGATGTGCCGGGCATGGAAGTCAGAATCAGTGCGGAAGAGCAGCAGCGCCTGGAACAGGAGGAAGAAGAAGAGCAGCAGAAAGACGACCGGAGAATCATCTATTACGGCCCAAGCATCAACAAAAGCAGCCGCAAGAAACGCCGCTACAATACCTATATCTTCACTCAGGAAGACCTGGACAACGAAGATATTATCAGCATGGTAGACACGACACCTACCTACCAGCGAAGCAAGGCCGTACTGGAAGCTATCCAGTCGAAGGCTACGATAGAAGAAAAACAGAGTATCAAGCCGGAGAGTGGAGAATCCGGTTCTATGACAATTACATTTTAACATTTAATACGAAAGGATATGGATTTATTTGAACAGATCAGCAATGATATCAAAGAAGCCATGAAGGCTAAGGATAAGGTAAGACTGGAAACCCTGCGTAACGTAAAGAAATTCTTCCTGGAAGCTAAAACTGCCCCGGGAGCCAACGATACACTTACCGACGATGCAGCCCTGAAAATCATGCAGAAACTGGTAAAACAGGGTAAAGACTCTGCAGCCGTATACGAAGGACAGGGACGTGCAGACCTGGCTGAAGCTGAAATGGCACAGGTACATGTCATCGAAGGCTACCTGCCCAAACAGTTGTCTGCAGAAGAACTGGAAGCCCGTCTGAAAGAAATCATCGAGCGTACGGGAGCTACCAGCGGCAAAGATATGGGAAAAGTAATGGGCGTTGCCAGCAAGGAATTGAGCGGACTGGCTGAAGGACGTGCAATCTCTGCAAAGGTAAAAGAGCTGTTGGGATAAGCCTTTCCGAACACTCCCCAAAGGATTTTCAGAAAGAGAGTTTCCGGAATCCGGGCTATCTCTCTCTGACGAATTCCATCAGGGACACTCAGTAAATAGTATAAAATTAGCCAACTAATTCATACACAATGTATTGCGAATTAGTTGGCTTTTTTGTATCTTTAGATATTCCCCCGAAAATAAGGTTTGGCAGCCAAAACGGGGGAAATACCCCAACAAAGATATGGCTAAGATACAAAATATTTCGGAAATACAGCCCACTTTGGGCTTTACAGAATTTGATGTTCTGGAAAAATATCGCAAGAGTTTTCATGAGAGTGAACTGGGCAAGCTTCACTCAGTTTTCCCGTTTGACCGT
>NZ_JABSOE010000090.1 GCF_013618865.1 Phocaeicola faecicola
TGATTCCCTAAGATACAAAAAATTAGGGAAACGGGCAAGTTCTGACTTAGTGAAGTTAGGGCTTGCCCGATTTTTTTTGCAGACACAAAAAAGGCCATCTCAAAGTATTTTGAGACAGCCTCTTTTTTCATCATCACATCAAGTTCTATTCAAAAAAGCCTCTTTGGGCTTTACCATCAAAAGAACAATATTCATAACAGCTCATTCAATAGGTTCCATTATATAAGATTCCTTATACTGAACGAGAATTTATGGACGAAAGTGGATAAAAACAGTTTATCTCACAACAGAAATAAAAAGAGTTGCAGTCGACCGGTCAAAGATAGCCCAACAGACTATCCATAAAATCGGACTGCAACTCTTTTTTATTTTGGCCGTAACGTCAAATCGGCCGTTACAACCTTCATCTCATTCTTCAACACATTATCATCTTATCTGCGCTCAGACAACAGCGATAAAGCCGCATTGATAATGTATCATTCAATATTTCAGAACCGGAAACTCAAACCACCCATTGCATAGAAGCCCTGTACCGGATAAGCATCTGCTGCCAGATATTCCTGGTTCAGCAAATTATGGAATCCGACAAAGACATTCATCCGGTGGAACAGTTCATAATTGGCAGACAAGGACAGGTGATTAACTGCATCAGCCTGCTGCTGGACACCGGTCTTTACCCGACTTTCATAACGGTAGTCGGCCGACACGGAAAAGCCTGAAAATACTTTGGCACGCATTGAGAAGTCAATTCCCAGCTCAGGCTTCAGCCACAACAACGGTTTCTGCTCCTCGTTCAGGCTCCATCCGTAGTAAGTACCCGACAAAGCAAAATCGAAACGGTCCTTATAAGCATAACTCAACGAAGCACCGGCATAACCGACTTTCGCCTTTGCCTGTGACAGTCCGGCATACAGATAAGGTACCGGAAGCCTTGCTCCTTCACCGATTTCCTCGGCAGTGGCCGGCAATACGAATACCTCGTCTTTCGTAATCCGGTATCCTCCATACAGACGGAAGCCCAGTCCTGCCATCGGAGAAGCCTTCAAACCCGCCTGCCCGTCAAGCATCGTATAAGAAGAACGCAACTGCAGAGACTGCATCCAGTAAGAAGAATATTCATTCAAGCGGCGGAAATCATTCAGACGAGTACCACCCCCAGCCTGCACATACAGCACATACGAATCAGCAAAAGTATAATCAACTGCCATATCAGGAGAAGCCTTGATACCTCCTCCGTTACCCATTTGCCAGTCTACATGAGCTCCGATACGGATACGGGCACTCTCTCCCTGCCATACATAATATGGGTTCAACTGAAGCAGGGTATAATCGTTCAGGTCCATGCCATACCACAAATTATCCATGACAAGACCTACCCCCACCTGCTGTTCTTCATTAAGGTCTCCCTCAATATAGCCTGACGTATGCACGGCACTCTCCGATCCGGCCTTCAAATAAGGAACCGCATACTTACGGTTGAAACTCCGGAAACCGGTCTGCAGTGAAAAACGTACCGGCAGCTCCTCCGATACCGAACCAACTCCCAGATAACCTTCTCCTGCAGTATTATGCTGACGGCCCGGATATTCGAAAGAAAAAGTATCATCAATCGGCATATATCCGAACACCTGAGAAGAAAAAGCACCTCCCACAGATAAGGCCACCTTGTCAAATGCATGACGATACTTCAAGGAGACATCCGTACGGAAGAAGCGTGATTTCCATTCTTCCCCATTTTCCGATTCCGGCACCGGGACATTGCCGTTCATCCCGTAAAACGAAGCCATCATATCCAGACAGTCACGCTGTGAGATATCCCATAAATAAGCAGCCTTCACATCCGTATTCATCCGGTTGCCGAAAGCTCCCCGCAGGTATCCCCGCTGTGCTTCCTTCTGACGTTCTTCCTCCGAAACCGCTTTCATGGGTTTCCCCGACCAAGCCGTCAGCGGATTCGGATTGACCGCATAGTCAATACCCCGCTTTGCCGTAGCCGGCTCCTCCACCTTAGGCAAGACATTAATCTTAAAGGCATCCATCACCTCCGGATTATACTGATTCTCCACCGTTACCGTGCGGTTCAGGGTAGAATCCTTTTTCAATTCCTGAGCCCCCAGTGCCACCGGAAATGCTCCGGCACACCATAAAATTGTTACTATCTTTTTCATACCGACTTATTCTTCCTTGTTTAATTTTGCCAAACGGCTCTTGATCATTCCGGCGATATCATCGTCAGCCTGATAGTTCTGCTGCAAAGAGAGCAGGTACTGCCGCGCATCCAGTTCGCGTCCCATCTTGACATAGATATCGGATAGCAGTACGAAGCTGCGTGCCAGCCAATAAGCATGAGGAGTGCTGACCTCAATGTAATCGAGCACCTCTTTCTCGGCTTTTTCTGTCTCGCCCGCATCAAAATACCACTGAGCCAGCAAGTACTTGGCTTCCGCACCGTATGCGGTACGCGTATCTTTTGCCAGTACCACCAGGTCCTTGGCAGCCACTCCCGGCTTGCCTTCCGCCATCAGGGTCTTGGCACGATAATAATGCGCTTCGGCAGCCAGTTCCGGAACCAGTTTGCTTTCGGCCAGCAACGCCGTAGCCTCAGCCACGGTTTCGGTCTTGTCGCCCTGCATCCACGCACTGCGCATGGCACCGGTCAGTGCCTGTACCCGTTCCTCCTGAGAGGTAGCCCGGTCAGCCATCCGTTTATATACCTGCAGCGCCTTCGCATAGTCCTTGCCGCGATATGCCATATCGGCATACATGGCCATCGCCTCTCCCGAGAACTTATTGTCCGGGTAGAGCATCACCTTGTCCAAATGAGCGGCAGCCTCCGCATAATTCTTTTCGTTATACCCGATCAGTCCCAGGTAATAATGGGCATTCACACTGAACGCCCCTTCCGGGAACGACTGCAGGTAGTGTACAAAACTGCTTTTGGCCTCTGAAATATTGCCACGCATGTATACACGCTCGGCAGCCACATACAACAAAGAATCACGCTCGTTCACATCGAAATTGGCACCTCCCGGTATCGATGATGCAAAAGCCATATAATCATCCACCTTGTTCAGGTCAATATAAATCGACTTCAAGTCGCGCTGAGCCAGACGGGCCTCTTCACTGCCCGGATAAGCCGAGATCACCTGCTTGTAAGCCGCAATGGCCTCTGTATACCGTTCGTTCTGATAATACAGCAATCCGATTTCGCCGGCAGCCTTACGTGCCAGCGGACTGTCCGGATAGCGTTCCACCAACAGTTTATAGCGTTTGATGGCACTTTCCCCGTCCTCCAGCAATACAAATGCACGGCCCTGTTCATACAAGGCATCGTCAATATAGGAAGAAGACGGATATCCCTCCAACAGTACGTTCAGGATCTGTATTTTGGAAGTATAATCCCGCTGCAATCCTTTCACGAAGGCTTCCTGGAACAATGAATAGTCACCCAGTGAAGCATCAAGAGCCACCGCCTGTGCGTACTGGCGGGAAGCCATTTCAAACTGACGTCCATAGAAATTGCAGTCTCCCATCCGGTTGTATGCATCGGCAGCCACCGACTTGTCCAGGGAGGCTCCCGACTCGATGCAGCGTGTAAACCATGTCAGTGCCGGTCCATATTGCTTCTGCTTGAAAGACGTATATCCCAGATTATACAACGCCAGTCCGTACTCCTCACTCTTGCGGTCGGTAGCAAACTCGAGATACTGCCGATAGTCTGCGGCAGCAGCAGCATATTGCTGCATACGGTACTGAGATTCGCCCCTCCAGTAATACGCATCCGCCTTGGTCTGCTGGTTGTATCTTCCCAACTGCAGGGACTGGGTAAAATAATCGATTGCGTTTTCGAAAGCCGCCTGTGCAAAAGCCTGAGTTCCTACGCGGAACAGCAGTTTCTGCTTGGCCTCCAGGATACGGTCGCCCGGATGCGTAATCTTTGCAATGGAGCGGAGAGCAGCCATATAACTGCGTGTATTCATATATACCTCAATCAGGTAATCATTGACCTTTTCGGTATAAGAAGAATTCGGAAACTCGTTCAGGAAGCGTTCAAACACCGTCACCGACTCGGCAAAGGCTGAATAAGAAGTCTCATGGATAGACAGTGCATAGTTGTAAAACGCCTGCTCCTTTACGCTGCGGTCGTAGTCCATGGAAGAAGCCTGTTCAAAAGCCATACGGGCACGGTCTCTTTCCTTCAATTGCAGATAGGACAACCCCATATGCAGGTAAGCATTCTGCGTCAGTGCATCCTGTACCGTAACGGTCTCTCCCAATGCCGAAGCCGCCTGCGAATAAACCTGCGTATAGAAATAACTCATACCCAGTTTATACATGGCTGCACGCGCCGGCGCATCGGCCGTTTCCCGCTTATATTCTTCCAATGCCTTTATTGCTTCCGGATACTGCTGCAGTCCGTAGCAGGATTCTCCTAAAATCCGCTTCATCTGCGGCACTTCCTTCTGCCGCGGATAAGCCTCCAGGTAAGTCCGGGCTAACTGGGCAGCCTTGGCATAATTTCCTTTGATCAGGAAGATGTCGGCAATGTAATAAGGAGCCAATGGAGCAAACTTCTCGCTCTGGTTGGCAAGCTGGAATCCGCGGAGAGCCTCATCGTACTTCTTCTGTGCATAATCAATATATGCCAGATAATACACCGCATCCATCTGATATTCCCGACTGGTATCTTTCAGTATGGAAAACCAGATCTCCGCTTCCTTCAGATTGCCGGTTTTCAGATAAGCCGTTCCCAGACGGAGCGTGCATATATCCCTTTCCTCGTCCGACAGACGTCCCAGGTCACAACCCTTAAATGTACCGATAGCTTCCGGATATTTTTCCTCGAAAAAATAAGCCGATGCAATGAGCGACAGTACCCGGTTGGCATAACGCGACTCCGGATAGCACTCCAGGTATTTCTCAAGACGTTCCCTGCGGTCGGGAGCCTGCAGTTCATAGGCCGTACATGCCAGCATATAATCAGCCTCTTCCAGCAAGGTCGTCTGGTCGCCTACCTCCACATACCGCAACAGTGTCTGCTGGGCTGCGGCATAGTCCTGACGAAGAAAAAGTTCCTTACCGTCATCAAACAGACGCTTTCCGTCTGTCAGTGTCCTTGTCTGCTGCGCAGGTGCCATCAAGGGCAGCGTACACAGCACACCGGCCATCCATACATTCTTTCCTTTCTTCATATCGATGTTATTTCTTATTTTCTAATTTCATTTTCAAAAAGCGGGTTACTCCCTCGCGCACCGAATCCAGACCGAAGTCCTCTGGCCGTATCCGGTCGAGCGGCATCCAGAAAGATTCCGCCACATCATCCATCGCCTGAATGCGACTGTCATTTTCCACCTTGCACAGGTAAAACAAGTCGAGCGTATGCACCAGAAAACCGGAATACAAGTATGTATTCGGCAATGAGAACAGATACTCCGTACCTGCCACCTTCAATCCGGTCTCCTCCATCACTTCCCTGGCTACTCCTTGTTCTCCCGTTTCAAACATGTCAATGAATCCCCCCGGAAGATCGAGCGTTCCTTTTGCGGGATCTTTCGCCCGACGGCATACCAGCAATTCTTCCCGTTCGTTCTGAATAAATGCCACAGTGGCCGCACTGGAGTTGAAATAATACACAAAACCACAGTCGGCGCACTTCTTTGCCTTCTCGTTGCGGATCTCAAAATGCACCGAACCGCACTTCGGACAATATTTAAACAATTCTAATGGATGCATGTTTTTGGATTTTAGTTATGATTTTACAAACTTACATAAAAAACGATATTTTTTTCTATCTTTGTTGGAAAATCATCTGTTTAAATTCATGGAAAAGAACATTGAGGATACATATTTACTAACCCGTATCAAAGCCGGAGATGAGGGCTCCTTTGATACTCTTTTTCGCAAATATTATCCTGCATTGTGTGCTTACGGAAAGAAATTCATAGATCTGGAAGATGCCGAAGAATGTGCCCAGGAAACTATGCTCTGGCTTTGGGAAAACAGAGAAGCACTCATCATCCAGACTTCTTTGAGCAGCTACTTGTTTACCTGCATACACCACCGAATTATCAATAAAATACACCAAAGAGAAGTTAAACAACGTGTAGAGACCTATTTCTACGAAGAAATGCAGTCTCTTATTAACAGTGACAATCTCTGTCTGATAAAAGAACTGACAGCGCATATACATAAAGCGATTGAAGCACTTCCTGAATCATACAGGAATGCATTTATCATGCACCGTTTTAAAAATATGAGCTACAAAGAAATAGCCGAAGCCCTTGAAATCTCTCCCAAAACAGTAGAATACCGGATTGGACAGGCCCTGAAACAACTGAGAATCGACCTTAAAGATTACCTGCCTCTATTGCCTTTTCTTTTTTACAATTAGCAGGCATATTCTCCCAGAGAATGAGTTACCATTGCTCAAAAAAAATAATCAGCCCCTTCCAGAACATAACCAACGTTTCCGGAAAGGACCGATTCCACTAATCTTAAACTTTCATTACTCTCTATTCAACAATCATTTACCTTAACTTTATTTTCAGATTTTACTCAACAGCTATTTCATCTAGGAAAAGATAAGTCTGCTCACCTGCCCCAGAATGCCATTCAGGCAATGCCGGCGTATTTTTTCCTATAATACGCACATATCGCGCAGGAGTTTTCTCAAAATTGACAGTTTCACGTTTTAACACATGACTCTTGCTTCCTTTTTCCAATATGGGAATTGATTTAGAAACAATCTTATCATATACTTTCCCATCCATCGACGTATAAACTTCTATTCCGGTAAGGCCAAAGATATAATCTCCTGGAACCAAAAATGTTCCAAGTGAAACAGAAGAAATCGTTCTCACCTCCTGCAAGTCAATTATCGCATTCAAATCCTGTCCATAAATACCGACATAACGCCCCGAACGGTAATTGTTATCCCCCGTCAGACCATCCACCAATATACCCGCTCCTTTATAAGCAAACTTATCATCCAGTTTAGATTCCAAGACAATGGGACGCATGGTGGCCCAGTTAAATGAAAGCGACTCCTCTGCTACTTCGCTTTCATTTCCGTTGCGTATGGCCTTAGCTTTAATCACGGCTGTCTGACTTATCTCCAACGGTTCCGTATATTGCTGCGAATTAACTGTCGGTTCAGAACCGTCCAATGTATAATATACAGGTGCATTATCAAACGTCTTCAGTTCAACCACTGCGGTTCCCATTGCTTCCTTTGACTTGATATCTATCGTAACATCCTTTATATCCTCTTTATAATGATAACCGTACAACTCATATAAATCCAACTGATGACGAAGACGATTTAAAAAGCCATCAAAGTTTTTCTTTTCAGGATTGCTCCACTGCAGTTCACTCAAGGCAGCCATACGAGGCATCATCTGCCATTCCATCTTCAAACTATCTTTTGTCCACTCCGTCCAAATACATCCTTGAACACCGATTATATTTTTCTTCTCCTCCGATGTTAATTCATCTGACGCCGGTTCAAAATCATAAACACGCCCCACACTGGCTATGCCTTTCAAACGGTTATATCCAGGATTACTGAAATATAAATGGCTGATAGGACATACAATAGTAGGATGCCCTAAACGTGCTGCATTCACAGAAGCCTTCACTCCAGTCCATGCCATAACAGTGGTTGTCTTCGGATCCGGATTGCCTTCCAGAATTTCATCCCATGCCAGCATTTTCTTTCCCCGTTTAGCTATTTCCTTCTCTATTTCCTCCATAAAATACACTTGGAGCTGATTTTCCTTTGTATGCTCTTTAGTATCACGTAGCCCCAGTTCTTTAATTTTGGCCTGGCATTTAGGACATTTTTTCCATTCAGCTTTGGGGCATTCATCTCCTCCTATATGGATATAGGGTGCATCCGGGAAGATGTCCATAAGTTCATTTACCACATCCTTGGCAAACTGTAATGTCTGAGGATTTCCTCCACAAAGGACTTCTTTAAACACACCAAACTTAGTTGCTGTTTCATAAGGTCCTCCCGTACAGCCAAGTTCCGGATAAGACGCCAGTGCAGCCAGCATATGACCGGGCATATCTATTTCCGGAATAACCGTAATATACCGCTCTGCCGCATAGGCAACAATCTCCCTGGCATCTTCCTGCGTATAATACCCACTCACCGGAATTCCATCAAATTTTCCCGAACCCGGTGCGGTAATCGTTTCCTTCCGGAATGAGCCAATTTTAGTCAAGTTCGGATATTTCTTGATTTCAATACGCCAGCCCTGATCCTCAGTCAGATGCCAATGAAAATAATTGATATTATGCAATGCCATGACATCAATCAATTCCTTTAAATATTCCTTCGAGAAAAAATGACGGCACACATCTATCATAAAACCACGATAACTATACTGTGGGAAGTCTCTTACCTCTCCAGCCGGCAAAGATGCCAAAGTCTTCCCCCCCGTAACAGGTAAAGCCTTATGTATGGTCTGACAACCATAAAATACCCCCGCCTCGGTAGCCCCGGTAAGAGTTATCATATCCGAATGGATGTTCAATTCATATCCCTCCTTATGCGGCATCAATGAGTCTACTCTTAATACAATGCAATTATTTCCCACTTCAGTGCCTACACCTACCTGTTCTCCGGTTACTTCTTTAATGTAATCCGCCAAGAGACGAGCCGTTCTTGCCAGTTTCTCATTACCTTTCTCATAACAGATGGTAGTAGAGGAATTTATCACAAAGGGATTCTCCGACTGACTTTCAACAATTTCCTGTGGAAGTGGAATCACATTCAGATTTCCAACCTGAACATCCTGCTGTCCACATGCCACCAAGCCTCCTACTATAAGCAAAGAGGCAGCATACATTTTTATCATTTTTCTTTTCATAATAAGACTATTATTTATAATGTTATAACTGAAATTCAAACCACTATTCTAACACTACTTCATCAATGAAGAACCACGACGGATGTCCCACCCCATAATGCCAATGAGGGCAAACCTTCGTAGCATTAACCTCCACCTTTACATATCGGGCATTGATCGGCTGCGGCGACTTGGCAGATATGCTGCGGAACAAAACCTTTCTTGAACGTTCTTCGGGAATTTCCACCTTATCCCATAACGTATAATTCTCACCATCGGAAGAATAGCTGTAGGAAACCTCCAGTGGGAGCAGAATCCAGTGACTCACCAGATACAAGAAATCGACAGAAACAGTCTGAAGTCTCTTCACCTCTCCCAGATCGATTACAAAGGCTCCGTCTTTTCCTTCCCAGCCAACCCAACTCTCCATAAAAGTAGTTCCACCATACAGGCCGTCCGTAAGTGCCGTACGTCCCAATTCTGCGTACTTGCCAGTAGGTTCTATCAGGAACTTCACCGCTGCTCCCTTTGCCAGATTGGCCTTCGTACTAGGCATATACCGTTCACGATACAACTTACAATACTCCAAGGCATAATTGCTCCGTGAGTTCAGCAGCGGATTATCAAAATGCGCTGCTTCCTTTTCAAAATGATCCAACTTTTCAGCCACAGCCGAAAAATCTTTATCTGTATCCGTACGCAACAGTTCCAGTTCAGAAAAGAGCAAAGGCAATCGGGCACGCCTTACACGTTCTGCAAACGTCTCATTCCCTGCAACCGCTTTCTCGGCTGCATCAAATATCGCAGCATACCTCCTCATCAGTGCCGGATTCAACATTCCTTTTTTGTGGGATACCGGAGAGTCATTGATCCACAACCGGTGTCCGCCTCCCAGCAAGGCCCCTTCCATGACTTTTATATACTGGTACAGATACTCACCGGCAGCTCCATAATACCCATTCAGAAAATGTTTCATCAATACATCCGCATCCACATCAGGATTCCACATCAATTTCGAAACCAGATAGGCCCTTAATTCAGAAAAGTCTCCACAATAACTGCCTGCTATCTGAGAAAAATGCATCGTCGCATGATAATCACGAAACAGCCGGATGTTATCCTGCAAGATATGCAGATTAGGGAAGGGAGTGAGATATCCGTCAAAATTAATACCATAGTCCCAGACAAAAATATTATCCGAAATCTCCGACCATCCTTTCATGGCTTTCATAAAATGCTGTCCACTCGCATTTTCAGTCAACGATACCTCCCGCTCACAGTCAATATTACACAACATAATCAATACATTGGGCAACGGTTTGATATGCTTAGGAGGATTCATCGAATACAAATAAGCCAAAGTGGAAAACTCCTTATCAGGGAAACGGGCTGCCAGTTTATTCATAAAATAGATAAGACTTCCCGCAGGACTTCCTTCCCGGTCATCAATCTTCTTACATTCCGGACAGGCACAATTGGTATAATTTCCATCATTCTGACTTACACTTATGCGCGTTTGTCCCGGATTGGCCTTAAAAATAGAGTCTATCCGCTGGGCCACAATCTCAAACACTTCCGGATTCGTCAGACACCACTGACTGGCTTGTCCAGGATGCCTTTTCCCGTTAAAATACGAATAATATTCGGGATGCTTTTCTCCATATACGGACGATGGGAGCAGTTTGTCAAATGTATGCACCCAATATCCGGCAGCAAAAGCCTCAGCAGGTTCCTCAAGGCTATACCACCATTTGTATATACTGTCTTCCTTGGCATAACATTGCGTCTGTCTGTAGCAGAATGCAGGATTGTCTATCTTCTCAATTAAGGGAAGAGACACATTGCGGGAGGGAGTCAACGAATATTCATTCTTTCCCCAGTAATCAATGCCCAAATAGTCTTCAAGCAAGGAAACAACCCCGTATACCACTCCATTGTCCTTACCTGAAATCCTTAAGATTCCTCCGGAAGTCGAAAGGCTGTATCCATCTTCCGTCACACCAGCAGGGGCAGTCCCCCCAATCTGAATCTCTCCCTTCTTCACCTTCCGGTCTGTCACTATCGGCAACTGTGCCTCAGAGATCCGATGTACAAAGAGTTGCAAAATATGTGCAGCCGTAAAGTCCCTCTCCGTCGGATTTTCCAGTACGATGGTAGCTCTTGCCTTACCATTCTTTACCAGTTCAATCTGTGCTGCCACATCCTGGCAGACAAGCAACAGTGCCATTCCCAACATCCACGTTAAAGTATCCCTCGTTTGAATCCAAGGCCTACAATTCAATATTGACAATAGCGGGTGTATACAATGCTGTAATTTAAATAAGTTTTTCATATCATTTACCTCGTAATCAGATTTCGTATCTCCTGAAATTTTCAGGAAGTCTTCTTTAAATAATTACCCCTTCTCCAATCTTTTATCCACTTGGCAAATTGATTATACGAAGAAAAATATCTTTAACGCTCCACTTCCAGGTCACATCCTATTTTTTCAAAAGGAATGGGATGAAAATGTGCTATTTTTTCAAATAAGAGGGCATTCTCAGTAAAGCCTTCGAGAATGTGGTCTTCATCTTTAAATCCCGGATTCTTCTGAGCCATATAATTATTATTCCATTCGGCATAACTCAAATCTCCCTTAAAGAGACTATTCACCCGATAAAACACATTTCCTTCAATGACATTATTCCTTGGAAAAGCAGGATCATCCTCCCAATAATGGGCCAATAAAGGATATGCCTCACTATAAGGCGGAACACTATAGTTCACCGCATTAAGCCGAGTCTCAAAAATCCCCCCTTTGTCCATTGTCGACTTGCTCCAGTTCTGCATTCTGTTATCCAAATAAAAAGCATTGGGCATATCAACAAAAATATTCACTAGTGTCTCTTAAAAAATGTAAAACATCTCAATATGGCTCATTATGATGTAAAATCCAATTCTAGCTGACCGTCATTTTTGTAAAGGATGTCGTATTCAGCATGGCTAAATAGATCCTTGATA
>NZ_JABSOE010000091.1 GCF_013618865.1 Phocaeicola faecicola
GTTAATCCTGTCGCTGCAAGCACTTGGCTATGACGGTGGCGAATCTTGTCATAATACATCAATTGAACTTTTTAGACCACAAAGATAAGTCAAAGAACGCTTTAATCAATTATTCGATATAAACTCTTTTATTGAAAAATAAGAACATAGCAGTAAAAGTATTAAATTTATAGTGTCCAATTATAACATTTAAACGATGACCACTATGTTCACAGAGTCTAAAATTACAGAGATTTATTGTATGGCAGATGATTTTTGCAAGGAATTTGCGTTACAACAGGAAAAATATATGATTGAAGATAAGAATACCAAGCATCGAAACAAACCAAACGGCATGAGCGATGCTGAAGTTATAGTGATTCTTATCCTGTTTCATTCCGGTGGTTTTCGTTGCTTCAAGCATTATTACAAGGAATATATCTGCAAACATCTGAAATACCTGTTTCCGCGTCAGGTGTCCTACAACCGTTTTATTGAACTGGAAAAGGAAGTACTGCTTCCCCTGACCATTTTCATCAAGAAAGTCCTGCTAGGAACCTGTACCGGCATCAGCTTTGTTGATTCCACTCCCTTACGTGTTTGCCGTAATCAAAGGATATTGATTCATTCGAAGGACTTGCCGAACGTGGAAAATGTTCTATGGGATGTTTTTTCGGATTTAAGATTCATCTGATTATTAATGACAAAGGTGAAATCCTCAATTTCATGTTTACTCCCGGGAATGTGGATAATCGGGAACCGTTGAAAGGAGGAAAGTTCCTGGAAAACATCAAAGGAAAACTATGTGCAGACAAGGGATATATCGGTCAGGCTCTATTCGAAAACCTTTTTCTTAACGGCATACAGCTTATCACTAAAGTTAAAAATAACATGAAGAATTCTCTAATGAGTATTGCCGACAAGATTCTACTTAGAAAAAGAGCTTTGATTGAAACTGTCAATGATGAATTGAAGAACATAGCACAGATAGAACACTCCAGACACCGTTCATTCAACAATTTCATTGCTAACTCTTTGTCGGCTATTGCAGCATACTGTTTCTTTGAAAAGAAACCCGCCATTGATGTTAATTTTATCAATGACGGGCAACTTACTATCTTTTGATTTTATATCGAACTCACGTTATTTACATTGCGAAATAATGAGATAAAGATGCTTACAGAAGAACAGGAAAAAGCCTTATTGGAAGAGATTGAAACGCTTCGCCAGGATAGAGCTGATGCTTATCAGCAGGTTACTTCACTGGAGCAGTCGCTGTACTGGCTCTAGAAAAAATCTTCAGACGTATGAACGAAAAATTCTTCCGCTTGATCCCAACCAGCTTCTTCTGTTCTCAAAAGAAGAAATGTCCTCCATGGAAATATCCCGGATGGAGGAGGAAGTTCGCAAGAGTGAAGAAGAAATCACCAGAATCATAAAAGTCAAGGAGAAGTCGGCTCTCAAGCCCTTGGATATATCTTCTCTTGCAACAAAAGTTGTTGATCTTTACCCCGAAGGAACAACAGACGGGGAAGGCAGGCTTAAGGATGATTTCATTGAAATCGGAAAGGAAGAGAGTTCACGCCTGGAACGTGTTCCGGCAAAAGTATATATCCTGAAGACCGTCCGTCACAAAGTGATAAGTAAATACGATATGGAGAAATACCCCGAGGAAAGTCAGATTCTAGTTCACCCTCTCCTCTTGTCCAGATCAGTAAATGTATGGCAGGCTCCTCGGTTCTGACCGACATTATCATCAGCATGTTCATGTATCATCTCCCGTTCTACCGTCTAATACAGTAGTATCGCGAATCAGGAATCAGCATAAGCGAATCTACCATGTGCGGATGGTATGAAATGGCGGTGGAGAAACTCAAGCTGCTGTACAGCCTGCTCAAACAGAAGATACTCTCCAGTGAGTATATTCAAGTGGACGTGAGTGTCATTTCTGTTATGGACAATGAGAAACATAAAGCGAAAAGGGGGATGAGCAGTGCGTACGCGACGGCATCACGGGGGACGTCATGTCCCATTATGACCGTGGCAGCCTTTCTTGTAGTTAGTTATGGGGAAGGACGGAACTCTCATGATTCCGCAGAACATCTGGTAGTGTATGTTGCCGTTCTGATGTTCCATCAATTGTCTGCCGGAGAATCCGGTGTAGGTCTCCTGGACCATGCAGCAATCTTTATGCAGGAGCTGAATATATTCCTGTGTCCTAGGTGTGGTTCAAACACCTCTGCATATTCCTCTATACGCCCAAACAGGGGATTACAGTTTGGGCTGCCAAACCTTATTTGCGAGGGAAAGATACATATAGATATAAAAAAACAACAAATTCGCAATGCTTTGTGTATTAATTAGTTGTTTAATTTTATACTATTTTCTGGATGTCCCTATTGTATACTACTATATGAAATAAGAAAACCTCCCATAAATTTGCTTTTGTGGAAGTTTACGGGAGGTTTTGGTTGGTTTTAGATAGCCTTGCCTATTATGTTTGTAACCAGTACTCCATTCCTGATTCCGCCGTTTGTCCGTTTGGTTCCATTGAGTACTAATTTATACTCTCCTGCTGGTAAGTTAATCTTTACACAAATCTGTCCGAATGCAATATTCTGTTTGATTTCATCTGGGATATCTGGGTCATGCTCAATACCTTCGCAGCCGTAATCTTTGTAATACAATATGTGCCATCCGAAGGGTTCTCCTGTCATGATATGCAATTCGGTGAGAGGGAGCTCAGAGTATGTCGTATGTATAATAAGTTGCATTTCTTTTTGCAGTGTGATCTTATAATATACATGATTCGCTGCCGGTTCATCTGAATAGATAAGATTTCCATTTTTATCTGTGTATCTAAAGGTTTCATAAAATCCCCCATCAGCCGTGTTAATTGTGTCCGAAATGGTGAAGTCCTTATCATGTCTTCCTAAATTATAGGAAATGTAAGGGTCTCGTCCCCGGAACATGCCTTTTCCTTCTATAGTCAGTTCATCTTCTGCCATTAGGGTAATATCAATAGTAAAATAGAATCTATCTCCCAGCATGTCTTCAATGCGGATTCCTTCTTCTGTTTCAGAAGTGGCTATAGGTTCCTTATTGGAGTTATAAAGAACAATAGGCAGGAAAGAAGACTTACTGTTGGCATTTAATATAAAATTGACATTTTTTTCTATATGGAACTGATAATACAATTTATGAATACCCGATTCTTTGTATGCTTGTATGTCGCGGATGATTCGGCTGAAGTTAAATTCATGTTCTTTGAAAGTACCTAAATCATAGGCTGTATCGAATGAATTTTCTTCTATAAACTGTCCAATCACGTGCAGGTTCATTCCTCCGTTGTATCTGCTGGCATTCGAAATTTTTCGTCCGTTCAATACCAGTTTATATTCTCCCGGTTCAAAAATCCGTTTGATATAAATCTGTTCGGAGCGTAAGGTTGCAAGTTCTTTTTTCAATTCATCAGACAGTTGAGGGTCGTTCGCGATTTCTTCCGGTGTAAAGTCGCCCCCGTCATTGTAGAGCAAAACTGTCCAGTCGTAAGGTTCACCTTGCATGATGTGCAGTTCCATGACTCCTAAATCCGATTGTGCTGTATGGATGATAAGCTGCATTCTTTTCTTGATACTCAACTTATAGTACACATGATTGGCTTCCGGACGAATTACAGGGTATTCTCCGCCTTCGTCTTTATAGCGAAAAGATTCATAATAAGCTCCGTCAGCCGTGTCGACCTTATCCTCTACGGTAAATTTCTCTTTAAATACTCCCCAATTGTACGGCCTAGACGAATCTGTACCTCTTCTTATTCCTGTTACGCCTAATTCCAATACATCATCGGGAGCATTCTCAATGTTTACAACAATGTAGAGTTCATTGCTTATTACATCATCCAATCGGAAGGCTTCTGTACCCATCTCAAAGGAAGCTATTCTTTCCTTATTTTCATTATACAGTTCTACAGGAAGATAAGTACTTCCATTTTGAGGAGTAAGTACCAAGTCCGCGTTTTTATCTTTAGTTAGATGGTAATATATTTTCTTTACTCCCATTCCTATGCGTGCTTGTATATTACGTAGAAGGGTTTGGATTTGAAATTCATGTTCAATAAACTTTCCTAATTCCAATGCAGAATCAAAAGAGTTCTCAGCTATGGGCAGGCCTATTACATTAAAATTAAGTTCTCCATTAAATAGTCCTCCATTTGACTTCTTGATTCCGTTCAATACAAAGCGGTATTCACCTGTAGGGAAAATTCGTTTTATATATGTTTGCCCAAACATGAGGGATTTCAACAATATGGATTTCAATTCATCCGAAACTTCAGGATCGGCTTGTATTTCTTCCATGTTATAATTCCCTCCTGTTTCATGATAAAGCACTTTCCAGTCATAAGGTTCTCCTTGCATGATGTGGAACTCTGTACTAACCTTCGAACAGGCTGTATGGAGTATCAGCTGCATGGGCTTTTCCAGTGTAAGGATATAATAAGTATTATTGGTTCCGGCTACCGAACCAATAGATTCGCCTTGCTCATTCTTATAGTAGAAGCCGGGATAATACGTTTCCGTATTTCTACAGTCACTAAACTCAAAGCCATTTTCGTCCGGTTCTATTACATAAGGGCGGGTTGGACTGCTACCCCCTATATAGCCATTTAATATGACTTGCAACTCGTCTGAGTGATTACGCTCTACATCCACGACCATCATATACTCTTTTGATGGCATATTTTCTATGGTCATGTAAGTAGATGAAGTTTCATGTAAATATAACGGTGTTTTCAATTCCTCATCCTGTCTGTCGTATATTTTGAATCCCAAACACTTCTCTTCTATACAAAATGGGCGTATATACATGATGGTAGCTCTACGCTCCAAGGTAAAAGTAAAGAACATTTGGAAAGTTTGCAGGTCTCCCACATATTTTACCATGTCATATGTCCTTCCACATGTAAACTCATGCTCCTTAGCAGAAAATAAATCTATGGCTTTGGCTGGCTCCAATCCAGGCAATGTATCAAATGTTATAGTATGGAGATTTGATACTTCTCCGCAGTCATTTGATACTTTCAGACGTAGTTTGATTTCACCTTTCTGATTTCCAGGTATGGTAGTTTCAATCTTAAATTTTTTTTCTGTTTCTGTAACAGTAACAAATGCTGCATTTTCACTTTCAATAGCATAAGATATACCTCCTTTATAATGAAAGAATTCATTGGAGGCATCTATAGTCACGGGAATCCTTTCTGTCATTGCATGGGTTGTTTCAATAGCTGTATTGATTGTTGGTTTTCCAGCCCAAACTTCTTTATTTGAAACATTTGCGGTTTCTCCTCTATATGAAATCATAGCTGAAACTTCTACTTCCCCTTGAGCTTGTGCAATATATATTGCTGTGTTTGTGCCTTGACCAGAAGACAGTTTTGCATTTTTACATTCCTCTTTCCATTCAATTTTGTCACCACCTTGTAAGCCTTCTATTTTATATGTAATAGTTGAGTTAGGACAGGTAAATTTCTCTGTAGTTACTATGCTATATGGGCATGGTACTATCAATGTAATATCTCCTCTACAATACACATATCCCACCCCCCATAGTGTTATCAAATACAGTGATATTATATTTTAATAAACTATTTCCCCATTTTAATAATTTAAATTGCTGATATGCATGCTCTTGCAGATATTCTATCTCACCTATTTTTTTGGTAAATTTTGTATCATATTCCCACTCAGGTCGCAAGGTACATTTGTCCGGCAGTTTTCCTACCTCTACCATAATCCTGATTACATCATTTATTTCATAGTTTTCCGGCACGGTTCCTGTGTGAACTGTTTTAACAGTAACCTTTACTTCTTTTGTAACTATTGGTGAACCTACGCTACTTGGATCGGTTACTCAAATTTCTGTATTACCCTCATTTAACCAAATAATAGTAAACTTAAACTCTTTTTTCCCTTTAGGTATACTAACGTTAAGGGTATTAGTAAACCGATAAGGATTAGTAGATATAATAAACAAACCAGGATCCCCTCCAAAGAAGGACACTTGCAGATTTTTGTCTGACTCTACCGGTGAATCCAATTTAGCGGTGTAAGTATATACGGCGCCAGTATTCAAGTTGAAATTTCCTGTAATTTCTATTTTCATAAAACTCTGAATTTAATATTGTTGAATAAATATGCCAATAGTATCTCCTTTTCCTAATTGAAAATAACGCTGAATATAATATGTTTTGGTGCTGATTTTAACACCAACAGTACCTTCAATGTTTTTTTCGGGTATCTGTCCGCATATATTTCCATAGTACATATGATGTTCACATACAAATGAAAGGTCGAACATATGTTTTGGGATACTTACAGGTAAAGATGGTATAGAGTCTTCAGGATCCCTATACTTAAAATTGAATGAAACGTTTTCTGCTCCATCAAGAATACCCCTATCATACTTAAAGATGACAGTCCCGAACATTCTTTGCAGATCAAGCTTAATGGTATGTTCCGATGAAGGTGTGTACAAAGGAATATATGCAGCGTATATTTTATAAGGATAAGAATATGTCGGATGCCCCATTTGCCAAAAATGTACTTTGCTGTCATAAATAAAGTCTTTTCCTACATCACAACCTTTCCGATAATTACTATCGTCTACTGTATTCAGCTGAAACATATTGCGAACCTCTTTACCGCCATATACCTCGCTCAGCATTTCAATACCATTGGGCACAAGCATGGCTCTAATGATATATTGCTCATTGGGACATAGTTTGATTTTCGGATCAGCTATATCATTAAACAATCCGTATGCGTAGGGCGTTCCATCTGCATGTAGTATTTCTATACCAATGTAATCTGTAAAATCCTCAAATTCCGTATAGTCTTTTGCCCAATCTCCTGTCAGTTCAAACGTGGCTTCTATGTAGCCATTCAAAGGATAATCATCATTCCCTTTGCAAGACCATAATAACAAAGGAATCAATAATAAAAAGAGTAATGTTCGTTTCATAATTGTATACTGGCATCTAAGTTAATAACCTGTAATTTCTATTTTCATAAAATTCTACGTTTAATATTGTTCAATAAATAAGGTAACGGTATCTCCTTTAGCCAATTCAAACTTGTGGCCAATGCTATATGTTTTATTGCCGATGTCAACACCGACATCACCTTCAATGTTCTTTTCGGGTATCTGTCCGCATGTATTCCCATAAAGCATGGTGTGCTCACATACAAATGAGAGGTTTAATATATGTTCTGGTTCTGCGGGAAGATATGGTGTAAAATCATCCGGATCGCCGTATTTAAAAATGAAGAAGACTCCTTCTACTCCCTCAATAAGTTTCTTGTCATATTTAAACTTAATGGTTCCGAACATTCTTTGCAGATCAAGCTTAATGGTATGTTCCGATGAAGGAGTGTACAGGGGGATGTATGCAGCGTATATCTTATAAGGATAAGAATATAACGGATGATTCACCTGCCAGAAGTGTACTTTGCTGTCATAGATAAAGTCTTCTCCTATATCACAACCATTCCGATAATTTCTATCGTCTACTGTATTCAGTAGAAACATATTACGAACTCCTTTACTACCATGTATTTCGCTCGGTATTTCAATGCCATTTGGCACAAGCATGGCTCTAATGATGTATTGCTCATTGGGGCATAATTTGATCTTCGGAACTGCGATGTCATTAAACAGTCCGTATGCGTAGGGTGTACCGTCTGCATGCAGCACTTCTATACCAATGTAATCTAAAAAATACTCAAATTCTGTATAGTCTTCTGCCCATTCTCCTGTCAGTTCAAAAGTGGCTTCTACATAGTTATTTGAAGGACAATCATTATTTCCTTTGCAAGACCACAATAACAAAGGGCTCAATAATAAAAAGAGTAATGTTCGTTTCATAAGTATTTTGTTTTTTCTATATAAATATAAGTAAAAGCCTTAATATAAATTAAGCAACAATGTTATCATTGAGTAACATTAACATACCATTTATTTTATTTTCATTGAAGCGGGAGGGTTCCAATCAAGATATATCAATAACAGGTAGCTAATGAAGGTAGTATATTACCGGAAATAGGAAGTACATGAACAGTTTTTGTATTCATAGGCATTGAGGTTTAAGGTTAAATTATGATTAAGTTTACGTATTATATTTCTATATTGATACATTAGTGTCCCGTTAAAATCAGGACAAATTAATAGTAATCAAACAATCCTGGGAAATAGGGAAGAATTGAGTTCTTTGATATCGTTGAAATCAGTCTTATCGAACAGGTCACGTAAGTTAGTTTTATCCGTTAGAGAGATCTTTGAATCTGCAAAACTTCATGAGTTGAGCGCTTCAATTGCATATCATGTTGGACAATAGACACGAGACAGTAAGTGATGATCGTTACACTGATTTGAATGCGGACAGTGTTTTCCGTTATGCTTCAGAATCTTTTTATTTTAAGGTGCTGCTTTAGCCATTTGAAGAATAGCTCGACAAACTATCTTTTCTTATAGAGATTGCCGACGTCCAATGCAGAAATATGTGTTTCCTTTGTTAGGAAAATGAACGACACTGTCCAGAATTTTGTGTAAATGGAAATAGGATTCAGCTTTAAGTTTGTTCTTATATCTGGATTCTGTTTTCAAACATAAGCATAAATTGATTCATAATCAAGCCCCAGTTTGAAATAGGCTGTGTCCATTTCTTCTCAATCTCCATAAGCGAAAGATATACGGTCTTTTTTACAGCATCATCCGAAGGGAATGAAAGCTTTGATTGGGTGTACTTTCTGTTTTTTCCGTTCAGGTTTTCAATGAGATTAGTTGTGTAGATTATTTTCCTGATTTCCAGCGGGAACTGGAAGAAAACAGTCAAATCATCCCAGTTGTTCCTCCACGAAAGTATAGCATAAGGATACTTTCCTCCCCATTTCTTTTCCAGATTGTCAAGTTCCGTGGCTGCAACCTCTTTGTTGGGTACATTATAGATATTCTTCATATTCGCCGTAAACTCTTTCTTGTCCTTATAAACGACATATTTACAGGAATTTATGATCTGATGTACTACACAGATTTGGGTAGAAGACTGAGGGAATACACTGCGGATAGTATCCGTAAATCCATTCAGGTTATCGGTACAGGTAATCAGGATATCCTGTACTCCACGGGCCTTTAAATCGATCAAAACACCCATCCAGAAAGCAGCACTTTCCAATTTGCCGACCCACATGCCAAGGACTTCCTTCAGGCCGTTCTGTTTCAGTCCGACACAAAGGTAAACATAGCCCAAATGGGCATCCATTTCACCTTCAAGCATCTTCTCCAGCACCTGGGCATGCAACTGTTTCAGAAACTTGCTCACATCCGCTTCTGTCTTGAACTGGCTAAGGAACTTCTTGCTTAACATCTCATCAGGCACTACTTGATTCTTTTCTTTCATAATCTTCTTCATTTTGCAAATCTATAAAATAAAAAATACGAGACTCATTTTGATGTGAATCCCGTATTTCTATTTACACAAAATATTTTATAGTGCCTTTAAGTCAGACCAGTAAGTCTGGAAATCAGTTTTATTTGATTTCTATGCATTTACATGCTTTTTCTTTTTCTTCCTGTGTCTTCTTTGGCAAGTCAATTGTCAGTACACCATTGTTGACGGAAGCACTGATATGATCTTTTTCCACATCGTCCGGAAGGATCATGGTCTGCTGGAATTTAGAGTAAGAGAATTCGCGACGCAAGTATTTCTTGTCTTCGTCCTTGCTCTCATTCTTCTTTTCCATGGTGATGACCAATTGGTTGTCTTCAGCCAACTGTACGTTGAAGTCTTCCTTAGTCATTCCCGGAGCAGCTACTTCCACTTTATAGTCGGCCTCGTTCTCGATGACATTTACGGCCGGCGCTGTAGCATTGGCTTTTACCATCCAATCGTTGTCAAAGAAATCGTTGAAGATACTTGGTAACCAGTTCTGATTGTTGTTTCTTCTAATCGGCATCATAGTTGTAACCTCCTGTTATTTAGTTTTTTATTGTTTTACTTTTTATTTTGTCCCGCTTCTGCTTTCGCTTCAGCGTTTCACCGGGGTATTTGCAAAATGCATGCCTTTTCTGCCAAAGGATGGTTTAGGAAAATCTCTTTTTAAACCTTGTTTCACTATCGGCTTTTGATTTAACACTGTGCAAATATTGCGGAGATGCCTGAGGTGTCATTCTGACAGGGTGGTGTGTAATCTGTCATTTAATATGCAGATTAGTCAGTTGATGGAAGATGGAGTAGGGGATGCATTTTTTTTTCTTTTTGTCATCAGGGAAGGTGAATGACGTTATTATCAGAAAAAGTTAATGAAACATTTCTGGATGCATAAAGGTGTTTGGTTGAAAAGGTGGCGGTCTTTTTTCAAAAGCTGGCGATGTTTCCCGGAAAGGTGGCGGTCTTTTCCCTGATCTTTCGTTTTGCGTGGGAAAAAACATAAGGGAATATTTCCTTTTTTGTGGTGTTTCTTTTCCGGAAGATGATTTTTATGGGGTAATCGGACATGGTCAGAGTGTGGAATCCTGCATTATATTGCAGGATTTTTTGATGTGTGCACTGTCATGGTTTGTTGTTCGGGTATGAATTTCTGCATTATATTGCAGGATTTTTTGATGTGTGCATTGTCATAGTCTGTAGTTCGGTTATAAATTTCTGCATTATATTGCAGGATTTTTTGATGTGTACATTGTCATAGTCTGCAGTTCGGATATGAATTTCTGCATTATATTGCAGGATTTTTAGAATGTATATTTGATTTTTTTTGCCGGATTGTGTGTCCAGTCCGTCCATCCGGACCGTTTTTCCTACCTCCTTATTCCCGGAAAATTTCACTTTCCTTCTTCTTTGTTTCCTGTTCCTGGGCAATTTTGTCTTTCTGTCATCGGCTGTTTTCCGTATTTTTTCCTGGCATTTTCCGGTTCTCTCTGTTATAATATATATAATAATGTGTACCGGATTTCTCCCTTCAGGGTTTCCTTGAAAAAAAATCATTGCGTAACGCACTGTTTTACAACGTATTTTAACCAAATTGTGAAAAAAGTCAGAAAAAAAGTCTGCATGATACTTGCAGAACCGGAAAAAGTGCGTACCTTTGCAACCGCTTTCGAGAGGGAAAGACGTTAGAAACAGTGACATGCTGAAGCAGAGTGCAAGTGTCGGAGTGACTCCAGTCCGCTGCACCGAGTATCTTACCTTACACAGTGTAAGGGAGCGAGAAAGGGTAAGCCTGGTCATCCGGACCGCCTGAAAATTTTTTTGAAAAAAACTTCGAAAAAATTTGGCGGTTTAAAATAAACCACTTAACTTTGCAAACGCTTTCAACAACAAAACGAAAGCAAACGAAAAGAAATAGTTCTTTGAAAGACTTTAGATAAACAAACAAGATGTAGTACAAGAAACGTCTTATATATAATGTATAGGACAGAAAGAACCGTCAATACTTTAATCAAGTAAAGAAATAATCGGTTTCCTGAACAGAGATTAAAAAGTACTCGCAAGAGTAAAAAGATATTTTACAATGAAGAGTTTGATCCTGGCTCAGGATGAACGCTAGCT
>NZ_JABSOE010000092.1 GCF_013618865.1 Phocaeicola faecicola
CGGATTACGAAAACCTTCTTCCCATGACAATATGCAAATAATAATCGTTAAATTTGTGGACTCTTTTTTAGACGGGTGCCTGCTGGCGCCCGTCTAAAAGGGGACACCCTAAAATTGGAAACTTACGGTAAATTTAGTTCAAGCCCCGAATAATAAGTCGAAAAGTCGCTTGTACCCTGCAGAGGGCGCAGACTACTTTTTCTTATTTGGGCCATAAGGTTTTACCAGAACCTACTAAAGCAAATAAGTGGAAAGTGTGGCTGTGTCCTTTTTTCTTTTCACAACAGGGGATATCCCTTGCTCCGGTCAGATGCAACGGAGCAGAAGTTCTTTCCGAGGTTATATTGATGAGAGTCCGGACAAGTGTTCCTTGTGGACGTATTTGATTCTTTGATTCTGTTTATAGATAGAGAGATTATCAACTCTTGAAAGTAAATGTACTTTCAGGAGTTGATTTTTTTTATTGTATGGCTGACAAGGCTTGCAGGATGATGTTTATTTCATGGCGTTATTTCGGAGGTTTTTTGTATTTTTGTTGCCAATCCTAAGTTGTTGGGGTGCAATTATACTCATGATTAAATATTAAAGATAAGAAGAAACTATGAAAATGCGTATGTGTGCAGGCCTGCTTGTGATGCTGTGCCTGGCTGTTCTCGATGTATCAGGTGCCCGTGTAGACACTCTGATGGTAAGAAGTATGAAAATGAATACGGAAGTAAAAGTGGTGGTCGTTGTTCCCGATCGGGCAATAAATAAAGAAAAATGCCCCGTGCTCTACCTGCTTCACGGCTATGGAGGAAATGCTTCTACCTGGTTGAATATCAAGCCCGAACTTCCGGATATGGCCGACCGTGAAGGTATTATGGTAGTTTGTCCCGACGGGCAGAACAGCTGGTATTGGGACAGCCCCGTCCGTCCGGAGAGCCAGTATGAGACCTTTGTGGCGAAAGAGCTGGTGAATTATATAGATACTCATTATCCGTCTGTCCGCGACCGTAGCGGCCGTGCCATTGCCGGGTTGAGCATGGGCGGGCAGGGGAGTATGTGGCTTTCCATCCGTCATAAGGATGTTTTTGGAGCCGGAGGCAGTATGAGCGGAGGGCTGGATATACGTCCGTTCCCGGAAAACTGGGACATGAAGAAACAGTTGGGTGAGAAAACTCAGTATCCTGAAAGATGGGATGATTATGCGGTGATAAATCAGTTGGACCGGATTGCAAACGATGATTTGCGACTGATCATTGACTGCGGTACAGATGACTTTTTCCTGGAGGTCAACCGCAATTTCCACAACGAACTGCTTCGTCGGGGAATCGCACACGATTTCATCGTTCGTCCGGGAGCACATAATTCAACTTACTGGAACAATGCCATCGATTATCAGTGGTTGTTCTTTACCAAGTTCTTTAAGAAGTTGTAATATCTGTAGTTCTATTAAAATGTGTTATAAAACACGTTTTATTGGTCCGAAGATTTGGAGTTACAAATAAAGTTCGTACCTTTGTACTGTGTTTTTCATAGTATTAGATTTAAGGTTAACAAAGGTTGGAGTACAGCGGTACTCCTTTTTTTATTTATAGCCGTTTCCTTTTGTCGGTATTTTTGGATACATCTGTACCCCGGTTCTGATTTATATCCCGACATTTTTCTTATAAAGCCTGCTTTTGAATATCATATTATTGCCTCCATCTCTCTTCTCGAGGATAAATGCCATAAAAATGACACTTGAAGTACACAGCTACAGAGAAAAAAACTGTACCTTTGTAAGAGTAAAGGATGATTAATCTGTGGAACTATGGAAGAATCTATATATAGTTATTCGCTTTGTATTGTATTGCATTGCCGCTGATGGTATTCTTTGGCTTTTATTTTCTGTTTGCCAAGACACCAGAGAAGAAAATTTTCGAAAACTATCTCCGCTCCCGGCGGATAATGGGTCTCGCACTGCTGTTGCTTGCCGCCAATTATTCAGTACATTTCTTTTTCGGAATAAGGTTCAAAAATGTCAACTCGGCCATATTGATGAACCTGTCCACTTATTTTTTATGCTATTATCTGTTCAGTTCGGCAATGATCACACTGCTCGACCGATTCTATATCACGCGGAAAAGGTCGCGGACACATACCATTCTTTGGGTCATCTTTTCATTCCTTTCCGGAGTCACCTTATTTCTGTTGCCGGGTGGTGCCGTGCAGAAAGTCGCATTGCTGGCTTTGGCGGCATGGTTGGTGGTTTACGGGCTTGTCCTGGCCGGCAGGGTCATTATTGCGTACCGGAGAGCCGTCCGGATTTTCGATGATACGCATGCAGATGATATAGGAGCATATATAGAATGGCTGTCCATTTTTACCTATTGGGCACTTATCTTCGGTGTCGGATGCGGATTGCTGACATTTCTGCCAGACGAATATGTTTTTATCTGGATTTTGTCGTCAATCCCGTTCTACATCTATCTTTTCTGCAGTTATCAGAACTATCTGATGTTTTATGAACAGGTAGAAAATGCTTTTGAGCAGGACATACAATCAGAAGAAGAACCTCAGAGAGATACGGAAACAGACACAGAAGCAGTCTCGGAGCAGGAAATCCCTGTGTCCTATACTGAAATTACAGAGAAGATTAACAATTGGATAAAGACAGACGGCTATATCCGGCAGGGACTTACCATAAAGGAACTGTCCGAAATACTTCATACCAACCGTACCTATCTTTCCGCTTATATCAAGACTACGTATAAAATGACATTCCGTGAATGGATAACCGGTCTTCGGCTGGAGTATGCGAAAAACATGCTGAAGGAGCATCCGGAAATCAATGTGCAGAAACTGGCTGAGTCTTCCGGTTTTCTTTCACGCAGTAACTTTATCAAATCATTTACCGAGAAGGAAGGGTGCACGCCAGCCAAGTGGAGAAAGGCGAATTTGGAATAAGTCAATGAAAAAAGTCACAGAATTTAATTTCCAAAAAGTGCTCAAATAACAATCTAAAAAGTGCTCAAACGACAAAAAAGTGCTTATTCGACAATTTGAAAAGTGCTCATTCGACAATTTTCGTAAAACGTTGAAAACTAAGAGAAAAAGCGATTATAATATTTGGGACGATAAATGTCGTTTATTACCTTTGGGGAAGACAAAGATAATAAATTCAAGTTTATATGAGCAGAAAAATCACTTTTCTTACCCTGTTTCTGTGGCTGATGACGGTAGCTTTTCCTGTCATAGCGCAGCAGAAAGCAGACACGACCTACACCTTCCGGTTCGTTCCGCAGAAGGACATGTTTTACGTGCCTTGGAATGGGAATGACACAGAGCTTGCCCGCCTGTTGGAATGTATCGAAAGCAACAAAGCCACAATTCTTGACGGCAAGCTGCCGCTATTGATTGACGGCTACTGCAACTCGCTGGGCAGTGAAACCGAGAACCTTGCCACGGCAAAGATCCGTGCCAACCGTGTGAAATCCGAACTGATCACACGCGCGGAAATAAAAGAGGAGAATTTCATCACCCGCAACCATGCAACTGAAGGTGATTTCGTCACCGTGCGCCTGACGGTATCGGTAAAGGAGACAGCCGCGACGGATGCGGAAGCGGAAGCACGACGCAAGGCGGAAGCCGAACGACTGGAAGCCGAGAAGCGTGCCGAACAGGAACGGCTTGCCGAAGAGCAGCGCAAAGCGGAAGAAGCCCGACTTGCCGCTGAAAAGGCAGAGGCAGAGAAAGCCGCTCCACAAAATACACTTGCCGACACGCCGTCGGAAACCAAAATCACAAATGATTATCGTCTCTTCCTGCGTGCCAACCTGCTGCGCTGGGCTACCCTGACACCCGATTTAGGACTTGAATGGCGCATCTGCCCGTCGTGGGGCATTGCCGTAAACGGCTCGTGGACTTCATGGAGCTGGAGCGACAAAGACCGCCGATATGCCCTCTGGGAAGTGGCTCCGGAAGTGCGTTACTACATGGGCGAGAAGAAAGCCTGGTATCTGGGTGCGATGTTCAAGGCCGGACAGTTCAACTATAAGTTCTCCGAAACAGGCAAGCAGGGCGACCTGATGGGTGGCGGCATCACTGCCGGCTACCAGCTGCGGCTGAACAAGGCATTAGATCTTGATTTCAACCTCGGCTTGGGCTACCTGAATGCCGACTATGAGAAATATGAAGTCATTGACGGTGTGCGAGTACGCCGCGGCAACGAGGCAAAGGACTGGTGGGGCCCCATCAATGCCGGTGTGACATTGGTATGGAAGTTATTCTAAATAAACTGCAAGCCGGGAGCAGAACGGAACTTGTTCCAGTTATGCCGAGGCGCAGCGTTTATTGAAGATTGAAAATCTTAACTGAGAGGAATCGAATATGAAAGCAAGACAATATATAAATATGATGGGAATGGCAGCCGCCGTGCTGCTCTCTTCCTGCGTGAAGGACACGCTCTATGACACGCCGCATCCCGACAAGGGAGCTGTCACCATCAGCCTGACGGGACTGTCGGCAGACGATAACTATGTACTCGACATGGACGGGAAGGTGGCCGACATTACAGGTTCGCCATTCACCAATCCCGACCTGCTCAATCCGGGAACACACAGTATGGTAATCTATAACCGTGCGGAAGGTTTCACTTTCGACGGACGAATGGCACGGGTCAATGCCCCTGATGGCAAGAGCCGTGCGGACGGTGCATCCGTAATCCCCCTGCCGGGCTATCTGAAGACCGTCAGTCAGGAGATAACCGTAACAGCCGACGACACGCTGCGTGTCAACCCTGTTCCGCAGCAGCGTGTACGTGACCTGCAACTGGAACTGGAAGTGATGCAGGGACGCCCCGAACTGATACAGAGCGTGACCGCCACCCTCAGCGGCATAGCCGGAATTTTTGATATGGAGAAGGGACAGACCATCGGCGAACCGACCTCCACGGTCTTCTCCTTCACCCGTGACGGCAGCAAGCTCACGGCCGACGCCCGCCTGTTGGGTACGATGGGGGCAGTGCAAAGTATGGTGCTGGACATCGTCTTCATCGATGGCGGACGCACACAGCGCACGGAGGTCGACCTGACGGAAGCCCTTGCGGACTTTAACGGCGACATGACCACCGCCTACCGTGTGACCGGAACACTGGAAACACCCGTCGGCATGGAAGAAGGCAAGGGCGAAATTACCGGATGGGAAACGGTAGAAGGTGGCGATGCCAGTGCGGAAATGTAACGGGAACTATATAATTTAACAATTAAAGACTATAAATATAATGAAGACAAGATTTTTTGCTTTTGCAGCGCTGGCATTGACACTTGCCGCTTGTAACAACGACAACGAGAACCTGAATGACGGCCCGGTAGCCGCCAAGTTTATCGCCGACATTACGCCCGCTACCCGCGTCAATTCGGAAGGAACCGACTGGACCGACGGCGACCGCATCGGCCTCACCGGCGCAGGCTTCACCAACGTGCCCTACAAGAGAGAGAACGGTAAGTTCGTTACCGACGGTACGACCATCTATTTCAATGACACCGAAACGCATACCTTCAATGCCTACTATCCGTATCAGGCTGAGGGCGGAACGGTGACCGTCAGCACCGCAGCCGACAAGCAGGGCGCGGACATCGACTTCCTCTTTGCCTCGGGAGCCACAGGCGACACCCACAACCCGACGGTGAGCTTCACCGGCGACCATGCGTTCCACCACTGCATGAGTCTCATCAAGTTCACCTTCAAGCCAGGCGACGGCCTCATTTTCAACGAAACGGAACCTGCCGGCTACACGTTGGAGGGGCTGAAGCATGAAGGCACATTCGACACGGCTACCGGAACGACTGCTGTAACCGCTACTTCCAATACGCCGATTACCATGCAGCTGGGCGGTGCCACCACTTCGCAAGTCATCATTCTCCCGCAGGGAGTGACCACCTCTCTTGACCTTAAAGTGTCTTTCAACGGACTGGACTATACAACCACACTGCCGAATCCATCCAAGCCCGAAGCGAATCAGTTCTCCGCAGGCTATGCCTACACCTACAACATAACGCTCAACAACAAGGGCATCACGGTGGAAGAACCGGAGATTACCCCGTGGGAACCCGGAAATTCGAACGATGTAAGCATCACGCTGTAAGCCCCACATACCGCTGCCCCGGCGCAAGCGTCAAGCCGGAGCTGCCCATAGGCCCTATGGTGCGACGGCCGCCTTCGCAGGCGGCGGCAGCACAAAACAAGCGTTCTTTAAAAGATTGTTAGGAAATAAAATGATTATTGCCGGAAAAAGGGTTATTTTTGTTAGCGTAATCAAAAGAAAAAGAATACTATGGCAAAGAAATCGACCCTCCAGGTGAAAGGTACCACCATCAGGACCTTGCAGCATAATGGCATCGACTATATCTGCATCACGGACATCGCCCGTCAGAAAAATCCTGCCGAGCCTAAAGACCGTGGTGAAGAACTGGATGCGACTGAAGAACACGCTGGAATACCTCGGACTGTGGGAGCAACTAAACAACCCCGCGTTTAAAGGGGTCGAATTCGACCCCCTTTTGGCGGAAGCGGGCAGCAATGCGTTCACCATGAGTCCTTCAAGGTGGGTGGACCTGACCGGGGCTGTCGGCATCTTGTCGAAAAACGGTGCCGGAGGCGGGACGTATGCACAGCGCGACATCGCGTTTAAGTTTGCCAGCTGGGTTTCCGTGGAGTTCGAGCTGTATCTTGTCAAGGAGTTCCAGAGGTTGAAAGAGCAGGAACAGGCTTTGCTGGGATGGTCGGCCAAGCGAGAACTCTCTAAAATAAACTACCATATTCACACGGATGCCATCAAGCAAAATCTCATTCCGGCGAAAGTGACGGCGCAGCAGGCAAGCCGCATATATGCCAGCGAGGCAGACGTGCTGAACGTCGCTCTCTTCGGCATGACGGCACTTGAATGGCGCGATGCCCATCCAGACTTGAAAGGTAACATCCGTGACTATGCAGGCGTAAACGAATTGATATGCCTGTCAAACATGGAAAGCCTGAATGCAGTGCCCATCAACGAAGGATTGTCCCAGCGCGAACGGCTTGTCAAACTGAACCGGATAGCCATACAGCAGATGCGCATTCTGGAAGACACAAACCGGAAGTTGTTGAAATAATCATTTTCTTTCCTTATCATTTTTTTGTTCGGAACGCTTGTAAGTAGTATTGGAAACATAAAACTTAGAAGCGATATGAACTTATTGAAACATTTTACTTACCCGGCCGCAGCCGCACTGCTACTTGCCACGGCTGCCTGTACGAAGGACGAACTGGCAGACGGTGACCGTCTGCCCGAAGGACAATACCCCCTTGAGATAGCCCGCATCACCCTCGGCGTGGAGGGCGGCGAGGCGCAGCCCTGGGGCACACCGCAGACGCGCGTCAGCGAGATTGCGGACGGCACGGGTAGCGAGTTCAGCGCGGACGACAAGTTCGCCGTACAGATAGACGGAAAGGAAGAGGTCGGCACCTACGCCGTGCAGGACAACAACACCGTCAAAGCCGAAGCACCCCTGTACTGGAGCGACACCGGCAAACACACCGTCACCGCCTGGTACCCCGCAAAGAGTGGCACCCTCGACCTCAGCGACCAAAGCCAAAGTCTTGCCTACCTGCTGTACGCCACGGGCACGGGAGACTACCAGACACCCGTCACGCTGACCTTCACCCACCAACTGGCCAAGGTGCGCGTCACGCCTTCGGACGATGCACTCGGCGAGGTAACCTCCCTCCAGCTCTATACCTATACACAGTGTACTTATGAAAAAGACAAGGCCGGACAAGGCTCGCAAGAGGGCTGGATAGAGATGAAGAAGTGCGAATATACCGAAAACGGTGCAACCATCAACTGCTGGGAGGCGAACGTGGTGCCCAGCTACACAATAACCAAGCTGCAGGCGAACGGCAACGAGGTGCGCGAACTCTCCTCCGGCATCACTCCCGTGGCAGGCAAGTTCTACAACATCACGCTGAACTATGACCCGGGCTACACCGAAGTGAGCGAAGGCAATTACACTGTCGACAACGAAAAGGGACTGAGAAACCTCGCTAAGCTGGTGAACAGCAACGGCGGAAAGACCCTAATCAACATCACCCTGACCGGCGACATCACTCTCACTGGGGAATGGACGCCGATGGGAAACTATGAGAACCGATATACCGGTACCTTCGACGGCAACGGCCATACCATTACGGGGCTGACCGTCAACCAAAAGGAAAGAGGCAATGTGGGGCTGATTGGCTACCTCGGCTCCGGCGGTAAGGTGCAGAACCTGACGTTGGAGAATGTGAATCTAAACGGAAACTTGTATGTAGGTGGCGTTGTGGGATACAGCAACAACGGCACCGTGACCGCCTGCACTGCCTCGGGTAGCATCAACGGCAAGGAATATGTTGGCGGTATAGTGGGAAGTAACTACCTCGGTACCGTGACCGCCTGCTATAATACCTCAAGCACTGTTAACGGCTCATATCTTGTTGGCGGAGTGGTAGGACAAAACAATAAGGGCATCGTAACTGCCTGCTACAATGCCTCGGGTTCCATATATGGCGAGGGTACTGTCGGCGGCGTAGTTGGAGACAACTACACCAGCACCGTTACTGCCTGCTACTGGAGCAACTATGCTGGCTATGGTATCGGCAACGGTACCGGTGATGCCACGAAGGTAGACGGCACAACCGTTACCTGGCAGACTGCCGTTGATGCCATGAACGCCGCCCTGAGCGGTAAAGGCTGGCAGTACGAACTCAAAGACGGCAACAGCCTGCCTACCTTGAAGAAGGAACAGTAAACCGTCGGGCGGGAAAAGTTCCGCCCGTAACGGAAGATAACCGAAGTATAACAGTTGTATCTGCGGTTATTGAAAAGTGAAAAAAGAAGCCTTCGGCAGTGCCGGGGGCTTCGTGCATTTGCACATATAGCGTTAGGGATTGCAGGGTAAAGCCCACAGCCCAGCGAGGACTTGCAACGGAAAGCCCGACCTGAAAGGAAACGCCCAAAAAGAAAAAATCCCCTGAAGCAATGTACTCCAGAGGACTTTTACGATACACATATTTTTATTTATAGTACAGGTTCAAATCATCTGCCGAAATCTGCTTGCCGTCTTCAAAAGTCAGCGTCTTACGGTCTATCTCCTTGCCGTTCTTACGGACAATAACCACCCACTGCATCGGCTCGTTCACAACCGCATCGTCACCATCGACGACACCACCGGAAACGGCAAACTCAATCGCACTGCCTTCAGTGGAAAGCGTAACGGATGGTACAGCCAATGCGTCATCATCAAGAATCGCCGTACCCTTGAACTTATCACCTGTATTCTCATTCACAACCGTTGTGCCGTTAGCAGCCACCACCACAGACTTTATATAGCTCCGGTAATCGCCTGACTGCTGAACAGTAACCTGATACATAGCCCCCTCACCGCCACCGGGTTCATCATCTTTGCTACAACCCACAAGACCACCAATCACGCACAGGCAAACAGCCAACCGATAAAATAACTTTTTCATAAGCATAAATATTTAAGTTTATAAATAAACCACGCAACCCAAACCGATGTGGTTATTGTTGCGAAGGATTGAATTAAACAACATCTCAAACCGGTATTCGGCAAAAAGAGCAACCTTATGGCTCAGCAAGACTTCAGGTCTTATGCCCACTTCATAGCCATAGACAAATGCCCGGCTACGCTCCAGATAAACCAGTTCGCTTTTCGTCTTAGCCCGCTGATAGCCGATTGTGCCGGAAGCCACACCCAGTAAGGAGAACTTGCGCCCCTTCAGGAGCCAGTATGCGAACTCCGGGCCGACTGTTACGGTGTTCGCCTGAACCTGTTCACGGTTCAGGTTACGATAATTGAGGTTAGCCCCCACCCTGAAAGTTTTAAAGACTTTGCCATAGCCCAGCGTACCCTGTACCTGGCTTTCGTTCACCACATAATCAACTTTCATGTTCAGATAGTTGCTGCCGATATACTGTGCCCTGCAAACAGCAGTCAGACACAGCAGGCAGCTTATAAAAAACAGCTTTTTCATAGAATTACGGATTTACTTGTATGGTAATCTGTTTTCTCACCGGCAAACCGTACCGGCTTGAAACGGTAAACTCAATCAATGTCTCGCCTATTACTCTCAGGCATGAACACCACCAGATTATTGTGTTCAAGCGCAACACCCTCGTCACGTGTAGCGTCATATCCGGAAATATAAACCTGCCCCTTACCCTTGACAAACCGTGCGGAAGCCTTTACGCCATACTGGTCTGTAGCAAGCAAAAGGTTAAACTCCACATTATCGGACAGGCTGACCATATCAGGCACATTCTGGAACTCCACATTCATATCAGGAGTAGAAACATCAAGCCTCACACTGTCGGCCCTTATCACCATTTCGCTGGCAACGGACATCTTCAGGCTCATAGCTCCTGCCGTTGTCGGGACAAAATCAAAAGAGAGTTTGTACCTACAAAATAAGAAGTCTCCGCAAGGATGTACACGAGGTATATATGAAGGTGGTGGATTTACCCATGATTGGTGAGACCGTGCCGGACTGGAATGACAAAAACATGGCGGCGTACCATGAGAAGCGACTGGAAGTGGACAGCCTGCTCAGCCGCTTCAAGTCCAGAACCTGCCGCAGCGAGCGTATAGCCAGCATATGCCAGCTGCTGGCTGAAAAGGAACAATTGCTGAATAGAATCATGCTGGTACTCTACGGACAAGAAGAGATAAAGGAAAAGACAGCAAGACAAGTGCCAGCCATTGTGTTGAAAAGTTCACAAGGAGAATCGAAAAGAAGGAAACGGACAGGTTTCTGAGGACTGCTCGGGAAAAAGGAAAAAGCGAAGTCGACCGCAATGACCGCCATGCTCAATACGCTGAACATGGAAAGACAATTAACTCAGATAATGCTGAAACGAAGAACTTGAAGGGAAAAGAAATAATCCATAAAGGTGTTTTTTTAACACATAAAGGTATTTGGTTGAAAAGCTGGCGGTCCTTTTTCAAAAGCTGGCGATGTTTCCCGGAAAGGTGGCGGTCTTTTCCCTGATCTTTCATTTTGCGTGGGAAAAAACATAAAGGAATATTTCCTTTTTTGTGGTGTTTCTTTTCCGGAAGATGATTTTTATGGGGTAATCGGACATGGTTTGGATGTGGAATCCTGCATTATATTGCAGGATTTTTTGATGTGTGCACTGTCATGGTTTGTTGTTCGGGTATGAATTTCTGCATTATATTGCAGGGATTTTTCTCTTTTTCCGCTCTTTTGGAACCTTGAAAACTCCGGTTTTTCCCTTTTTCGCATCGCTTTGGGATGATTCTGTCTTTCTGTCATAGGTCGTTTTCCATATTTTTTCCTGGCATTTTCCGGTTCTCTCTGTTATAATATATATAATAATGTATACCGGATTTCTCCCTTCAGGGTTTCCTTGAAAAAAATGCATCCCGTAACGCACTGTTTTACAAGGTATTTTA
>NZ_JABSOE010000093.1 GCF_013618865.1 Phocaeicola faecicola
ATATCCGCATGAACGAAAAAGATAAACTTTTATTCATGTTCCAAAAATCAATGTCATTAAAATAATGGAGCGGTCAGGAAATTTCTATAAGGCAATACGGTTGGGATATATACTTATCTCCATTCTTATCGGATGTATGGCATATAATAGCCTCTATGAATGGCAGGAGATAGAAGCATTAGAACTTGGCAATAAAAAAATAGACGAGCTCCGAAAAGAAATAAACAATATCAATATTCAAATGATAAAATTTTCTCTATTGGGTGAAACAATACTGGAATGGAACGATAAAGATATCGAGCATTACCATGCACGGCGTATGGCAATGGACAGTATGCTCTGCCGTTTCAAGGCCACCTATCCAGCAGAGCGCATCGATAGTGTGCGCAGTCTTTTAGAGGATAAGGAACGACAGATGTTCCAGATAGTCCGGTTAATGGATGAACAACAATCTATTAACAAGAAGATAGCCAATCAAATTCCGGTTATTGTACAGAAAAGTGTGCAGGAACAGTCCAAAAAGCCAAAACGAAAAGGTTTCTTAGGCATATTCGGCAAAAAAAAGGAAGTAACTCCAGCAGTATCAACCACTATCCTTCATTCGGTCAATAGAAACGTAATCAGCGAACAGAAAGTGCAGGATCGCCAATTGTCGGAACAAGCCGACAGCCTTGCAGCTCGTAATGCAGAACTTAACAGACAACTGCAAGAATTGATTTGCCAAATAGAAGAAAAGGTACAAACCGAACTGCAAAGCCGGGAAAACGAAATAGTTGCCATGCGTGAAAAGTCATTTATGCAAGTAGGCGGTTTAATGGGATTCGTTCTTCTATTGTTGTTAATTTCCTACATCATCATACATCGTGATGCAAAAAGCATTAAACAATACAAGCACAAGACAACTGATTTGATAAGGCAACTGGAACAATCCGTACAACGGAACGAGGCACTGATAACGTCAAGGAAGAAGGCGGTACATACTATCACCCATGAACTGCGCACACCGCTGACAGCAATAACAGGCTATGCCGGACTGATACGGAAAGAACAGTGTGAGGATAAGTCCGGGCAGTATATCCAAAACATACTGCAATCCTCCGACCGTATGCGGGATATGCTTAACACTTTGCTTGACTTCTTCCGCCTGGACAACGGCAAGGAACAGCCCCGTCTGTCACCCTGCCGGATTTCAGCAATCACGCACACACTTGAAACGGAGTTCATGCCTGTTGCCGTGAACAAAGGGCTGTCCTTGTCCGTGAAGACTGGACACGATGCCATTGTATTGACCGACAAAGAGCGAATAATACAAATCGGGAATAACCTGCTGTCAAACGCTGTCAAGTTCACAGAAGAAGGCGGTGTTTCTTTGATTACTGAATATGATAATGGAGTTCTGACACTGGTCGTTGAAGATACAGGTACAGGCATGACAGAAGAGGAACAGAAACAAGCGTTCGGTGCGTTTGAACGTCTATCAAATGCCGCCGCAAAGGAGGGTTTCGGGCTTGGGCTTGCCATAATGCGTAATATTGTGTCGATGCTTGGCGGAACAATCCGTTTAGACAGCAAGAAAGGGAAAGGCAGTCGTTTCACAGTTGAAATTTCTATGCAGGAAGCTGAAGAACAGCTTGGATATACAAGCAATACACCTGTTTATCATAACAATAAATTCCATGATGTTGTCGCCATTGACAATGATGAGGTATTACTTCTGATGCTGAAAGAGATGTATTCCCAAGAAGGAATACACTGCGACACTTGCACCGATGCTGCGGCACTGATGGAAATGATACGCCAGAAAGAATACAGCCTGTTGCTGACAGACTTGAATATGCCCGATATAAACGGTTTCGAATTGCTGGAACTGTTGCGTTCGTCCAACGTGGGCAATTCACCAACAATCCCGGTGGTTGTGGCAACCGCTTCGGGCAGTTGTAACAAAGGGGAACTATTGGCAAAAGGCTTTGCCGGATGCCTGTTCAAACCGTTCTCCATATCGGAACTGATGGAGGTTTCCGACAGGTGTGCCATAAAAGCGACACCGGACGGGAAACCGGACTTTTCCGCCTTATTGTCCTATGGCAATGAAGCCGTCATGCTGGAAAAGTTGATAACTGAAACAGAAAAGGAAATGCAGGCGGTACGGGATGCAGCAAAAGAAAAAGACCTGCAAAAGCTGGATTCCCTGATCCACCACCTGCGCAGTTCGTGGGAGGTGCTCCGTGCCGACCAACCGCTGAATGTACTTTACGGATTGCTTCGTGGCGATGCTCTCCCGGATGGTGAAGCGTTAAGCCATGCCGTGACTGCCGTGCTGGATAAGGGAGTGGAAATAATACGGTTGGCAGAAGAGGAAAGGAGAAAATACGAAGATGAATAAGACAAAAATAATTGTGGTGGAAGACAACATCGTGTATTGCGAATATGTCTGCAATATGCTGTCACGGGAGGGCTACCGCAATATGAAGGCTTACCACCTCTCAACCGCGAAGAAACATCTGCAACAGGCAACAGATAATGATATCGTGGTTGCCGACCTGCGTCTGCCTGACGGCAGTGGCATAGACCTTTTGTGCTGGATGCGAAAGGAGGGAAAGATGCAGCCCTTCATCATTATGACCGACTACGCCGAAGTTAATACCGCCGTGGAAAGCATGAAACTCGGCTCGATAGACTATATTCCCAAACAGCTTGTGGAGGATAAACTTGTCCCCCTGATCCGTTCCATACTGAAAGAACGTCAGGCAGGACAACGCCGTATGCCTATATTCGCCCGTGAAGGTTCCGCCTTTCAGAAAATCATGCACCGCATAAGGCTGGTAGCCGCCACCGATATGAGCGTGATGATATTTGGTGAGAACGGCACGGGCAAGGAGCATATTGCCCACCTGTTGCATGACAAGAGCAAACGTGCAGGCAAGCCATTTGTGGCGGTGGACTGCGGTTCACTCTCCAAAGAGCTTGCACCGTCGGCTTTCTTCGGACACGTCAAAGGTGCATTTACAGGTGCGGACAATGCCAAGAAAGGATATTTCCATGAGGCGGAAGGCGGCACGTTGTTTCTGGACGAGGTAGGAAACCTCGCGTTGGAAACCCAACAGATGTTGCTCCGTGCCATACAGGAGAGGCGGTATCGCCCGGTCGGAGACAAGGCAGACCGGAATTTCAATGTCCGCATCATCGCTGCTACCAATGAAGATTTGGAGGTATCGGTGAATGAAAAGCGTTTTCGGCAGGATCTTCTGTACCGCCTGCACGACTTCGGGATAACCGTTCCTCCGTTGCGTGACTGTCAAGAAGACATTATGCCGCTGGCAGAGTTCTTCCGTGATATGGCAAACAGAGAGCTGGAGTGTAGCGTGAGCGGGTTCAGTTCCGAAGCACGTAAAGCGTTGCTGACACACGCATGGCCGGGCAACGTGCGGGAACTTCGGCAGAAAGTTATGGGTGCTGTATTGCAGGCGCAGGAAGGTGTTGTCATGAAAGAGCATCTGGAACTTGCCGTGACGAAACCGACCTCTACTGTCAGCTTCGCCTTGCGCAATGACGCGGAGGATAAGGAGCGGATATTGCGTGCGTTGAAACAGGCAAACGGCAACCGGAGTGTCGCCGCAGAACTGCTCGGCATAGGCAGGACAACACTATACAGCAAACTTGAAGAGTATGGACTTAAATATAAATTCAAGCAATCATAGCCCGTAATTCACTGAATTTGGCTATCTTTGCATAACATTTGAGAAAAACGGCGATTGGCAGGAGCTTTTCGCCGCCAACATATAGGATAAGACCGCAAGGCGTTTCAAGCGAAAATCTGGTAAATTGGAACTACGGAGACGATTGCGTGATGCTTATGCTATGCTTACGCATAGCGTGCATTCACGTACTCTCCGTAAAGGCTTTACCAGAGCCATCGCTTGAAGGTAGTGTGAATTGCACGCTACTTTTTTACCCTTGCCTAACGAAAGGAAACGATTATGGGTAAAGTTCAGATTCTCGCCGTACTGACGATGGACGGATGTCTTTCTTCAGAGTTATATGATAAAGCACATCAGGATTTGTGCCTTGACCGTTGCGGTCTTGATGAAATCAGGAAGAAAGCCTTTTACCGTGTGACACCGGACTATTCCATTTCAATGCTGCACGAATGGAGAAAAGACTGCACAAACATCCGTTACCTCGCGGAAGCCACACCGGACACGGCAGACTATATAAACGGACTGCTGCGGATGCACGCTGTGGATGAAATCATACTATACACCGTTCCTTTCATATCCGGAAGCGGACGACATTTTTTTAAGTCGGCTCTGCCAGAGCAACACTGGACGCTTTCCTCTTTGAAAAGCTATCCCAACGGTGTATGTCGCATTATCTATATCCTTGATAAAAAAGCAAGATAGCCAAAATGTGCGGCAAGCATACATTTCTATTTTCAGGAATAGAATAAATGTTCCGATTACAAACAATTTAAGTCGGAGATAATTTGTCCTTGTGAAAAAATACTGAATTTTATACCTCTGAAATCCAGCACTTTGTAAAATTGAGTGTTGGATTTTTTATTTTCTGCCGCGTTTTTTGCCAATTATATTCATGTGCGCACGCAGAAAACAAAGTGTAATTTTCAAAATTGACAGAACCATGAATTATTTCTTGCTGGCGGAAACCGACTTTTTCCGCCTGATAAACGAAGCCGGCGACTGCAATATGGAAACGGCATACACGGCTTTCGCCACCCAAGTGATCGAACTGTGCAACGGCGGCATGGACATGAACCTTACCGTCATCGCGCTTGCCTACATCGAAATCGAGTTGCAGCACCATCCCGTACGTAATCTGTCAGAAGAAAAAAGAGAGATTGCCGCCTACGTCAGCAAGGCTCTGTCTTTCGTAAGAAAGATGCAGAAATTCCTTGCCACGCCCCAAGTGCCACCACTAATATCCGCCAACAACGCAACAGAAACCACCGCCAGCCTTCTTCAATGGACGGGCAATGCCATCGACCTCGTGGAACTTATCTACGGCATAGACGTGATGGGCTGCATCAACAACGGCAATATGCCGCTCAAACAGCTCGCCCCACTTCTCTATAAGATATTCGGGGTTGATTCTAAAGACTGCTACCGCTTCTACACTGATATCAAACGCCGGAAGAACGAAAGCCGCACCTATTTCATTGACAGGATGCAGGAAAAACTGAACGAGAGAATGTTGCGTGATGAGGAGTTGGAGCGGATGAGAAAATAAAAAAATATCCATTACATATGAGAAGACAGGAATACTCGTATCCTGTCTTTTTATTTTCATTTAATTATATATTAATTAGCACAATATATGTGAGTTTTTCATTCCTATAAGGACAAATTTCAGAAACGTATGTCTGGTAAATTATTGAGTCATCATAGTATGAACATATATCATTACTAAAAACAATGAAACAACTTCCATAAGATTGTGGTTGTAAAAATCGCCATTTAATAGCCCGTTTTTTTTGTAAAATTCGCCAATTAAAAAAATATGATTATCTTTGCATTATATTTTATAAGGTATGGAAACAGTAAATAGAATACTTCAAGAGAAGATTACAGCACGAATCGCGCCCAATAAAGCAGTACTGATTTTTGGTGCTCGCCGTGTTGGTAAAACGGTAATGATGCGTAAAATTGTGGACAACTATTCAGGTAGGACGATGATGCTCAACGGCGAAGACTACGACACATTAGCACTATTGGAGAATCGCTCAATAGCCAATTATCGGCATTTATTGGATGGTATTGATTTGCTGGCTATTGATGAGGCACAGAACATACCACAAATCGGTAGTATTCTGAAGTTGATAGTTGATGAAATACCGGGAATAAGTGTCTTGGCAAGTGGTTCTTCGTCATTCGATTTGCTGAATAAGACTGGTGAACCGTTGGTCGGCCGCAGTACGCAATTTCTCCTTACACCATTCTCGCAACGGGAAATCGCACAGACGGAAACGGCACTTGAAACCCGCCAGAACCTCGAAGCGCGCTTGATTTACGGTTCCTATCCCGAAGTAGTAATGATGGAGAACTATGAACGTAAAACAGACTACCTACGTGATATTGTCGGTGCATACCTGCTTAAAGATATCTTAGCAATTGACGGCTTAAAAAATTCGAGCAAGATGCGCGATCTACTGCGATTGATAGCTTTTCAGTTGGGCAGCGAAGTTTCTTACGAAGAGTTAGGTAAACAACTCGGCATGAGCAAGACGACCGTTGAAAAATACCTCGACCTATTGGAAAAGGTCTTCGTTATCTATCGTCTGGGGGCTTATTCGCGTAACCTACGCAAGGAGGTTACAAAAGCTGGCAAGTGGTACTTCTACGACAACGGCATTCGCAATGCCATTATCGGGGCTTTCTCACCGCTGGCCATTCGGCAGGATGTCGGTGCGCTGTGGGAGAACTACATCATCGGAGAGCGGCGCAAAGCGAACTTCAATGAGGGACTGCACAGGGAGTTCTATTTCTGGCGCACCTACGACAAACAGGAAATCGACCTGATTGAGGAGAGTGCCGACAGTCTTACCGCCTTGGAGTTCAAGTGGGGAAATAAAATGCCGGCCGCACCGAAAGCCTTCCAAGAAGCCTATCCCTATGCCGAGTTTCATGTGGTAAATCGGGAGAATTATTTGGAGTTCGTATAATCAATAAATTACGTATATGGAAACAAAACTACAATCCAAACAGCAATATCCGCGGTTTATCCAAAATAAACCGTGTGGTATTGACAAATTCGATGGAGGTTCGCAAGAAAGGTTGGCAAAAACTATTGCTCGCCATTTTTGTCAGAATGATTCATTGGATGAGGAATGTACTTTACCTCGAATTATCGGCATCGAAGGTATTTGGGGATCTGGAAAATCCAACGTGGTTAAAATGTTGGAACGTGAATTATCAGACGACTATTACTTTTTTGAGTATGACGCATGGGGACATCAAGAGGACTTGCAACGCCGCTCTATATTGGAATTGCTTACAAGCAAACTTATTGATGATGGTATCCTATCTGGAAATGCAACAATAAAAGTCAAAGGTGGAGGTACGAAAACCGTATCATGGTCTGAAAAGCTGAAATATTTATTAGCCCGTAAAACGGAGACCGTAACCGAAAAATATCCCCTTATCAGTAATGGTATGGTTGCGGCATTTTTGGTTGCAGTTTTAACTCCGATATTTACATTTATTGCGTATGCAGTAAAACCTACACCCACAACATGGTGGTTTTCTTTATTGTCTATTATCATAGCTGCACTGCCAGTTCTTATTGCATTGTGCGTTTGGAAATGGGCATATAGCAAAGATCATAAATATGGATGGAGTTATATGTTAGCTATTTATCAAGATAAAGTCGAAAAGGACGTTTGCTATGAGACTTTGAGCGAAGACGAACCAACGGTTTACGAGTTCAAAACATGGATGCAAGACATTTCTGATTTTATCAAGGAAAAAGGACAACGTAAATTAGTCCTTGTTTTTGACAACATGGATCGTCTCCCCGCTGAAAAAGTAAAAGAATTATGGTCTTCTATCCATACGTTCTTCGCCGATAGCGGTTTTGAAAATGTTTGGGCTGTTATTCCTTTCGATGAAACACATTTAGCTTGTGCATTCGGAGATGAGACCGACGAACAAACGAAACAACTGACCAAGTATTTTATCAATAAAACTTTCCCTATTGTTTATCGTGTTGCTCCTCCTGTTATTACCGACTATCGAAGTATATTCAACAAACTGTTTGTTGAAGCATTTGGAGAAACAGAAAATGAAGCGAAAGAAACTATAAATCGGATATTCAGATTGGTAAATCCTAATGCCAATGTTAGGGAAATTATATCATATATCAATGAGATGGTCGCTCTTAAACAAGAGTGGTGTAACGAAATTTTGATGATAAACATAGCATTGTTCTGTTTGAAGAAGACGGATATTCTGGCAAATCCAGTAGAACAAATATTGTCCGGCGACTATCTGAATGGCATTCAAACAATAATTAACAATGATCTGCAAACACAACGCGAAATTGCAGCTTTGGTATATGGTGTCGATGTTGAAGATGCTCGACAAATTCCATTGAAAAAATATATTGAAGGCTGCATCAACGGAGAAGAAGACCACGACATAAATCAATATGCAGAGACTAATAAACAATTTGACACTGTATTAGAAGAAGTTATACAATGTATGGACAATGCGCTTATCGATAAGATTATACATTGTTTGCATAAATTAACTCGAAAGAGCGATGTTATTCTGCGTGTATGGCAAAGAATAGCACAATTGAAATTAAAAGAATCCATAGAGAAGCAGGTGTTCCCTGTCGAATACCAAGAACTGCTGTTGCATTTAGACACGGAAAGCCAAAACCATGTGATTGCTCAATTATATAAGAAGATAGTTCGGTTCAATGACTTCAATGGCGGCGACTATTTCAAAACGTTAGATGCAATAGACAGGTTTATTGCGCAAAATAAGTTGGCGTGCGATTTTACGTCATTGATTGAAGCAAAAACAGTCAAGCCAAATACATTTATCGATTATATTCAAGCTGCAAATGCAACAGATGCTGCCTATCGGGATAACGCGACAACTAAAGCATATAAATATTATCAAGTAGCAACAAATTCGGAGGCGCTCGATAATTATTTGGCAAACTTACTACCCGATAATTTCGACCATGCAGATATTGTAAAAACGTTAAAAGATAATTCTACCTATACGTTTCCAACGCTTTTGCAAGCGATCACGAATTGCATTGATGAACAGAATGTAAATAAAGATAATATAGGGGCTATATTTACAACCTATCGTTTATTGGCATCTGACGAAGAAAGACCTTTACCTGTAACGTTAGATTCAACCTACATAAATCAGTTGCATTCTGAATTAGAAACTGATGGCCGAAACATTAAAGAGTCTGGATATTACGATTTAGTCGCCATGCAATTGGCACATGGTCATTCCGTTTCCTTAATAGAGGGTGGAGATATAAAATATGTTGCAGAACTCATGGACTATTATGTGGATCATGGAGACTTATTAGTAAATAGTGTGGGATGGAATATACCGCTATTAAATGAAACACTACAATACATGGTAAATCATAAACTTGGCTATAAATTATTGCTCTCAGACATATTGCCCCAATTTGAAGATATTAAGAACAGAATAGGTGTAACGGATGAGGTATTTATCGAGCATTTAGCAGAGTGGAATACCGATTTGGATAAGTATATCACTAAGAACAATATTAAAGATGTAATTCCTGACGCATCTTTTTACGATTTGACCACTAAAATAAGCAATGTCCTGACCGATCATATCAATAAAATAGCGTTCGAAGCGTTGTCTGAAATAAGTGTTGATACATTATACGCCCAAAGAACAGCACATACATCATATTATTGGTTTGTCGCAATAAAACATTTACTGGCTAAAATCAAATCCTTGCCAGATAACTTGACTGAATTTGGCAAAAAGATTCTGATGGATATTGCTTCTGGAACTCAAAGTTTGAATCCTTTCCCTAATTGTTTCAAGAATATAGTTGAAAGATTGGATAAACGAAAAATTAAATCGACAGTTACCGATATAAGAAATGATTTCTGCATCGGTAAAAAGACTATCAATGCAATAAAGTTTCAATTTTTCGAAACATGGCTTAGATCGCATGGTAATTTGAAAAGTCAAGCTGGAGACGTTATTGATAAAATAGTGAAACCTGTAATTTCCGATGGGGCATGCCGTTCATTGATTCTGCAAAACAAAGATTTTTATATGGATTTAATAAATACAGCAGGGGATGATGCTTATGAATTGAAAAAGAGTCTCCGAAACCTCATACAAAAAGATTCAGATCCGCAATTGGTTAAATTTGTCAATTCGATAGATTCAGTACCTGAGGTTGAAACCGCGTAAGTATTTGTCTAACAAGTCCGAATTTTACGATTTTACCCGTCAGAACTGAAGTGCCCCCCAAAAAAATTGTATCCAACTTTTGGGGGTCACTTCAAACTTCGATAGGGATAATTTTCAATTTTGGGGACTTGTTAGACAGTCTCATTATCTGGTAGCAGTTTACACAGCACCGGATCGTTTTTGATACGCTCCAGTTCCTCCTGCACAATCTGCTTCACCTCTTCCTTGATGCGCCGGTAGTTCGCCTGCACCGTTTCCTTCATGCGGTCGTTGCCGTCCTCGTCCGTGAAGTTTGTAATGACGGGAATTTTCTTGTAGGCACTTTCTTCCCGTTTCACCTTTTCGGCATCCACCACAATCTCGCAATGAAAAATCTTCTGCTCGATACGCTCGTTGAAGTTGTCGGATACAGAACCGACAAACATTCCCTGCGTAAGCCCGGAAATCTTACTCGGTGGAATGAGCGCGTCCATCTGCGTGTTGATGGAGGTGGAAACATCCTGCCGGTTGATGGAGATGGACTGCCGTTTCTGCAACACCTTACCGAACCGCTCGGAGAGCGTCTTGGCTGTTTCCCCCACCACCTGACCGGAGAAAATATTGCCGACAGTGTTCATCACCACTTTCGCCTCTTTGTCCCCGTAGTCACGCACTAACTGGCTGAAATCCTGAAAGCCCAGACACACGGCAACCTTGTTGCTTCGGGCGGTAGCTATAAGATTGTCCAACCCTTTGAAGTATATTGTGGGCAACTCGTCGATGATGACCGATGACTTCAGCATCCCCTTCTTGTTGATGAGCTTCACGATACGGGAATTATACAGACCGAGTGCCGCACCGTAGATATTCTGACGGTCGGGATTGTTACCCACGCAGAGGATTTTCGGCTCTTCGGGATTGTTGATGTCCAGCGTAAACTCGCTGTCTGACATCACCCAGTAGAGCTGCGGTGAAATCATCCTCGAAAGCGGGATTTTTGCCGACGCTATCTGACCCATGAGCTGCTCCGCAGCCCCTCCAAGCCACGCATCCATGAACGGCGAAAGGTAGTTCTCCAGCTCCGGATAAGAGGTCAGTATCGGAAATATATCCTCGTAACGGCGGTTCAGAAACTCGATAGCATGGGGAAACGTGCAAAACTTCCCGTTCTGATAGATTTTGAGATACCAGATAATACTGGCAAACAGAATGATAGGTGACTCCACGAAGAAGTCGCCCTGCTTTTGCACATCGGGTAAGTCAAGGGCATTACTGCCCCCTTCTCCCCTAAGAACCGTACGTGAGAGTTTCCCCTCATACGGCTCAAGCAACTCAATATTTCTATTTGTTGTTAGAAATCGGCTCATACTTTCAACA
>NZ_JABSOE010000094.1 GCF_013618865.1 Phocaeicola faecicola
TATCGCAATTTGGCCCAGCCCCTAAGGTAACTGATTCAAATATGCGACAAGCATTTTTTGAAAACAAATATTGTAAATCAAATAATTAACGAGTCTTTTTACAATTATTAAGAGACACTAGTGAATCTAAAACGTGCTATATTACAATACAGAACTGCTGTTCTTAATCAGGAGACCATAAATTGGATAATACAGACAATTAACCAGAATCGCATAATCGCTGATAAAGAGAAACTAAAACAGCATAAGCATAACGCAAAGGCTCGGCAATACAGAAGTTCACGCCTAATAAATCAAGGTGTTTGTCCTCAATGCGGAGGACATCTCATTTTGAGGAAAGGCAAGTACGGCACTTTCTATGGATGTTCAAACTTTCCCACATGCAAGTTTACCATAAACTCATAAATAGCAATCCTTGTTTTATATAGTATCAGAACATAAAACTAAACCCTTTCTTTCGTGATACATTGAATCGTTCAATTTCTATAGAAAGTGATTTCTTCAACTGCCTTGCCATAAAGTCCAAAAACGGCTGATTAGTTTCTTCATTCTGACATTGGCGCAGGGAAAGAATATATTCTTCTCTATCTTCTTTAAATATTTTGGTCGGAAAAAGGTGATAGCAAAATTGGATGTAGTTCATCAGTAATCGAGCCGTTCTTCCGTTGCCATCCACCCACGGATGAATAGTTACTAAATTAAGGTGGGCATTAAAGCTCAATTCGTATTGTTCTCGAAGTGTTCCCATTTTTTTTTGCTTCTCTTGAAGAATCGCACAAAGTTCATCCACCTTAGCAGGAACTTTCAAATAGTTCATATAAGAATGTCCACCAACACCAGCCGTAACACCACATAGACGGAACTTTCCTTTAGAAGAATCAAAAGAGCCGCCCAACACACTGTGAACGCTGCCAGTAGTACGCATCAACATTGCATTCAACCTTTTCAGAAAAGCAGGAGTTATAGGTACAAGACTGCCTGATTCAGTTTTGGCAAGTTCATACGCTTGCTTCAAATCTTCATTCATCAGATGATGCACAAGCGGTTTCCCTTTCGCTGTTACTCCCTCGTCAAAGAGAAGCTGCGTATCAAGTTCGGTCAACGTTGAGCCTTCTATGGCTGTGGAATGGGTAATGAGAGAATAAAGGTAGTACTTATCATAGTCCACCGCTTCACTGATACCAAGTTTTTGAAACTTCTGGTACAACAGTTCTATATCTTGCCAAACACCTTGTTCCATTACTTTTATTTAATAGGCTTTATTTCTTTTCAAAGGTAACTTATTTACTACGTTCAACCAAAAGAAATAATGACTTACTGCTATATTTTTTGCACGTGTGGGGAAAATGTGGGGAAAATTCAAGCAAAAGAAAAAGCCAAGTATTGGATTATCAAATACTTAGCTTTCTTTCTTGTACCCAGACCCGGGGTCGAACCGGGATGGATGTTACTCCACTGGTGTTTGAGACCAGCGCGTCTACCGATTCCGCCATCTGGGCATTTTTCTCAAATGCGATGCAAAGGTATTGCTTTATTTTGAAATACGCAAATTTTCGTATCGTTTTTTCAAAAAAATCTATTCATCATTGAGTCAAGGTACAAATCCAGCATTTTCCTGGAGGAAGCTACGTATATCTTTAAAAATTTATATCTTTGTTCAGATTTAAACCATATACTCTATGATTAATCTTTTATTGCGTGGGTGGAACTGGTGTTGCAGATTCAGACACCGCTGTGGATATGGGGTTCACTCCCCTTCCGATTTTTATCTGATTACATTTGTGGCATACGAAAAACTTCCGTTTTATGCATACAAGCCGTTGCATGCCCGTAGAAGAGCCATGGAGTCCTTTCCCCATTATCGCGAAAAGGTTGACAAATTCATCTTCCGGCTGACCAACTATCTCTCTCCACTTTGTATCTGGGAGTTTGGAACTGCAAGTGGACTGACAACCTTATATATGGCTAAAGCCAGACAGGTCCCGGTATACACCTGCGAAGAGGGGATGATGCATCCTTGCGTTACAGCCCTTCTGAGAGAACAAGAAAATATTTCTATCCAAAAAGGAGGGATTGATGCCTTTCTACGGGAAGCTGGCATAAGAAAAGATAATCCGGAGCTCATTCACCTGGGAAACATTAAGCATTATCAGGAAGTTTTTGAAGCCATCTTACCCTACACGAATCAGCATACCTGCCTGATTATAGGTAATCCACATCAAAACAAAGAAAAAAAAGAGTGGTGGAAGAAGGTCATATCCGATCCGCGTGTAGGCGTGACATTTGATTTTTATGACATCGGACTGGTCTTTTTCGACCGGAAACGGGTGAAAGAGCACCGAATTGTCAATTTCCTATAAACCTTCAAACAAGCTAACGTTACATACCATGAAAAAAAGTCTGATTTATACCCGTACCGGCGACAAAGGCACTACTGCTTTGGTAGGAGGCAAACGTGTTCCTAAGACACATGCCCGCCTGGAAGCTTATGGAACTGTCGACGAACTGAACGCTGATCTAGGCATGCTGATCTCTTTAATTCAAGAGGAAGCTGTCAAAACTTATTTATACCGGATCCAGCATTTTCTTTTTGACATTGGAGCTTATCTGGCTACCGAATCCACCCAGCAGCCTGCAGACTACCCCGGCTGTATATCAGAAGAGGTCATCAAAAGCCTGGAAACCCAGATAGATGAACTGGATGCCTCCTTGCCTCCGCTAACGGCATTTATCCTACCGGGCGGAAGCTCTGCTGCCTCTTTCTGTCATATCTGCCGCACGGTTTGCCGCCGTACCGAAAGACGGATATTGAACCTGGAAGAACAACTGGACAGTGAAATTGACATTAATGTCAAGCGTTTTATCAACCGTTTGTCAGACTATTTATTCATTTTATCCAGGAAGTTAAATCAAATAGACAAACAAGAAGAAATTTATTGGAGCAAAAGTTGTAAATGAAAGAATTTATTATACTTTTGTGCCTCAATAATAAAGTCAAACTTTATAAAATTAAAATACTATGTATTGGACATTAGAATTGGCCTCAAAATTGGAAGATGCACCATGGCCAGCAACAAAAGATGAGTTAATTGACTACGCTATGCGCTCAGGTTCTCCATTGGAAGTGATTGAGAATTTACAGGAAATGGAAGATGAAGGTGAAATATATGAAAGCATTGAAGATATTTGGCCTGATTATCCCAGCAAAGAAGATTTCTTCTTCAACGAGGAGGAATATTAATGCGTTTTTAAGCGCGGAATAATCGTTAAATCCCTGTTAATCAGATAGATTAGCGGGGATTTAATTTGTTTGGACAACAGCGTCTGACCGCCTTAAATGGCGTGGTTTATTTGGATAAAATACGTTTTTCGGAGGAAAAATCGGGATTTGTTTGGACAAAATTCATTACCTTTACAGAGGTTTGTGAGTATTGCCGCAAGCTGTATTTCCAATTCAAATATCCTCCATTATGGGAAGACCTAAACGACTATATCCATTGGGACGCTACCGCCTGCATGTCAGGGGTGAGATCGATCCTGCCAAACAGTATCTTGTCCAGCTTGAATACACCTGGAACCGGCAGATGATACGCAAGGGCATGAATATCTTTGTCCGGTTGGGAGACTGGAACGAGAAAGCCAACAAGGGACGCGGAGGTGTGAGGGCGAGTTATGGTCCTGAGGCCAACCGGATCAACAGCCTGCTGCTTGCCCGTGCGGACAAGATCGACGGACTGCTGGCCGAATATCAGGAGAAGCATCCCAATCAGATTACGGCACAGGTGATCGCCGACTTTCTGGCCGACAAACCGCTCACACGGGAGGACAAAGGGAAGGATTTTATCGAGTTTGTTTTGGAAAGGCTCGAATCTGACTATTCCCGGAGCAGGATCGGTCGCAGCCGCTATGAGAACGGCAAGAGCGGCATGAATATCTTCCGTATCTTTCTTCGTGCAACAAAGAACGGTACCTATAAGCCGGACAGTATCTATTTAGGTGAAATATCGGTTGAACTAATTGACGAATACATCAGGTGGCGCCGCGAGATAAAACAGAACAGCGATGCAACGATCAACCATGCTTTGACTCCGATTTTGAAGGCGTGTGCCTATGCTTCAGAAATGAAGATGATAGACCATGCCGTCAATGCGAGGATTCAGGATATGCGTATCGCCTCTAAGATATCTCTTGCGGACGAAGACAATGAGTTTGACGGCAAGTATCTTTCAAAAGAACAGATGTCCGCGTTACTGGAATATTACCATGCCTGCACCGAACCACGCCGCAAGGAGTTTCTGGAGATGTTTTTCTTTGCCTTCCATGCCTGCGGACTCCGTGTGGTAGATGTGATGACCCTGCAATGGAAGCATATCGATTTTGCCCGGAAGGAGTTGCGGAAGATCATGATCAAGACAAACAAACGTCATGTGATTCCCCTTACCGAACCTGCCTTGAATATTCTGCACCGTTGGCAGGAGAAGCGTACCGGATGCCGGTATGTCTTCAACTTAGTAAAGGATGATCTGGATCTCGACGATGCGGAGGCGCTTTACAAGGCCCGCAACAATGCCACGAAATGCATCAATCAGTCGCTGGCCGTTGTCGGTGAACAGATCGGCCTTCCGTTCAGTCTCTCGATGCACGCGGCCCGGCATTCGTTTGCGGTCTTTGCACTAAACAAAGGACTTTCCATGTCGGTTGTCAGTCGTTTGCTCGGTCATGGAAGTACTGATGTCACCGAAAAGGTCTATGCCAAATTCCTGCCCGAAACGCTGTCTGCGGAAGTGGCACGTCTGAAAGAGGATTTTGCTTCTCTGGAAATTGTCAGATGAATGTAGATGGCTATTGGAAACATTCATTAATTTTACACCTAAATTGATTTGAGATGACTATTACGCAGATATTCCTATTGCTGGTGTGTGCATTTGTTCTGGTATTGGTGCTTTCTACCCTATTCAAACGGTACCATAGAATAATCATGTGGTCTGCTGCAATAGTCTTTTTTATAGGGACTTTGCTCCTTATAGGTCTTGGGATAATTGATCCGGTAAAGGACAATCGTCCTGATCCTGTAGTAATAACAGGCATCTTCACCGCCCTTGTCTTATCGGGGTTATTTGCATACGGAGCAGAAAAACTGCGTATCAAACTTAGGGAAAAGAACCAGCAAACCGTTCAACCCATAGATAATCATTCTGAATGTCCGGATTCCCCCAAAGGGGTTGTATTGTCGGGAAGGCTTGATACTTCACTTGCCCGTACAATCTTTGCGAAAGCAATAGAAGCCGGATATATTGAAGAGGTCGGGTCCCATTATAGCTGGAAAGGGACAAAGGCTCTTCTTGCCTATATGTGTGGTCGAATATATTGCGGCGATTATCCTGAATATTCCAAATACGAACAGAAGACTTTTTGGGAGTTCGGCAACGGACTCTTCCCCGATGTCGAACTTAACGCACTATTTGAACAAACCGGTATCGGACAGTCCCGGCAGAACAGGAGGGATATGCCCGTCCCTAACAATGCCGGAGAAATCGACAAGTTTTTTCATAAGTGACAAAAAACTAAGAGTATTATCTTCGTTCTTGGCAAGTCTTAGTTTCTGGCTTGTTATGCATTTTGTTTTGCATCATCTGGCAATCTTCGATTTTTTCAATTTTATTTTTCTCTTTTTTTATTGCTGGTAATCAATAGGTTACTTGTAAAGTTGTGGCAGAATCATAACTTTCCATAACACCTGTCCTAACATTGGATAATTTATTGTAACTTATTAGTCCTCAGCTATTTCATACATTCGTGCCGTGATTCTGGTGCGATGTGCACAATCGTACCATATCGTATAACCAGGCTGAAGGTCTGAGTGTGCATCAGGGCAATCGGCCATAATTGTTTTTAAGTATGGCTAAAGAAACGAATGTAGAGAAGCTATGCGACCGGGAATTGCTTGAAAAGATTCTCAGCGTAGTGGAGAGACAAGAGAAACTGCCGCCTCCGGCTCATGAAGGTGGATATCGTCTTTATGATAATAAGTCTTTGATGGAGATGTTGAACATTAAAGAGAAGTATCTGAAGAAGTTGCGTGACAACGGTTATCTCGGCTACTCGCGTGAAGGTGATAAATACTGGTACACGCAGGAAGACGTTGACCGTTTTCTACGCCGATTCCATTATGAAGCTTTTGCTGTTGGCGATGAACTTCCTAAACAGGAAGGAGGTAGCTATGTTTGATACTCTTCATTTGACCAACATGCTTCGTTTGGAAGTGGAAAGTATTCCGGAAACAGGTCTTCCATTGGATGCCTTTCCGGACAAAATACAGGAGATTATCCTCAACCTTGCCAGATACGAAAATTTTAATGTGGAATATACTGCGTCTATTATTCTGTCCGCCGTTGCTACTGCAATAGGTAATTCTTGTCATATCCGTATAAAGGGAGAGTGGAAGACTTGCCCTTCCCTTTATATGATGTTGGTAGGTCGTCCCGGACTTGGAAAGACTCCTCCCCTCGGTTTTATTTATAAGCCGATAAATGAGTATGATGACCGGCTGCATGAGAAATATAACGAAGAATACGATGAATATGAGAGAGCCATGTCAGCAGGTAAACACGGTACCGACGGGGAAGAGCGGTTGCTCAAAAAGCCTAATTTTATAACTACTGTCATTTATGATTCTACTCCTGAGGCGATGATGAATATTCATCAGCATAATCAGCGCGGAATAACATTGGTAGTTGATGAAATTCTGGCTTTGTTCAATTCCGTCAAAAGGTATAATAGCAAGAACAACCTCATTGAAGATTTGCTGACAGCTTATAGCGGACAGCCGTTAAAGATTATCCGCAAGTCAGAATCACGTCCTGTTCTAATCAAGAATCCATGTATAAATGTCATCGGTTCAGTACAGACAAATATGCTGCAGGAAGTCTTCCGTACAGAATTTCTTGCCAACGGATTGCTTGATCGCTTTCTGTTTGTCTATCCTAAAAACCGGAAGATATCCGGATGGAGACGGGAAGAAAGAAATACACTCCGTCCTGACATCATGAATCAATGGAGAACAATAATCAACAGAGTTCTCAGTATCCCTTGTATTCTTGATGACAAAGGAACAACGGTAAATCCACGGATTCTTACAATGTCTAATGATGCGGAAGAATGCTTTTATGAATGGTATAATGGAATAATTGATGCAGTAAATGCCATTGAGGACGATGCCGATGTTGAAAGCCGCAAGATGAAACTCAACGGGCATGTAGCACGTCTTTCCCTATTGTTCCAGGTAATGAAATGGGCTGCTGATAGTGGCGATATGCAATATGTCGAACAGGACTCCGTGGAATCAGCAATCCGTATGATTGATTATTACGAGGAAACATACCGGAGGATTCAGGAAACCATTGTCGCAAACAGTATTGGTGAAACGAAGGAAGCGTGGCTTTCTCTGTTGGAAGATCGGTTCACTTCCGGGGATGCTGTTATTGCCGGTAGAAAAGTTGATATGTCTCGACGTACCGTCTATTATGCGCTTGACCAATTATGCCGGCTTAAGCACCCTCTTATAGAAAAGCTTCAGCATGGAGTCTATCGCAAACTTATGACAGAAAATACTGATGCACCTTGCACTATTGCACTTTCATCTTGTCAAGATACCGTGCAATCTTCTCAAAGTGCAAAAGTGCAGAGTGCAACAACACTTAAATCAGAGAACCATGGGTGAATACAGATTTCATTTACAGAAATACAAACTCGGAACCAAGACTACTTGTCCGAGTTGTGGTAAAAGCCGATGTTTTGTCAAGTATATTGATGAATTGGGCAGCATTATCTTTCCAAACAATGTCGGTAAGTGTGATCATGAGAACAGTTGTGGCTATCACTATACGCCAAAGGAATATTTCAAAGATAATCCTGATAAATTGGAAATGAATGTGGATAATGGTAAGTCACTGCTTTCAGCCTCTTATAAGTCTGTAGATAAAACATCCGTTTGTATTACCCCTTCGTATATTCCTTCATCTTATGTATTAAGGAGTCAGTCACATTATTCAATAAACCCTTTGTATCAATATTTCTGTCGCGTATTTGGTGAAAGTGAAACAAACAGGTTATTTGACATGTATCGTATAGGAACATCTGCAAAATGGGGAGGTTCAACAGTCTTCTGGCAGATAGATATAAATGGACAAGTAAGAACAGGAAAGGTAATGTGCTATAATGCCGAGACAGGCCATCGGGTTAAAGAGCCTCAGGCTTTTGTCAGCTGGGCACATTCCGAGTTAAAGTTGCAGGATTTCCATTTGAAGCAGTGTTTGTATGGAGAACACCTTCTAAAAAAAACATCGTCTCCAGTAATGCTGGTAGAAAGTGAAAAGACCGCTGTTGTAATGAGCCATTTTATCCCCGATTATATATGGCTGGCAACAGGTGGAAAGAACGGTTGTTTCAACAGTGAAGCTATGCAGGTTCTTAAAGGCAGGGAAGTTACTCTCATCCCTGATTTAGGAGCAACTGAACAATGGAAAGAAAAGTCTGCTTTGTTATCAGGTATATGCAAACGGGTTGTTGTGTCCAATGTCTTGGAATATACATCAGATGAAGAGCAACGCAGCCAAGGATTGGATATTGCAGACTTCTTTTTGTATTCACCATCAAAGAGACAGATACTTCGTCAGATGATACAGCGTAATCCAGCATTGCAGTTGCTCATTGATGAATTTGATCTGGAACTTATTGAATAGTAAAGGAACTTGTTCCATGGATTTATAGAAAGTCCATAACACAATAAGGACTTTTTGCCTACAGGCAATAAAGTCTGGGCATTGTCTGGCATTACAGACTGGTTAAGGAGCAAGCTCCAATAATGAATAAACACATATTGGAAAGACATTTATGAATACAGATATAAAACAGGCCATGCATGTTGAAGCTGCGAAATCATTGAATGCAGCCGAGGCTAATGAAAACGAAAGACGTTGGAATGAAACAAAAATAGATAGGAAAAATGAGGATCCTACTAACCATTATGACAAGACTAGAATGAAGTTGAATTTTGAAATAGGTCCTGATGGAAAAATATATCCGTTGGGATATCATCCGAAGTCTCTTGATGTCAGATTACAGGAAAGACTTTCTGAACTTGGATGGAAGCCATTTAAGCCTGACAGTAAGATTCAGCCGAATTGTTGTGCTCGATTCTTATTTGGCGGTAACCATGATCGTACACTTCAGATGGCTTTCGGCAGCCAGATTGTGAACCTGGAAAAGAATGCCGACAATAGTCATTTACGTAGATGTGAAGAAGTTGAGCTTTGGGCAAAGGACGTTTATGATTGGTGTTCTCGTCGCTATGGTAGGGAGAATATTATCGGATTTCAGGTTCATCTGGATGAAACTTCACCTCATATTCATGCTTTGATTGTGCCAGTGGGTATACGCCCAAAAAGTGGACGCGAATGTGTCATGTGGTCTGCTAAATTTGGGAAAGACAGGTATGAATATGGAAAAATATTAAAGGATATGCATACTTCTTTGTATGAAGAGGTTGGAAGTAAATACGGTCTGGAACGTGGTGATAGTATTGAAGGTCGTAATGTAATGCATTTGAATAAACGTGATTATATCCGAAAGTTGACAAAAGAGGCAAAACAAGCGGAGAAGGCTGTTAAGGGATTGCAGACAATGATGAGAAAGTTGGAGTCGCAGATATCCAGTTCTCAATCACAACTTGAAGAAATTGAGAAGTCTCTGGCTTCCGGCAAAATCGCTCTTCAGGAATATGAAATTCAAAAGACTAGGATACAAAAACAGATTTCCGAATGCCAGTCAAAACTTGAAGACAAGTCATGTAAGCTTCAAGAAAAGGAGCAGGAACTGGAGCAGATGACAAAGAATATAGACCGTGTCGGTAGAGTGGCTCAACCTTTCCGCAATCACAAGATAGATTTTGAGCCGCCACGAATCACTGGTAAACCTCCGATATTCGGTGTTGACAAATGGATTGAGGAACAGAACAGGTCTATCGCCAGCCGATTCGTGAAGATTGTCCGTCAGATTGAAGAACTGTATCGGAAGGATGCCGAACAGCAAATACAGGCGGTGCAGAATAATGCGTTGCTGGACTATCGGGAGCTTAAATGGCTGCAACAGGAGTATGCACGACTGACGGCTCTCAACGATAATCAGACCGAACAGATGCAGACATTTCTTGACCAGCTGGCTGAGCCTTATGTGCGGGAACGAATCTTCTCTATCGCTGATGCTTTGATTGGCGGACAGCCTATCACTGTTTCATCCGGCGGAGGCGGTGGTAACTCCGATTCAGACCTTCGCTGGGACGGAAGAAGGCCGGATGAGGAGGAAGACACATATAAACGACGATGTATAAAAGCCTCATTGATTATGTCAATTAGAAGTAAATATAGTTATCGAAGAAGATAATTTAATCATGGTGTACTGTATCTAATACTTATTGTACACCATGTTTCAAAAATGAACAAAACTTACATTACATACACCCCATTATCCCTACTTATGGCCGAATGGGTGGAAATGGTGTAAGTTAGAAGACCTTGTATGTGAATTAAAGTATGGGACCTCTGAGAAGTCTTCAAGCGTAGGTAAAATAGCAGTTCTACGAATGGGGAATATTACTAATTGGGGTACAATTGATTATTCTGGTTTAGTATACTCTTCAAATGATGAAGATATTAAACAATATTCTCTTAAAAAAAACGATTTACTTTTTAATCGAACAAATAGTAGCGAATGGGTAGGAAAAACAGCAGTCTATAAAGAAGAAAGACCTGCTATATATGCAGGCTATCTTATTCGTGTTAGACCAATATTGATTTCTTCTGACTATCTTAATTATGTAATGAATAGCAGCTATTATCGCAATTGGTGCTATAATGTAAAAACGGATGCAGTTAACCAGTCCAATATCAATGCCCAAAAGCTCTCTCAATTAATGATACCTGTTCCTCCATTAAAAGAACAAGAAAGAATTATTATAGAGATAGATAAATGGATTTCTTTGATTGATACTATAAAAAATAGTAAAGAGAAATTGCAGGTAATTATCAAGCAAGCCAAAAGTAAGATATTAGACCTGGCCATTCATGGTAAATTGGTACCGCAAGATCCGAACGAAGGTAAGTTTCCAATTTTAGGGTGTCCCCTTTTAGACGGGCGCCAGCAGGCACCCGTCTAAAAAAGAGTCCACAAATTTAACGATTATTATTTGCATATTGTCATGGGAAGAAGGTTTTCGTAATC
>NZ_JABSOE010000095.1 GCF_013618865.1 Phocaeicola faecicola
CCATATTGTCAAGAGGGCTTCGCACCAAACAATTACTCGTAAAGCACGCCTCTTTAGGCTACTGTTGACGGAACAACAGGTTCAGACATCATGCTGAACAATTACTTGTACGACTTCTTGTCGCACGTATATCACAAAGATAATAATTACCCCGAAAAAAAAGATAAAAAAAATATCATTTTAGTTTAGGGGAGGAAGCCGCAGAATTGTCATGTATATAGAAACACAAAATAATAGAATATGAAACTTCAAGAAAACATTATAGAAATTCAGGAAAATGATATGGAACACCTGCTGATGCAGTACTGTCAGGGTACGTTGTCGGGTGAAGAACGCAGCCGGGTAGAAGCCTGGCTGGAAGAAAGTCCCGAACACCGCCGGCTGGCCTCGCAGATAGAAATGCTTTATCTGGCTACTGATACGCTTCAGCTTCAGCAGACCCTGAATACAGAAAAGGCCCTGAAGAAGGTAAAACGCAGAATGTCCGGTTCCAGAAGAACTGTGATATGGATGTGGATGCAGCGTGCGGCAGCGATTTTGTTCCTCCCGGTACTGACAGCCTTGCTGGTGGAGTATTTTACCCGTGAGGATGATGTCCGCATGATGGAGGTACGTACGAATCCGGGAATGATTGCCACAGTAGTGTTGCCGGACAATTCGGTCGTACATCTGAATTCAATGTCTACCTTGCGTTATCCGTCTTCTTTTTCAGGAACCAACCAACGTTTGGTGGAACTGGACGGAGAGGCATTCTTCGAAGTGGAGAAAGACAAGAAAAAGCGCTTTATCGTATCTGCTTCTAATGACGTTAAGGTAGAGGCTTTGGGAACCAGTTTCAATGTGGAGGCTTATCAGGAAGACTCTAATGTAGCCGTTACCCTGGTTGAAGGAAAAATCGGCTTCGACTATCGGGAAGGAAATAAGGAAAACCGGGTGTTGCTGACGCCCAACCAGAAAATCCTCTATGATGCCGACGAAGGAAAGGTACAGCTGCTGAAGACATCCTGTGAAACGGAGACAGCGTGGAAAGACAATAAGATTATTTTAAACAATACTCCTGCTGAAGAAGTGTTACGTATCCTGGAAAAACGCTATGGCGTGAAATTCTTTATCAGAGAAGGAGTTCAACCAACCGGCTCTTTTACAGGTACGTTTACCAATCAGCGTCTTGAGCGTATACTCGAATACTTTAAGGTATCTATTGGTTTGCGCTGGCGCTATATTGATCAGGAAAACCGTTCTCAAATCGAAACTCATATTGAAATATATTGATAAAATAATTAAACTCTTAAATTATGAATATGTATAATTCATCTTGACAAATGAAAAACTGAAGAATGTTTTTTCCTCTTATTCTTGGGGGTTGCTTCTACTTGTTTGTAACGAATGAAAAGCATAATAGACCTTTAATATTTAATACAATTTATGGAACACAATTTTTATTATTCTGCTTCGGAGCAGAGAATTCAATCAGGTAAACTGCGTAGGTTTGCTTCATTGAAGTTGTCTCGAACTATGAAGTTGTCAGCCTTCTTTTTTATTACTTCTTTAGGGATAGGCTATGCTTCTGACGTATATGCACAGACTGCGCCTGTTAGTATTGATTCGAAAAATGTGACAGTCGGTAAAGTTTTAGAGGACATTGAAAATCAGTCTGAGTATAGTTTCTTTTACAACAATAAGCATATCGATTTAACTCGCCGTGTATCAGTATCTTCTCATCAGCGTGATATTCTCGAAGTATTGGGGCAGGTATTTGAGGGTACGAATATCACATATTCTGTGCTTGATAAAAATATTATATTATCTAGCAAGGAAAGTAAACGTGCCAAGGCTGGCGACCAGGAGTCTGTATATGAACTGAAGGGAAAGGTATTAGACAGTAAAGGGGAGCCGATTATTGGAGCGACGGTATTGGAAGTGGGTACTTCGAATGGAACAGTTACCGATTTTGATGGAAATTTTGTCCTTAAGACTTCCAAACCTAATGTGAAGTTGGAAATCTCATACATCGGTTATAAGAAAGAAATTCTGGATGGTAAATTAGGAGTGCTGTTGCGCGTGAATATGAAAGAAGACACAGAAGTGCTTGATGAGGTAGTAGTAACTGCCTTGGGTATAAAGCGTGCAGAAAAAGCATTGAGCTACAATGTACAGAAAGTAAAAGGCGACCAGATTACCATGGTTAAAGATGCCAACTTTATGAACTCACTGGCGGGTAAAGTAGCAGGTGTGACCATTAATGCAGGTGCTGCCGGTCCGGGTTCTTCTACCCGTGTGGTCATGCGTGGTATGAAATCCATTGAAAAAGGCAATACGGCTCTTTATGTGATTGATGGTATTCCTATGTATAACCGTAACTTTGATGGTGGAGGCGGTGTTTATGGAGGTTCTACCGGATCGGAAGCTGCTGCAGATATAAATCCGGAAGATATCGAATCAGTAAACATGCTGACAGGCCCTTCGGCTGCCGCTCTTTACGGATCGGCTGCCGCCAATGGTGTGATCATTATCAATACTAAAAAAGGTGCTGAGGGAAAAACGGTTGTGACCATCAATAACTCAACTACATTCTCCAAAGCCTATATGATGCCTGACATGCAAAGCCGGTACGGAAAGACAGCTGCAGATTATGAAAGCTGGAGTGAATTGCTTCCGGAAAGCTACAGCTATGATCCGGCAAACTTCTTTAATACGGGTACAAATATTATCAACTCGGCGTCTCTTTCTACGGGAAATGCCCGTAACCAGACTTACTTCTCAGCTTCTACCACCAATTCGACAGGTATTATTCCTGAGAGCCGTTATAACAGATACAATTTCTCTGCCCGTAATACAACGAAATTTGCCAAAGATAAATTGATTTTTGATTTCGGCGTTAATTTTATTATACAGAATAACAAGAACCTGGTATCACAGGGAGTGTATAACAACCCTATTGTCGGCCTTTATCTGTTCCCTAGAGGAGAAAATTTTGATGAAGTCAGATCTTTTGAAAGATGGAATGATGCACGTGGAATCCAGATGCAATATTGGCCTTATGGAACAGGGGCGCATACCATTCAGAATCCTTATTGGATTCAGAACAGAATGAACCGGGAAATGGCCAAGCGACGTTATATGGTAAATGCCTCTCTTCAATGGAATGTGACCGACTGGCTGAACATCGTAGGACGAGTAAGGATGGATGAATCGACTACGAAACAGAATAATAAATATGCGGCATCTACAAGTACCACTCTTGCAGGTCTTAATGGTGGCTATCGTGTGGAAGATGGAACCGACCGGACCGTATATGCCGATGTGATGGCAAATGTAGATAAAAGCTGGGATAAATTCAGATTGGTAGCGAATGTCGGAACTTCATTGAATGACCAATATTTTAATAGCATTTATATGGGAGGAGACCTGATTGTTCCTAATCATTTTGCGGCAAATAATCTTGATCTGGCATCTCATTTCAAGAGAAATGAAAAAGGTTGGCACGACCAGGTTCAGTCAATATTCGCATCTGTGGAAGGAAGCTGGAATGATGCGGTTTATTTAACCCTGACCGGACGAAATGACTGGGCTTCTCAACTTGCTTTTTCAAAACAGAAATCTTTCTTTTATCCGTCAATAGGTGTTTCTACTATAGTTTCAAATTTGGTTGAACTGCCTGAGTGGCTTTCATACCTTAAAGTTCGTGGCTCTTATTCGCAAGTGGCAAATGCTTTCTCAAGATATCTTTCAAATCCGAGTCTTGTGTTTAATGAGCAGAACGGTACATGGTCGCAAAACTCAACTTATCCTTATCGGGATTTGAAACCGGAGAATACTCGCTCTTGGGAAATAGGTGTTAATGCCAGATTGCTTAAAAATATAAATCTTGATGTTACATATTACCGTTCAAATACATTCAATCAGACCGTATATGGAACTCTGGCGGCTTCATCGGGTTACTCAAACTTTATCGCACAGACAGGTAATGTACAGAATGAAGGTGTAGAACTGGGTGTCGGCTATAATAATACCTGGGGTGATTTTTCATGGGGAAGTAATTTTACTTTCACGTTTAATAAAAATAAGATTGTAGACCTTGGAGATGATATTGTCAATCCGTTAACCGGAGAGGTAAACCAGATTACGGAAATACGGAAAGCCTGGCTTGGTGCTGCAAACGTAGCTCCTCAGGTCATCCTTCGTGAAGGTGGTTCTCTTTCAGATATCTATGTAAATCATTTTATCAAACGCGACTACAATGGCTTCGTGGCAGTAGACAATAATGGTAATATCTCTATGGAAGAAGTAGAGCCTGTCAAGGTCGGTTCTCTTGCCCCGAAGTGTAATCTTGGATGGAGCAACAATTTTGACTATAAGGGTATATCATTAGGCGTAGTTGTTACAGCACGTATCGGCGGACTGGTATATTCCGGTACTCAGGGTATTTTGGATTATTATGGTGTGTCTGAAACTTCTGCTTTGGCAAGAGAAGGCAATCCGATCAAAGTCAATCAGGGAACCATCAGTGCCAAGAGTTATTATCAAACAATCTCTACAGCCAATGGTGGACATGGTGCATATTATATCTATGATGCGACCAATGTACGCTTGCAAGAACTTTCTTTGAATTATAGTTTCCCGAAGTCGTGGTTTAAAGACAAAGTAGGATTGACAGTGGGATTCGTAGCAAGAAATCTTGCCATGATCTATTGTAAGGCTCCGTTTGACCCGGAACTTTCTGCCTCAACAGGAAATAACTATTATCAGGGAGTGGATTATTTCATGCTTCCTAGCACCCGTAATTTTGGATTTAATATTAAATTCCAGTACTAAACATTACTATTATGAATAAAATAATCAATAAGACTGTCTTAATAGCTCTTGCTGTAGTTACGGCAAGCAGTTGTATCGGTAAGTTTGAAGAATATAATACAGAACCGTATGCGTTGCGTGTGGAGGATCCTTCTGTATTGATTGCACCAATGTTTGAACCTTTGATGTATGCCCAGCAGAACTCTTCTCAATATGTCGATCAGATGGTGGGTACATTAGGTGGCTATTTTGCACTGAACAGCCGTTGGTCAGGACAGAATTTTGATACTTTCAACCCTTCCGATGAGTGGTCTGCTATTCCGTATAATAAGGCCTTTAATACGATTTATGCTAATTATTTTAAAATTGAAAAAATAACCGAAGGCAGAGGACATTATTATGCCATGGCTAAACTGATAAAGGCTGCTTCGATGGTACGTGTCGTTGATTTGTATGGCCCTATCCCTTATTCTTGCGTTCAGGATGGAGACATGACCGTAGCATATGATTCAGCCGAGGACGTTTACAAGCATATCATTGATGACTTAAAGTCGTCGGCAGAGGTACTTTCTGATTTTGTAGCTTCGGCTCCAGGATATAAACCCTTAGGATCTTCAGACCCTATTTATGGGGGAGATTACTCCTTATGGGCAAAATTTGCAGAATCTATTATCATGCGAGTGGCCATGAGAACGGGCAATAAAGAAGCTTTCGTTGATGCAATGAATTCTCCTATTGGCTATATCCAGTCCAATTCAGAGAATGCCATGCGAGACCCGAAATCTATGGGTAATCCTTATAACATTGCAGGATCCATCTGGAATGAATTGCGTCCGTCATCTTCTATTGTCAGTTATACCGTAGGGTATAATGACCCTCGTGCCGATAAATGGTTTACTCCGGCTTCGGCCACATGGTCAAAATATGGCAAATATGTGGGCCTGAGAAGAGGAAATGAAATTCTGCCGGCAGGAGATGGATATAGAAGTAAACTTACATTCAATCATGAAGACTTGCTGCCTGTTTTTGTGGCAGCGGAATCACAGTTCCTTTTGGCCGAAGCTGCTCTGAAAGGATGGATTCAAGGAGATGCACGTACCTACTATGAAGAAGGTGTAAAACGTTCTTTCGAACAATGGGGAGTATCTGGAGCCGATGCATACCTTGCGGATGAAACCAGTGTACCTGGAGATCATAAAGAAGCGCTTGCATCACAGAACTATGATCGAAAAACAGAAGTTAAGATTGCTTGGGATGCTGAGTCTACTCCGGAAAAACATCTTGAACAGATCATTACTCAGAAGTGGATTGCCAATTATCCGCTTGGCTTGGAAGCATGGGCCGATTATCGTCGTACGGGATATCCGGAACTTGCTCCAAGTGTAAGTAATCTCAGTAGCGGTGTTATTTCCGACGTGGTTCGTGGTGCTAGAAGAGTCCGTTATCCGTATCAGGAAAAAGATCTTAACTCAGAGAATTATCAGAAGGCCCTTTCTCTTTTAGGTGGCTCTGACAATGAAGCTACAGACTTGTTCTGGGCAAAAAAATAATAACTAAAAAATAAGGATTATGAAATACAATAACTTGAAAACAAACTTACTGTTTGTATTATTATTTGTATTAGCGGGATGCAGTAACTGGACTGAACCCGAGGTTAATGTATACGATGATTGTCCGCTTGACCAGATAGATAGGGATGAGGCCTATTATGAAGCTTTGAGAGCTTATAAGGCTTCGGAACACTCTGTTGCATTTGGCTGGTTCAGCGGTTGGGGAGAAGGAAGTGCCAACATGTCGGCAACACTTTCTGCTGTACCCGATTCTATGGATATTATTTCTCTTTGGGATAACCAGCGTAACCTCACCGAAGCAAAGAAGAAGGACCTTGAATATGTACAAAAAGTAAAAGGTACCAAGGTGGTAGTTTGTGCCTTTGTGAATAATATCGGTGACGGATATACTCCACCTGAGCATAATGGATCGATTGAAGAGAAAAAAGAATTCTGGGGATGGATAGACGGCGATAACGAAGCGATTCAGTCTGCAATTGCTAAATATGCCAAGGCCATTTCGGATACTCTTTATAAGTATGGATATGATGGATTTGATATTGATTATGAGCCAGGAGGTGAGCTGGATAAGAATATGACTTATTTCGGATGGCTCGTCAGAGAATTGAGTAACTATTTCGGACCAAAATCTTCTACAGGAAGACTGTTCTTGATTGATGGGTATGTGAATCGGCTTACTCCTGAAATTGCTCAATGTGTAGATTATTTTGTCTCACAGGCTTATTCTGTATCTGGTGGTACGCCTTCTCCTAATGCTGGAACTACGGCTGCTGATAAAGACAGACGCCTTTCTCAATGTGTTACCGCATTCCAGGAAGTTCTCACAGAAGAAGAAGTTACCAATAAGTTCATTGTTACAGAAAACCTGGAATCAGCCATGGACTGTTTGAACGGAGGTTTCTTCTGGACTGATATCCAAAATCGTAGATGGAGCAAAGAGGTCATGCCTTCTATTTTGGGATTTGCTTCATGGCAGCCATCCAATGGATTCAGAAAAGGAGGATTTGGAGGGTATAAATTTAATAATGAGTCTGTTAGCAATACTCCTTACAAGTGGTTCCGTAAAGCCATTCAGCAACAGAATCCAGCTCCTGGAGCGAAGATTGTAACAGACGATGATTATGTAGCACCTAATAAATAATAGAAAAATATGAAACGATATCTAATAAATATATTGTATACATTATTTGTAGCTTTATTTGCTACAAGTTGTGATGATGCTGAATATAGTATTGCTGGTCCTATTGTCTTTCTTCAGGAAAGTGTCGGAGGTACCGGAATAGCCGGGCAAGTAACCACCGTACCTATGGGAGGCAAGAAAGTAACTTTAAAAATGGCATTGAGTGATAAAGTAAGTGAGGATGTGAGACTGCGTTTCGGCATAGATGAGACAGCCCTTGCCATTTATAATAAAGAACAGTCCAGCGAATATCTGCTGATGGATAAGTCGTTATACGATTTAGGAGGAGAAGTGACTATTTCGGCTGGTAATTATACGTCTGATAATTTGGAAATTATGTTGAATAAAATTCCGGAAGAGATTGCCGATCAGCCACTTGCACTTCCTTTGACGATTGAAGTTATTAGTGGTAACGTGACCGTTGCACCTGTTACCTCAAAGTATGTGATTGCGGTTTCTCCGGTATTGACTAATGAACTGGCTCAATTTACAGGGGCTCCTAATCTGGTAAATGAAGATTTTACAGCGTTCTATCCACAGTATACTGTAGAATGTCGTTTCCAAATGCAGAACAGCGCAAACCGCAACCGTTTTGTATTTAATAACGGCCATTTATCTGGACGTTTTGAAGACCCTCAGCAAGATCAGGATGGACATAAGGCACACTCTTTGGTACAGTTCCATGTAATTCCTGATAAGTGGATTAATCCGGAACTTTCTTTTGAGTCCAATATATGGCAGCATCTGGCTGTGTCTTATAATGGAAGAGCCATTACCATATATGTAAACGGAGCATTCGCCGGTACTAAGGAATATCCGGTAGAAAATGCAGGTCAGTTTGATTTTGTGAAATGGTTTGAAACAAATTCTTATTGGAACAACTGTAAATTATTGATTACAGAAGTCCGCGTATGGTCTGTCTGCAGAACAGAAAGTCAGATTCAGTCTAATATGAAATCAGTGCTTCCGACATCGGCCGGACTTGAAGGATATTGGAGAATCAATAAGGCTACTTATGATGAGGCCGGTAAGTCATTTGCAGATCTTACAGGCAAAGGACATCCATTGACCGTAAGTGCTCAGACTATTAAATGGATAAAAGGAGTATCTTCAGAAGATACATCTACCGAGTGGGTATACTAAGACATGTGTAAAATAGTTCGTCACTCATAAATTTGAGTAATATAATAGTTTGGTTGGTCTTTTTGTTATAATGGACTAAAGCTTGAAAGGCGGAAAAATTTGGTTTTTCTAGGTTTTATCCGCCTTTCTTTTTTCTCTATTCATTAATTGGTTTTAAATGTTTTGCAACCAATAGGGTATGATTGCAAGCATGGATATTGGCTTTGTTAACTTTTACATTTTACTCACGTTATCATTTTGCAGAACTTGTAAATGGTTTGGATCCTGATAAGGAACATACACTCACCATAAAAGTAACGGATGAGCATTTAGATAAAACTTCGATTCTTTTTGAACGAAATCGTAATGATTTAAAAGAACATCCGGGAAAATATAATGTTGAATGCTTTGTACATTATTCCTTAAAACAATATTATCCTGATTAATGGCTGAGGCCTGAATTCATAAGCCTGTTAAGTCAATAACTGGCCTTGGCCTGAGTATGAATTTGTTTTGCTGATAATGCAGAACGTATAGTCTTTGATGTATGAAAAGAAGAAATTTGTTGCTGATAATGCTTGTTTTGATATGCTTTCCTGCATTTTGTGAGAAGCATATCTATTATGTTTCGGTAAAAGGAAACGATAATGCTGCCGGTACCTTGAAGTCTCCTTTCAAGACCGTACAGAGGGCTGTGGAAATTGCACAAAGGCATGGAACTGATACTGTGGAAATTCAGTTCAGAGGGGGAGAATACCGCCTTCTGAATAGTGTGAAAATCATGGGTGAGAACCTTATACTTCGTCCTTACCGGTCTGAAAAAGTATCATTTACAGGGGGAATTTCAGTAGGAAAGAACCAGATAAGAGCAATTCGGGATGAGTCTGTTATATCCCGGTTACAGCCTCATGTCAAGGATAAAGTGAAAGAAATTGATGTGAATTCCTTAGGGGTGGAAATAGCAGAAATCACTCCGAAAGGCTTTGGCCGTGCTGCACTTCCTTCATGGACCGAGTTATTTGTTAACGGTCGGCCAATGCATCTTTCTCGCTGGCCCAATGACAGTACTGTATTGATTGGAAAGGTCCATTGTACTGGGGATATCCCTCGGATAAGGCAGTTTGGCAAGGGCCTTCCACAGTTTGAATATATTGAAGACAGGCCCTCATCGTGGAAATCGGCAGAGGGAGCCTGGATTGCCGGTTATTTTGCTTATGGATATGCGGATGATATGATACCTTTGGCATCGGTTGATACCTTTGGCATCGGTTGATACCTTGAAGAAGACGATTACGGCTTCGATGTCCACGATGTATGGATTTAAAAGCGGTCTGCCGTTCCAGCGCTGGTATGCGTTGAATCTGGTGGAGGAAATTGATGAACCTGGGGAATATGTGATTGATAAGAAGAATGGAAAACTCTATTTTTTGCCTGTTGATGAGGATGTTTATGATGTGCATGTTTCTGTGATGGAAGCTCCCATGTTTTATATTGAATCTTCTAAGAATATTCTTATCCAGGGATTTACTTTTGAATATTCCCGAGGAATGGGCGTTTATATGGATACTTCGGAAAACGTGAAAGTAGATCGCTGTATTTTTAGGAACCTGGGGTATGTGGCCGTTTCAATCGGACGTGGAGACTTACCGGACGGAGATGTATATAAAGCCCAGCATGAATCTGATAGAAAGTATGAAGAAGGAGTGGGCGGAGTAATCGGAACATTATCATCCCGTTTGTACGATGACAGGTTATTCGATAGAAAAGGCGGTAAAAATAATGGAGTTTCCAACTGTGTAATATATCAGGTTGGCTCAGGAGGCATCAGTTTAGGAGGTGGTGACCGCGGTACACTCACTCCAGCCGGTAATTATGTGGAAAATTGCAGAATATATGATTTTAACCGCATCGAAAAGTCTTATCGCCCGGGAATATCTGTCGATGGGGTAGGAAACCGCATTACGAAATGTGAAATTTTTGATGCTCCCAGTATGGCCATACATCTATGTGGAAATGATCATCTGATAGAGTACTGTGACATACATCACGTCTGTAAGGAAATCGATGACCAGGGTGCTTTGTACTATGGTCGTGACCCTTCAGAACGAGGTATAAAGGTAAAGTATTGCTATTTTCACCATTTGCAGTCGAATCATCGGGTATGTGCGACTTATCACGATGACGGGGCTTGTGGCATGGAGGTCTTTGGCTGCATATATTACCGGATTGGGACAAAAGCCGTATTGATAGGAGGCGGTCATGACAATATTTATAGAAACAATATTTTTCACTAGTGTCTCTTAATAATTGTAAAAAGACTCGTTAATTATTTGATTTACAATATTTGTTTTCAAAAAATGCTTGTCGCATATTTGAATCAGTTACCTTAGGGGCTGGGCCAAATTGCGATA
>NZ_JABSOE010000096.1 GCF_013618865.1 Phocaeicola faecicola
AGCGTGCTATACTCCCTGCCGTCCTTTCGTGGGCAGATAAGCTGGTGATGATAGGTAAATATTGGAACACTTACCTAATAGCTTGCCAATGCTACATTTATTATATCGCCTATACGGGCGCACCATCGTAATACTTCTTGCCCTGCTCGTAGATTTTCACTGTCTCCTGAAAGTTCTTGACCATGTGGGTCGCCGTTGTCGATGTGTGCGCCACATTCTTGGAGGTGTTCACGATGCTTTGCGCGATGTTGGACGGGTCGATGACCGTCCACTGTGCGCTTGCCTTGCCAGCCGTCAGCAGGCACAGACAGATAAGGATTGTCATTCTTGCTTTCATTGCTCGCTATTGTTTGGTCGGTTCCTGTCTTACTCTTACATAGTCCCCATTGGGCGAGAAAGTCAGCACGTCCGTCTCCTCGTTGTAGGCCACGTCGATGCGGAATCCCGTATTCATGAAGAGGTTGCCGTTCTCCATCTGCAGGAGATAGGTCTGCGGTTTCAACTCGCGTCCCAGCCCCTTGCGCTTGAACACCGTCACCTTGTATGCCTTACCTTCCTTATAGATGAGCACGTCGGGCTTGCCCTCCACGCTCTCCCAGTTACCGCAGAGGGCGGGACGGTCGTCCCTTGCCGCCTCACTGCATGACTGCATGGCCATACTCGCCATACCCAGCACGATGCCGCACAGGAGCAGCATCTGCCTGCTTGTTGTCTTCAATCTTCTTCCCATGTTCTGAATCATTGTTGAATGTGATAAAATTGGTTGTGATAAACATTATGTCTTGCTTGTCCTTCTTTTCTCCGCCAGCTGCCGGATGGCGGCTTCGATGTCGCCGCCTAGTTGCTCCGCCAGCCGATAGACCTCCACCTTCTCCGTTTCCTCGGTGGTGTAGGCAAGGTATTCCTCCGCGCTCACCTCGGTGGCATAGACCGCCGACTGCGTGCCGCCCAGCCCGATCCACACCTCCTTGTAGAGACGTGACGGGTGGTTGGCCATGTTGATGGAGAGAATCTGCGACTTCTCCTTCTCCGTCAGTCCGAGCAACGCCTGTATCTGGTCGAACTTGTTCATGTACTTCCGTTGGTCGAGGAGTATCTTGCAGTCGGAGTTGTTGATGATGCTTTCCTTGACCACGGGCGAGGAGATGATGTCGTCCACCTCCTGTGTCACCACGATGGCCTCGCCGTAATACTTGCGCACGGTCTTATACATGTACCTCAGGTATTCCGCCATGTTCGCCGACGACAACGCCTTCCATGCCTCCTCCACAATCAGCTGCTTACGCATGCCTTTCAGACGGCGCATCTTGTTGATGAAGGCTTCCATGATGATGATGGTCACCACGGGGAACAGCTCACGGTTCTCCTTGATGCTGTCAATCTCGAAGACGATGAACCGTTTGCCGAGCAGGTCGATGTTCTCCGTGGAGTTGAGCAGGAAGTCGTAGCGTCCGCCCTGGTAATACTGCCGCATGGTGGTGAGCATGTTGTCGATGTTGAAGTCGGACTTCTCCACTTTTATCTCCCGTTCCGCCAGCTCGCGGCGGTAGTCGTCGCGCATGTACTCGTAGAAGGTGTTGAACGAGGGCGTGATGCTCCGGTCTGCCCTGATACGCTCGATGTAGGCGTTCACCGCACTGCCCAGCTCGCCGCTCTCCGTCTTCGTCACCTTGTCGTCTTCCGACTTCCAGAGCGTCAACAGCAGCGTCTTGATGCTGTCCTTCTTCTCCACGTCGAACACATAATCATCTGTATAGAACGGGTTGAACGAGATAGGCTTCTCCTCCGTGTAGGTGAAATATACGCCGTCCTCGCCGTGGGTCTTGCGCCGTATCATCTCGCATAGTCCCTGATAGGAGTTTCCCGTATCCACCAGCACCACGTGCGTGCCCTGCTCGTAGTACTGGCGCACGAGGTGGTTCATGAAGAACGACTTGCCGCTGCCCGACGGACCCAGCACGAACTTGTTGCGGTTGGTGGTGACGCCCCGCTTCATGGGCAGGTCGCTGATGTCGAGGTGCAGGGGCTTGCCCGTGAGCCTGTCCACCATCTTGATGCCGAAGGGCGAGAGCGAGCTGCGGTAGTTGGTCTCCTCCGTGAAGAGGCTCACGGCCTGTTCGGTGAAGGTGTAGAACGACTCCTCCGCAGGGAAGTCCGCTGCATTGCCGGGAATCGCCGCCCAGTAGAGCGTGGGGCAGTCGATGGTGTTGTGGCGCGGCATGCACTCCATGCTTGCCAGCTGACTGCCCACGTCGTTCTTGATGTGGCGCAGCTCCTCCGCATCGTCGCTCCATGCCATGACGTTGAAGTGCGCCCTCACCGAGGTCAGTCCGTAGGAGTGCGCCTCGTTCAGGTACTGCTCTATCCACTCACGGTTGATGCTGTTGCTTCTACTGTATCGGGAGAGCGACTGCATGTTGCGGGCGGACTTCTCGAACTTCTGCAGGTTCTCCTCGCTGTTGTCCAGAATCACATACTGGTTGTAGATGTGGTTGCAGGGCAACAGCAGTCCCACGGGACTGGCGAAGGAGAGGCGGCAGTCAGAGCGGTCGGTGGAGAGTTTCTCGTACCTGACATCGGTCGCCACCTTGCCTGGCAGGTCTTCCGCATCGGATAGGGTGTGCAGGCACAGGCGGTTGTCGCCGATGCGCATCTCCCTTGCCGAGAGGTAGATGTCCTGTAAGGTGCGGTCGCCTTCGGGCATGAGGGAGAAATAACGCTCTATGAGTCCGGCCTTGTCCTCCGTACCGACAATCTCATCGGTGGTGAGGCGGCGCAGCCTGATGAAGCCGCTGTCGTTCATGATGCGGGCGAACTGTTCCGTAGCCTCCATGAATTTCTCCGCCGTCTCCCTGTCCAGTTCTTTGGGGATGATATGCCCACGGCACAGCGTGCTGAAGTTGCTCTGCATACGGTTGCGCTCCTTCGTGGTCTTCGTAAGGAAGAGGTAGCAGGTGTGCTTCAGGTACGGACGCTCGTTGAAGTGACGCTCAAACGAGCGGCTCAGGAAACTCATGTCGTCCTTGTGAAGCTCAGGCTTGTACTGTTCCTTGATGAACCAGTCCTGCTTGTGGACGATGGAGTAGTCGGGCAGCACCTTGATGGCCTTGCACCAGCAGCCGTGAATGGTCTCGTATTCCGCACTTGTCACAGTGTAGAGTTCCGGCAGCTCCACCTCGTAGGCGACCGTGAGGTCGGCATCTTTCGAAACGATGCAGCCGTGCTCCACCGCCAGCAGGGGGAACTTGTTTTCCAGTGTCGTCATTTTGGATATGTTCCTCATTCTTGTTCCGTTTTCTGTTTGTTCTTGAATAATCGGGCTATCCGCCGTCGGTTGATAAGGTATCGGGGGTGGCTGTGTGCCGCTCCCAGCTTCATCAGTCCGTGCTCGCCGTACCGGGCGTTCAGTGCGAAGGTCTGCCATACGAGGATGGACGACGACACCGCACCGAAACCGATACATATCCACTGGCCGATGCCGACCATGTAGAGGATGACGAAGAGGATGAAGAGAGCCAACAGCCCACCTGCGAAGATGAACAGGTATTGCGCCTTCAGGCCCTTGAACTCAACCGGACGGCCGATACCCTTGTTGATGGGGTATTCAGCCATACATTATTATATTATAGGAAGAACGAGCGCAGGATGGTGGCTGCCACGATGAGGAAGATACATGCTCCAAACCAGCTTGCGGCGGTCTTGGAGGTGTCGGGGTCGCCCGACGAGAACTTGCCATAGACCTTCACGCCGCCGATGAGTCCGACCACTGCGCCGATGGCGTAGATGAGTTTCGTGCCTGGGTCGAAATACGAGGTGACCATGGAGGTGGCTTCGTTGATGCCTGCCAGTCCGTTGCCCTGTGCGAATGCGGTTGCGCTTGCAGCGATGAGGAGTGCTGCCGAGAGGATTGTTCTGATACTGTTGTTCTTGTTCATATTGATGTTCTGTTTTGTGCCCTCGAAGGGTGGATAGTCCTTGTCGGGCGGGTTGATAATGATTTACTTTATTCGGATATAGTGGTGTCGCCCTTTTGTTTCTACGGACTTAGGCTGTCCGTTTGCGGGCTTGCTGTACCTTGTACTGCCGTGCCGCTTTGCTATCATATTACTATCTGCTCATTCCTTCTCATTTATATTGTTATACATAGTCCCGGATGTTGAAATCCTCCAGTTTGTCGGGGATGACGAACGGTTTCCTTGCCTGTTTCACGGCATTGCCGATACTATCCACGTAAGCCGTGATGGCACTTGCCAGCCGTTCCGCTAAAACCTCATCCGTCATGATGCTCGTAATCTTCTCGAACAACTCCGTACCGTCCAGTTCAGTCATGACCTCTCCGGCCTTTGTCAGTTCCTGTTGGGTCGGCTCGTCTTTCTTGATGGTCTGTACGGCATCGGCTATCTCGTCGAAACTGCATCCCGAAGCATGGGGCTTGTATTCCTCCTCCAGTTCTTCCTCAGAATATCCAAGTTCATCCGGTGTCAGGCTGCTGAACGTTTCATCCAGTTTTTCTGCCGGAACTTGGGCGGACTGATTGCCTTTTTCCTGATTTCCGACATCAAAGGTAGTGTCGTTTTCTGATATGGCATCGCCTTTTTCAGAAGTGGAATCCTTTGGCACAGGGGTGGCAGCGGTTGACTTCGCGACACTCATCTTGAACTTGCTTTTGCCGATAACATCGGGGATTTCCTTACTGATTTCCGTCTCTTCTTTTTGTGGGGAAGGCGGATTGCCTGCCATCGACTTCCACAGCTCGGAGATACCGCACAAGAATCGGACAAGTTTGGTTTCCTTGATCTGCTCTTGCAGCAACAGGAGTATGAACCATACGTTGCAGAGAAGCGACACGGTCAGAATGATTCCTTTCAGTTCCATCTTCAAAACAGTTTGGCATTCTGGATACTCTGGTAGTAAGCCTCCTGCAGTTCATTCTGGTATTGGCGCAGGTGCTCATTCAGCACGTTGTCGATGTAACGTCCAAGGGTGATTCCGTTACCCATGTATCTGATAATGTTGGCATACTTGTCGTGTGTCTCCTTGTCGATATAGACACATTGGCGCACTTTAATTTCCGATGCCTCCATAAAGGCGGACAAGGGTTTGCGCATTGTTCTTTGTTTTCCTGCTTGCAGGTTGTCAGCATTGCCGTTGTTCTTCTGATTCTTCTTCATGATTTCTTGTTTTTGAAATGTTGATAAAATGTGATTGCTGTCTCAATTATAATTTCTCGATTTCTGGACAAACGATGCCTCGGCTCTTGAACTCGTTTCCGATAGTCTCCTTGTATTGAGCAAGATGTTCGCGGAGGATGCCATCCACGCAGAAACAATCCGTCCCATCGTTTGATGACTGGGGAGCGTGTTCTGCAAGCATATCGTAGGCTTCCGAACTGACATATACCAGTTTCACACCGCTCTCCTCAATCTTTCGGTCTATCTCCTTGCCGTAAAGGGCACAGTGGTTGGCAAGCACATTGTCAATGTACTGCTGCACTGTCATGCCGTTGCCCACGTGTTCCACGAGTGCCGATATTCTATCGTGGAAATCCTTGTCAATGAGGACGGGCATACCGCGACCTTCGCTGCCTTTCGGCTTGTTCAGGAAACCTTCCTTGCGGAGTTTGTTCACTGCTTTCTGGAACTTACTCATACCGTTGTTCTTCTGATTTTTCTTCATAATGTCTTGTTTTTGAAATGTTGATAAAATGTGATTGTTGCCTCATTTATAATTTCTCGATTTCCGGGCAAGCGATGCCTCGGTTCTTGAACTCGTTTCCGATAGTCTCCTTGTATTGGGCAAGATGTTCGCAGAGGATGCTATCTACACAGAAACGATCCGACCCTCCGTTTGATGACTGAGAAGCAAGTTCAGCAAGCATGTCGTAGGCTTCCGAGCTGACATATACCAGTTTCACACCGCTCTCCTCAATTTTTCGGTCTATCTCCTTGCCGTAAAGGGCACAGTGGTTGGCAAGCACATTGTCAATATACTGCTGTACTGTCATGCCGTTGCCCACGCACTCCACGAGTGCCGATATTCTATCGTGGAAATCCTTGTCAATGAGGACGGGCATACCGCGACCTTCGCTGCTTTTCGGCTTGTTCAGGAAACCTTCCTTGCGGAGTTTGTTCACTGCTTTCTGAAACTTACTCATACCGTTGTTTTTCTGATTCTTCTTCATAATGTCTTGTTTTTGAAATGTTGATAAATGTGATTGTTATGATATTAAAGATTGTATGATTTGAGATGACGGTTGAACGCTTCCACAATATCATCCTGAAACTGCTCGAAATGATATGTAAGGACATTGTTCAGATAGCTTGCTATGGTCACCTCGTTGCCTCCGACTACATGGAGTATCTTCTGTATGCGGTCATGAAACTCCTTCTTGATATATACCTGCTTGCCAAGTCTGGCGGTAACATTGGACTCGCATACGAAGGTACTCTCATAGTCAGGCTTGCCATTGCCGTCCATACCTTTCTTCGTTGAGGTGGCGGACGTGGCAGTCTGCTGACCGGACTCTTTTGCCTTCGGCTGGCGGCTGCTCTCTGTGCTTCTCGCCTCCAAGGGAAGACTGGTATCGTCCAGACGGAATGAGTTGATGACCGCCGCACTGTCAATATCGTCGATTCGTGTCTTTTTTGCCATACCATTCAGTTTTTGATTATTTCAAGTATCTCGTCCGCAAGTTTGTCGAGGTTGCTGCCTCTCACCAGTGTCTTGTCTGCGGGGAACGCCGTAGATCGGAATACGGTCTTTCGCTCTGTGCCTGTCTCCTTGCGGAAGCGTTTGCTGTCGGGGAGGAACGTGCCCAGTATAGGAAGGGCGAACTCCGCACATACCTTGTCGTAAGCCTTGTACAACTCCGACTTCTCACGTCCGTCCACCATGTTCCACACAAGGTACAGTCCCTTGATGCAGGACTTGCCCGTGCTTATCATCTGCTCGTTGATGACGGTAGCAAACTTGATGGAGCTTTCCATCACTACACGGTCTGCGATGATTGGAGTGAAGATGTAGTCCATCTTGGCTATGGTTGTCACCACATCCACATTGTTGATGGTTCCCGGCAGGTCGAAGAACACGAAGTCAAGGTTCGGATGGCTCTCGCAGAGCTGCTCCGCCGTCTTGATGGCATCCTCGGCACGGCTGCACTTGATGGGATAAGGATTCTTCTCCAACCGTTTCAGCTGTTCGTAGGCCATGGACTTGTAATACTCATCCTCCATGATGGCTTTCAGGTCACGCTTGCGCATGTCGTGGACGCTGTACTGCGGAAAGTCACAGTCCACCACCGCTACATTGTAGCCTTTCACGTAATGCAGGTAACTTGCCACCAGCACCGTGAGGGTTGTCTTCCCGGCTCCTCCTTTTTGTGTGGAGATAGCCACATACTTGGTTTCATTCATACTTTTGATAATTATTATTGTTATACATAAGTCGGATTACGGAAGCGTATTGTTAATCACACGTACGTATATCCGTTTTCATTCTCATTCGTGACTTCATCCGTTGGTCTTGCTTCAAGTGCGTCCGCTGTTTCAAGTGTTCAAGCGGATAACCAGCTCTGCCTGCCAATGACTGTGAAGACGTATCTGGGCAACCTTGAATGGTCCTTCATTCCTATGTAAAACCAGTCCCGTTTACAGTCTTTCAAGAGCACCTGTTTTCAGTCCTTCATCTGAATCACGATGCAAAAGTATAGGCATTTTTTCATATCCGTATCACTTTCAGAATGAGTGGCAGCGAGTGGCACAAGGTGGTAGCGGTTGGCACCGCAAAAACGCTGATTCAGAGGCGGAAATAGCCGTAATTTTGCACCCAAGCGACAGGGCTTGCCCTTGGAACACTACCACTGGGTTATCAGGCAACACACCAATCCGTCCAGAGGCGGATTTTTATTGGCATTAGCCAATAGCAAGATGTCTTTTCAGTTACTCAAAAGGATTTGAGTTACCCGAAAAGCTCTTGCCCCACTGGCGGGGGACGGGCTCTTCCTCCGAAGTCGGGAAGCCTGATGAAAACCGATGCTTGGAGTTGGGAAAGGGGTCTTGACGTGAAACCACTAAATCCAATCAATGATGCAGAAAGAGAAAAGAAGGACGGGGCGATGCCCCAAGTTGGACACGAAGACGCACTGCGTGATGGTGCGTTTCGACGACGGCGAGTGGAACAGGTTCCTCGCCATGTACGAGAGATCGGGTGTCTATGCCAAGGCGGTGTTCCTGAAGGAGCAGTTCTTCGGCAGGACATTCAGGGTCGTTACGGTGGACAAGGGCTTGGTGGACTACTACACCAAGCTGTCGGATTTCCATGCGCAGTTCCGTGCCATCGGCACGAACTACAACCAAGTCGTGAAGGAACTGCGGTCGCATTTCTCCGAGAAGAAGGCTATGGCGTTGCTCTACAAATTGGAGAAATGCACGGAGGAACTGGCGGCGTTGAGCCACAGGATTGTGGAACTCTCAAAAGAAATGGAGGCGAAATGGTCACCAAAATCAGTTTAGGAAAGTCGCTCTACGGTGCGCTCGCCTACAACGGTGAGAAGATCAACAAGGAGCAGGGACGGCTGTTGGCCACCAACCGCATCTTCAACGACGGGAGCGGCACGGTGGATATTGCCAAGGCGATGGAGGGCTTTCTCGCCTTCATGCCCGCCACGGTGCGCACGGAGAAGCCTGTGCTGCACATCTCCATCAATCCGCATCCCGACGATGTGCTGACGGACACGGAACTGCAGGAGATAGCACGGGAATACCTCGACCGTCTGGGCTACGGCAACCAGCCTTATATGGTCTATAAGCATGAGGACATCGACCGCCACCACCTGCACATCGTCACCATCAACGTGGACGAGAGCGGAAGGCGGCTCAACCAGGACTTCCTTTTCCGCAGGAGCGAGCGCATACGCAAGGATTTGGAACGGAAGTATGGGCTTCATTCAGCAGAACGGCGAGGCGAGCGCATAGAGCGTCCGCTGTGCAAGGTGGACGTTGCGGCAGGCGACATTAAGAAGCAGGTGGGGAACATCGTGAAGGCGGTGAACAGGCAGTACCGCTTCCAGTCGCTGGGCGAATACCGTGCGCTGCTGTCGCTGTACAATGTGACGGTGGAGGAAGCGCGGGGCATCGTGCGTGGACGGGAATACCACGGGCTGGTGTTCTCCGCAACGGATGATGCGGGCAACAAGACGGGCAATCCGTTCAAGTCCTCGCTCTTCGGCAAGTCCGCCGGATATGATGCGCTGCAAAACAAGTTTGCACGCTCCAAGAAAGAGATAAAGGACAGGAAACTCGCTGAAATGACAAAGCGCACCGTATTGGCGGCTTTGGAGGCAACGCACCACCAAGACCGCTTCATAGCCCTGCTCAGGGAAAGAGGCATCGACACGGTGCTGCGCCATACGGAGGACGGGCGCATCTACGGTGCCACCTTCATCGACCACCGCACGGGCTGTGTGCTCAACGGCTCACGCATGGGCAGGGAACTTTCAGCCAATGCCTTGCAGGAACACTTCACGCTGCCATACGCCAACGAGGAGCCAATAACGATGACTGTACCTGCGGAAGAGAGTGTGCCTACTGAAGATAGAAATGCAGTCAGGCCAAAGGCAGAAGAATACACCGACGACTTCCACATCTCAGGTGCAGGGCTTTTCTCGCCCGACGGCTCGACCATCGATCCCGAAGAAGAGGCGTTTATCCGTGCCATGCAGCGGAAGAAGAAAAAGAAGAAGCGTAAGGGACTGGGAATGTAACATCGTATTTTTTATTCACTTCAAAACAAAGGAACAATGTCACAAGAAGACGATTTGAGGGCACTGGCGAAAATCATGGATTTTCTGCGTGCCGTGAGTATTATACTGGTAGTGATGAACGTGTATTGGTACTGCTACAGTGCCATACGGCTGTGGGGAGTGGACATCGGTGTGGTGGACAGGATTCTGATGAACTTCAACCGCACGGCGGGGCTGTTCCATTCCATCCTCTACACAAAGCTGTTCGCCGTACTCCTGCTTGCCCTTTCCTGCCTCGGCACAAAGGGCGTGAAGGGCGAGAAAATCACTTGGAGCAGGATTTGGACGGCACTGGCCATAGGCAGTGTGCTGTTCTTCCTCAACTGGTGGATATTGGCACTGACACTGCCCACGGAGGCGGTGGCTGGACTGTATATCGCCACCATCGGCACGGGCTACGTCTGCCTGCTGATGAGCGGGCTGTGGATGAGCCGTCTGCTGAAACACAATCTGATGGAGGATGTGTTCAACACCGAGAACGAGAGTTTCATGCAGGAGACAAGGCTGCTGGAGAACGACTATTCCGTGAACCTGCCCACACGCTTCTACTACCGCAAGCGGTGGAACAGAGGCTGGATCAACGTGGTCAATCCCTTCCGTGCCTCCATCGTACTGGGCACGCCGGGCAGCGGCAAGTCGTATGCCGTGGTGAACAACTTCATCAAGCAGCAGATAGAGAAGGGGTATTCGATGTATGTGTACGACTTCAAGTTTCCCGACCTCTCCATGATTGCCTACAACCATCTTTTGAACCACCCGGAGGGTTACAAAGTAAAACCGCAGTTCTACGTCATCAACTTCGACGACCCTCGCCGCAGCCACCGCTGCAACCCCATCCATCCGGACTTCATGACCGATATTTCGGATGCCTACGAGAGTGCCTACACCATCATGCTCAACCTCAACCGCACGTGGGTGTGACCTGAAAAGTCACGTAATTGATTGTTAAACAGCAATGTATATTGCAAGATTTAACCCGCTGTTCCGTCAGCGGTAGCCTACTATAAGGTGCATCTCCAGTGATGGGTTGTGCTAAGCT
>NZ_JABSOE010000097.1 GCF_013618865.1 Phocaeicola faecicola
ACAGTTTGAAAGGATAAAATCTTCAAAACTAAGCTTATAAACTTCTCTCTTTAGAAAAATTCGAATGAATCCAATCTGAGATGAAACAAAAGAGGCCATCTCAACTCTATTTTGAGACAGCCTCTTTACTTATGAAAATTTATGTTTATTTATCTCTAGCTTACTTGACTTCCTCTAAGATATCATACCGTTTTCGATTCAGTCTGCAGCGTCACTTATCCCGCCAGGAAAAGTACCAGCAGCTGAGCCGTCAGGATACGGAGGAACATCGTAAACGGATATACCGTAGAATATCCTACCGCCGGCGCATCGTTACCCGAAATCTGGTTGGCATAAGCCAGGGCAGGCGGGTCAGTAGTACTACCCGCAATCAGACCCATCAGCGTAAAATAGTTGACTTTATGTTTCAGACGCGCAATCACACCGATGATCAGCAACGGAATAATCGTAATCAGGAAACCGATTCCCACATACAGCAGGCCATCCCCTTCGACCACCGTCTGTACGAAGTTTCCTCCCGCCTTGATGCCCACACTCGCCAGGAACAGCACCAGTCCCACCTCACGCAACATCAGGTTGGCACTCATTGTGGTATACGTCACCAGTTTCACTTTATGTCCGAAGCGGCCAATCAGAATAGATACAATCAGCGGCCCCCCGGCAAGACCCAGTTTGATAGGCGTAGGAATACCCGGAATAGCCAACGGCAGACTACCGAACAGAATACCACAGAAAATACCCACGAAGATGGTCACGATATTCGGACGGTCCAGACGCTTCAACTGGTTACCCAGCAAGTCGGCCACCCGGTCGATGGCATCCTGCGGACCCACCACCATCACTCGGTCACCCACCTGCAGCGTCAGCTGACGTGCCGCAAACAGGTCCATACCCGAACGGTTGACACGAGTCACGTTTACCCCGTACATGCTGCTGAAATGAAGCTCACCCAGTGTCTTACCGTTGATAGAAGGCTGAGTGACCAGGATACGGCGGGAAACCATCGGTTTCACCTGCTTGCTCTGATTGTCCCAGTCAACCCCGTCCACCTTCGGACCGATAAAGGCCTGAATCGCCTCCGAGTCATCCTCGGCACAAACGATATTCATTTCATCGCCCAGACGCAGTACCGTATCGGCATTCGGAATATACAGATGACCGTCCTGCAGAATACGCGAGCAGACAAAATCACGTGCCAGGAAGTTCTGCACCTGCGACAGTTTCTTGCCGCTCAAAGCCGCATTCTCCACACGCAGGGCAATATTATAAGGTTTCAGATGAGGATTGGCCTCTTCCTCCTTCTGGATGTCATCAGCCTCCTTGTCCATGTCCACCCGGCACAGATAACGGATCAGAATCATGGCCAGAATGATACCCATTACACCCAGCGGATACGCACAGGCATATCCCATGGCAATTTCCGGTCCGCTGTAATTCAGCTGCTGCAGTGCCTCATTGGCAGCACCGAGTCCCGGAGTATTGGTTACGGCACCGCAAAGCACACCGACCATCATCGGTATGTCTACCCTGCCCTGAAGCGCCCAGTAAATGATCAGGGCCACTGCGATATTCAGCCCCACGATACCCAGCGCAAGCATGTTCAGCGTAATACCCCCCCTTTTAAAGGAAGAAAAGAAAGAAGGACCCACCTGAAGACCGATACAGAAGACAAACAATATCAGTCCGAAGTCCTGGATGAAGGAAAGAATCGCCGCATTTCCGGTAAAACCGAAATGTCCGGCCAAAATCCCCACAAACAAAACGAAAGTAACCCCGAGCGAAATACCAAACACTTTAATTTTCCCCAATAAGACTCCCGCGGCTATGACAAACGCATAAAGAGCCACAATGTGTGCTATCGAGTCGGGATTTGTCAATAAATCTTGTAGCCAATTCATAATATTATCAATTTTAAGTGTGGGCAAATGTAACCAAGATTATAGAGTTTAGCAAACATTTATCTCTAAAAAAACTTGCACATTATGTGGCTATGTGTAATAAATTAGTATATTTGCCCTGTATGTTTATCCAACCGACATACTTAGTAACATTAAATCATATATATCATAAAACACAAATTCACTATGGCAGATAGTAAAGAAAAACTCTTTTCAGACTTTCCGTCCGTCTCTACCCAGGAATGGATGGATAAAATAACAGCAGATTTGAAAGGTGCTGATTTTGAGAAGAAGTTAGTTTGGAAGACCAATGAAGGATTCAAGGTAAAGCCTTTCTACCGTAAAGAAGACCTCGAGAATTTAAAAACTACCGACACACTTCCCGGTGAATATCCTTATCTCAGGGGAAACAAAAAAAATGACAATACCTGGTTTATCCGTCAAGATATTTCGGTTGAAGACCCTGCCCAGGCCAATGCCAAAGCCCTGGACCTGCTGAACAAGGGTATTGACTCACTGGGATTCTGCATCAAGGCCAAGGAACTGAGTAAGGAATACATAGAGACCTTGCTGAAAGACATCTGCTGCGATTGCATCGAGCTGAACTTCTCTACTTGTCAGCGTCATTCGGCAGCTCTGGCTGAACTGCTTGTCAACTATTTCAAAGAGAAAAAATACGACCCTGAAAAATTATACGGTTCCATCAATTTCGACCCGATAGGTAAAATGCTGGAAAAGGGCAAAGACGTAAGTGCCCTGGTTGGTGAAGGCAAGAAACTGGTTGAAATCACAGCCGGATACCCCCATATCCAATGTATCGCCGTCAACTCGGTAAGACTGAACAATGCAGGTGCCTATATCTATCAGGAACTGGGATATGCACTGGCATGGGGTAACGAATACCTCAGTCAGCTGACCGAAGCGGGAGTGCCGAGCGACCTTGCCGCACGCAAAATCCGCTTCAATTTCGGTATCAGTTCCAATTATTTCATGGAAATCGCGAAGTTCCGTGCCGCACGTATGCTGTGGGCAAATATTGTAAAAGAATATCAACCTCAGTGCGACTGTGCCTGCCAGATGGTGGCCCATGTGGAAACTTCTACTTTCAACCTGACATTGTTCGATGCTCACGTAAACCTGCTGCGTACCCAGACCGAAGCGATGAGTGCCGCCATTGCGGGCGTGAACTCCATCACGGTGACTCCGTTCGACAAGGCTTACGAGACTCCGGACGACTTCTCTGAACGCATTGCCCGCAACCAGCAGCTGCTGCTGAAGGAAGAATCACACCTGAACCGCATTGTTGACCCTGCCGGAGGTTCCTATTATATCGAGAACCTGACCGTAGCCATTGCCGAACAGGCCTGGAAGCTCTTCCTGGAAGTGGAAGAAGAGGGCGGTATGATTCAGGCCGTACAAAACGGAAAGATACAGCAGGCGGTGAACAACAGCAACAAGGCCCGTCATGAAGCCGTATCGAAACGGAAAGAAATATTGCTCGGAACCAACCAATATCCTAACTTTAACGAGAAAGCGGGAGAAAAAGCACCGCTGGCTCCTAAGTGTGCATGCGGCGGAGGCCATCAGGAAGAGGCTTCGTTTGCCAGCTTGAATACCGACCGTGCCGCCAGCGAGTTCGAGGCATTGCGTCTGCAGACCGAACATTCCGGCAAGCGTCCGAAAGCCTTCATGCTGACCATCGGAAACCTGGCCATGCGTCAGGCCCGCGCCCAGTTCTCGTGCAACTTCCTGGCTTGTGCCGGATACGAAGTCATCGACAACCTGGGATTCCCGAGTGTAGAAGAAGGTGTAAAAGCTGCCCTTGATGCACATGCAGACATCGTGGTAATCTGCTCGAGCGATGAAGAATATGCAGAATATGCCATCCCTGCCTTCAAGGAAGTGGCCGGCCGCGCCATGTTTATCGTAGCCGGTGCTCCGGCATGCATGGATGACCTCAAGGCTGCAGGCATCGAAAACTTCATCCACGTACGCTGCAACGTATTGGAAACATTAAGGGAATACAACGAAAAGTTAGGAATTAAGTAAGAAGATACTATGAAACCGAAATTTAAAGATATCAACATATATGCCGGATTCCATGCTCAGAACGGAGCTGACTGGCAAAAAGAGAACGGCATCACAGCCAACTGGAAGACACCGGAACAGATTCAGGTAAAACCGGTATATACGAAGGAAGACCTGGAAGGAATGGAACACCTGGATTACGTAGCCGGTATTCCTCCTTACCTGCGCGGCCCTTACTCAATGATGTATACCTTCCGTCCGTGGACCATCCGTCAGTATGCGGGATTCTCTACTGCAGAAGAATCGAATGCGTTCTATCGCCGTAACCTGGCTTCCGGACAGAAAGGTCTGTCGGTTGCCTTCGACCTTCCTACCCACCGCGGTTACGACCCGGATCATCCGCGCGTAGTGGGCGACGTGGGAAAAGCCGGTGTATCCATCTGCTCGCTCGAGAACATGAAGGTGCTGTTCGACGGTATTCCTTTGAACAAGATGTCGGTATCCATGACCATGAACGGTGCCGTACTTCCTGTCATGGCGTTCTACATCAATGCCGGACTGGAACAGGGTGCGAAATTGGAAGAGATGGCGGGAACCATCCAGAACGACATTCTGAAGGAATTCATGGTGCGTAACACCTACATTTATCCGCCAGCCTTCTCCATGAAGATCATTTCGGATATCTTTGAGTATACTTCTCAGAAAATGCCGAAATTCAATTCAATCTCCATTTCGGGTTATCACATGCAGGAAGCCGGTGCTACGGCCGACATTGAGCTGGCATATACACTGGCCGACGGTCTGGAATACCTGCGTGCGGGTGTAGCTGCCGGCATCGACATTGATGCCTTTGCTCCGCGTCTGTCGTTCTTCTGGGCCATCGGAATGAACCACTTCATGGAAATTGCCAAAATGCGTGCAGCCCGTATGCTGTGGGCTAAAATCGTCAAGCAGTTCAACCCGAAGAATCCGAAGTCACTGGCATTGCGTACCCACTCTCAGACTTCAGGATGGTCGCTTACCGAGCAGGATCCGTTCAACAACGTAGGCCGTACCTGTATCGAAGCCATGGCTGCCGCACTGGGACACACTCAGTCACTGCATACCAACGCACTGGACGAAGCCATCGCACTGCCGACCGACTTCTCTGCACGTATCGCACGTAATACGCAGATTTACATCCAGGAAGAAACACAGATCTGTAAGAACGTAGACCCATGGGGAGGTTCATATTATGTAGAGTCACTGACCAACGAACTGGCCCACAAGGCATGGGAACACATTCAGGAAATCGAACGTCTGGGCGGTATGGCAAAGGCCATCGAGACCGGTATTCCTAAAATGCGTATCGAAGAGGCTGCGGCTCGTACTCAGGCTCGTATCGACTCGGGCGAACAGACCATTGTGGGTACCAACAAGTACCGTCTGGAAAAAGAAGACCCGATTGATATTCTTGAAGTGGACAATACTGCCGTTCGTCAGGAACAGATCGAAAACCTGCGCCGCCTGAAGGAAGGACGTAACCAGGCTGAGGTGGACAAGGCACTGGCTGCCATCACCGAATGCGTGAAGACAGGCAAGGGCAACCTGCTGGAACTGGCTGTAGAAGCTGCACGCGTACGTGCTACACTGGGAGAAATTTCCGATGCCTGCGAAGTTGTCGTAGGACGTTATAAAGCTGTAATCAGAACGATATCAGGAGTGTATTCATCAGAAAGTAAAAAAGATGCAGATTTCGCAAAAGCTTGCGAACTGACAGAAGAATTTGCCAAGAGAGAAGGCCGCCGTCCGCGTGTCATGATTGCCAAGATGGGTCAGGACGGACACGACCGTGGTGCAAAGGTAGTGGCAACCGGTTTTGCCGATTGTGGTTTCGACGTGGATATGGGACCGTTGTTCCAGACTCCGGAAGAAGCTGCGCGTGAGGCTGTCGAAAATGACGTGCATGCAGTGGGAGTTTCTTCACTGGCTGCCGGACACAAGACACTGATTCCGCAGATCATTGCCGAATTGAAGCGTCTGGGACGAGAAGATATTCTGGTCTTTGCCGGTGGTGTGATTCCGGCACAAGATTACGATTTCCTGTACAAGGCAGGAGTCATGGCTATCTTCGGTCCTGGAACCTCTGTAGCCAAGTCGGCTTGCCAGGTAATGAACCTGTTGCTTGAGACGGAAGAGTAATATCAAGAGATTCCTGATAAGGGATTCCCAATAAAAAGCGAGGCTGCCTTCACTTGAAATGTGAAGCGCAGCCTCGCTTTTTATTTATCCGCGATTATGTCGCATACCAGTCTGCCCATAGATAAAGATACATAGAGAAAATCTATATTCTGTCACAAATAGCCGCTGTAATAAAATTATGTAAAAAACATATTTCACTTACCTATCCCAAACCGTATGATCCTTTTTTAAAAAACATTATTAATTTTATGAATATAAAATAAAGTTATATTCATATAGCTAACTGTGTAAATATAACCAGCATATAATAGCTTATAAATTTTAAACTTAATATAACCAAAACTAAAAACTTAACTATTATGAAAACCATTTCTGTATTTCTGTTTGTACTTATTTCGTCTTCAATTTCAAGCTGTACGGATGAAGTGATTATTATTCCAGAAGAAAATTCCCATCAAGCGATAACGCCTGATAAACCACTGATAATCAAAGAAGAAGATGATATCAATAAATACTATTTTCAGTCAGATCCGAATAATATATTGTCAGATCAAATTATCTTGGAAGACTCCATCTATAAATTGAACCTGACTCCTGCTGATGCCAAGGCTCTTGATATTCCGGATGATTTATACCAAAAATATATCGAACTGACCGAACAACTAAACTCCCGCTTATGATGAAAAAATACATTCCTATTATATGCCTTATTCTATGTACTCTCTCGGCTACAAGCTGCAGAAAGCTGCTACAACAGTTCTTCAATCCTTTTTCCTCTTCTTCTGCACCGGAATGCTCCTGTGTAATCAACGGTACTCACTACCGTGGCACTGCCAGAAATCCATTAACGCCAGGAGTACCCAGGCAATACATGCACTATTATTACAGTCGAGATGTATTTTTCTTTGATATGCGCATGTTTCTTTATGCCTATGACGAAAATGGAAAACAAATATCAAGTGTTATCCGAATCTCTTATCAAAATAAAGAAGTCCCGTCTGTAGGAAAAGAATATAGGCTGGATTCCACCTACGAAGCAGCCCTCTACCAGAAACCACCATACTGCGCAATCCTTACATATGGAGTAGACTCCCTCATCACGTCGGGATACCTCCGGTTTGACCAGCTTGACCTGATTAACGGAAACATATCCGGGGCTTTTGAACTTAAAGGAGTTGGCTGGTTTAATGGTTCTGCTAACGTTACCGACGGACTATTTTTCGGAAAAGAACTATCTCAGGAAAAACCTCCTAAACCCCTCGAATTATGAAAAGGACAGTATGGCATCCGATATTTTAAATGATTTACACTTTAAATACATTAAACAAAATCCCGCTTATGATGAAAAAATACATTCCTATTATATGCCTTATTCTATGTACTCTCTCGGCTACAAGCTGCAGAAAGCTGCTACAACAGTTCTTCAATCCTTTTTCCTCTTCTTCTGCACCGGAATGCTCCTGTGTAATCAACGGTACTCACTACCGTGGCACTGCCAGAAATCCATTAACGCCAGGAGTACCCAGACAATACATGCACTATTATTACAGTCGAGATGTATTTTTCTTTGATATGTGCATGTTTCTTTATGCCTATGACGAAAATGGAAAACAAATATTAAGTAGCATCCGAATCTCTTATCAAAATAAAGAAGTCCCGTCTGTAGGAAAAGAATATAGGCTGGATTCCACCTACGAAGCAGCTCTCTACCAGAAACCACCGTACTGCGCAATCCTTACACATGGAGCAGACTCCCTCATCACGTCGGGATACCTCCGGTTTGACCAGCTTGACCTGATTAACGGAAACATATCCGGGGCTTTTGAACTTAAAGGTACTGGCTGGTTTAATGGTTCTGCTAACGTTACCGACGGACTATTTTTCGGAAAAGAACTATCTCAGGAAAAACCTCTTAAACCCCTCGAATTATGAAAAAAATTATATTATTTATCAGCCTCTATCTATTTTCTTTCCATGTATATTCAAGTACAGAAGAAACACAAGACATCAGACAATGGTTGGAAAAGATGTTCGAACACTTAGATAAATCCAAAGTTCCTCAAGGACTCTTAAGAGACTATGCCTTTGAAATGGCAGATTTAGACATCTATAACGGGAAAGAATTGAATGATAGCAATTATGTAAACAAGATTGCTTTTGAAAATCTTCTGAGAACCATCTCATCAGCATCTGTAACCCCAGATACATTTGATCCGGAAGATATACTGCATAAGCAAAATATGATGAATCAGCCAAACTGTGGTATTATAGGAATAGTCTTATATCAATATTCCTATATTAAAGCCAATGCCCTTTCCGACAATCTGATAAAGTATGAAAATGGTCAAGTATATGACAACACCATTAATGGAGTTTGGCAGAATCCATATGATACGGAATATACTTTCGGCTTTTCTGCACAAGATACTATTTTACAAGGAAGTATCTTTAATTATATATTTCCCGATGAGATATGGAAAAGCAATCAAACCCCTAGAGCTGTTTATTTTGATGCCGGAGACGGAAAAGGTTATCAACAGATAGCTAAAGGGCAGACGTTACAGGCTTTCTATTCAACATCGGGAGTAAAACACTTAAAGATGAAAGCCGAAATATCAAACAATACATCTCTGTATGCCCACAGCCTCATAAAGATACTGGTAGATGGAACACATACAAGATCTATGGCAAAAATTCCTAATCCGGATTTTACAGAAGATATTATCGCTGAGGAGGATTATAACGGAGTCAAGGCTCAAGGCAGAATATCATATCTCTATTCTTCCAAAAATAAAGGAAAATTAACCAGGCCTTTCATTATCATCGAAGGATTTGATCCTTTAGAATTGGTTAGCAATGCCAATATTCAGATGAATGACAGGAAATATGGCCTGAACAGCATAAAAACCTTCCTATACTATTGGTATAATATTAATTACAATAAATACATGTCATTATTAACAGAATATGATGTCATATATATTGATATTTTCGACAGCAAACTAAATATCCAAGCCAATGCAAAAATGTTTGAACGAGCGATTGAAATCATCAATCAACGTAAGAGAATTGACGGATGTACAGAAAAAAATATTGTATTTGCCCAAAGTATGGGAGGTCTCATTGCACGATATGGATTAAAAGAGATGGAAAGCAATAACAAAAAGCATGAAACATCAGTACTATTCTGCCATGACACTCCCCATCTGGGAGCTCATATTCCTTTAGGACTGTTGCACGGAGTACATGGAATTTTTAAATTCTACAGTAAGTTAAGTCTACGCCGACTAAAGATAAAAGATTTACAACCAATGATAGGGCCAGTTTTATACAGTGATGCGGCTAAACAGATGCTGATTAATTATGTGGATGAAAATGGATATTTAAATAATTCATGTCACGAAGTCTGGCAAAAAGAATTATCAAAAATAGGATATCCACAAGGAGATGACGGTTACAAAATGAGAATTTTAGGTATCAGTAATGGACAAACTGTACCAATAGAACAGCAAAAGCCCTATCTCTATGTAAACGGAAAAATGTCCCTACGTACCCTCACAGACATAATATTACAATATCCCCTGTTGTCAGGTCTAGTGAGTGGGGTATCCGGAATATTGACCAAAGATTGGCAAACTTTTTTGCTGAACCTGCTACCCGGAAGCAGTACCTATAAATTATATTTTGAAGCAAGACCTCCTTTCAGAGGCCCTGTTTGCGATATATCTTTAAGGTACGTAAAGAAATATTTATGGACTATACCTATAAAGAGGACAATCTTTTCACACACCTCCTATTTTCCTGAAAACATGATTCCATACGACAATATGCCCGGTTCTTATTATCAACTGGAAAAAAAAGATCTTCCCAAGAATGATTTTGATCCCCTCTCCAAGTGGGCCAAAATTTTCATAGAATTAGGATGTGATGTTAAATATAGTGACAAAATAATGTTTATCCCCAGTGTAAGCGCATTAGACCTTGGAGAAGGAAAGGTAAAATTAAATCAAAGCGATTATGAAAAAATATATTATATGGATTTTCCCCCAGAATATCCAAGACATATTCCCTTTGATGCATATTAGACATTATATAGATTAATTTGTTATATGACTCATTTTGTGGCTGATTCTGAAGTTGTGTAATCCACAAGCAATAAGAATCACCATATCTTCGAAACCGAATTTATGGCATCTGAATCGTTCTTT
>NZ_JABSOE010000098.1 GCF_013618865.1 Phocaeicola faecicola
GTCCAATACAGCGTACATAGGTTGTTTATTATGAATGAGTTTGGTCACCCATAATATAATGAATAATTCTATTTGTACGCTGTTTGACAACATTTTAATTGATATACATAAGTTTAAATCACTTCAATATATTGAAACAAACTATTTTTTCTCAAATTTAAACTTCTTTGTTAATGTGTATATAGTCTTAGCCCAAAAATTTCTCAATCCAAAACCTCCTGCTTTACTTGTAAATTCCTTTTCCCTTATTATTTCTCTTGTTTCTATATCAAAAAGGACTACTTTGTAAGTTGCTTTATTCGTAGATTTATCCAACAAAGTAGCAATAACAATAAAACCATCTCCAGACGTTTCCTTTATTGGATAACCCTTTATTTTTTCAGCTATATTTATTGGTTCAATATCTTTATCCAGAGTCTTAATATTAGAGAAATCACATTCCTTAATGGAATTAAAAATCATTTCTAGTTTTAATTTATTGTTTTCACCCACTATATCAGTGAAATCATATTTTTTAGCTTCATTCATTAACAGAAAATTTATGCCTTCGAATGCATGTTTAAACTGTTCTACTGTTTCTTCAGCAGCATATACCTTTACGGATGAATAATCAACCCCATATACATACACACATTCTGAACTTTTTGCATTAACTACCAACATGCTAAATAAAAGCAAGAGTGAAAATAAAATTTTCTTCTTCATAACTTTTAAAAATTAAATTACTAACTATGAGATAATTATAAGATACACAAATATACTAATTATTTCTCAAATCAAAAAACTTAATAGGTTTTCGGCTCATTTCAGGATGTTGTTGCCTTGCGATAAGTTCAACGGGGACGAAACAAATATCTGGAGCAACCCTCACTTTAGAGCGAAATACATCTTTTATTTGCTTGATAAATGCATCATTCTGATTTTTACATCCTATTTTAATTTGAACCTGATCTGTACCAAGTGCATTGGTAAATACTTCAACAAGGTAGTTCTCAACCTCAGGTATATTATCCAAAATATCAAATAATGCAGGTGGGTATAAGGTTGTTCCCTTAAATTTAATCATCTGCCCCCTTCTTCCAATAACAGAACTTAATCTTGCACTATTGCGTCCACATGAGCATTTGCTACTTTGTCTGATACATATATCTCCTGTCTTAAAACGCAACAATGGCATGGCTTCAACTCCAAGAGTTGTAATCGTAACCTCTCCAGGCTGACCATCTGCGACAGGATTATTGTTGTCATCGAGCATTTCAACTATTATAAGATCCGTAGGTATATGACACCCGCTATGTTCTTTACATTCGGTATATGACGATTGCATTTCCGTAGAAGCATAAGTTGAAAAAAGTTCCAAATTAGGCCATTTCTCTGATATTTTTTTTCCTAACGTAGTGTATTCACCTGTTGGTGTTCTTAATGCCTCTCCAATACATATTGCTTTTCTTAATGAGGAATTATTGTAGTCAATTCCATTCTCTTCTGCATATTTGATTAGTTTCATCAGAAATGAAGGTACAACAATACATACATTTGGAGAAACTCTTTGAATTGTATCCCATTGCAACTCAGGAATACCGTTCCCAACACGTATAATTCCACATCCTAACTCACGTGCACCCAAGAAATATGCAAGGCCAGCCATAAACCTTCTGTCTATTGTTGTCATAAGTTGTATGATGTCTCCTTTCTTACATCCGGCCATTGTAAAAGAACTTGCTTCATTATAGGCCAATCGGTCCAAATCATTATTAGAAAGAGCAAAAGTTACAGGTTCTCCCAATGTTCCAGACGTGGTAACGTAATCAATTATACTTTCTTTAGCTATACACAGAAACTCATTGTTACGTTTCTGTAAATCCTCTTTCGTTGTAACAGGTAATTTGTGAAGATCAGACAATTGTTTTATCTTGCGGATATCTATGTTATTTTCTTTAAACATTCTCTTATAGAATGGAGAATGGTGCGAGATGTACTCCAATGTTTCCTTTAATCTTTCTTCTTGGAAACTGATAATATCAGATTCAGAAGAATAATGCAATTTACTATTCTTTATCATAATCTTTTATTTTATTTCTTATTTTCTCTAATTCATAAGTAGAAGGAATCTCGTAATCAAGAGATTTTTTCCAATATTCTACCGCTTTTTCTATATTCTTCATTTCTTTATAGTAATCTCCAATAATATCATAGACTTCATAATAATTAGGATTAAGTTCTATAAATCTATGTATCTCTTGAACAGGAGTTACCAACCCACCGCTAATACTTTCCCTTATTTTCTTAAACTGCTTTCTGTATTCCAATATATCGTGATAATAGTTTTCTAAAAATAAAGTATCAGCAGGAATTGTTAGCTGCTTGTCATTTCTCTCTACAAGTTTATTAGGATTCTCAAAAACCTCTTTCAAATCATAACACAAAAATGTTCCACTTTGCCATGGTTCAGTAGATACCCATATCTTTAATTCTTCCGGTTTGAAGATTACTGAATGATGTGCTATTGATTGATTAATTGATTTCTGATTAGTCAATCCTATATCTTTATTATTTATCCCCTTTCGATCCCTTAAAATAGTAACAGCTTTATCTGGAGACAATGGTATTGATTCCTTGATTAGCTCCGAAAGCCTGTCATATCTATATTTGCTATCAGTATTGTTTATGTTATCTATATTGTAAGAATCAATCATAAACTCTTTAGACTGAAAATGGTTCGTACAAATTATATCATTATCGTTTTCTCGGTAAAGAGAAATTTTACTGGGAGATTTCTCGATAATTGCTGCACTTCTATCAATAGCTGAACCGATAAGCATAGATTCTGATACAAAAGTTTTATGTTCCTGAGCTATTTGGTAAGCCTCATGTATAGTTGATGCATTTTGTAGAATTTCTCTCACCAGTAAGGATATTGGCATTGCTGATGTTACGGGGATTGCTCCCTTTGCTGCATTGATGGTTATAGTGAGACCTTTTTCATTCATACCGGATACAACTCCCATCATTCCAGGCCAAGATACTGATACAAACTTATACCCCTTTTCTGGTTCCATAAAGAGGATTATTTTATTTCTTGCGAATTTATCATTTACATAGAAGTCAAAATTTCTTCCTATCAGCAGAGTTGAATCAGAAGTATTCTCATTCCATACAGCAAAAGAACTACATCCAACAAGCATATATTCTTGCATTGCATGTCCTATATCATGTGCCGCATGATAATTTATTTGTCGCTCATATGGTGTTCCAAAAGAGTCAAATTCATGACTACATGATTGAGATATTGCATAAATCTCTTTTCTATACTCCTCAGGAACATAGCTAGCCATATTCCAATTGAACACAGCTATAAGTTTATGCAGGAAATTTAAATAAAAGTCCGATGGTATGAATTCCTTAATCTGCTCTACAAAAACATTCTCTTGATATTGCAATAAATCTTTTGTCAAAACTCCATATTTTGTTCCTCTTTCTAAAGGAGAGCCACTAATATACACTTCCCATAATCCATATTTATTTCTATGCAACAAATCATGCTCAATATACTTTATAGAGTCACCTACAGATTTAACATGATACTTCTCTGTGTATACACTATCACTCGGACATTTGAAATCGGCCTTGTTAAAGTAGTAAATACCGACTGTTACCGGTATTAATACCGTAAGAAGGACAATCAGTATAATGACCCATAGTATCCTTTTAAATACTTTCTTATATATGCCAGTTTTATTCATTACCAATTTTTTTTGCTAAATACTCTTTACCTAATATTTCACTACAAGTTACTGCAGCCGAGACTGTTGTTCCTAGACATCCGTGAACATTCAGGTTTTGCCCCGTCAAATATAAATTATTTATTTTTGTTCTCGGTGATAAATGGCTTACCATTGGATTATTGAAGTCTTTAATTATTCCATACGCACTGCCTTTCGGCATAGAGTTATAATCCTTGTAGCTTAATGGAGTCGTTGAGTATATATATTGTATACAGGATTTCAAACCATAGAAATATTTTGACACAAATTCTATCATAGCGTTTGTATAACGCTCTTTGAAATCTAAATATTCCGCAGGCCTTTCTCCTACTTTAGAATCTTCCCATCTTGAAATTAAGCTGAAGTCCATTGGTGTCATCAATGTTATAACAGAAGCATACTCACTGTCTGCATTATTCTGGCATGAGAATAATATAACCGGTATGTTACATGATTTATAATCTGCAAATTTATTCCACACATCAGGAGTATTATACAAATAGTAATTCTTGTTTATGTACTTAAATGTATTTGGTTTTAAAAGCAGATAAGTCGTAAATAAGCCAAACGAGTTCTCCAATGAATTTACCCTAGTCATAAATGCTTTTTTTATTACCGTGTTATTTTTCAATAGTGACATGGTTATTGCAGGGTGAATGGCAGATATGACATTTTTGGTTTCAATAATCGTTCCATTATTAATCTCAACACTGTTTATTTTACCTCCACCAACATCAATACCTGTTACTTCTGCTCCACATATCAATTGCCCACCATTGGCTCTTATAACATCAGAAAAAGCATCGGCTACGTGCTGTGTATTTTCCACAAACCTATAAGCTCCCTCTATATTTGAATTATGAATCATTCCATGCTCATACAATGATGACTTGTTTTTGTCATATCCGTACAATGGTATATTTCCGGCTATAACATTCTTAAGCAAGTCAGATTTAAAGAGCTTATCTATAGTCTGATATGCCGACATACCCATATATTCTTCACCACCACTTGAAATATGGCCTTTTTTAAGTATATCCGGCTTAATATTTTGTCCTATACGTTGTAATATAGAAACATACTCTGCTATGCCCTCCCTCTCTTCTGGAAAACTCTGTGATAAAGTTTCTATGAATCTGTCATAACCTATAGCATGGCTATATTCTTTTCCATTACCTAGATTTATCACATCAAAACCATCTGTATCAAGTTTCTGGTACCTAATTTTGTCAAGTATTCCAAAATATTTAAAATATTGATACAAAGTGTCTCCTTCCGAAAGGCTACCTACATAATGCATTCCTGTATCCAGACTGTACCCCTTCCTTCTAAAGGATTGCAAACATCCTCCTACATGCTTCTGTTGCTCCAGAATACAGACACTAAGACCTTCCTTACTTAGTATCGTACCACAAGAAAGTCCGCCTAGACCTCCTCCTATTATGACTACATCGAATTTATCCATTATTTATGGTTTAGTTATTATATAAATAGTTTGAGAGGTTTTTCTATCACATTGTTCAATTTTTAAATTCAGATTGTACCTTTTGGTGAATTGCCTGATCCAATTAGAAGAAATAAAATTTAAAGGACCTTCCGTCTTATTGAATTTTATTATTCTGGTTGACCATATTTCTGATTTAATAATAGTCTGATGCTCAGTCTTCTTAGAAGAATCTCCTTCTCTTATCAATATTACACCATTGGGGTTAAGTCTTGATGCACAATGGCTCAATATTCTTTCCTGGCATGATGGGTTGACGTAATGCAATGAGTCATTAAAAATAAAAGCATCCGATTCCGGCAATATAACATCCTGCATATTACCTTGGCAGAAGCGGATTTTCTCGTTTGCCAAGAAACTATTATTAGCCAGTTCTATCTTGTCTGAATCGTAATCGATACCTATTATTTCACGCTTGGGCGAAAGAAGTCCCAACATGAAACATAACTGTCCATATCCACATCCAATATCAACTATCCTAGCCTCACGTGGAAGTTTCCTGTCCCAAAAATTATAATAGCCATCCATCTTACATTTAATTCTCATGTACCATTCTAAAACGGGTCCTTTGTATATATAGTTCTTTATAAGCAGTTTTTTATAATAATCGTTGGTTGCTCTGTTATATTGCTCCTTAAGGATATTATATTCATGCAAGAATAGTTTTCTGTAATATTTGGTTTTCTCCTGATAAGTTGTATTTCTTGATAATTCTGAATCTATTGAATTAGGTATAAATTTGGCAATTATTTTTCCCTTTTTAATATAGAACGGCTGTTTTTTTGAAGATATCAGCCCTGTTCCATAAATTACCAAAGGTTTTATCTCTAATTGAAGTTTCTCTGCCAAATAGAAAGCACCCTTATGGAAACGCTTTATTTCACAATCGTCAGAACGTGTTCCTTCCGGGAAAACAACAATAGAGTAGCCTTCTTTAACTAGAGGATATAAAGAATCAACCAGTTTTTCATAACCTTCTTCTACCGTATAAAAACCTGCATATTGGACAATACGGCCAAATACCGGTGATTTCCATACCCATCCTTTTGTTACCATGACAATCTTTGGTGATAGAGATAGAAGTATCAATATATCTACAAATGATTGATGGTTTGCTATTATTACAGAAGGTTTGTTAAAGTCAATTTCCTTAATATTCTGGTATTTCGTATTCACCATATACATTGACTTAAGGAATATCTTAATAAAATAATAGATTATATAATGGAATACACTCCGCTTGCGTTTATCACTAATAAATGTAAATTTAAGGAGAACATAAATAGCATTAAGGATTATACATCCTATTGTAAAATATAAGAACGCATATATAGTATTAATGCATGATAATATAGTGTAAGGTTGCCCTCCTCGTTGAGTTGGTCTTAAAATCAGTAAATTAAATAAATACGGTTGGACTGTATAAGAAACAATAACAACTATACACAAACCAAGGACCGAAATTGCACCAATTGATTGAAGAGCTGGATGCTTTGCAAAAACAAGGACCCCCATTCCTATGACTGTAGTCAGTGCCGAGAAGAATATAGCAGACTTATGAGCCTCGAATAGTTTGCTTCCATTCTTATACTTGTTCAGCAAACCATCCATAGTGAATATACTGAAGTCATCTCCTATACCAAAGATAAATGTTGCCAGTATAATATTTACTATATTAAACTTTATATTTAATAAGGACATGATACCTAATATTATTATCCAGCTTATGTACATAGGTAAGAATGTAAGTATGGCTATTTCTATTCTTCCGTAAGTAACGAGTAAGGTAAAGAATACTAAAAATGATGTTACCAGTAGTATAAAATTAAAATCATTACTAGTTGTTTCTATCATTTTAGAAGAAAAATATGCCCTGTCAATAATTGTTGTATTTTCAATATTGCTTATTTCCTTATAAACTTTGTCCTTATTTTTCTGTTGTATAGAAATTTTACTTATCAAAGTAAGAGATGAAGAAGATGTATATATCCAATCGTCTAGAATTGATTTGCCGCAATCATGCATATTATAATCACAAACTTCATAATGTTGACTCAGGGTTTTCTTCAGTTCATCGAAAGCTGTCTCATTAAAGCCGAATGACTCTCCAGCTTTGATGACCTTAATCATACTTTCATTGGCTCTCTTACTCCAAAATTGTGACCATTTAGATATACGAGCCTTTTGAACTTCATCATCAATGATGAAGTCCTTTATATCTGTATATTTATCTATGCAGTCCTCGTTCTTTAAGGATTCATACAGTTCATGAAGTTGTGTATATGCTTTTATTACTTCTTTATGATCATTTCCACTTGTTACGATATATATTTGTTGTTTGCTGTTTCCCAATATAGATGTGGCTTTTTTTTCTGCTTCCTTGATGGAAGGGCTTTCAAAATTGATAGAAGACATATCACTGTCAAATTCTACCTTGTTGTAATGAAAAAGGCATATAATTGTGGCAACAGCTACCCCGATTATTATATATCTGTTTTTCTCAAAAGCATAACCATTATATTTTTCAATTCCTCTTAATAACTTACTGGTTTTATTATTATTGTTAAATCTAAGGAAATGCGGTAAAAAGACCAGACTGAATACAGTTGTTCCAATAAGCGTTAATGATGCAAAAAGCCCCATGTCTTGCAGTAAAGACGAATCTGTGAACATTAAAGCTATAAATGCTCCTATGGTTGTAAAACAACCTACAGTAAGAGGATAAGCCAAATCCCTTATAATATCTCTTGGATTTTTAATATGATTGTTATGTGATATTATATGTATGGAGTAACTTAATGAAATACCTAATACAACAGCTCCTGCTCCAATTGCTATTGCAGATATAGAACTTTTCGTTACAGATATAATGGCCAGTGCTAATATTGCTCCAAAAATTGGTGGCAATATAATGAATAAAAGACTTAATTTATTCCTGAAGCTCAGGTAAAGTAAAGGGAGAATTATTATAAATGCAAGAGACAAAGTTAGTACTGTATCATTCTTTATCTGTCTTGCATTTCCCACTGCTACTATTGGCCCTCCTATACATTCAACTTTAATCTGGTCATTTGAAAGTTGATTGCATTTTTTTTCAAGTTCTCTTACAAGTTCCTCATTTTCACCTGTATTCGTCATACTTTTTGTAGGCTCCAAATACATATATAGTGTCGTCATATCTTTGTTAAAGATATAATCATCGTAAATCTCGTAATCGAAATCAACACTGAATCGCTCAAACTTTTTCAACATATGAGTCCCAAGATTAAGGGGATCTTTGTGCAGAATATCACTTAAAGCAAAGCCAGATGGGGATGTCAGCAAGGTGTAATATCGGTTCAAGGACTTTTCTATACAACTGTCCGCTAAATCATTCTCTATTCGGATATAATCATTCTCTTCAAGAAAGATAGGCAGGTATTTGTAAATAAAATCTGAGCTGTTATTTATTATTTCCTGATTCACACCAGTTATTACTGCATTAACCAGTCCCTTACTAATAAGAGGCTGTATGCTGTCTGAAAAGGATGAAGCCGTTTCAACTATTTCATCAGGTTCCGAACCGGAAACCATAACCAATATCCTGTCCTTTAGCCTGAAGTTCTCTAGAATGTTGCTATCATTTTTATCCCCATCATCAAAAAAACTGGAGATATTCTCTTGCAGCTTTATTTGTGAAGCATAAAAACCACTTGCCCCAATTATAAGAATTAATAGAAAATAAAGAAGAATACGACGTTTCTCAAACCAGTCATATATATGAATGAATATATTATTATACATGCGTTCTATTTTTTTCTTATTATTGCCAAAACTAAGTAACTCAAAATGAAAAGTACTAATCCTGATACGATAGCCAATAATATACTTCCTACAATATATTGAAATAAGGATGTATAGGCACTCTCGAATGTAATGTTATCAAAAGATATTTTTGTATCTGAAGGATAAATGACATATCCTATTTTCATACTTCCATATAGAATGAAAGGTATCATAGGTGGTATGCTTATATTCGAAAACATCAGTGCTATAACCTTATTCAGTTTGAGGATATGAGCTGATATTGCTGCAAATATCATCTGATAGCCCCATATCGGTATTATACCGCAGAAAATACCCCAGCCGATCGACATGGATAATCTCATATTGCTTTCCTTATTATTTATAATCTGCTCTTTAATAACTTTCTTTATATTCTCTTTTGTCAGAAACTTCAAGCATTTACAGGGATAGTAGAAAAGCAATGCATAAATAACCAGAAAAGTATTCAATATACTAATTCTAGTAAAGTCTCTTAATGGCCTAAAATGGGAAACTCTTTCTTCTTTGGGAGGATAGTAAACATTGATAGGTACATTTTCAACATTAATGCCTTTCCATGCTGCTCTTACAATAATCTCTACCTCAAATTCATATTTACGCGTCAGTAAATGTATTCCTTCTATCAATTTTAATGGATATAATCTGAAACCGGACTGTGTGTCCTGGAGTGTATTTCCTGTTTCTATCTTATACCAGAAATTAGAAAATTTATTGGCGAATGTATTCTTGCCAGGCATATTATCTGCCCTTAGGTTTCTAGCCCCTATCAGAATGCTTCCAGGCTTTTTCTCAATTCTATCTATAAAGGTTGGGATATCATCTGCAAAGTGTTGGCCATCAGAATCCAAAGTGATAGCATAATCAAATCCTTTCTCTGTAGCATATCTCAGACCAGTTAATAAGGCATATCCTTTCCCTTTATTTTCTTTATATGAGATATACTAGACATTATATAGATTAATTTGTTATATGACTCATTTTGTGGCTGATTCTGAAGTTGTGTAATCCACAAGCAATAAGAATCACCATATCTTCGAAACCGAATTTATGGCATCTGAATCGTTCTTTG
>NZ_JABSOE010000099.1 GCF_013618865.1 Phocaeicola faecicola
CGACATGCTGCACTCCCCCTCGGGTTTCCCTCTGGGATAAGTCGGATGACAGTAGGTCTTATTTTCATAGAACTCTAACCTAATCTATTGCTAAATAGATATTTATTACACCGCCTTATGGGCGCACTTCAAATACCAGATTATAGCTGCCAGCAGGATAATCGGAGACTCTACAAAGAAGTCACCCTGTTTTTCAATCCAGGTTTTGTTCAAATTTAACATGATGGTATAGCTTGCTTCGTATGCGTCAGAGATGTCTGTCATGAACTCCGGATTGATGGGATTGCAGCGGTGTGAGCGGTGCGGATCATCGAAGTTGATGACGTAAAAATGCGGCTTTACCTTGTATTTGTCCATATTGTGCAATAAGGTATTGTAGGCAATGGTGGAAAGGTCATCAAATTTATAATCATAGATATAGACACTGAAACCTTTGGATATCATCTGTTTGATGTAGTTGTTTACCACTGCATATGATTTACCGGATCCCGGTGTTCCCAATACGATGGTCGCGCGGAAAGGATTGACCACGTTGATCCAGCCGTCGTTGAGCTTGCCGCCATACTGGAATCTGGTGGGTAGATTGACCGAATATTCATTCTCCATCAGCCTTGTTTCCTGCATGAAGGATTCGTTTTCCATATTAAATACGTCCTCCATAAGGTTATACCTGTAAAGTCTGCTGATCCACAGTCCTGACATGAGCAGGCATAGATAACCGGCTGCGAGTGTCACTACATACAGGGCAGTAATCGCTTCGTGCGGAAAAGGCATGTCAAGCAGCCACCAGTTCATGAAAAACAGAACCGCCCCGGCAGTAAGTACCGCCCATATACGCTGCCATGTAATCTTCTCACTCTTGACTCCGATAGTACCCATACAGGATATGGCCAGCAGAAGAACTGCCATCAGTTTTGTCCAAAGGATACAGCTGAATATACCGGTTGTCCTGTCAAAGTTCATCAGTATCCGGTCTATGACATCCAGATTCAGATGCCAGGCACTCATACTGGGATAGCAGTACACATAAACGTGGACTACCAGAATAAAAATACTGACTGCCCTGCCGAATTCCATAATCTTGGCAAGGGCTCTCAAATCGTCTTCCTGTTGCATAATGATGTAGATGATTGTGGGGGAATCCGTTGTTCCCTCTGTTGTTGACTCATATTGATTGATCAGATACCGCGTGATTTGCGCTTCTGCGGTTTCTTTTTCCGTTTCATGCGGCGACGGAACGCTTCTTCCTCGTAATCGACTGCCGGATTTGCCTCAAAGGAGAAAATGCCTGACGCCTGTTCAAGCGCACTGTTTTCTTCCATACGGTGACCGTACCGTTTCCAAAGTTCCTCCGGACCGGACTGTTGTCTGTCCTGCCAGGGTATTCCTTCCCACCAGTTGACAAGGCCGTTGAATACGTTGGCGGAAAACTCCTTTCCCATACGTGAACCGTTGAATGCCTCACGACGTTCATGGTCTATGAATGTGACACCGTAGATACGTCCGGTATCGTTCCTTCGGAATACCACATCAATGTGCTCCTGTTTCAGCAGTTCCCTGAATTCCTGTTCCGATTTTGCGTTACGCATGGCCCATACGACCTTGCCGGATATGGCAGGAGCCCATCTGCCTTCCTTGAAGTCCTGTGTATGCCGTAACATACGTTCGGACAGTCCCGTATTTCCGAAACGCTTGCCGAACCTTGCACTTTTTATCGGAGGGCTGACCACTTTCCCACTATCATCTGTAGCCGAATAGATGATACCCGTATAGGGTGTTCCCTTGTATTCGCCCCGAACCTGGCGGGCTTCAATGTTCAGTGTGGAAAGCAGTGCGGAATACTCTCCGAAAGTCTGGAAACGGTAGCTTTCCAGTACGGCCTTCAGTGTGTTTCCTATCTGATGGCGTATATTCCCCTGTGAGACATCCACCTTTTTCAGTTCCGCTTTCGGATTCCGTCTTTCCGTATCCGCACTGTTACGCAGTCCGAATTCATGTTCCAGTTCCCGGCAGGCTGTCATTGAACGGCGGTGCTCATAGGAGTCATTGATTTTCCTTCCTTCATCGTCAATGCATACACTCACGATATGTACGTGCGTGTTGCAGGTATCTCCATGTCTGTACACGATGAACGGCTGGTCACCATATCCCATTTTCTGCATGTATTTTTCTGCCAGTTCCGCCAGCCTGTCATTGTCCAGCCTGTCTTCCGGTGCCGGACTGAGGGCGATATGCAGAACCGGCTTGTCTGTCCTCCTGTTTGCCGTCATATGGTTTTCAAATGAAAGGAGAGCCAGACGTATGTCCTCGCTCGGCAGTCCCGGGCGGTCAGAAATCATCCGATGTCCTGACAGGATTTCCGCCGTTCCCTGAAATACCTTTTCATGGTTATAGGACAGTGCCCCGTAAAGGCTTGTCCCGTGACTTATCTTTGCAACCATTTCTGTTCATATTCTTTGGTTAATGCCATAATCTGCTTGTTGAGCAGTATCAGTTCCAGGGTAGCCTTTTCAAGTTTGTAAAGCAGGGACATCGCTCTTTTGTCCCCGAAATTTTTCTGTACGGCCCTTACGACCTGATTATAGTTGTTGCCTATTGCCTGGAATTGTCTGTAAAATTCCCCGAGCCGAATGTAATAGTCCATGGAAACTTTGTCCACCTTGATTACCTTCAGCTGTTCTGAAAAGATTGATTTCTTGATAAAGATTGTCCTGTCCCTTGCTCCGGATTCCAGAAACAGTTTTTCAAATCTGCTTTTTTCCTGCGCGTTCAGACGGAAATTGTACTTGTAGTCCGCCGGATCAGTCTTTGGTTTTCTGCCTGTCCTTCTTGCCTGTTTTTTCTCCATGCTTTTCTGCTTTTGGGTTATATTGCTTTCTCCGTCAGATTTTCCGACTTTGGAGGAAAATCCCCTGACCGTGAGGGAGGGCAAGTTGGTTTTTGTATGGCAGAAAACTTTCTGTCGTACAAAAACACAACTTGCTCTGTTCGTTTGAACAGAGAATCCACCTCCGGCGGATTGCTGCGCGACGTGAGCGGCGTGCTGCTGTCCGTCAGAAGATGTTGCAAGCCGTCTATCGGTTCTGACTTTGCAAAATTATGGCCGTGTAAACAGTTGTGAAATAGTGGATTGTATGACATGTAACGACGTCTGATGACATCTGATGTCATGGTATCAGTTACATATTACCTGTATGATTGAAAGACCTTATTTTTGACATAGATTTTATTGTAACAAAGTGTTGCGATAATAAGATGTGATTGTAAGGAAACCATGTTATAACATGGCAATAATGTGTTGAAATATTGATATGATAACATAACAACATAATGTTATAACAATATGTGAATGTGTTTATGTAGTATTATGTTCTTGTAATGTCCTCTCATTATAATCCTATCATATAATGTCAGTAGATTAATGCTTTAATGTAAAAATGCATTGTTGCTATGCTATGTCATTATAGGGAAATAATGACATAAGGATACATTAGTGTGATACTGTATAATTATAAGAATGCAATATCTGAAAATGAATCTGAATATTAACCCCAAAACAAAGAAAGTATGAACAAGCGTCCGATTCTTGTCGCCTTCAGTAATCAGAAAGGCGGTGTGGGTAAGTCCACGGTAACAGTAGTACTTGCCAGTTATTTCAATTATGTAAGAGGTCTGAAAGTTGCTGTCGTTGACTGTGACTATCCCCAGTTCAGTCTGGAAAAACTAAGGGGAAGAGATTTGAAGAACCTTGAGAAAAGCGAGTATCACCAACGGCTTTTCTGCCGCCAGTTTGAGGACGGTTCCCGAAAGGCCTATCCGATTGTTACTTCCACGCCGGAGTCAGCCGCAGAGATTCCCGGCAAATTGGAAGGTGATTATGACCTGATATTCTTCGATCTTCCCGGAACGGTGAACTCCCGTGGTGTATTCGAGTCCGTCATGAACATGGATTTTATTTTCACTCCCATTGTAAAAGACCGTATGGTCATGCAGAGCAGCCTTTCCTTTGTATCGACCGTTCAGGATTTTATCGGACAGCATCCGGAAGCTCCCCTAAAGGACATACGTTTATTCTGGAACCGTATGGACAGCCGTACTTCCAAGGAACTGTATGTAATGTATAATGCAATAGTGCTCCGTATGGGTTTGAAGGTCTTTGAAACCGTACTTCCGGATCTTGAACGCTTCAACAAGGAAATGACACCTTCTTCCAGGCAGCATTTCCGCTGTACTCTTCTTCCTCCTTCCGAATCATTATTGAAAGACAGCCGCCTTGAAGCGTTTGCTCAGGAGATGGAACGTATCATATTTCCGGGATAAGAACTATGGCAAAGAAAAGAGAAATATTCAAAGTGGATGAGGATGTCCTAAAGGACATGATGGCCAGTGAATCCATCTCCTGTGGCAAGTATGGGGGCGATGTCGGTGGAAATGTTGTTTCTGCTGCAGAAAAAGGGAAAAATGTGGCGGAAGTAGAGAAACTGGAACAGGAAAAGTCCCGCAAAACGATACGTGCTGACCCTGGATTAGAAAAGAAGGTGGAGATGTATAGGGAATTGTTTTTGGACAAAAGAAAGTCGGTACACCGGAAACAAACCTATATCAGCTATGATATGTATTGCAAGCTGGCACGTATCCTTCCTCTTTTAAGTGATGACATGAGTGTGCCTGCTTTTTTAGATAATGTGTTGGCACACCATCTTGAGACTTACAGTAAAGAGCTCGGCGAGCTGTTTCGCCGTAAAACCCAAGAACCATTCTGATATGGAAGAATTAATATACCTCTGTGTACGAATTGTCTGTATAAGTTATTTGTTGTACTGCGTGTATGGCTGGAGAAAACATATTGAAATTATTTGTACTTTGCTTTATGCGAAACCTGTTTCACAAAAGGAAAAGAAAGAAGCTGCTGGAACGGAATCTGCAGTTTCAGATGCAGAAGTGATGGGAAGTACCCGTTATGTCTATCTGGACGAGAATGCCGGGAAGACTGCCGCTCCCTTCATGAGCCAGCCACTTGAAAGGAATTTTATCGGTGAAGAGGAGGACGTGCAGCAGGAAGACGTGGAATGCAACCTTCAGCTGGAAAAGATGAAACTCCTGCAGGAAGTCCAGGAAGACCTTGATGCGGAGTCTCCCGAAGTGGAATCCGTATCACCTGTTCTGTCCAGCAGGGACATGGAAGTACTCGGCGAATATCTGACACATCAGGATGAAGCCGACCATGAGAAGGCCATGCAGGCAGCTCGTGTCCTGTTCTCCATCAGGCAAACCAGCCTGATTGATGTGTTCCTTTCCAATATGGAAAATTCCGCGATTGTAGAGGAACTGATAGACAGGTTTCTTGATGAGGACGGCAATCCCAAACCGCTTAAAGTAAAGGATGGGAATGAACCGTCTGACAACTGGCGGAAATATATCTGACACCGATATATTCAGGCATCCCGGAAATCTTTTCGGGATGCTTTTTTTATGTCTGTAAGGCTTCCTGAATGACATCTGATGACATCTGGTGACACCTGATGACGGTGTTGTATCACAGCGGTTTAAGCCTTATATATTTGCAGTCGAATTCAACATTTATGTCAAACTCCAAAATGATTCGACAATGAAGAGAAGAATCCTATTTTCAGTATTGTGTGTGCTGGCAGCGGCAGGTGCCTTCGCACAGGGACAGGGTCTTGCCGGCATCAATGAGGCTACCAGCCTTATGACTTCGTATTTCGATCCGGCCACCAAATTGTGTTATGCCATCGGAGCCGTACTCGGTCTGGTCGGCGGTATCAAGACGTATGGCAAGTTCAGCAGCGGTGACCCGGATACGTCCAAGACTGCGGCAAGCTGGTTCTTCGCCTGCATCTTCCTGATTGTGGCCGCCACCATTCTCCGTTCCTTCTTCCTGTAAGCCATGGATTACCGTATAAACAAAGGAGCAGGCCGTCCGATTGAGTTCAAGGGCTTGAAATCACAGTACCTGTTCTTTTTTGCCGGAGGCCTTGTATCGGTCTTTCTTGCGGTGGTTGTCCTGTATATGGCCGGTGTCAGCCAGCTGGTATGTCTGTCTTTCGGGGCGGTATCCGGTACCCTGGCCGTATGGCTGACCTTCCGCATGAATGCCCGCTACGGTGAGCACGGGCTGATGAAGATGCTGGCCGAAAAACGCCATCCGCGCTATTTGTCAGCCCGTCGCAGAATATTCAGAGCATTAACCAAAAAGAAGAGAAAGAAATGAGAAGTGTATTGAAGGCCTGTGATCTGGAAGACAGATTCCCGATTCTGGCCGTGGAAAACAACTGCATCGTAAGCAAGGATGCGGACATTACGGTAGCCTTCGAGGTCGAGCTGCCTGAACTGTACACGGTGACGGCGACGGAATACGAAGCCATTCACGGTACCTGGGTAAAGGCCATGAAGGTGCTTCCCAATTATTCGGTCGTGTACAAGCAGGACTGGTTCGTCAAGGAAAACTACCGGAGCGAAGGAGACGGGACGGAAAGTTTCCTGTCCCGCAGCTATGAGCGTCATTTCAACGAACGCCCGTATCTCAGACACCGCTGCTTCCTGTATCTGACAAAGACTACACGCGAACGTGCCCGCCGCCGCAGTGATTTCAGTACCCTGTGCCGCGGCTATATCCTTCCCAAGGAAATCATGGACTGGGATTCGGTCGTGAAATTTCTGGAGGCGGTGGAGCAGTTCGAGCGTATCATGAACGATTCGGGGCATGTCAGGATGAAGCGTCTTAGAACTGAAGAGGTTATCGGAACGGAAGAATGTCCCGGGCTGATTGAAAGATACCTGACTCTCGGTATGGAGGACACGCACCCCGTATTACAGGACATCTGCCTTGATCCGGAACGTATGCGCATCGGTGACAAACGTCTTTGCCTGCATGTGCTTTCCGATACGGAAGACCTTCCCGGCAGTGTGGGCACGGACATGCGTTATGAGCGCTTGTCCACTGACCGTAGCGACTGCCGTCTTTCGTTTGCGGCTCCGGTAGGACTTCTGCTTTCATGCAACCATGTCTATTCGCAGTACGTGTTCATCGATGACGCGCAGGAAATCCTGCAACGCATGGAAAAGACTTCACGCAACATGCTGTCCCTGTCGAAATACAGCCGCAGCAATGCCGTGAACTATGAATGGGCAGAAATGTATCTGGACGAGGCGCATACGAAAGGGCTTGTTCCGGTTCGGTGCCACTGTAACGTACTGGCCTGGGCGGAAGACGAGGAAGAGTTAAGGCGTATCAAGAACGATACCGGCAGCCAGCTTGCCCTGATGGGATGCGTACCCCATTACAACACGATAGATACCCCGGTGCTGTACTGGTCTGGTATTCCAGGCAATGCGGGCGATTTTCCGGCTGAGGAAAGTTTCTATACCTTTCTGGAACAGGCTGTCTGCCTGTTTGCTTCGGAAACGAATTACCGCAGTTCGCCCAGCCCGTTCGGTATCCGTATGACGGACAGGCAGAGCGGCGTACCGCTTCATCTGGACATCAGTGACCTGCCCATGCGCAAGGGAATCATCACCAACCGCAACAAGTTCATACTCGGTCCCTCCGGCAGCGGTAAATCCTTCTTTACGAACCACCTTGTCCGCCAGTATTATGAACAGGGTACCCATATCCTGCTGGTGGATACCGGAAACAGCTATCAGGGACTTTGCAGCCTGATTCATGACCGGACACATGGCGAGGACGGTATCTATATCACCTATGAGGAGGACAATCCCATCGCCTTCAATCCGTTCTATACGGATTCCGGGGAATTTGACGTTGAAAAGCGTGAAAGCATCAAGACACTGATACTCACACTCTGGAAACGTGAGGATGAAGCCCCAAGGCGTTCGGAAGAAGTGGCCCTTTCGGGAGCGGTGAACGCATACATCCGCAGGATAACGGAAAACAGGGATGTCAGACCCGATTTCAACGGATTCTATGAGTTTGTGCGTGATGACTACCGCCGGATGATTGAGGAGAAGAAAGTCCGTGAGAAGGATTTTGACATTGACGGTTTCCTGAACGTGCTGGAACCGTTCTACCGTGGCGGTGATTATGATTTCCTGCTTAATTCGGACAAGGAACTGGATCTTACCAACAAGCGCTTTATCGTATTTGAACTGGACAATATCAGCGGAAACAAGGTACTTCTGCCCGTGGTCACGCTGATAATCATGGAAACCTTCATCGCCAAGATGCGCCGTTTGAAAGGCATCCGCAAGATGATACTCATTGAGGAATGCTGGAAAGCCCTGATGTCCGCCAATATGAGTGAGTACATAAAGTATCTCTTTAAGACCGTCAGAAAATATTTCGGGGAGGCTGTCGTGGTCACCCAGGAAGTGGATGACATTATCAGTTCCCCTGTCGTGAAGGAAGCTATCATCAACAACAGTGACTGCAAGATTCTTCTTGACCAGCGGAAATACATGAACAAGTTCGACCATATCCAGCGGCTTCTCGGACTTACCGACAAGGAACGCGGACAGATCCTGTCCATTAACCAGGCCAACCATCCCGGACGTTTCTACCGTGAGGTCTGGATCGGTCTTGGCGGTACCCAGTCGGCCGTGTATGCCACGGAAGTCAGCGATGAGGAATATGCCGTATATACCACGGAAGAGTCGGAAAAGCTGGAATTGCAGAAGCTGGCTAAGGAACTGGGCGGAAATCTGGAACTGGCCGTGAAACGCATTGCGGAAATGAGAAGGGAAAGGAAAAGGTCAAACGGTAAAGCATAACGGTTATGAATGACAGTTTTGAATCGGATGAAAGAAAGCGTAAGGAGACAATCGAATGTCTCTACTGGTCCCTGATGAACGGATGGGACATACCGAAGGAGATCCGTGAACATTACGGATTTTCAGAGGACTATGAACTGTACCACCGGCTTGAAAGTATGGAACCGGAAGATTACAGGGAAAGAAGGCTCAGAGGCGAGATACCTGATGCCGTGGAGGTCGATGTAAGACTGACACATGCTGTGGAGAAGGTCTTCGAGCGGCTTTGTTCCCCTCCTCCCGTACAGTATCTCGACAAGCTGTACGGGGAACTGGAAAAGCTGGGAGGTTTCATCGCCAACCCGAAGAATATTGACAGCCCTTTCATTAATTCCGGTTTTCTCATGAAATACGGCATTGACCGGAATTCCCCGGATGAAATCAAACGGCAACAGGCAGAAAAGGCCTATAAGGAACTTTATGCCAGGTTTGAAACCATGGTCGGCCTGAAGTCCCCAAACAAAAAGGACGACAACGCTATCCGCAAGGAATGCCGGCAGCCAGCCTGTAAAGAAAGGCTGTCCGGAAAAGCCCGCATCCCGGTCAGTCCGAAGCCCAAAAGACGCAAGATGGGGCTTTGAAAAATTTAGTAAAACAAGACAACATCATTAAAAAAGACAAGACATGAAAAACAGACAGTTGTACAGACTGGCCGCCTGCCTGATCGGGGCGGCATCACTGCTGCTGCAGAGCTGCAGTGAGAGCAGGTTTAAGGACTGTGACCGCCTGTGCGGTTCATGGAGCAGTGTGGAAGGCAAGCCCGATGTCCTTATATATAAGGAAGGGGACGCCTACAAGGTGACGGTCTTCGCCCGCAGCGGAAAGACACGGAAGCTGAAGCCGGAAACCTATCTGCTGGTGGAAGAAAACGGTAACCTGTTCATCAATACCGGCTACCGCATAGACATCGCCTACAATGAGGCGGCTGACGTATTGACCTTTTCTCCGAACGGTGACTATGTAAGGAAGGAGGTACGTCCATGAGAAAAAGACTGCTGCTGCTTTGTGCAGGAACCTTTTTTCTTGCCGGACAGATACGGGCACAGTGGGTGGTGACCGATCCGGGAAACCTTGCCCAGAGTATCATCAACATGTCGGACAATATCGTGCATACCTCTTCAACCGCGACAAGTACCGCCCAGAATTTTGCGGAGACGGTGAAGATATACCAGCAGTACAAGAAATACTATGATGGTGCGCCCGTATAGGCGATATAATAAATGTAGCATTGGCAAGCTATTAGGTAAGTGTTCCAATATTTACCTATCATCACCAGCTTATCTGCCCACGAAAGGACGGCAGGGAGTATAGCAC